>CAZDOO010000038.1:0-47750 GCA_964507045.1 uncultured Verrucomicrobiota bacterium | reverse complement strand
TTGGTTGCGGGGGCTGGATTTGAACCAGCGACCTTCAGGTTATGAGCCTGACGAGCTACCGGGCTGCTCCACCCCGCGATCCAAAGGACAACTTAATAATGCCTGAGCTTCTGCCGTACGCAAGTGCTTTTGTAAGGAATGTGGGTAATTGTGGCGCCCAAGAGCAGGGGGAGAACATCGTTTACCCTGAGGTTGCAGCGGGGAACCAGACCGGATTCAGTTCCCGGAGGGCATTGAGGGTGAATTGAATCGCTATGGCCGCCAGGAGCAGACCCATGACGCGCACGGTGATGCTCATGGCGATCGGGCTAAGCCAGCGGGCGCTGCGCGCCGAAAGGCGGAGGATCAGGTAGCTGGCCAGGCAAACGGCCCCGATGCACAGATACAGGGCGACGCGCTGGCTCAAGCCGCTTGCCTGATTGTGGAGCATGATGGCCGTGGATATGGCGCCGGGGCCGGACAACATGGGAATTGCCAGCGGGGTTATGGCGATGTCCGTTTTCTCGACGCCGGCCGCCGTCTCCTCCGAGGTTTCCTGAACGCGGGAGCGCTGCGCGCGCAACATGTCGAGCGCGATCAGGAGCAGAACCACGCTGGCAGCGAGCTGGAAAGCGGGCATGGTGATGCCGAGGAACTTGAAGATCCACTTGCCGGCGATGGCGAAGGCCAGCAGCACGCCTCCCGCCACGCAACAGGCAAGGCGTGCCATCCTGATCCTCTGTTCCGCTGTGTCCGTCGGTGTCATGGCCAGAAATGCCGGCACCGCGGCCATCGGGTCCACGATGACAAACAGCGAGCTGGCGGCCAGGAGGATGAATTCAGTCAAGCTCATATCGCACAGGGGCAAAAGACCGCATCCGTCATGCCATGAATGATCTTCTTGTCGGCCGGGCAAATGGTGGCCAGCACGCCGCCCAGTTCGGCGCGCGCCGCATCGCCGTTGCCGGCGACGAAGTAGTAGGGACAAAGCCGCACGCGCCCTTTCATCGGCACGAGCTGGTTGCGCTGGAAGTCGAACCATCGCGCTTCCACCAAGCCTGGCTTGTGGTAGCGCTGCAGCACGCGCGGCGACCGCCCGAAGTCCGCGAGGGCCTCATCCACGGCCGCGGCCCAATCCGCGTGCGAGAGGTCGCTGCCGAGATAGACGCCGCGGGCGCCCCAGGCATGGGCCGAGAAGCCGGACACCTTGAGGATGAGGTCGCGCTCCTTTTGGGAGAGAGCCTTGAGCTGGCGCCAGTCTGTGAGGTTGAGCTCCGGGATGGCCGCGTGCGGGGGCAGGGGGGCGGGATCAACCACCCAGGTGTAAGGAACCAGTCGCAGCATGCGGTTGAAGAAGCTTTCGCCCAGCTCCTGCCGCCAAAAGCTTTGCAGGTTGCGATTCCACAGCAGCGCGAAGAGCATCTTTTCCTCGAAGATGGGTTTGGGCGGCGGTGTGAGGCGGATCCGCTTGGCCGCCGCCAGCTCGAAGATGGCTTTGGCGCTCGGCACGTTGGCCAGGTCGAATAGCTCGAAGAAGCGATAGACGGCGTCGCCGTCGGCGAACGCGTTGAACTGGGAGTCATGGACTTTGAACCTGGAGGCGTCCAGTTGGCCGGCGAGCCAGGTCATTTCGGGGCGGTAGGTGGCGGCCTCCGCGGACACGATGATGTGTGTCGTGGGGGCGTCTGCGAAGATGCTGGCGAAGCCGCGCAACATCCCGTCCGGCCCGCCGAGGACTTCGGCGCCCATGGCGGAGTAAGTCTGGTTAAGCCAGCCGGTGAGGCCGATGCCGCCGGGCACGGAATCAAGTTCCGTCACGCTAAGGCCGTGTTCGGTGATCAGGAGGTCGGGGCGGATGACGCGCGGCAGCTCATTCTTCAAGGCGGGAGAATGTTGGAGTTGGATGAGCTCGGCCGGTTTGCCGAGGTCGAGCCACTGGGCGATCCAGGCCGGCTGAGCGCCTTCCACGCTCTTGCGGTAGAGCAGATTGACCGCGCGATAGAACTGCAGCAGCACGCGGCCGAGGGATTCCACTTCCTTTGCCAGGGCGGGGCCGAGCGGGTAGGGGACCGGCGAGGTGCGCCAGTCATGGTCTGCGAACAGCCCTTCTGACGGCAGGCGGTCGCGGACAAAGCGCGCGCGCTCGGCGGGGTCAGTGAGGGCGGACGTTGGGCTAGCTGAGGTTACGAGTTGTTGAGGCTCTGTCATTAGCACCAGGCTCCAGCGCTTGTCATTACCCACAACTCAGTCGGTTTAGCTTTAGCCGACCTTATGCTTGAAGGTGTCCAGCCTGCCGGTACCTCGGTCCAACCCGGCAGGCTTGGTAGAGGATAGCCGGTGGGTCGTTCCAGGGTAGCAGGGGGGAACGACCACCGGTTGACAGGCGACGATCCGTTTGCATCCCGGAGGGATGCCAGAAGCCTGCCTTCCGCGCAGGCAAGCAAACCAGCCGGCCAACAGGCCCGATAGCGTCTGGCACCCCTCCGGGGTGCGCGGCTATTCGCGCATCGTTCCGGTGGTGGGCCCCCTCCCGCCCCAGCCGACCACCGGCTACCTTCTGGCAACCCTGTCGGGTTGACGGGAACAGCCAACGGAAAGCGGTAACGGTTTGTTCCGAACCGTCCTGCTATGAACTGCGCTTCACTTACGCATCGTAAGATGTGGGTAATGACAAGCGCTTCAACGGGGTGGAAGGGGGTGCGGTGGGACGCAAGCCACTTTAGTGGTTTGCCCGGGTGCGGGAAACCGCTGAAGCGGTTCCTTTCCGTGACCGCGTTGACCTCACCTCGCTGAAGCGAGATGTTAATGAGATATCGTGCCCCCATAGGTGTCCAGCGGTATGCCGGGGTTCAGGTGCGCACCTGCCCGGCGCCGATCCCGATCCACTTGTAGCTGGTGAGCTCCTCCAGGCCCATCGGGCCGCGCGCGCCGATCTTGTCCGTGCTGATGCCGATCTCGGCGCCCATGCCGAACTCGCCCCCGTCGGTAAAGCGCGTCGAGGCGTTCCAGTAAACCGTGGCGGAATCCACCTCGGCGAGAAACTGCTTTGCGCAGGCTTCATCCCGCGTCACGATGCTGTCGGAGTGGGCCGAGCCATAATGGTTTATGTGGTCAATGGCCTGTCGGACCCCGTCCACCACTCGCACGTTGAGGATGTAATCGTTATACTCGGTGAACCAATCCTGCTCGGTAGCGCGACGAATTTCGGATTGCGGATTGCGGGGCGCGGATTTCAGGATCGCCTCGGCCTCGGCGTCCGCGCGCAATTGAACCTTCTTTTCCCCCAGCCGCTGTGCCACCGCCGGCAGGAATACGTCAGCCACCTTGCGGTCCACCAGCAGCGTCTCCATCGCATTACAGACCGCGGGCCGCTGCACCTTTGCGTTCATGGCAATCTCCTCCGCCATCTGCAAATCAGCCCCGCCATCCACATAGACATGGCAGACGCCCTTGTAATGCTTGATGACAGGGACCTTCGAGCACTCGGCGACGGCGCGGATCAGGCCCTCGCCGCCGCGCGGCATGCAGAGGTCCACGTACTGCGTCAGGGACAGCAACTCCCTGATGGCTTCGCGGTCGGTGGTGGGCACCACCTGGATGGCGTGTTCGGGAAAAGCCGCCAGCATCCGCTGTCCCGCGGCCACCATGAGCCGCGCAATTGTCAGGTTCGAGTTAAGCGCTTCCTTGCCGCCGCGCAGAATCGTGGCGTTGCCGGACTTGAAGCACAGGCTGGCGGCGTCGGCCGTCACATTGGGGCGGGACTCGTAAATGATGACGACCACGCCGATTGGCGTGCTGACCTTGCGGAGCTTCAAGCCGTTGGGGCGGACCCGCTCATCGAGCACGCGGCCGACGGGATCGGGCAGGGCGGCGACTTCACGCAGTCCTTTGGACATTCCCGCGATGCGCTTGTCGTCGAGTTTCAGCCGGTCGAGCATGGCCGAGGACAGGCCCATTTTCGCGCCGACCTCCATATCGAGCGCGTTGGCGTTCTTGATAGCCGCGCCGTTCTGTTCGAGGGCGTCGGCCATGGCGAGCAGGCAGGCGTTCTTATCGCCGGTGGTCAGACGGGACAGATCACGCGAGGCGGCTTTCGCCTGCTGCGCCAATTGGGTCATCTGCTCGGTCAATGTCATGCAGGCAAACTAATCCAATTCCGGCAACTTGGAAGCCGAAACTCCTGGCAAGTGAACGCATCGTCGGTGCGAGCCAGCCGGGAGTGCGACGGCTACGACACCATGGCGTGGCCCCTCAGCCTCATCGGCTACAGCAGGAGTTTGACGCGGCAGTTCTGTGCCGCTTGGCAGAGGGCTTGGTCTCGGGATGCCGGCGGGAGCTTCCGTCGCACCGCCAGCTCCAGATGCGCGGCAACATAGACCGACAGACCCTGTTCACCGGCCAATGTACTCAGCGCTGCGCGGGGGAGAAGATTCACGCCACCATCACCGGGCCGGCGACGGAGCTGGCCTGCTTCCGTTTGCAGGAGGACCTCGCCCTTGACAGGGTCCATGACCATCTCACCTTCCCAGTCCGGCCAACCATCCTTGCCGATGACAGCGCGGCCTTTAGCTCGCGGCTTTGGGCGGGCTGTTTTGCGCGCTTTGAGGTTCTTGGCTGTCGTCTTACCGCGCACGGGTCCACTAGCGGGCGGGGTGTTTGATGGAGTGCAGCGAAATGACCTTGATGGCCGGGACGCTGAACAGGGGCTTGCCGGGCTTCTCGGAGGTGATGAACTCCGCGGCGCCCAGCCGGATGGCCGCGCAGAGGTTCAGCGCGTCGGCAGTGGCAATGCCATGAGCGGAGGCTAGCTCCATAGCTTCTTTGCCCAGGTCGGCGCTGAGGGGCTCGTCGGCCTTCACCCGGCTAAAATGAATGTTGTAGAACTGAGTTTCGGCGTGCTGCTTGAAGAGAGCGGGCTTGGGCAGCAGTTCCAGCTTCACCATCTGCGAGCTGCAAAACTCCCGCTCGGGGTCCTCCAGCAGGGCGATGGCTTGCTCGGCGCATTCCTTCCCGCGCCAGGCGGTGAGCAGGACGCCAGAGTCCAAAAAGGTGCGAGTCATGCCAGGCGCGCGATTAGTGTCAATAGTGAGAACCGACACTTGCACGACACTTGCACGGCGTTGCACTTGGGCGGGAGGACCCAGCTTGGTCTTGACGGAGCAGTGGGCTGCCTCCCACCCTCTTCTCATGCCGCGACCGGTTCGCCTTGAATAACGATTTACCGGCCTGCGTTGGCCCGCAGGTCATCGCCTTCCGCATCTATATGCCAGACTTCAATCCCCGCAAGTACAGTCCCGCAGACATTGACGCCATGCTCGCCAAGGCTCCCAAGGAACTGCTCGAGGCAGCCCTCGGCGGCCTCACCCTGATGAACACAATGCTCGCTGACGGCACGGCCCCCGAACCCTGCATCGAGACCGCCATTGACCTCCTCCGCAGCAATGCAGAGACCCGCGTGGGCAAGCATACCTTCACCCGGCCCAGCGACGTCATCGCTTACATGGGCTCGAACCTCGGCATGGCCCTCGCCGTCCTGGCTGGCCTCGTCACCAATCCCCCACAGTGCCCTTTTTCCGGCCAGCCCACTTGCCCAGTTGAGCCGCCTCCGCCAGCAGGAGAAAACCCCTTGCGCTCAAATTGATACGGTTCAACAGACGAGAACGATGATGAGGACAGCACGCCAGCAAAGGCTTTGTCCTCCTGCCTGCACGCTTGGCTTTCCCCAACTCGGTGCAGATACGATTCTCATGGACCGCCCCCTTTACGACCATCGGCGGCTGTCGGAAAGAAATCTGCAAATACTTTGTCGGATTTTGCGCGGGGCCGCTGTTTAATGGGTGAGATGCACGAACAGTCCGATGCCCAACTGCTGCGGCATTACGCCGAAGACGGCGACGAAGCCGCGTTCCGCGAATTAGTCACGCGGCACACGGATTTGGTCTATTCCGCCGCGCTGCGGCAGGTGTACTCACCCGACCTGGCTGACGACATCGCCCAAAGCGTTTTCACCGACCTTGCGCGCAAGGCACGCCCGCTGGCGAAAAAACTGCCAGGCGGGGGCTCAGTCGCCGGGTGGTTGCACCGCGGCACCCGCTACGCGGCGCTCAGTCAGTTGCGCGACACCCGCTGCCGGCTCGCGAATGAAAGGCAGGCCATGGAACAACTCCTCACCAACTCCGAATCCGTGCCCGACTGGGAACGCATTCGCCCGGTGCTCGATGAAGCGCTGGACAGCCTGGGCGCCGAAGACCGCGAAGCGCTGTTGCTGCGCTATTTCAAGAACCATGATTTCCGGGCGGTTGGGCTCGCGCTCGGCGTGAGCAACGACGCCGCGCAAAAGCGCGTCAGCCGCGCCGTGGAATGTCTGCGGGAATTCTTCGCCAAACGGGGCGTTACCGCCGGCGCGAGCGGCCTCGTCGGCTTGATCGCTGCCAATGCCGTCCAAGCCGCCCCTGCCGGGTTGGCGGGAACACTATCAACCGGTGCGCTTGCTGGAGCTGCCCTGGCGGCTGCAAGCACCGCAACTCTCACCAAAGCCATCACTATGACCACGATACAAAAGACACTGGTTGCCGCCACGTTTACTGCTCTTGCGGGCACCGGCCTTTATGAAGCACGGCAAGCTTCGTGTTGGCAGGACCAGGCCCAGGCGCTCCAGCAACAGCAGACCGTGCTGACGGAACAGCTTGAGCGGGCCAACTCCGAGAACAAAGACTATTCCAGCCAACTCGCCCAGGCCGGGCGATCCCCTTCCATCAGCAGTGAACGATTGCGGGAATTGCTCCGTCTCCGAGGCCAAGTCGGAGTGCTCCGGCGACAGCAGCATGAGCTGGAGCAAACTCTTGCTGCCGTGCAATCGAAAGGACCACAGAACGCTGCTCATCCCGCGGTGGCGTTCCAGCAGCCGAACGTGCCGTCCCCCTTCCAGGTACAGCTTGTCGCTGATGAGCCCGGGCAAGACACCAATCCCATGACCAACAGCGCCAGCGGTGCCAACGGGGCCACCGTTCATGTAAACAAGACACCCTTGCTGGATTACAGCGCCATCCGTTCAGCCAACGTCACGAAAAACGCCGAGTCGGGCAAGCCCGAGATCAATGTCGAGCTGAGCGATGAGGGCAAGGAACTCTTTGCGGCGGTTACGAAGGAGTACCTGAATAGGCGGCTGGCAATCGTGATGAACGGCCAGTTGTATGCCGCGCCCGTCATTCGGTCGGAGATAACGGACGGCAAAGCCCAAATCACGGGCAACTTCACCGAGGAAGAGGCGCAGCAGCTCGCAGCCAAAATCAACGAGGCGATCCGTTACCAGTAACTGCAAGTGTCGGTTCTCACTATTGACACAGTCGGCACCCAAAAAACTCCCCACGATACTCAATCCGCAGCTTGCGCGACATGCTCCAGCCATACCCGCACCCCTCGGAAGTGTAAATAGTGAGAACTGACACTTGTTCTTGTTCTCTCGAAGCGAACCAAGCGTGCCCATTGGTGTCAACGAGTATGGCTCGCGGACCGGGCCAGGGTTCTTCATTTGTCGGCGTCGGATAGTAAACAACGTAACGGCTGAAGGGTGCGAGCTGCCAGCAAATCTCCGCCGGCCGTCGCCACCTCGGGCGCTGGTTCAATGTCAACCCGGATCTCAAGGAACCAGTTCCGCGGGCGCCCAGGCGCGTTTGGCCCAATATTCGGAATCATGGGAGGGGACGACTGTGACGCCCGCCAAATCCTCCAGTTTGAACAAGTGGATATTCTGCATGGTTGCGGAGAAGTCGGCAGCAAGAGCCGGCGGGATCGACTTCTCCATGCACTCGAGGGTGTACAAGGCATCTGCGGCATAAATGAAGGCCTTGCCCACTGAGGGCTTCACGTAGAGCGACTGGTGACCCAGCGTATGGCCAGGAGTCGGGAAGGCGATAACGGATCTGTCACCAAAGATATCGAAAATCCCCTGAACCTCCCGGATATTAAGTTGCTCCAGATATTTGAAATCGCGCGGGCTATAAGCCGTGCGCATCCGCTGGGTTGCGACGACCTGTCTTATTTCTGTCAGTTCCACCTTCTGCACATAGATGGGCACGGTGGTCGCCCGAAGGTCCTCAATCGCACCGGCATGGTCGAGATGGCCGTGGCTGAGGATAACGGCTTTGAGGTCGCGCGGCTTGAGTCCCAGTGTGCTAATCGCGCGCGCAAATTCCTGGTCGGGTCCCATCACCGGCCAGAAGCTCTTGGCTAGTTCTTCACCCCAATACGCTACCGGGTCCCTGGCGGTCTCCCCATTGCACCCCGTATCGAAGGCAATCCAGTCCTTGCCATGCCGGATGAGGAGAAAGAGCACCGGAATCTCCATTGGGGTGCCGATGCGCGTGTCCTTCAGGATATATTGAGTCTCCGTTTTCAGGGAACCCGCATTGCAGGCATACACCTTAACCTCGGGGTCAGTCTTACACATTGGCATGTCTCATCCTCCTCCATTCCGCAGCCAACTCGCGAAGTATCACAGCTGCTGTGGCCAAAGATATTGACTTCACACAGTAGGCCCCGGAGGGCCTTTGGTTTTGGGTGGCGCTCCGGGACATAGCCGAACGACATGCGTGAGCGGCGGGGACCAGCCGCCACTGACGTCCGAATTGTGGCTGACCTGAAAGGCTGGTCCCCATCCGCTCCACACCTTTGTTGGTTTCCATAGTCAGAAATGCGCAAATGGCCCATCCTTGCGAACTCGAAGGCTCTTGTCGGCCCCAACTTGCACCCAGCGCGAGCCTGCGTTCGTCGAGCCGAAGTCCAAATCCCAAACGCATTGTCCTCCGCTCTGGCAAATACTAGCTCCGAGGCAATAGAACTCACCGCCATCCTTGTTCAAGGTCTTGCTGGCCAGTTCCACAGCCTCGGTGAGCGACAGAGGCGGCTTCGTGGTGCGCTTCCAAATTGCGGTGCTGGCGAAGGCCAGGCTGACGAGTGCGATAAGCAATGAAACAGTCAGTAGTCGTTTCATAAGTTCATGAAGTGGTTGCAACTAACTCCGGAACTCAGCGGTGGCGCGCTGCAGAGCAACAACTGCAAACCGCAGCGGCCCCGCGCCATCCGCTGAAGTGGCCTCGTTAGACCCTGTTCTCATCACGCAAAAGCAAACATCGGTGCCAACCAGAATGCAATGATCAACGCTGCACCAGCGAACAACAGCGTCACAACACCCGCTCCTTTCGGTCCGACGAATGCCTGAACCAAACCGCCCAGAAAAAGCACCACGGCTGAAAGCAAGTAGCCCAGGACCACGAGGACGCCAGCATCCGCCACGGCAGTGGCCTGCGAATGCCGCGGGAGCGCTAAACCCCAGGTCAGTACGATAATCAGCGCCAGCAACGTATAAGCCTTGAACGGGAAAACGACCAAACGCAACCACTCTTGGCTACATGAAGGTACAACGCGCATAGTCTAACAAGTGATTAGACAGACCTGTTCATCTTGCCGTTTGGGATGATAGGTAAACGGCTCCGCTACCCGACTTGGGCCCTTCGTCCACATCAGGGCCGTTTTTACCCCTCTCAGGGTGCCTTGTAAAGGGCGTATGGGTGGGGGATTCTTGAGCGGGATTTGAGCTTGCTACCTGCTGGGGGCTTGTCCTGCGGTTCTGGGCAGCCCCACCAGAACTGGGCGGTATGATCCAAGACCGTTGCCATGCGACCCGTTGCGACAGGGGTATGGGCCAGCTTTGAACGGCAGCTGGACGACGTGCGCATACCGGCGCCCGAACGTCCGGGCTACCGCAAATGGGTCCGCTTCTATCTGGATTTCTGTTACAAATACAGCCACCCAGCCGACTCCCCCACCAGCCGCGACCCGTTCCTGGCCAAGCTCGCATCCATGCAAGTGTCGGTTCTCACTATTGACACAGTTCTCAACACCAAAACCCCCACGATACTCGGTCCGCAGCTTGCGCGACATGCACCAGCCATACCCGCACCCCTCAGAAGTGTAAATAGTGAGAACTGACACTTGTTCAATGCTCGCTGACGGCACGGCCCCCGAACCCTGCATCGAGACCGCCATTGACCTCCTCCGCAGCAATGCAGAGACCCGCGTGGGCAAGCATACCTTCACCCGGCCCAGCGACGTCATCGCTTACATGGGCTCGAACCTCGGCATGGCCCTCGCCGTCCTGGCTGGCCTCGTCACCAATCCCCCACAGTGTCCTTTTTCCGGCCAGCCCACTTGCCCAGTTGAGCCGCCCCCGCCGGCAGGAGAAAACCCCTTGCGCTCAAATTGATCCGGTTCAAGAGTATGAGAACGATGATGAGGACAACACGCCAGCAAAGGCTTTGTCCTCCTGCCTGCACGCTTGGCTCTCCCCAACTCGGTGCAGATACGTCATTCTCATGGACCGACCCCTTTATTGGCTTTTCCGGGCTCGCCTTGCTCGCCGAACGCATAGACCCGCGCGGCAAGGATATGGTCCGAAGTGGCGCTTTCCCGCGCTATGGCCCCAAGCCTTGAAGGCGCTCGACGCGTTCAGTGGAGCGGATGAAGGGCGACGAACCTGGCATACTCTTCGGCCTGGATGGGGCGCCCGTCCTTGTGCTTATGGGTTTCAAACATGAAGGGTCCTTCGTAGCCCGCCGCCGCCAGACTCTTTACCAGGAGTTTCCAACCATTGATGCCTTCCCCCGGCATCCAGTGCCGCTCGTCCTTGCCATCGTAGTCGGAGGCGTGCATGGTCACGATGCGCGCGCTCAATTTGCGGATAAACTCCTGCGGTGTTTCCTTCAACAGATGATTGGTATCCAGGCATATCCCCAATCCATTGATGTCACGGATTAACCATAGCACTTCGTCAGATGTGTTGCCGAGACAGGTGCGGGGCAGGTCCTCCAACGCCAGTTGGATCCCCAGCGCGGCGAATTCGGGGGTAAGTCCGGCCAGGGCTTGCCGAGATGCTTGGAGCCGGGCGGCGCGCTGTTCATCCCGGATCGGCTCGGTGCTGGCGTGAATGACTGCTTTCCTGGGGCGCAAGACACGGCACAGGTCCATGGATTTGCGGAGCTTATTCAGGACCTCTTGCTGGACCTGCGAGTTGGTGAGGGAAATATCCCAGCCCTTGCCATAGGGCAGATGCACCGACCAGAGAGTGATTCCGGCCCGCTGCGTATCGGCCACGATCTGCTGGCAAGCCTTGATTTGCTGGTCGGCTGTTCCGTTCATCAGTTGGGACAAAGGAATTTCGATGCACTCGACTCCAGCGGCTTTGTAGCGCTGAAGCGATGGCAGGGAGACATCGCTCACGGATACACCGGGTTTCCAAGTGAGAGAAGTTTGGCTGCTTGTGGTTGGCGGTTGGGCGGCATAACCGCTGGTCAACGCCAATAGCAGAGAACTGATCCACATCGCTCCGTGTCCTATCGCAAATGGTCTATTCATAAGCCGAGTCTAGCGGGGAAGAGAAGGGTATGACAGGCAATTCCAATGCCCGGTGGATTCGGGCGGGCATCGCGAACCGGCATGAATCAGTCGGCGCCGCCAGGCCGCTCCAATGGTTCCGGGGCAGCCGGGGCCGCGCTTGCATCCGCCCACTGTGTGCACGATGTTGATGTGCCAGGAAACAGCAACACCGTGGACTGGATTCAGGCTTATGAAAATCAAACCGAGCGAGAAAGGCGGCGGAGTAGTGGTTCAACTGGGGCCAGCGGAGGAGCGGCTTCCGTCTGCGGAGTCCCAGCAGGGGAAGGAGGCTTTGCCCGTGTTCAAGTTGAGGAGGATTCTTGTGCCTGTGGACTTCTCCCACTGCTCAAAGAAGGCGTTGAAGTATGCCATTCCATTTGCCGAGCAATTCGACGCCGAGCTGACTTTGCTTCACTTGGTGCAGCGGTATGTTGAGTCGGCCGAGGCGCTAGTCGTGCCCGTCGAATCGGCGGAGGACATCCAAAAGGACCTGGAGACGCTGCGCGCAACGATTGGCGATGCCGTGCCGTCCCGGGCACTGGTCCGAATGGGCGATCCGGCCGTCGGAATCATCGCAGTGGCAAAAGAACTCAAGATTGATCTGATCATCCTTTCGACTCATGGGCGGACGGGGCTGGAGCGAGTATTGCTGGGGAGCACCGCGGAGAAGGTGGTTCGCCACGCGGGCTGCCCGGTGCTGATTGTGCGCGAACATGAGCATGAGTTCGTTGGTGGTCCTGCTACGGCCTCAGCCTAGATCGCCGCACCAGGATGGCTGCTGCGGCGCCGGCTGACAGCGTATTCTTATTTCTTCGATCCGCGCCATGAGCGCTGTGGAGGGGGGCGGAGAGCCGCCTTGCATTTACCGTCCGGAGGGGGAGAAAACGAAGAAGGCCGATGTGACTATCGGGCATCCGCAAAGGGACTCTTTCGCTTCCCGCCTGAGTCACATCGGCCTGCCACAATGTACGCCTGCGGCGGAAAAGTGCAAGTGGTCCGGCAGAAGCGCATTCCGTGCCGCCAGCCAAACTGATCTTGCCCCGCCGCGGATCACTGGATATGAAGCAGAACCGCATCGTCCGCGGGGATGTGGATGGTCACCCCTTCACTAATCAACTGGCCGGCATTCAGCGGCTGTTTGACAGCATTCCGGCCGCTGCCAGTCAGGGTTGCGGCGGTGGGTTTGGAGAGCGGATACGGCAGCTTGCCCGCGTGCACGACGCATTGGGTATCCAGCTGGTCTTTGTGCAGGTTGGCCAGGAGCACATACGATTCGCCGGGGCGGCTGTAGATCGCGGAAGCGCAACGGCGATCCTCCAGCGTGACGGCCTTGTTCCGCCAGTCGGCGAAGCGATACGTCGTAAGATCGCCCGCCGGCTTGAGAATGGAGACCGCCTCGGAGACCTCCGGCAGAGCCGGCCAGGGCGTGACCCCGCTGACGAGCGCTTGCAGGGCGAACATGCGATGCAGCCGCTTCGGGGATTGCGCATTCAATTGCCCGTAGCTGATCACGCCCCGCGCCCGCGTGCCAACCAATGACCACTCCAGCGGAAGAGCGTCCAAAGCCGGCCCTTCTGCTTCCCACTTCCCATATCCCCATTCGTTCGCCACCACGCAATCGGCGAAGTTTTCCGTGGCGAACATGGGTGTGGTGGTGTCATGGACGATCACCAGTCCGCCGGGTCCCACGCGGCGCCGCGTCCATTCCATTAAATCCAGAAGCTCGTCAATATCCCAATGGCCCAACGCCGCTTCGCCTGCCATTTTGCCTTCATGCCGGCCGTTGCAGCAATAGAGGGCGGTGTTCCAGTCGTAATAGACCCCATCCAGCGGATGGTTCTTGAGCGCGCGGTCAATGGAAAGCTTCAGGTAATCCAGCCAGCCCGAGCGGAGGCACATCTGCGCTCCAAATTCGTTGGTGCCGCGGAAGAAGTTGTGTTGCAGCTTTCCCGCGCGGTTCATGCGGCCCCACTCGGTCCCATGCGCCTGGAACTCGGGGGTGCTCGGATGCAGCTCCTTGTTTGAAAAGTAGGTGGCGACGCGCAGCCCGGCCTCGTGACAATCCCCGATGACTTTGTTGTACTTGTCCATGTCCGGATACGGCGGGTATGAGCCGTCGCGCCAAAACAG
Source organism: uncultured Verrucomicrobiota bacterium (assembly GCA_964507045.1). Classification (GTDB taxonomy): domain Bacteria; phylum Verrucomicrobiota; class Verrucomicrobiia; order Limisphaerales; family UBA8199; genus UBA8199. The sequence goes on along the minus strand of CAZDOO010000038.1, from coordinate 34,208 downwards.
GCCGTCATCGTAGTAGTCCCCGTCGTTGTGGCAGTGGACGGTTTGGATGCCTTCCGCAGCCCAGGCCCGAATTTGTCCGGGAGCGACCCAGTTACCCCGGTTACGGTTGAACGTCGTGTGCAGCCAGGGCCGCAACGCGTGACCTTCGATCAAGGGAATGCCGAGGTAGAAGTTGAACGCGCAACGGGTCGGCAACGCCAGCGCGGCGTTGGTGCGGAACAGAGGGGAAATGGACAGCGCGAACCCCGGGGAGTCCGGATTGGCTTTCAAGAGGCAGAGCCCCTCGCCTCGGCGCGGGGTCAATTGCAGATCCCATTGCGAGAGATCAGACCCCGCAAACCACTCCAGGCCCTCAATTCCGGCATCGGCAAACAGCATCGAACGCGGCATGAAAGGCGTGCTCACGAAAGGGTCGGATGCCGTCTGCCGTCCCAGCTTTCCCCAGCGATTGCTGCCCATCGCAAAGGGCGCCGCGCCCTCCGGTTCGGTCTCCCCTGCGCGATAACCGTAATCGGAGAGCGTGGGCGATAGGACGACAGCCAAAGGGCACACCTCGCGTGCGCGGAAGGGGCTGACGGTGCCGGTCAACTCCTTGCGAATCTTGATGTAGCCCCAATGATACTCGAACACGGTCTTTGCCTCGATGCCCGCGGCGCGCTGCTTGTCATCGAGAAGCCGGCATTCAACGGTAACGACTTCCGTCAAACCGTCCTTGCGGAGCGATACGCGGGGGTTCGAGTCTTTCAAGTCTGTGAACACGGCGCCCTCTTCATTTTGGATTCGGGTTGCGACCGGTTGCACCAGCAGGTTTGTCGCCCGGCCATGCGTGATCCGGATCACAGCAATCGCGCCGCCCCGCTTTAGATCATGCTGCACGGTGTAATAGGGAGTGCTGAGGGTCAGACGGCCGGTGGCATCATCTCTTTGAACCGAGTACTCCCGGGGCCAGGTGCTGGTGACTGTCGCGCCGGACTCGGCAGCAAGCAGCGGGAGGGCGCTTGCGAGCAGGGCGGCTGTGCAATTCATCTTGAGCGAACGTGAAGGCATACTCGTCTCTACCTGAATCCGGCCGGAACGTCTATCTTTACTGCTTTCAGAAATGTGTCTGATACTAGTTCTCCTGACACTTCCGGGCAGTCAGGGGAATTATTGTCAGGGGAATGGTTGGAAGAGGTTTTGGAAGACTGGGAAGGGTTTTTGGGTTGGGTGCTGAATGGCAGCTCGATGGGGTTCTCCCAGCATGACCGGCTCGCGCAGTTACCGGTGGATGGGGATGCGCGGGAAGCCTGCTTTCAGGAATTTGTCTGACGCTAATTCCCCTGACACTTCCGGGCAGTCAGGGGAATTATTGTCAGGGGAATGGTTGGAAGAGGTTTGGGAAAACTGGGAAGGGGTTGGGGGTTGGGTGCTGTACGGCATGACATCTATTACCGGCTGTCGTCTATCAACCCGGACGGGTTGAGGAGGCGGTGGCGGCCCCGTTGAGCGTCAAGGGTTCGCGCCAGGCATGTCCGCCCTGGGCCAGCAAATCGTCGCTGGCCGCCGGCCCCCACGTGCCCGCCGCGTAGAACTCACGCTCGGACAGCGGCTTGTCTTCCCACCCCCGGCGGATTTCATCCACGAATTGCCAGGCGGCCTCCACTTCATCGCGGCGGATGAAGAGTGTGGCGTCGCCCGCCATCGCTTCGAGCAGCAGGCGTTCGTAAGCCTCGGGGGTGTAAGCGCCGAACTCGGCGTCATAGCTGAAGTGCATGCGCACGGGGCGCACGGCCACGCTGGTTCCGGGCACCTTGCCGTTGAACCGGAGCGAGATGCCTTCGTGGGGCTGGAGGTGGAGGGTCAGGGCGTTCGGGTCGAGGCGTTGCCCGCACTGCGCGGCGAAGAGCACATGGGGCGTTGGCCGGAACTGCACGCGCACCTCGCTGGTGCTCAGCGGCAGGTTCTTGCCGGTGCGCAGGTAGAAGGGGACGCCGGACCAGCGCCAGTTATCAATCAGGAGCTTGAGGGCCACGTAGGTCTCGACATTAGAATCCGGATTGACCTTGGGCTCCTGGCGGTAGCCGGGCCGCGGTTGGCTGGCGACAGTGCCGGCGCAGTACTGGCCGCGCACCACCTGGCGCGCCACGTTCTCCGGGCTCATGGGCCGGATGGACTTGAGCAGCTTGACCTTCTCGTCGCGGATGGACTCGGCCGCGAGGGACACCGGCGGCTCCATCGCCACCAGCGAGAGCACCTGGAGCAAGTGGTTCTGCACCATGTCGCGCAGCGCGCCGGCCTCCTCGTAATACCCGCCCCGCTGGCCCACGCCCAGCTTCTCGCTGACCGTGATCTGGAAGTGGTCAATGGATTCCCGGTTCCACAGCCGCTCGAAGACGGCGTTGGAGAAGCGGAACATCATGATGTTCTGCACCGTCTCTTTGCCCAGGTAATGGTCAATGCGGAAAACCTGGTGCTCGCTGGCGAAGCGCGTCAGCTCATGGTTCAGTTGCTGCGCCGAGGCCAAATCGTGGCCGAAAGGCTTTTCAATCACCACCCGTTGCCAGCCGGCTTCGCCTTCCTTGGACAACAGCCCGGCGCGATGCGCCTGCTCCACCACGGCGCCAAACTGGCTGGGCGAAACCGCCAGATAGAGAAGCAGGTTCTGCCGCAACGGCTGGCTGCCAAACGCCGCCAGCCTCTTCCCCAATGCCGCGTAAGTTGCCGCGGCCGTCAAATCGCCTTGGCAGTAAACGATATTCTGCGAGAATTCCTGCCACACCCGGTCGTCCACCGGCCGGGTACGCGAGAACTGGTCCAGAGCCGACCGCAGTTCGGCGCGCCAGGACGCGTCCGTCTTCTCACGCCGCGCCACGCCGACCACGCGAAAGGCCGCGGGCATCTGCTGCTCCAGAAACAAGTGGTAAAGTGCGGGCACCAGCTTGCGCGCCGTCAGGTCGCCGCTCGCGCCGAAGATGACGATCGAGCACGGTTCCACCGCCTTGCGCCCGTCGCTCAGCCGGCAGGTCAGCAGGTCGTCGAATGGATCGGATTGGTTCACGTGTCAACCATCGTCGAGCCGCCGCCGCTTCTCAAGCACTCTTAATCGCATGTGGTTTGCCGGCTGTCGTCGCCAAAGCGCCCGCAGCACGCGCTTGGTACTTCCCGGCTTCGGCTATCGGGCAAGCGCGGGAGTCGCCGCCGCCAGCTTATCCGTCTCGGCAAGGTTGAACCGCACGCTCACCACCGAGTTCAGCTCCGGGCCCGGCCGATACTTGATGTAAGTCGTTGCCACGATAGTTCCATCGGGCAAAAGCTCCACCCCGGGATACCCGCAATCCGATCCTCGGTTGCTATGCAGCAGCTTGATTTTGTAATCTCCATCCCGCCCGCTGACGATATCCTCATAGCGCCCCACCCAGGCCACAAAGTGGCTCTTCGTCGGGCTGCTGGCCCCGGTGTCGCGGAAACACACCACCAGCCGCCCATCCTGCGTATAGACCGCCTTGTGCCGGTCCCCGTGCAGCCCCGGCGGCAGCGCCTTTACTGCCGACCACGCGCGCCCCTCGTCGTCGCTGGTCATGAAATGCGCCGGCTCGCTTCGCAGATTCTCGCGCATGAGACAGAGTAATTGTTCTCCGTTCGGCGAGCGCACCACTTCGGGCTCGCACGGCATCAGCGGCCCTAAATCCACGAGGATCCGCCAGGGGCTCCACGTCAGCCCGCCATCCGTGGACTCGCTCTGCACGACGACGTTCGAAAGCCTGTCCTTCTTTTCGCCCGGGCGCCGCGTATTGGAGAGCCCGATCAGCTTCTTTCCCCCCTCCACCGGCACGATCGTGCAAAACGGCATCACGCACACCAGCCCGTTGCTCTTCATCGGCGTCCAGCTCTTGCCGTCATCCGTCGAGCAAGCCTGCTGCATCGCGCCATCCGGCCCGCGCCCGGCAAACACAAACAGCCGCGTCACTCCTTCCGGGTCAGTCAGCCGGTACAACGCCGGGCAGTTCTTCACCTGCTTCCAGTTTTCCGGCAAAGGCAGCAAATCGCTCCAGGTCAAGCCGCCGTCGTCACTGCGTTTCACCAGTCCGCACGTGCCCCCGTGGCCAAGCGTCCAGACGACTAACATGGTCTTGCCATCCGGCAGCAAGAGCGTTGTGGGATGCCCCTGGTAAGCCTTGGCCGTTCCCTGCGCGATGACGACCTGCCGTTTGACATCCGACGATAGATCCACCATCCGCAACGGCGCGGTTGCCGCGGCCTTCCGTCCCGGATCTTGCTTCCAGTCGAGCACTTGTTGATCCGCCACCAGCCGTGCCCTCAGCTTCTGGTAATCCAACCGCTGCACCGCCACGCCTTCGTCCAACGCCAGGCACGCCGCCGTCGCCGCCGACTGGCTCAAGATCATGAATGCCGGTTCCATCCGAATCGAAGCGAACGCCACATGGCTTGCCGACAGCGCAAACGTCACAAACAGATTCCCGCACTCGCCGGCCCTGGGCACAATTGCCCCGTACGCGATGGGATAGGGCCCTTTGACCTTGCTGGCCAGTTTCCCTTCGCGAATCACCGTGCCATCCCGGATTACCCGCCGAATCTCGTGAACGTCAATCCCGTAGGAAGCAAGCCCCACCGAATCCGGCGCCACCTTTTGCCCGGTGCAGTGCTGCTCGGTCATCACGAAATCCGAGACCATCCTCCGCGCCTCGCGCACGTAGAGCTGGTGCGGCCACCCGCCCGCATCCAGAAACTCGTCCTGGCACAAACCAAATGCCTGCATTTGCTCGCGCACCTTTGGCGGCACCCGCGCATCGTGCGTTAGAAAATGCAACAGCCCGCGCTGGTAGTTCTCATGCGTTTTGGCGATCTCGCCGCGTCGCTGCCAGCTTGCCTCCGGCCACTCCCAGCTCGCGCCGGGCAGATTGCCCCCGAAGGTAGCCGTGTTGAAATCCCATTTCGCGTTAGGCAGCGGGTCATGCTTCGAGAACCACCGCAGGTCCAGCTCGTCCCCCGCCGCCACGCACGCCTCGATGAACCGCGCCACCAATTCATACTGCTGCGCGTCATAGCCCGCTGGCGCCGTGATCGGAATGCGGTTGTTCTCGTTCGTCGTCAAACAAAGCCGGTAACAATAAGCCTGCACCCCCGGCGCCTCCGAACCGACCGGATCAATAGTATCCGCCTGCACAAGCGGCAGCACGCCGCTCTTCGGATCGCCCTTCCTCACGTACGGATCCAACGGCAGGTCGCGGTCCCAGATCCCTTTGCCATCCTGCCGCCTCCCGCTCGGGCCCGGCTTGCCCCAATGCACTTCCGGCAGGAAGCGCGGATGAAACTGCACGCCATTCAACGTCTCCTGGTACCGCGCATTCCCTTCGCGCTTGAGCGTGTAGGAGACTTTCGCCCCGGCCATCAGGTCGCCTTCGTAGGTGGCGTCAATGAACATTTTCGCCCGGAAGACCGTGCCATCAGTCATCACTAATTCGGCAAGGCGGCCCCGGTGTTTCTTCGCCGCCGCCAGGCGGGCATTGAAATACACCGGCACCTGCGCCTCGCGCACCAGGTCGTTAAACACCTGCTCGGCCACGTGCGGCTCAATCGAATAGGCTCCACCCGTCGCCGGTCCTCCGTTCCCGCTGGCGAACGGCCGGTCCCATGCAAGCTGTTTTCCATAGCTGGCGACCAGCCGCGAGAAGTATTCCCGCGCCAATCCGCCCACCGTCCGCGGGTCGCCAATATCCACCGCGCTCAGCCCCCCGCTGGTCATGCCTCCCAAATGCCGGCCAGGCTCCACCAGGACCGCCTTTTTCCCCATCCGCGCCGCCTGCACCGCGGCCACCACGCCGCCGGAAGTCCCGCCATAGACACATAAATCCGCCGGCACCACCTCCGGCGCCGCGGCGACTGCCCCCGACACACTGCCAAGCACCAATACCCAACCCAGGGCTTTCCGGAGCGCACTAACGCACCGGCAGGAGCCGACGCAAGTAGGCTCAAACAAGAGGCGAACCGCCGGCGCTGCGATGCGCAAGCAATGCTGCTTGTCTTGGCTAATTCGATTGCCGGTGCTTGCCGTCTTTCCCAACCCTGATCTAACTTGCATAGCTTCCTGTGCTCTGGAGTATCCGCAACAACCACATTTCTCTTCCTTGGTCTGCTGCCTGGTAGTCCCCAATTCTTCTTCGACCCAGCCGCCAAGTCCACAAGAATCATTGTGCGCTGTTTAACCGACTTGAGAGACGGATCGAATGCGAGTTAAGAGCGGTGTTTCAGCAAAGCCGCCAGGGTTGATGCCAGGGTGGTTCTGCACCGCCATAGATTTGCCGGCCGGAAGCGCCAGGCTGGAGAGCAATCTCTTATCAGTTCAATTCTATTGCCCCTTCCAATCCCGGGGCTATTCTCGGCGCATGAAACTTGATGCCCACAGGCTCATGATTCCCTGCGACCGCAGAACCTTCCTCAAGTCCACCGCCGCCTTGACAGGCCTGGCCCTGTGGCCGCTCGACGGTTTTGGGGCAGCTACCGCGGGCTTCAACCTGTCGCCGCGCCGGAAGCAGCCGGGGCTTATCCGCGGCGCGTTCTTCTATCCGCCGGCGGAGGTTGTCCTCGCCGGCAAGGCGGAGGACCGCTGGGGCCAGCGCGAGTGGTTCACCTGGCCGGGCAACCAGTTTAGCCCCGAGCAGCAGCAGACAAAGTTCCTTAACCAACTGCGGCGGCTTGCCGCCGGCCTCGATCTCACGCTGGCGCTGGAGGAGAAGGCGCTTTACACCGATGCGGCCATCCGCGCGTTCATCGCCAGCCTCGATGACAACAAGCCCGACGCGCTGCTTCTGTTCAACTTCTACAACACGTTCAGCGCGAAGCTGCGCCCGATCCTGGACGCATGGAAAGGCCCGATCATCCTTTACCATCCGGTGGGCGCCAACCACCAGCTCCCACCCGAGCATTTCCGCACCGCCCCGCGCCTGCAATACATTCACTCCATCGAGAACTGGGATGCGCTGGAGCGGGGCCTGCGCGCCGTCAACGCCATGACCCGCATGGCGCAGAGCCGGTTGCTGCGCGTGGCCGGGCAGTTCAAGGAGGAGGAGAATACGGCCGAGCCTTTCTTTGGCACCGCTATTCGCGGCGTGCCCGCAGCCGAGTTCAACGTGCTCTTTGATGAGACCCGGTGGTCCCGGGACATGGAGCGGCTGGCGAGGTCCGTTCGCGCCCACGCGCGGGAGGTTACCGATTTGAGCAAGGCCGCTTTCCAAGATGCGGTCCGGTCGCACGCGGCCGTGCAGGAGATGATGCGGCGTCACGAGGCGGACGCCATCACCATCGAATGCCTCATGTTGAAGCACCGCAAGCCTTGCCTCAGCTTTGCCCTCAACAACGGCAACCTGCTCCCCTGCGGCTGCGAGAACGACCTCAACGCCTCGCTTACGCTCATGCTGGGCGCCAATTGCTTCGGGCGCGGCGGTTTCCAGCACAACCCGGAGTTCGACACGGAACAGAACCTCTACTTCGGCGCGCACTGCACCTGCACGACGCGGCTGCATGGTCCGCGTGGGAAGGAAACCCCTTACAGCCTGCGCCCATTCTTCCACCAGATGCCCAAGACCCTGGCCCTGGACGTCCAGTGGCCGGTGGGCGAGACGGTGACGCTGTGCAAGTATCACAGCGAGAAAAAGCAGTTGGACGCCTGGCGCGGCCAGCTGGTTTCCTCGCCCACCTGTCCGCCCACCGGGGGATGCGCTACCCGCGTGCTGGTAAGGATTCCGGAGGTAAAGGACATCTGCTCTATTTATGGCGGGCCGCACCCGGTGTTGTATTGTGGTGACTTTTCCGGGCACCTCAAGACGCTGGCCAAGCTCTACGACTTGGAGCTCCGGGGCAACTGCTAGGCCGTATCCAGGCAGCAGGGGGCTCGCCGGTTGTATTCGCGCCAGGCTGCCAGCGGCTTGACCGTGCGCGGCTGGTCTGTCACCAACGCTTGATCAGCGGGTCGTCGAATTGATCGGATTGGTCCACGAGCAAGCGACCATCAAACCGCCACCCGCTCACCCGCTTCTCAAGCACTCTTCTGCTTTACAATCAGGGCGGCGGATTTATATTCACCGGCGTTCGGTAGCCGATGTGGCGGAATTGGCAGACGCGCTAGACTCAAAATCTGGTACTCGTGAGAGTGTGTGGGTTCGACCCCCTCCATCGGCACCACCCTAAACATGGGGTGAAACAGCAGAATATCCAATGTTTACAGGCATAACATCGCTGTCTCACTTCTTCATCCTGGCGCTTTCCGAACCTTTGTGTCGTTTTCCGACTTCTCGAACAGAGGGTGAGATTTGGGTACAAAACAGGTACAAGAATGTTCGCACTTTTCTGCCCGCAAAACTTAGCACGGTCAGCTCAAACAAAAGGGCGCTCGGAAGCCGAGCGCCCAAGGGATAATGTCTACCTCTCCTGCCTAATTTCTCGCGAATGAAGTTCCGGCCAGAATGAGCCCATCGAGTTCACTTACGAGAAAACCGGCGCCCCTCACCCGACCGGGGAGCTTTCGCCTTCGGAGCGCACCGATTCGCGCCAACCTGTCCACCGTCCGGACCGAACATGCCAACCTTCGCGCGGCCTCCCCACGCCGCACCAACCGAGGTTCTGCCGCCGCCACGGCCACGGGGCTGGAACTAGTTGGCATCTCCTTTAACCGCCTTAGCAATTCAGTACGCTCAGCCACCGACAAACTTTGATCGGCTCGAAGCGCTGACCTCACGATTTCAAGGGTGCTCGGCAACATAATCTCCCTCCGCTCTGGAAAGCCGCCTAGCTTGCCCCCGATGCCGATTGCCTGGTCACCTGTTGCTGCTGCGCCTGCTGCACCCGCTGTGCGATCTCTTGCGCCGTCAGCCTGGCCGCAGGATTGTCGCTGAGTTGCTCGACCAGGCTGGAAACGGTCGTGAAAACGCCGGCCTCCTTCTGGTGATCCATCAGCCACTTCACAAACTGCGCGTCCGCAGCTTGCCCCTGCGGCGTCGTAGTGAGAATGGCTCGCGCCGTCTCCACGCCCTGGACCAGCGCCTCGTTGACCTTGCGATTCCGGACCTGTCGGTAGCCGTGATACAGCCCGCCCAGGGCCAGGGCAAGGATGCTGCCAACGCCCGGCAGGAACGTGTTGGTCACGGACCCCGCCGCTTCGATGGCCCCCAGGACCTCAGGCTTGGCGACCAGGTTCGTTACCGGCACCTGTACCACGTTCGTATAGAACACCGGCACAAAGTTGGTCACGACGGACGAGACCAGGTTTGTCGCCACCGGTTCCCGCGTTGCATAGCCGGACACAGCGCCCGAGACGGCGTTCGTCACATAGACGACGCTTGTCCGCTCAACCACCCGTGGCACCAAGTTCGTGACGACTACGGTGTTCGTCACCACCTCCACCACCGGCTGATTGGTCCACGTCACTTCTTTCTTGTACGCCCGGTCCAGCGTCGAGCAACCGCTCAAGCCGCCAACCGCCAACATTGCCGCAACCACTACGGCCGCTCCACACCACATACCGACCTTTGCTGTTTTCATTTTCTGTTTCTCCTGCGCGAGGAGCCCCTGAGTTCATCCCGGCACTCCTCCAAAACCTTTGTGTTGTTGTCCAAGCACACGACGAGCTTGGCATTCGTCGCGCTCTGCTCGGCCACCACGCCGCGCAAGCTTTCCTGGTAGCACTCGCGAGACTGCTTATGGTCAGCGAGCAACTGCTCGTGCTGCTTCACGAAGTACCGCACCACCCACACGCCAAACAGGCCCAGGAGCACCAGGCTGGCGATGAAGAGCCAGCGATCATCTTTTGCGGCGGCGTGGTCCACGCCCCTTAGAAACTCACTCAAGTTCATGTTCGTCATGGCACCATCACCCGCTCCATCAGGAGCCCTTTCATGCGGAAGAACTCCGCCCGGTTCGTCGCCGGAAACCACGTCGCCTCACCGGTCACGCTGCCCCAGCCCGCCAGGTTCGTGCTCCGCCCAATCACCGGCGCCAGCCGCACCCAAGCCTTGCCCGCCATCACTGGCGGCAAGGGCTTGCTCTCCCACGACACTTCGCTGCTGTAGTCCGACTCCAGCCCGTTCGTGTCAAAAGCCGTCGCCGCAAAGAACCACCGCCCCCGATGCGGCAGCACAACCGATTGCGTCAGCGCCGGCCCCGCATTCGTCACGAACTGATACGACCGCGTATTCGTGCCGTAGTAGAGCCGGTAGCCGGCCACGTTCGTCGAAGCCGAGGCATCCCAAGCCAACGTCAGTTGCTCCGCGCCCGCAGCCGCAGCACACACCAGCATCAGTATGGTCAAGAGCCACCTCATACCCTCACCAGCCGCACGCTGCCGCTGCCGCCCTGGATCAGCGCCCCGTACTTCGCCAGCATCGCCTGCGCGACGCGCGACATGATCGGCCGCGTGTCTTCCTTGCTGTAGGTGGTGCTACTCTGCGAGCTCGACCCGCCAGTCGCATCGTGCGTCGCCGTGCTGGTCTGAGTGGAGCTGATCCCCTCACCGGGCGGCGCGGCAGTACGATCCTGAAGCAACAGCTCCCGCGCCATCTCGCACACTGCCGACGCAACCGCCTTCGGCACCTCATCGCTCGGCACGAAATTCGTCAGCACCGGCGACAACGGGGTGCTCGTCACCAGGTTCCGGTCCGGGTCCGGACACCGCTCCCGCGGCCACTGCAACGCCTGGTCCTCGTTCGCCCGGAACCCATTGAACTGGAACTGCGAATCCACCAGCCGCGTCGCCATCACCAGCGCCGCCGCCTTCGTCCCCGACGTTGCCGCCGTCCACGCCGACGCATACAGGTGACCCTCGAAATACGCATCCCCATCAGTCACGCTCGCGTAGCTGTTCGCGTTGCTCAGGCCCGTGCCGTCCTCTTTGATCAGTGACAGCGCCATACTATGTGATGCTCGCCGCCTCCACCGTTGCGGCGATGCTGCTCATGGCCTGCTTCACCTGCCCCCGCTTGGCCGTGTCCTTGATGTACTTCACCACCGCATCCTTCGCCCACTGCGCTTGCGTCACCCCCGACGCCGCCGTCCAGCCCGTCGCAGCGCACATCCCCTCCACAATCTGCGCCGCCTGCCCATCCGGAATATCAAACGTGATTTTCATGCGTCCTTTCTTGGCTGGGTTCCTCAATACGGATACGCCAGCCCCAGTCCGTCGTTATACAACAGTGCCACTTCCGCCGCCTCCAGCGGCCGATTCCAAATCGCCAGTTCGTCCACATCCCCGCCCGCCGCCGACACCGTCGGATTCGTGTGCCTCCCCACCGCCAGCCGCCCCGTCACCATTGCGCTGTCGAACGCCACGCTCATCGCCAGCTCCGCATTCACATACAGCCGCCACTCTCCCGCCGCCCCGTCATTCACCAGGCACAGATGCGTCCAATCCCCCAGGTTCGTTGCCGCTGACAAGAACGTGTAGCCCGACCCCAACACCTGCACCCCCACGATCTCATCGCCCGGCGTGGACGAGTAAATCTGCCACGAACTGCCCGACGGCCAGTTGGTGTCATCCCACACCGACACGATAAACGCATCCAGATATGGCTCCACCAGCGCCCCCAGGCTCACCCACACCGACACCGAGAGCCCGCTGCCCGTCGGGCAGAACGCGCTCGTGTCCTGCGTCCCCAGCAGAAAGTCGCTGCCATCCATCCGCGCACCGTTCCCGATAATCCCGCTGCACGCCCCGACGCCGCTGCCCGTCGGCGCCAGCACATAACCGCCGACATCGCCCACCCTGTTCCCACTGGCCTCCTCGAAGCCGAAGTGCTCCACCAGCCCGTCGGCCAGGTTGGTAGTCGGGCTGCCCGCCCCGTTCCGCAGCCGACGCCGCTTCTGCTGTTGAAGCGCCCACCAATTCCGCACCACTTCCCGCGCGCGCTTACTTGGCCGACTCAGATGAAGCAATTTTTTCAAGCGTCTCCTTTTGCTCATCGCTCTTAACGGGTGCCGCCGGCTCAGGCAATACCTTCACCGGCACGAGGGCAGGCTTGGCGTCCGCTCCACCAGTAGTCCCGTCCACCGGGACCAGCGGACGCCTCACCCGCCGAATAATTGGAAGTAGCCCATCCATAATCAGATGGCGTTCGCCCCAATCGCGACTTGCTTCCAGTTCGTGCCGTCGCTGATGGCCAGACACGGCACCGACCCAGTCCCACCGGCGCTCAAATGAATGATGCGCCGCGGAAACCTTGCCGCCGTCACCCCAGCCGCCACGGCGGCGGCAACATTGGTGAAGGTCGGATATTGAATCTGCTCGCCGCTCCGAACCCTCTCGAAGCCGCGCGGAATCTCTTTGCCCATAAGAAAAATGCGTTGTTGGAGTGTCGGAGTGGTGGGTTGTTGGAGCTTCCATTACTCCAATACTCCACCACTCCATTACTCCGCTCGTTCAGTTATTGTGCGTGATCGCGACCAGCCGCACGTTCTTGTTCTCCCAGATCCGAACCCAGTTCGAGGAGGTCTCCAGCTCCGCATTCGTCGGTGTGTCGCCCGCTACCGACGCGCTGGTGAACTTCACCCCCCGCGGATGCAGGATGTAGCGGCGCCGATTGATCAGCACCGTGTCGCTGTCCAGCGGCACGCGCGCCAGTTCCACACCTTCCGTGCCATGCCCGCCCTGCAGCGGCGCGCCATCCAACGGCGAGACACCCTTCGCGAACGCGCCCTGCCCAAACAGGTAGGTCGTGTACACCGTCCCATCCGTGCTGCCCGCTCGCGTCGGCAAGTTGTCGTCCACGACAACACGCCGCCCTTGGAAGCTGGCCAGGCTCGGCTTCCCTTGGCTGTCCGGCAGGAAGTCAATCAGATCCAGCTTCTTGAGCGCCGCCTCAGTGCCCGAATGCATCGCCACCGCGGTGAGTCGGCTGGCCGCATCGCCCAGCTTGGCGCAAGCGTCCACGAACGTCGCACCGTTGAGCTTCGTCGAGGACGTAGTCCCCGCAACCGACTCCGAATGAATCGCCAGCAAGTTGCCGCTCATACTGGCCGCCGCGAACATCCCCTTGAGGCAGGAAATGACCAAACCCTCATCCGTCCGCGCCCAGTAGGCAGCCACCAGGTCCACGATCGCCTGCATCGGATCATCACCCGAGATCACCTTTGCCAGGTGATTCACCGACCACACTTGCGCATCGTTATGGATGCGCGCGATGTCGGTGTCTGCCGCGATCTTGTTCACCGTTAGCGACGCCGAATCACTCAGAAGCTGTCGGGTCGCGGTCAGGTCCTTCCAGAACGGCATCTTCACTTCGCGTCCGCCGCCCTGCGCCAACTCATCAAACTCGGGCGCCACCTCGATGATGCCCGACTCGCCAAAGCGCGACAGCTCAGCCGTCCGCTCAATGGCATACTTCTCGAACTCCGTGGGGATGATAATGTCCGCCACTGCCGTCTTAGCCATAATTCACAATCTCCGGTTGTGACCCGCGTTGGTTACGCCGCAGCTTTCAGCCGCGCCGCCAAACCCGGATCGGATTTCATCAGTTTCATTTGCTCCGTGAGGTTCCACGTGTCCTTCCGGAACGGGTTCTTCACGGACCTGTTACCAGCTCCACCGGAGCCGTTGCCGGCAGCACCGCTGCCCGCATTCGATTCAAACAGATGAGGAGCGTCAGCAACCTGCTGCTCGACCCACTCATCCAAAGTCATTGGCGTGATACCATCCTTGCCCACACGCACCGTCTGGCCGTCGGCCTCGTAAGCGCGCGGCGCACCATCCACCAGGCGGAACACAGTCCGCGCCCGGGCGGTGATGTCAGGAATCGCCGTAGGCCGCAGTCCGCGCTTGGTGGCCACAGTAATGACGCCCTGGTCAATCTGAATGGCGGTGAGGCGCGTATTCAGCGAGTCGCGCTCGCTCGTCACCGAAGCGAACTGCTTGTCCCACTCCGTCTTCGCAGTCTTGAGCCGGCCCTCGACAACTTTGTCCACTTCGCCGCTCTTGAGTTGCTGCGCCTCTTCGAGCCGCTGCTTCTCTTCGGCGAGCTTCCGCACCTCGTCAGGGTCAATCCCCTCGAAGCGCTTCTTCTGCTCGGCGAGCTGATTGCTCAGCGCGATGTTGTTGGCCCGAAACTCATCCAGCTTCGCCCTCTCTTCCTTCAGGTCCACGTCCAGGTGCCACGCACCCTCGCGTTCCACATACAGGCGAACATCCTCCGCCGGAATTTCCTTCAACGAATCGTATTTCTTTCTCAGTGCCATAACTCACTCACGCTGCTACAGCGCGGCTACTCGCCGCGCCATTGGTTTTGCCATTTGCCATTTGCGATTGGCCATTCGTGCCAGCCGCCACACCCTTCTTCGCGTCTTCGCGCCTTTGCTGTTCAATCAGCTCGGCCTCCTCTTCATTTGTCCGCCCCTCGGGAAGAACTTCACCCCGGCGGAACAAATCAAACATGCTGTCCTGGCTGATCGCCCCTGCTTGCCAGGCTGCGACGATTGCCTGCACATCCTGACTGGCCAGACCCTTCGTGCTGAAATCAGTGTTGAGTTGCATCAACACCTGCGTGTCGCTCACGTCATCCGGCAGTTCCTCGGTGGAGTTCCACCAGTAAACCCATCGCAGCATTTGCGTGAGCGATTCACTCACGCTAAACGCCACGCCACCGAGGATGCTGTATTCGCCCGATTGCCGCAGCTCGATGGCCGTAGCCGTCTCGCCTACACGCTTCGCCTCCTCCAGCATCCGCGAACCGAGGATCGTCATCAGTCGCTCGTCGCGATCCATCGCCCGCTCGAAGGTCTCCAATCCCTGACCTTTGAACTCCAGGAACCCGGCATTCGCGCCCGGCGTCTCGCTCACCCAGGCCGTGCTCGATCCGATCCGCAAAGAAGCGCCTTTGTCGAACCCACTCACCCAAGCTGTCGGCAGCGCGGTGAAATGGAGGCCGTGCTTGAAATCAGCATCCAAGCGGTAATGGTCCAGATTGACTGCGATGATGTCCTCCAAAGGCCCGCGATCCACATCCGGCCGCGAATGACGCGGCCCATGAAACACGAAGGGAATCAGCGGCAGCGGCTTGCCCAGCCGCCGCGGCACCCGCGACTCCACTAGCACCCACTCACGTTTCCCACGCCCCAGCATCCGCGATCCCGGATCAAGCTCCTGCCACAACTCAACCCGGCAAAACGGTTCGCCATTGTCGTCCGCCACCAACCGCAGGACCCGGAGTTGCTCTACCAACGACGGCTCGAAAACATCCGAGCCTTCCTCAGTCGCCGTCTCCCTCAGCACGACGAGCGTCGGAACATTCCGCCCATTCACCCGCTCCACGCGCCAATTGATGATCTGCTCCGCCTGGTAGAACACCGCATAGGCCCTTTGTTCAGCGTCCTCTTCCCAATCCACCAGGGTGCCAGCTCGCCCGAGCCCAATCACATCGCCGACCACCATCTTGGCGTATGCAGTCAAAGACGTGCCCAGCATGTCGGCATCCTTCGCAAACTCCTCCATTGCCCGCCCGATCCCGGTAGGGCGCGCACTCCGCTGCGCGCCGTCGGCCCCCGGCAGCTTCACAAACGGGGGACGCCGGAAGATCAGCCCCTGGTAGGCTTCAGAAGTGCGAGCGGTGGCGTTGAAGAACGACGCGCGCTGCACATACGCCGCCAACTCCTCATCCGTCTGGCAGTCCAGCCGAGGCAAATACTTCTCGCCGCCAGCCTTCACCGCATCCTCGCCGGCCAGCACATCACGCGCGCGCGACCACACTGTGGCCACGGCGTCGTAATCAGGATGCGTCGAGTTCACCGGCATATGTCTGCATTTTGCCTTCGCCCTCGATCTTCCCGCCACTAGTCAGGTCGCAAGGGTACTCGGGAAACCGGCAAGAGCGCACCGAAGGGGAAAAAGAAACCAGCCCAGGCTCAGCACGCCAGCGCACCGCTCCTGCCAGGCTCCGCGCCGGCTGCGTCTCGGCGGCGCAACCGGCGCTCCGCCTGCCAGTCGCTCAGGCCAGGACCGCCGCAGGCCCCGCCAGCCCCCTGTGCTTGCGCAACGGGGGCTGGCGGGGCCTGCGGCTCACGATCAGGGATTCAACCAGCAACCCGCTGGCGCGACCACAATACCCCCTCACAATTCCATCGTCCCCGGAACTCTACGTTCGGGCGCAGAGACGATGCAGTAGTCGCGCCAGCCTCCCCTTAACCCCCAGGCTGGCACGCCTACTGCAACAATTGGAATGCGCCCTGCCACTCCGCTCCGGACAAAGACAAAGTTAGTGAATTGACTCCTTCGGGCTGTCGGGCGTCTCGGGTTCTCCTACGCGTCCAGTGCTGCCCGCGGCCCAGCCACGCTGTAGATGCTCTCTCAAGAAAAGGTGTGAGAGAGCATCTACAGCGTGGCTGGGCCGCTAGGCGTTGGCATCTCCTGGTCGGCGTTCGTTGGGAGCGGTTCCAGTGTCGGGTTGCTGCGTTCTATTTCCAGCGCGTTACTTTGCCGGTGCAGTGGTGGTGTGCGTGCGGTTGTCCTCCCCAGTGGCGTCCTCGTCTCCCGTGGTGGCAGCCGTTGGTCTGGCGGTGGCTGCGTCTCAGCGGCTGGCAGCGGTAGCCAGCTTGACCGAGCGCCCGCTAACCGTGTACCCATGGTCCACCTGCTTTGCGTATGAACAATCTGGTCATCACTCTGTTTTACCTGGCTTTCGCAGCTTCAGGATTCTGCGCGGCGTCGCTAAACCGCGACCTTTCGGAGTTTTTCGGCGGACGCGAAGGATGTTTCGTTCTCTACGATACGCAGGCGGACAACTACATCCGGTACAATCCGAAAGGCTGTGCCCAGCGATTC
Source organism: uncultured Verrucomicrobiota bacterium (assembly GCA_964507045.1). Lineage (GTDB taxonomy): Bacteria > Verrucomicrobiota > Verrucomicrobiia > Limisphaerales > UBA8199 > UBA8199. Next base: position 17,416 of record CAZDOO010000038.1, on the reverse strand, counting down.
TCTCCCTGCTCCACGTTCAAGATTCCCAACTCGCTCATCGCCTTGCAAACGGGCGTCGCCACCGGCCCGGAGTTTTCCCTCAAGTGGGATGGCGTAACGCGTTCCATCGCCGCATGGAACCAAGACCACACCATGCGCAGCGCCATGTCCAATTCGGTCGTGTGGTTTTATCAGGAACTAGCGCGGCGCATCGGTCCACAGCGCATGGCAGACCAGGTCCGCCGCCTGGATTACGGCAATTGCGACACCAGCGGAGGCATCACCAATTTTTGGCTAGAGAGCACACTGCTCATTTCTGCCGACGAACAGGTCGCGTTCCTCCGGCGCCTGTGGGCCGACAGCCTTCCGGCGAGCCAAGACGCCCAAAATACTACCCGTGGGTTGATCGAGTTGGCACACAGTGATGATGGTCGAATCCTCTACGGCAAGACGGGCAGCGGGGGCGATCTCAAGGCGAACACTTACCGGTTGGGCTGGTTTGTTGGCTGCGTGACGAAAGGAGAACGGAGACTGCTTTTTGCAACCCGCATCACCGGCAGAGCGGACGCCGGCGGAAGGCAGGCACGTAAGATTACCGAAGACATTCTCAAGACCCTCCAAATGTGACGCTGCCGCCAGCAGCTCCACCAACCAGCCCTCGCAATTCCAACGCCCCCCGGACCGCTTCGTTCGGGCGCAATCACGATGCAGCAGTCGCGCCAGCCTCCCCTTAACCCCGCGGCTGGCACGCCTGCTGCAACCATTGGAATGCGCCCTGCCACTTCGCTCCGGAAAGGACAAAGTCAGAAAACGACTCCTTCGGGCTGTCGGGCGTCTGGGGTTCTCCTACGCGTCCAGTGCTGCCCGCGTCCCAGCCACTCTGTAGATGCTCTCTCAAAGAAAAAGTGTGAGAGAGCATCTACAGAGTGGCTGGGCCGCTAGGCGTTGGCATCTCCTGGTCGGCGTTCGTTGGGAGCGTTTTCAGTGTCGGGTGGCTGGGTTCTATTTCCAGCGGGTGTCGTTGCCCGTGCAGTGGTGGCGGGCGTGCGGTTGTCCTCCTCAGTTCCGTCCTAGTCTCCCCTGGTGGCAGCCGTTCGTCTGGCGGTGGCTGCGTCTCTCTGGCTGGTTGCGGTAGGCTCTCAGTCCGCCGAGCTGCTCCGCAAACCTGAACGCCCCTGACGACGCCAACCAGAACCCCGGCCAGCGCATCACCAGTCCTAGCTCCGGAAACGCTCGCAAGCTCGCTGACCTCCGCTGCGGCCTGGTCATGCGCTGGCCCCCAATGTCAGCCTCACCTCTGGCCGGGAGTGCGGAGCGCTTGGCCTTACGGCTCGCCCCAAAACCCTTGAGCCACGGCCAGGCGCTCCGCACTCCCGACCAGAAGTGAAGGAAGCGCGTGCCCTCGCGACCCAAACGAAGCGCGCCAGACTGCCAGCTTTCGACACCCGCTTCGCTCCGTGACGAAAGCTGGCAGACTGGCGCTTGAGGCAAAGTCAGTCTGGCCTCTGCCCCGTCTTCACTACGCGCAGCGGGCGACGGCTCCCTATCCCCTCAGCCGACGCCCGCCATCGCTCCGTTGCGCCGGTGCAGAAGCCAGAACAGCGCGACCCCCGCGTCCCCCCACGAACCGCGACCCCGCCAGTTGTGCTCCGCTCCGTGAGGGGTGTGGCATGAAGGAATGCTTCCGGCTCCAGCCACAAGAGCAGTTATACTTAGCGGCGCAAAAACCGCACCGGCGCCCGCTGACGCAGGACCCCCGGTGCTGGCGTCCGCTAAATATAACTGCGTCTTGTGGCCGGGAGCCTGTCGCGCCTGTCACGCTCGCTGCTGTGCTGGTCCCCGGCCCCCAGTACCAGCGCAGCGCGCGCGCCAGTCGCTCCTGCATCCTTCACGCCACACCCCTCACTCCGCTCCTTTGTTCAGTCAGGCGGGGTCGCAGCCCGCCCACCCCACATGCTCGCCCCCTCCATCCCAGGGGGCTGCGCTAGAGCCCTCGCAGCTTTCGCTGCGCCACTGTGCGCGACTTCGTCGCCACCAGATACCGCAGGCAGTCAGCGGCATCGTCGCCGCCGGCGCCGTCTTCATCGCAGTCGACCTTCAGCACGTCCTCCGGACGATTCGGATCGTGCTGCAAGGCCGGCAAACATTCCACGAGTCGGGCGCACCGCTCGTGAATGAAAAGCCGCGGCTTCACTCCGTTCGCCGGATCGCCAAACCGATGCAGGATCTCCGCCCACCCGCTCACCCGCTCCATGTTCGCGGGTCGCAGCGTGATGCCGAGCCTCCCATACTGGGAAGCCACCGTTGACCCGTCGCTCTGCCGGCTGAACACATCCGCGCCCGCCACGAATCGTCTCAAATCGGCTATCTGCAATCGGCGGTCGGCGATCTTGTGCCTCCCCAGCATCGCCGCGATGGCCGGCGCATGGCGCTGCGGCAGCCAGAGCCGCTCCGCGTGCTCATCCACTACAAACAGGTTGCCGTCGCCGTCAGTGCAGCCGAGCAGCACGACGGTGTAATGCGTGAAACCATAGTCCAGCGCACAGAACCACTCCCGCGCCCTGGTCTCATCGAAATCGGAAACGATATGCACCTCACGGCGCAACGTCGTGAAGAACTGCCCGGCGGCAATATCCCAATCCCCATCCAACCAGGCCCGCCGCTGCCAGCCCGTCAGACCTTCCAGCACCCGCATGTATTCTGGGTTGTTCCAGCGGTTGTCGGTGACCCGAGCCGCGACGAACCGCGTCTCGATCTCCGCGTGCCGTTGCCACGGCTCGATGAACCGCTTGCGGTACCACGCGTGCCCGACACCGCCGGGATTGGTCGTCGAGTAGATGCGCGGGCGCCAGTTCGGCTTGCTGGTCCGGCAGCAGGTCGTGATGTCCTGATACTTCCGCGCCGTCAGCGTCGTAGCCTCCTCGATTCCGATCACGTCGTATTCCAACCCCAGGTAGGCATCAATGTCCTTCTCGTTCTGGAAATGCCCCGCGATGATCCGCGACCCGTTGTTGAAGGTGAGAATGCCCCGGAACGCCGAAAACTCATGCCCCAGGTCCCCGAAAAGCTTCCGCCGGAGATCCTCAAAGTGCTCCAGGTTGGCCTTGCCAACCTTCCGCAGCAGCAGGCACTTGAGCCCAGGCACGCGTTGACAGTCGTCAACGCCCATTTGCGCCAAAAGCCAGTGGCTTTTGCCGCCGCCTCGGGCCCCGCCGTAGCCGACTGCCGTCGGCCCGTCGGCCCGGTCGCAGAGCCGCGCCGCCGCTGACGCGGCGAGCTGGCGGCTCTGCAGGATCACGTCGGCGGCCTGGAACCGATCCATCTGGTCCATCGGACACCCCGCCCGACGCCCGACCACGAAATAGCGCTCCCAGGGTGTCATGTGGTCCTCTCCGGCAGTTGCGGCACCGTTTCAACGTCCACCACTTCCCCTGGAAGTGGTTCCCCGTAGATCTTCTCCAGCGCCACCTTCACCTCGACGCGCACCGCCGGCAGCTCGTCGCCCTTGCGACGCTCGCCGTCGGTGCCGAGCCCCGTCGCCAGCCGCCCCAGCTTGCTGGCGATTTCCAGCATCCGGGCGATGTCTGCCAGGTTGGCATACACCTTCTCCCGTGCCATGTAGGCATCCAGCCCCCGCTTCGCGGCGGCGATGGCCCGCTCGTGCATCGCCCACTCCGTTTCACGGAGCTGTTGCTCGCGGCTGGCCCACTCCGCGCCCTTGCTTCGCGCCGCAGCCTCGATCGCTTCGCGTTCGACGATGGCCAAGTGCGCCGCGTGCGCGGCCACGCGCGCCGGCCAGTCGAACTTGCTCGACCATTGCCCCACGACCGTCAAACTCTTGTCTAGCTTCCGTGCCACTTCCCGCAGACCGCGCTGCGGCCCCAGGCTCAAATACACACTAAACGCGGCGAAAGCCCTGTCGCTCTCGCCCGGTTGCTGTTCAAACACCATCGCCATATTCATCCTTTCGGTTTGACTGTGAACTTCAGAACCAACGGCGGACGGCGCTTCCGCTCGCCGACCGCTTCCCAAATTGCCCTCCGATGCAACCACCCGGCGTCGCCGGAGTACACCACGCAGCCGAACCGCCCATCCGGGTAAACGACGAGGTGGTTGCCGCCCCGATCCTGTCCGGCGGCTGCACAAGCCGGACAGCGCGCAACGACGGTTCCGTCGTCCAAACGCCGCGACGCCGTCAATTTGCGGACATCCAGGCTCACGCTGCCCTCCCCACCCCACCAGGGAGACAACCGGAGACAACCTCGGTTTTGAGGTTGTCTCCACTTAAGGCCCACAATTTCAACGTGTTACATAGCAGGGAGACAGTGGAGACAACCTTTTGCCAACTCCTTCCATATAGTATATAGGCGATGCTGTTCTCCTTTCCCTCACACGCGTAACTTACGAAAAGGTTGTCTCCACTGTCTCCCGTCGTCGTAAGTCCCGTATTATCAACGCCTAAAGGGGAGACAACCTCCGTTTTGAGGTTGTCTCCGGTTGTCTCCGGTTGTCTCCCGCCAATGTTACCAAGGGTTTTCTGCATCTGGCTCCTTCTCTGGGCTGGCAGTTTCGGCTGTTTTGAGCACTACACCCTGGAATCCGCGTTGACCGCCGGCATGGTCCACGCGGTTAATGCGGTTTGTCGGGCAAGCCCGGTGAATCTGGACCATCAGGTCTTTGGCCTTCATCTCGAAGGCTCGCTGTGACAGCGGCGTCCAACCGCGCTCATCGCAAAACGCCAGGTAAGCGGCGAAAAGGTCGGTTGATGTCACACAGTCGAGCGGGAAAGCCGACCGTTCAACGCCGGTGGTAATGAACGTCCTGGCCGCATCCGACTCGGACAGCAGGTTGTTGACTCGCTCCCGCTGTTCCGGCGTCAGAGGAAACGGCTCATGATCGTCGAGCACGGCCAGCAGCCGGACGGCCCCCTCCAACATCCAGTTCAGGATACCGGACCCTTCATTCCGCAACAGCCAGGTGTCAAAGCCGTGAATCGGCTTCACCGCCTTCGGCTGGTTGAACTCGATCCACAGTAACCGCCGCGCCCAGGCTTCCGAGTCGCCTTGCAGCTTCACCATCAGCCGCGAGTTGCAGGTCACCAGGATATTGAAGTCACCGCGCAGCAGGTTGGACATCGAGCTACCCTTGTGCTCGGTTGTCATCAGGTCGTTGCCGGTCAGGGCCTTCAGGTGGTGCGCTGCCGGCGTGTTCAGGAAGTTGGGCTCCACGTCCGCGCCGCAAAGCAACGTCTTGTCGTGGTAAAAACTCGTTTCGAACCGAGAACCGAGGTGCTCGGTGCGGAGCTGGTGGATATTCATCTCGCCGATGATTCCTTGGATGATATCCACGATCGTGCCCTTGCCGCCGCCCGCCGTGCCGCTCAGGATAAGCATCACTTGGGGGATATTCCGGCCCAGCAGGGCCAGGCCGCACCAGTTCTGGAGCAGGGTAATGTCATCCCCGGCCAGCGCGGGCCGGAGCAGCTCATTCAGGAACCGGGGACACTTCGCTGCCGGGTCGTAGGCAATCGGCGACTGGTTGCGGCTGTAAAACTCCTTGGCGTATCCCTTGAACGCAAACGGCCGCTCGGTCAGGTCCACCATGCCGTTGGCGGCGTGCATCACGCGATTGGGCTTGTGAAACGCTCCGGACCTCGCTGCCGCGCCCTTCAACATGTCTGCCAGGTTGCGCAGCAACGTCTGGGTGATGCTGAAATACAGGTTGTCCAGGCGCGGGTCGCCATTGTTAAGGGCCTTCAGCTCGGCGATCAACCGGCGAAACTCTTCATCGAACCACTTGCGGATCTTCACCTCCGACACATGCGACCAGACGCCGTTGTCGGCACTGTACCGGTAGAACCGGCCGGTCAGGTCATCGTACAGGACATCATGCTCCCGCATGAGTTTCCCCACAATAAGGCCCTGATTCAGCTTAACGGCGCCCTTCTCCGAGACCGACATGGCCGGCCCGAGCTCGCGTTCGAGTTGCTGGAGGGGTGTCAGCCGCCAGGGCAACTCCCAGCCGTCCGGCCAGATAATCTCGTCGAAAGGCACCTTGAGCGGTGCCGCCTCGACCACGAAACCGTAATCCATCCCCTTGGGATGGCGTCCCGCAATGGTCGAAAGCCGCTTATCCGCCCGCCACTCGAAGTGGGCGGTGTTGCAGCTTGCGGGGTACTCCCCGTCAATGCGCAGCCAGACCATGCCGCCCCGGCTGCCGCGCGACCTGGTGGTCCGCGCCAGCTTCGCATTGGCGGCCAGGAACGCCGCCAAATCCTCATCGGCGTCAAAATCAATCGCGCACAACCCGCCCGAAGCCTTCCCCAGGTAAACGGCGATGTTGCGCGGCGCACTGTCAAACAGCGCCCGGTAGGCCGGCGTCTTCGTCCCCTCGAACGGCCGCTCGACGTACGTCACTACCGGCTTCTTGGTCCCCCACTCACAGGGAACCAGAAACGCATCCTCGCCAAACAGGCCAACAACGGTTTCGTAGGCTGTCATTTTCGGTAGTTCGTCGGGTGCAACTGGTCCAGCCAACGATCGGCCCAGTCCAACATCCGCCTCCGTTCCTCTTCCGACTCCTGCGTCTCGGCATACGCCCGCACGTTCACAAACAACCGCCCGTCGTCCACATCCAGCATCACCGTCATATGCGGGAAGTCCATCAGCTCCTTGGTAGCCGCGTCCAGCATCTCTGGCCGAATCCCCAGCGCCGAAGGTTGCATCCACAGGTTTCCATTTGTGTCCACCCCCACCTTCGCTACCACCTCGCCGGTACCCGGGCGCAGGATGTAATAATACTGCACGCCGCCAACTATCTGTTTCGCATTCATACTGCCGTTCATGAAATTCGTGTTCATCGGTGTAATTCGTGTCTCAGTTCCAAAACCCCGCATCCCCCACGCACCGCATGCAGACCTCGCTGCTGGGCTCGCGCCGTTCCTCATCCCCGCACACCCTTCCGCAGCACACGCATTGAAACACATGGCCGATGACCGAGTCGGACTCCAATGTCCCAACCTGCCGATGCTCCCGCTCCCGGCGGACAGCCTGCGCAATCCGGTCTTGGTATCTCCCGACATCATCCGGCACCCACGGCCCCTGCCGCCTCATGCGCCGCAGTCTCGCCCACCTCTTTTTGAAAAAGTTCGGGTCTCGTCCCCCTAACCGCGGTTTGCCACTGCTTTTCGTAACCATCGTTTCAGTTGTTTCCATAAGATTGAATTTCCTCCGTGCTCACCGCCTGCCGTCCAAGCTCGTCCTGGCAACCGAAAGTCAGCGTCCACCCCTTCCACGACAGCCGGGTCCCGGCCACGGATTGCAGCCTGCACAAACCGCAGCTTGCCCGGCTCTTGTAACCGGCGCCCGGGGGGCGCCGGTTGACCACATCCTCAGGGGCAAACAGCTCCGGGTGGCCGCGCACGAACGCCGCCACGTTGTCCACCAGGTACGTCACCCCCGCCGGCGACTTCACGGCGATATGCAACGCCGCGGCATGGCGCGGGCTGTCGAGCCGAGTCAACTCCGTCACCCTCGCCCGTCCGGTCAGTCTCTGTCTGATCCGCTCGCGCCGCTCCGGAGTCCGCTGGCTCCTCAACCACCTCTCGCGAACAACCGGGTCCACCACATGCGCCAGCGGACGCCGCTTCAACTGCTCCGCTCGAAAGGCTGCCCCACACGCCTCGCAACGCTCGTGACGCAGCGCCACGCTAGGTTTGCGCATCTCCTCCCGCCCGCAATCGCGGCACCGCCACAGAACGCGGCGCCGCTGGGCCACGCCCTTGCACGCCCGCGAACAGAACCGCTTGGCCGTCCTGTGCTTGCGCCAGCCGTTCAGGGCACTCCCGGCGTAAGCCTTGCCGCACGTCTCGCAAACCCTTTCCCGCGCCGTGAAGTGGGCCCGCCGGCAGGCAGCCCCGCAGAACTTGATCCCCGCCTGCCATGGCGGCCCCCGAAACTCAGCGCCGCAGTCCGCACAGATTTTGATTACTGGTGGTTTAACGTTCATAGCATTACCTCAGTTGTTTTCATAAAATCGAATCGCCTCATCACTCACCCACACGCCCTTGAACCAGTCCTTGAAATGCAAACCTGCCAGGGTCCGCACCCGCGACACGGCCACATAAGCCTGTCCGGGCTCCCGGGCGGCACGGATGTCCAGGTAGGCGGCATCCAGCGTCAGCCCCTGTGCCTTGTGGATGGTCATGGCGTACGCCAATCGCAACGGGTACTGCGTCAACGTGCCGCAGTTGGGGTCGTTGCGGTCAAACTCCCACGTAAACGGCGTCACCAGGACAACGCGGCCAGAGCGCGAGCGCACCTCGATCCACTGGGCGCCAGGGTTGATTTGTTGGACGACCCCAAGCTCGCCGTTCACATGCAGCACCGGCCCCGGCCGATACTCGCCGCTCTCAACGCTCCCCGGCTCGTTCCGGTTGATGGTGAACATCACCAGCGCGCCGGGCTTCAGCACCAGCGTTGACGGTGTCAGCAGGTTCTTCCGCAGAAACTCGACCTGGTGTTCTGGCCCCTGTGTCTTCGCTTCCAATACCACCGGCTCGCCCGGCAGTTCCGAAAGCTGGAAATTATTCCACTTGTCCACCTGAATGTTATGGGTGAACAACCGGGTCAGGCTCGCCGGCGGGAAGCTCCGGATGCGGCTCTGCAAGAGCCGCGCATCCTCGCCCCAAACCCGCCCACGCCGAAAATTGGCCAGGGCGCGGACGAACTCCGGCTCGTCCTGCCGTTTCACTTCCTCCAGCAGGATGGTTCGGAAAGCGGCCTGTTCCCACGCCCCCGACATGAAGGCCCAGTCATGGGGCTCCTTGTCGGAGATCCTGACGGGCGGGAGCTGGAGGAAGTCCCCGGTTGTGATCACCTGGCAGCCGCCGAACGGCTGGTCGTTATCTCGTTCCAGCCGAAACAGATAATCCACGAAGTTCAGAATGCGACCAGGCAACATGGACACCTCATCAATCACCAGGACTTCGCACCGGCGCACGCGTCGGAACCCCGCCTGAATCGCCGGATGCCTCTCATCCTTCAGCTCGCGATAGAACTCCTCGTCGCTCTGACCCGGCTTCGGCCCGAGCCGCATCCCGCAGAACCGGTGCAGCGTCATCCCGCCGACGTTGAGCGCCGCCACTCCCGTCGGCGCCGTCACGCTGACCTGGCCGGCGTGCTCCGCGATGAACTTCCGCAGCAACCAGCTCTTCCCCGTCCCCGCCATGCCCGTCAGGAACACGTTGCGCCCGCCGTGCGCCAGCGCCAGGAACCGATTGCCTTCGTCAATCGGCGCATCCATTTTCGCCAGCTCTTCCGCCGTCCACCGGCTAGGTTTGGCCGGCGGAAGAAACCGCTTCGCCGTGATGGGCTGGGGTTGCCGCACCGCCTCCGGAATCTCCAATTTGAAATCCGCAGTCATTGGCTATTGGCAATCGGCGACTGGCTCCCCTTCCTCCCACGGCATGTCGGCCGCGCGCTCTCCAACCTGAGCAACCCAGCCTCGACCGCCCGCCGGCACAGGCTCACCGGGTCCTGCACTCCGAAAAGCTGATACAGCTTGGCTCGGTGGTAATCCACCGTTCTGGCGCTGATCCCCAGCTCGGCGGCGATCTCCTTCGTGCCTTTGCCGGCCCACATGCACCGCAGCACCTCCTCGCGCCGTCCCAAACACGAAACGCTCTTCGCCATCGCAGGATAAAGGATCGAATTCATACCCCTCGCCTAGTTCAAGTCCGGACGCGGACACGCCGGGATCTGAACTTCGGATTTCGGATTTCGGGCTTCGGATTTCCCGGTCTCGGGCCGCACCGGATCGTACCCCTTCACGTATTTCCACAGCGCTGCCGCCGCCAGGAACGACCCGAAGTAGTCCACCCCAGTCCATTGCTTCACATGGACCGGCCCCGGCTGGACACTGTCGATCACCACCGACACCAGGGCCGTGACATTCTTCGCGCCGCTCGCCAGGACGGCCTGCCGATACGCCGCCAGTTGCAGTGGCCAGGTCTCGTAAAACGCCGGCTTGGCTTCGCCTTTCGCCGACCGCTTCACCTTCTGCGTCTTGAAATCCACCACGGCCCAGCCAATGCCCTTCAGCAAGGCGACCATGTCCACGCGGCCCGCATAACCGTGCTCATGATGGACGTACGTCTGTTCGATGCTGCCGATGCGCTCGACATTCTCGTCGAACCACTTTCGCCACGGCTCAAACAGGCTCAACAGCGTCGGGTCCGTCGGCACCTGCTTGTTCAGGGCGTACACCTCGCAGGCGTTATGGATGGCCGACCCCAGGTCCGCCGCCTTTTCCACCTGCTCGCCCATGTCCGTCACCACGCGGCGCGCGAAGACATCCAGGGGTTCATCCGGCAAACGCGGCAGCGTCAGCGCCGCCATGATGCCCTGCTCGATCTTCCACGCATCCAGACCGGGCTTGGCCAGCACGCCAAGGACGTTGGTCACGCTGGGGTATGCCAGCACCTTCCGGGCATCAGCCAGGGTCACCGCCCGGTTGCCAGTGCCATCCTTCTTTGCAATCTCATGAAATGCCCGTCCATCGCGCAGATACCAATGGCTCGGGGCCTGTCGCTCAATCAGTGTCATATCGTTAATCGTTGGTTAATCGTTGAAATTGAAGGCCGGAGGTGGGGCGCTCAGTCCCTAAGCGCCGCCCTCTCCGCTGGGGGAGAGGGTAGGGTGAGGTGGATTTGTATTTCCGCCCTCAACCCTCAACCCTCAGCCCTCAGCCTTGGTTAGTACTGCACGTCATCCGCCGCACCCTCGCGGGCGGCCGCCCACCATTCCAGCGCGGCGATCAGCCGCCTGTCATCCGCCGTCGGCTTGGCATTCGCCTTCGCCGTCGGCAGCCACTTGTCGGCCAGTGCCTGGACCGCCTCGGGATTCAGGTCGCGCAGCTCGATGCCCGCGTACTTCCCGACATGGACCTTCACCGCGCCATGGTCCATTCCGCCGGCACCGCCAGCCCCTTCCGCCCGGCGATACCCACCACCGCCGCCGCTGGACTCGCCACCGGCCGCCCCGCCAGCATCCTGGCGGTCCTTGCGGCGGGTGAACTTGCCCGAGGCCGTCAGCGGTGCGCCGCTCTTGTCCGGTGTGCAGGCCGCGATGTTGGCGTACACCTGGCCGTCCTTGTGTTCATGCACCACCACCAACTGGGCCGGCTTGCCGATCAGCGTTTCGGTATCGAACTCGGCCATCTCGCTTTCCATCAAGTCGCGCCCAAACCAGGCCCGCAGAAACTTGCGGAAGTTCGACTTCTCATTCAGCGTCGGCGTAAAGTTCTGCGACCAGACGCAATACCGGGCGCCGTCCTCCTTCAGCAGGTCCACCTCGAGCACGAGTTTGAACACATTGCGCTCGCCGAATTGACTCTGCTGCTTGCGCAGCGGCGTCACGTCCACACACACGGCTTTGCCCGTGAATTCTGGGCAAGCCTCGAAGTTGCTGTTGTTTCCTTTGATCTTCATACTGTCTTTGTCTTTTCGTCTCTTTGTTGTTGTTGCTCTCTGCTGTTGGGGACCACAGGCGCCTCGCCTGTCGCGTCCGGCGCCGCGCCGGACGCTTCCCCAAAATCTTTCTCTCCGTTTTCTCCGTTTCCTTCTGTGAAATCATCGGCAGGCCCAGCCTGGGCTTCGCGCGTTTCGCGTGTTTCGCGGTTGAGTCCATTCCCCAGGGCGTGTTCGAGGATGAGCAGCGCGTCCGCTGTCTTGAGCGTTACCTTGAGGTGGGGGAACCGCCGTTGCGCCTCAGCCTTCAGCTTGTTCTTCCAGATGGTCTTCGTCGCGCAGCTCGCAGCCGTGCCCAGGCCAAACCCCTTCTGCCAAACATGCGGGCGCACCAGCACCAGCCGAATCTCCAATGCCTGAATAACGCCCTTGATGAATCCGAAGTGCTCGCCGAACCGGAACATGGCCGCCCCCGGCTGCCCCTCGCCGGCAAACCCGCTGACCGCCTCCAGCACGCAGACCAGTTCGTCCCCTTCCAGCCCAGCCACGCTCTTGATCTCCCGCAGCCGTTCCAGCAAATCGCCCTGCGTCTCCGGCATCCCCCAGCAGTCCGTCTTTCCGAACCACCACACGGCGATTCCGCCCAACTGTCCCGGGTCAATGGCTACAATCGTCCTCATACGCGGAGCCTCCCGGCCTCGGACCTGTTTCGCTCTTCGGATTTCGCATTCATTACATCAATCCGAAAAATCGTACAAAACGGCCCCTGAAATCCTCAAAAACAGCGGTTTCACCCAATGATTACGGGGGTGTACGAGAAATGGAAAAATCGTACCAAAAATCGTACCACCGGCCTTCAATCTCACGCGCAGCGCGCCGTCTGCCGCCCCAACGGGGCAAGCACACATCAGCCCAGGGTTAGCGACGAAGGAGCGCCACCCTGGGTTTGCGCCCACAGAATAAGAAACCCCCTCTCCTCCGTCGCGGAGGAGAGGGGGGAAGGGGAAGAGGAGGCCGAACATTTCTTGCCCGCCGGTCAGCAAATTCCTATCGCCCGTCGGGCGGAGTACGGAGAACAACCTGTGAATAACTTTTTGAAGAAATCTTTCAGGGGGGACAGATTTTGTCACCCCACCCCGGTTAGGCTCGAAACAAATATGAAAACAAATCAGAGCCTTAAGCAAGCAGGACAACGAAAATCAAATCCCCGGCACCGTCGCCGCGCCCAGCCCCGGAGCGCGTTCACCCGCCGGCCCGACCCCCGCAAGACCGACGAATGGTGGTCCAGTCTGCACTGCCTGGAGCAGTGTCTCATCCACGCGCTCATCCGCGGCCTGCTCCGTTCGCCCAAGCCGGACCCCCGGCACATCGTCGCCGAATTCTACGCCCTGGACTTCATCGTGGCTCGCCGCTACAGAAACCGGCGGGAACGCTTCCTGCGCGAACAACGCCAACTCAAGCGCCCCGTGGCCTCACCGGAACCCTTTACCCTCACTGCCTGATTCGTGCCCATTCGTGAAATTCGTGTCTCTCGATTCTCAAGCATCAACTCTCAACAAAACATATGCCTAATCTGAATACCGGAAAATTCTCCAGCCCCGAACTCCTCAGCCAAATCCGTAAAGACCTCCTGCTCGCCTGGCTCTGGCCCATGCGCGACTACTTCGCCCGTCGCGGCCTGCAGCTCCCCGCGCCGGATACCGACGCCCACCTCAGTTGCGACACCCTCGCCGGCATCCTCATGGACCCGGCGCCGGACATGCCCGCCGAACTGCTTGAGTCCCTCTGCATCTTTCGAGACCTGGACAACGACAACGCCATGGACGCCATCCGCGACGCCGCGAAGCGCCAGGGGCTGGATCTCGGCGCCGGCCACGACGCAACCCCGCTAGACGTAGTCGTCCGCGCCTGGACCCTCGCGCCACGCTTGGTGGAGGCACTATATCAGCGCCTCGACCTCAAGCGCCCCCGCTCATTCAAATGCTTCGCCACCGACGCCAACCCGCTCCCGCGCTTCCGCGGGGCCACGCCGGAGCAACTCGCCACCCTCGAAGCGAAGCTCGACACCTACTACCAGGCCGCCAGGCGCGGCAAGGGCGTCAAGGTGTTCGCCAGCCAGCAGGGCGACACCTTCATCTTTGTCGTCCGGCACGGCGCACCCTGTCGCCGCGAAGGCGCCATGCAAGACGGTCTTCCCACCACCGTCTTCTTCCGGCCCCAACGCCACGACGTTCTCAAATACGACGCCCTCCACGGCGAAATGGCCATCAACTGCTGCTCCGATTCCGAGCGCCGCATCCTGCTGCGTCTCTTCGGAAGCTGCCTCTTTGGCCGCCCCGACTTCTTCCCCGGCGCCGCCAAGTACACGCTGTATCCCATCATCCGCGACGGCCGCGCCTCTCTCGCCTGCGCCGACGTCCCCGGCATGGAGTGGGTCCGCCTGGTCGGCGTGGACCGCGACATCGACGAACCCCCCAAGCACCGCGACACCAGGAAGGCCGCGGACATTTTCGAGCTGGTCGAAAGCGGCAGCCTCCGCTGGCCGGGCGGCATCGAACAGCTCAAGCGCGCGACCTTCCTCGTGAAATTCTGGCGCACGGCCAAACCCCGCCGCTTCACCATCGTCCCCTGCAACCATGTCATCTACGGCCGTCCCGAGGACAGCCGCATCCTGCAAAAATTCATGCGCCTCCGCGGCTTCATCGCCCAGGAAGAAAGGAGCCTCGCCGCATGATCCGCCGAAGGGCGCTCAGTCCCCTGAGCGCCGCCTTCTCCGCCTCTGGGGGAGAAGGTGGCCGCAGGCCGGATGAGGTGGCCCGCCCTTCACTCAACCATCAACCATCAACGCATTATGACTACTACCTTTTTTGAACTCCCAATCGGCGCTCGGTTCGAATTCCGGGGCCGGCGTTACGAAAAGCTCGCTCTCAGCATGGCCCGCGACGAAGACCGCTGCGGCAACATCTTCCAGTACGAGTGCCAGGTCCTGTGGGACCGCCGTCCCGGCGAACAGCCCCTTCCACCCCGCACGCCCGACCCGAAACAATGGCACGAATACCTCACCCCCGCGCCCCGCCCGCGGCAAGGCCCAGTACCCCGCCATGCCGCGCCGGCCCTCAATTCTCAGCCATCCACAATCCACTAGCCGCCATGCGCCAATACAACTACGGTTTCTGGCCCAGTTTCGACACCCTTTCCACTGGTAAAGCCGTGATGGTCATTTGGAAATCCATGTTCGGGAAGGACTTCGCCGCACTTCAGCCCTTCCTGCAACCAACCCCCGAGCACAGCTTCACCTATCCCTGTACCGCTGTGCCCTGGTGCGATTGCGACCACGAAGTCAGCGAAGACGCCGAATGGGAACAGGTCGGCGTCTGCACCTGCGGCGATTGCGAGCCGATCCCGCTCAAACGCCAGGACACCATCATCCACGCCTTCAACCGGCGCGCCTTCGGCGAAGCCCTGCGCCGCGCCCTCGGCTTTGCCCCACCGGGCACCTCCACCCTCAACCCTCAACTCTCAACCCCTTTCGAAATCGGCGTGCATGCACCGCTTCACGCCCCGGTTCACTTCTACGCCCCCACCAGCAGCCCGGCCCTGCTGGCCACCATTCATGCCCTGCTCACCGACCGCCCCGGCCCGTTCCTGCTCCTGACGCCGACTCCGACGTTCCACACCCCGGAGGTTGACGCCGTCCTGAAACGCGCCTCCTGCGCCCACGCCGCCCTCTCGAGCATCCTCGACCCCGCCGCCCTGGCCCCAGTTCAAGGTTCAAGGTTCGACGGTTCAGGGCTCAAGGTTTCCGCCGCCCCCAATCCTCAACCCTCGGCCCTCGGCGCTTTCTTCTCCGCCCTCCTCGCCCCCTTCCTTGAGGACTGGGCGAGCCGTGTCGCCACCCAGCGCCAGAGCCCCGGCACCCTTCTCAGCATCCATCGGGAGATCGCCGCCGTCCGCAAAGACTTCGTCGAACTCCGCACCGCCAAGCAACGCCTGGAAAAGATGCAAGCCGAAGGCATGTTCGCCTTCACGCGGAGGGTGGACGCCACCTCCTTCAAAGTCCTCTGCGCCGTGCTGGCGGAGGGTGACACTGCCAAGGCCGGCCGTACCCTGGGCATCAGCGACCCCATGATGCGCAAGACCATGCGCCAATGGCGGAACCGTGGCCCCGCCTACGCCGCCATGCTCGACCTGGTGCGCTGGCGCAAGCGGGTGGGCAGAAAGGAAACCTTGGCCCTCAATGACTCCATCATCCACGAAAACGCTGAGACCACTGACTATCCCGGGCTCCTTTCCGACATCCTCGACGGCCTGCTGTCCATGACCGAAACCAACTGGCAAGACCTGTGCGAGGACCTGGCCGCCCGTCTCCGCCCCGTCATCGCCGCCGCGACCGAGCTAAACCCCGCCCGGCCAACACCAGCCCGAGGAGGACAATGAACAGACCACGCAGGAAAATGAAAATGGAACTCGCTAACTGCATCATCTGCCGGAAGCCATTCAGCCGCCGCGCCGGCCTCGGCAACCCAAAACAAATCTGCGACAACCCCCACTGCAAAAAGATCCGCAACCTCGGCCACGACAAACCCGTGACGTTCAGCTCACTACCCAACAGTTGCAGCATTTACCGCGCTGATCTTGACTACTACGGCTACCCGCAGTGAGGCGCTTACTGCTTCCCCCCAGCCGCATAGCGCTTCGCGAACTCTTCTCCAGTTTTCCTCAGCCGCTCCGCCAGCTCCCTCGGCCGCACCACCGTTGCGTGCGTCCCGAATCCCATCACCCACTTCTCAACTTCTTCGATGTTGTTAAGACGCATGGTCACCCGGAGCACTCCTTTTGGCAGCTCGGTGAACTCCTGGCTGTCGTGCCAGCGCCGGCCTCGCACCTCATCCGCCGCCCAGGCATCCAGGTCCACGACCACCTCGCATTCGTCCCCGTCCTTCCCACGGAAGAGGCTGAAGCTGTCCCGCAGATACTCATTCAGATCGAACTTCTTCGATACGGTGAACCGCCTTCCCGTCAGCTTCGGTCCTTTAAGCCGGCACAGCACGAACGTCCTCATGGCCTGCCGATCCACGTCGAAGGCAAACAGGCACCACCGCCCGTCCACGTGCGCCATGTGGTAGGGACGGACAACCCGCCGCTGAGCCGTTGCCGCCCCGTGGTTTCGGTACATGAACGTTACCGCTCGCCGCTCCCGCACGCCCTTCGCCAGAACCTCAAACGCCTTCACATCCGCATCGCCCGGCGCGAACGGCCGGAACGAAATCACATTGTCGAGGCTTCCCACGGAAAACTTCACGTTTTCATCCAGCCGGCCCGTCAGCCGCCGAAACGCCGTTTCCAGTAACCGCTGATAAGGTGTCCCCCGGTATTGCTCGATCGCCTTGCTCGCCACGAACACGGCGAACACCTCCGCCTCGCTCATCGGCAACTCCGGGAAGCGGTCCACCTTCTCCGTGTAAGTGTAGCCGTTGCGCTGCACGTCGAACCCAATCGGCAGGTGCATCCGGTCCTTCATGAACTCGATGTCCCGCTTCATCGTCCGCTTCGCGACCTCAAACTCCTTCGCCAGCTTTGTGCAGTTCGGGTACTGCCTGTTCTGAAGCAGTTGATGAATCCGGTGCATCCGTTCCAGCGCGGCCCGGTTCGCACCCAGTCGTTTAGGGAAAGCCATAACGTCACCATCCTGGCGAACCGCCCGCCAACCATCAACTCCCAACCCTCGACCATTTTGTAATCAGAGGGACAGTTCTTGTCCCCCGATCCCCCGCGCTCGCCGACGTTGCCCAGGGCTGGCGCCCTGGCCAACGACGCCGCCCGCACCCAACTCAGCCTCTCACCATCAGATGGAGAGAGGCACAAGTTGCTCGTCCTTCGGACTTCGGATTTCCAACTTCTGACTTCCGCCGCGTAGCGGCGGCCCCCTCTCCCGGTCAGTGTGTTTTTTCAGGCGCTTTTTTGGCCGGC
>CAZDOO010000037.1:0-51304 GCA_964507045.1 uncultured Verrucomicrobiota bacterium | reverse complement strand
CCAGCAGAGAGGGGGGATTGTCCGGGCCTGAGCCTGACCCGCATTCCGGGCCGCCCGGACGGGCCAATTCCAAAGGAATTGACGGATTCCACGTGCCGGATGGGGTGGCAGTGCCCTCAGCGTCCAACCCCCAGACTCTCGTTCGGGTTGAAATAGGGCTGGTCGAGCATCTTCAGCGCGGTTACACCTGTAACCGCAGGCGAGCTGTTACATACGCCTGAAGCAGAAGGCAGAGTATCATGAGACTAATCCGGCACTTTATCCGTAGCAGCGGGCTTCACACCGCCCTACTCGTGGGGTTTTGCGTCACCGCCGCCCAATCCCCCGCCGCCGGGCCTGCCAAATCGGAGGCCTTCCCCATGGATCAGCTCGGCGCGGTCGCGGGCAAGCAATACCACGGCGACGGGCTATCCGTGGCGGCCACGCCCGAAGGCGCGCGGCTGCGGTGCGTGTTCCAGAAGCTGGAGGGCCACGTCACTGCGGAGGGCCTTTGGCTCACCTCTACCACGGACGCTTCCAGGGGGGAGCGGTTCCGCGTGACAGCCAGCGAGGTGGGACGGTATCAGGAGGGAAGGCGAGCGTCCGCGCAAGCCCTGACTTCTCCGTCATTCGCCGAAATGTTTGGGCTCGCGGGGACGCTCGTCCTCCCGGAGGCGGGCAAGGTGGAAGTAGCAGACCAGATGGTCCGTTTCATCCGCCCGGGGCTGACCGAGGAATACAGCGTGAGCATGGACGGCGTGCGGCAGGATTTTGTGGTGCTCGAACGCCCGGCGAATCCCCTCACCCCGTCCCTCTCCCCATCGGATGGGGAGAGGGTGGCCGGCAGGCCGGGTGAGGGGCAGTTGCGTGTGGAGCTGCAAGTAACAGGCGCGAAGGTCGAGCCGTGGGCGAATGGCGCTCGGTTGGTGCTGGACGGTTCCGGGCGCAAGATTGCCTACAGCCGGCTCCGGGCGACGGATGCCACCGGCAAGGAACTGCCCGCGCGGCTGGACATGCGCGGCAAATTCCAAACACGGAATACGGAATCCGAATTGAGCGTGGTGGTGGATGATACCGACGCCACTTACCCGGTGCGGATTGACCCCACCTTCAGCGACGATAACTGGATCAGCATGGGCGGTGTGCCTGGCGCCAACTATCAGGTAATTGCTGCTGTGGCCGACGATGCGGGCAACCTCTACATCAGTGGTGGCTTTAGCGTCGTGGGAGATGTGGTTGCCAACGGTATCGCCAAATGGAATGGAAGCAGTTGGTCCACCCTGGGATCGGGGGTGCAGGGGCAAGATGATTTTTCTGTCTATGCGCTGGCGGTGTCGGGCAGCAATCTCTACGTGGGCGGATCGTTCACGACGGCGGGCGGCAGCCCGGCCAATAATGTGGCCAAATGGGATGGGAGCTCTTGGTCCGCCCTGGGATTGGGGGTGGGCAGCTCTGTTACTGCGCTGGCGGTGTCGGGCAACGATCTCTACGTGGGCGGCTCGTTCACGACGGCGGGTGGCAGTCCGGCCAACCGTGTGGCTAAATGGGATGGGAGCTCTTGGTCCGCCCTGGGATCCGGGGTGGGAACCGCCAGCTCGCAGTGGTTCGCTCCTGTCTGTGCGCTGGCGGTGTCGGGTAGCAATCTCTACGTGGGCGGCTCGTTCACGACGGCGGGCGGCAGTGAAGCCAACTATGTGGCCAAATGGGATGGGAGCAGTTGGTCGGCTCTGGGGGCGGGGGTGGGCAGCTCTGTTACGGCGTTGGCGGTGTCCGGCAGCGAACTCTACGCCGGCGGCGTTTTCACCGACGCGGGCGGCATAGCGGCCAACCATGTGGCCAAATGGGATGGAAGCAGTTGGTCCGCCCTGGGATCGGGAGTGGAGGCAGGAGGAGGGTTTCGTGGTAATTATGTCGAAGCGCTGGCGGTAGCGGGCAGCAATCTCTACGTGGGCGGATGGTTCACGAAGGCGGGCGGCAGCTCCGCCAACTATGTGGCCAAATGGGATGGGAACACTTGGTCCGCCCTGGGAGCGGGGATAGGACCGAGTGGTAACGACCCTGTTTGGGTCGAAGCGCTGGCGGTGTCGGGCAGCAATCTCTACGTGGGCGGATGGTTCGGGACGGCAGGTAGCAGTGCTGCGCGCTGTGTGGCTAAATGGGATGGGAACAGTTGGTCCGCCCTGGGGGCAGGGATAGGAGGAGTTTGGCCTCGTGTCAATGCGTTTGCGGTTTTGAACAGCGATCTCTACGCGGGCGGTTATTTCACGACGGCGGGCGGCAGCCCGGCCACCAATGTGGCTAAGTGGAATGGAAACAATTGGTCCGCTCTCGGGTCGGGGATAGGAGGGGCAGGCAATCTTTATGTCTTTGCGCTGGCGACGTCTGGCAGCAATCTCTACGTGGGCGGTTATTTCACGACGGCAGGTGGCAGTGAGGCCAACTATGTGGCCAAATGGGATGGGAGCAGTTGGTCCGCCCTGGGGGCGGGGCTCAACGGCTATGTCAATGCGCTGGCGGTGTCAGGCAGCGATCTCTACGTGGGCGGTTACTTCACGACGGCAGGTGGCAGTGAAGCCAACCATGTGGCCAAATGGGATGGGAGCAGTTGGTCCGCCCTGGGGGCGGGGCTCAACGGGGATGTCAATACGCTAGCGGTATCTGGCACCAATCTCTACGCCGGCGGCTATTTCACGACGGCGGGCGGCAGTCCGGCTAACTATGTGGCCAAATGGGACGGGAGCAGTTGGTCGGCACTGGGGTCGGGAGTAAACAACTATGTCTATGCGCTGGTGATGTCGGCCAGCGGTCTCTATGTGGGCGGGGAATTCACAACAGCGGGCGGCAGCCCGGCCAACAATGTGGCCAAATGGGATGGAAGCAGTTGGTCGGCATTGGGGGCGGGGCTGGGAGGAGACAATTATCGCGTCGATGCGCTAGCGGTGTCGGGCAGCGAACTCTACGCCGGCGGCTCTTTCACGACGGCGGGCGGCAGCCCGGCCACCGGTGTGGCCAAATGGGATGGGAACAGTTGGTCCACCCTAGGGTCGGGAGTGGGAGGCCATCCTCCTGTTGTGTATGCGTTGTTCGTTTCAGGCAGCGAACTCTACGTAGGCGGCAGTTTCACGATTGCGGGCGGGAAGGCGTCGGCTTGTGTGGCCAAGGCGTTCGTCGCCGCCGGGGGTCAGTTCAACCATCTGGCGTATTCGTCGGCCACCGGGTTCAACTGCACCTTCAGTGACGCAACGGCTGGGCAACCCTACCGCGTCCAGGTCTCGTCCTCGCTGGCCGCCGGGAGCTGGACCGACGTGACCAACTTCACCTACACCAACCCCATCACCATCACCGACCCAGCCGCAGCGGGAACAACGCCCCGTTTCTACCAGGCCGTGAGCCCCTGACCTCCGGGCGGGCGGGCGCCGAATAAGTGTCAGTCCGCAGTGAGGATTGACACTTGTTTGCCGGCCGACCCGCACTGCGCCGCGATGCGATTGACGGGAGGAAACCGAGGGGGCGCAAAACTTTCGCTTGCGACTTGCGCTCCTCAGGCTTGAGCGTTAGAACGGTTTCGATATGTATTCATTAGCTGGTGGACGTAGCGGTTTCGTTGCGCGGCCGCCGGGACCACCTTCAAGCTGACCAGCTTCGGCTATTTTGTCGGTAAACAGAACCAATCTTGAACCAACGTTTTATGAGAACCATCACACTTCCCCTGATCGCCCTTTTGATGACCGCTGCCGTGTGGGCAGACGGACTGGACCCGGCGACCTTCAAGAATCCTCCCTCGCAATATCGAGGCGCGCCGTTTTGGGCGTGGAACACGAAGATGGAGCCGAAGCACCTGGATCAGCTCGACCGGTTGAAGGAGATGGGATTTGGCGGGGCATGCCTGCACGCGCGCACGGGGCTGGCGACGGAGTATCTGGGCCCGGAGTTCATGTCGCTGGTGGAGGCCTGCCTGGAAAAGACGAAGAAGAACTCGATGTATCTCCTGCTCTACGATGAAGACCGGTGGCCGTCGGGATTTGCGGGGGGGCTGGTGACGATTGACCCGCGGTACCGGCAGCGGAACCTGCTCTGGACCACGCGCACGAATGTGGCGAACGCCAAACTGGTGGGGCGTTATGAAGTGAACCTGGATGCTGATGGCCGGTTGGCGGGCTACCGGCGCGTGGGTGACAACGAAAAGGCTGACTGGAGCGCGTGGATCCAGGTTTCCGAGAAGAAGGAGTGGCATAACAACCAGACCTACGTGGACACGCTGAATCCTCAAGCCATCAAGAGATTCGCCGAGGTCACCCACAAAAAGTATCAGAAGGTGGTCGGGTCGGAGTTCAGCAAGCACATTCCCGGCATCTTCACCGACGAGCCGCAGTTCCTTGCGAAAGGCGGTTCCAAGAAACCGACGGACAAAGACGACATCCTGATGCCTTTCACCGGCGATTTCCTGGCGACTTACAAGAAGGCATATGGGCAGAAGCTGGAGGATTACCTGCCGGAGCTGTACTGGGAGTTGCCGGCGGGAAAGACCTCGGTGGCGCGCTATCGTTATCATGACCACGTGGCGGATCGTTTCTCGCATGCGTTTGCAGAGACGCTGGGCAAGTGGTGCGGGGCGCACAAACTGCCCCTGACCGGCCACATGATGGCCGAAGACCCGCTCAGCGGGCAAAGCAGATACGTGGGCGACGCGATGCGCAGCCTTCAGTATTTCCAGATCCCCGGCATCGACATGCTTTGTGACCGTCTCGAATTCCTCACCGCAAAACAGGCGCAGAGCGCCGCGCGGCAGGCCGGACGCAACGAAGTGTTGAGCGAGCTCTATGGTGTCACTGGATGGCATTTTGATTTTGCGGGGCACAAGCGGCAGGGCGACTGGCAGGCCGCCCTTGGCGTCACGCTGAGAGTTCCGCACCTGGCATGGGTCTCGATGGCCGGGGAAGCGAAGCGCGATTACCCGGCAGCGATCGGCTGGCAATCGCCGTGGTACAAGGAATACTCGATCGTGGAGGACCACTTTGCTCGGCTGAACACAGTCTTGACCCGCGGCAAAGCCATTGTTCACGTTGGAGTCATCCACCCGATTGAATCCTTCTGGCTGGCCGAAGGACCAAAGAGCCAGACCCAAGAGGAACGGGACCGGCAGGACAAATCGGCGAGAGATCTTTGCGACTGGCTCCTTTACGGCCAGCAGGATTTCGACTTCATTTGCGAAGCCAGCCTGCCGAAGCAGGCCAAGAGGCTCAAATATGACGTCACCGTCGTGCCAAACCTTCGCACGATCCGGTCCACCACGCTCGATTACCTCGAAAAGGCAGGTAAGGTTGTTTTTGCCGGCGAGGTTCCCTCACTGGTGGATGGAAAGCCTTCGGACCGCGCCAAGAAACTGGCAGCGCGCTGCCAGCAGGTGGAATGGGCGACTGAACCGCTCGTGGCGTCCCTGGAATCGCAGCGTGAGGTGCGGGTGACACCTGGCGCCAGCGTGCTTTACCAACTTCGCCAGGAAGGCGCCCGCCGATACCTTTTTGTGTGCAACACCGATCGGAACCAGGGCCTGGGAACGACGAAGGTGGCGGTCAAAGGCGATTGGGACATGACGCATCTGGACACGATGAACGGAACGATCACTCGCGTTGCTTCGAAGCGCGCCGGGGATTGGACGGAACTCGAGTGGGAGATGCCGGCGGAAGGGAGCCTGTTGCTGGCGCTGGACCCGGGATGGAAGCCGGGCGGTTTTGTGCCTGCAAAGACGCAGTGGAAGGAAATTGCCAGGCTGGACGGCACGGTGCCCGTAACGCTGTCCGAGCCGAATGTGCTCCTGCTGGACCAGGCGGAATGGCGCTGGAACGACGGTCCCTGGCAGAAACGGGAGGAGATTCTGCGGCTGGATGGTGCTTTACGGAAGCAGCTCGGGCTGCCGGCGCGTGGCGGACATATGGCCCAGCCATGGACCGACTCGAACCCGGTCACAGTCCTGGGCACGGTGCAGTTGAAGTTCACCCTCCGGAGCGATGTGAAGGTGGCCAACCCGGCGCTGGCGCTGGAAGAAGCGGCTTGCGCGAAGGTCGAACTGGACGGCAAACCGGTTTCCGGCAGCCCGGGCGCGGAATGGGTGGATCCATGCATCCGACAGGTGGCGTTGCCGGCGTTGGAACCGGGCGAACACACGCTGATTGTGTCGCTGCCATTTACCCGGAGAACGAACCTCGAATGGCATTACCTGCTTGGAGACTTCGGCGTGAAGGTGAACGGCCGGAAAGCCTCTCTTACGCAACCAGTCCGGGCACTCGCAATCGGCAACTGGACGGAACAAGGCCTGCCTTTCTACGCGGGCAACGTGACGTATCACTTCAAACTTGCCGACCAGGGACAGCCCACACTGCTGAGCATCCCGCAATTCCAGTCGCCGTTGCTGTCGGTGGCAGTGGACGGAAAGAAAGTTGGACGGATCGCATTCGCGCCGTATGAGCTGGAGCTGGGATCGCCGGGCTCCGGCGAGCACAGCGTGGATGTGACCGCTTATGGCAACCGGGCCAATGCGTTCGGCATCGTGCATCACACCAACCAGAACCCCCCCTACTATGGCCCGGCCGCCTGGCACGTGAGCGGAAAGGATTGGACCTATGATTACAACCTGCGGTCCATGGGAATTCTGAGCGCGCCCGTGGTGAAGCAATAATCTTTGCGCCCCGGCCTACGCCAGAAAAGCGGCTGGCTTGAAACGTTTGCGGCGGCTGCGGCTTGGCCCCATCAAGCATCCGCACCACGACGACGCCCGCCGCGTGGACGTTCAGCACCAGCTTGAGCCGCTGATATGGAGTTTAAGTGGAAGCTTCGCTTGCGATTTGCGCTCCGCAGGCTTGAGCGTTAGATCGGTCTCGATGTGTATTCATTCGCTGGTGGAGACCCCCCTGCCGGAGTTGCCGCCGACAGCCGGTAGCCCACCACTGATAACCGGGACAGGGACGCAAGCGGCTCCACGGACCAAAGGCCAATGAGGATGGCGCTATCAATAACTGAGTGGCGCTCTCTCCCCGAGGCGCGCCAGGCAGCCGGGAGCCGCTGAGGGCTCGCGTCGGCCCCTTTCAGCTCTTCGTTCTGGCAATCGCCTGCGAGACTTGCTCGATAGCTTGCATGTGGTGCTGGCGGAATTTCTCGACAGTGGGCTTCCACGGGGTCTGCAGGAAGCCTTTCAACCGCCCCGTCGTTAGATTCTTCCGGCAAAACTCCACCGTTGCACCAAAACTTTCCGGAGTGCTCCAATTTGAGCCGGTAGGCACCTGGTCGAATCCTTCCTGATCCAGCTCGAGGTAGGTCTGCACGGCCCGCACTTTTTGGGGATCAAAGTTCGTCCCGTAGTACCAGTTGCTCTGAAGCACCGTCCTGGGCATTTTCTCGCGGAACTCCTGGCCGTGCTTCCATGCGTAGTCGGACCAGATCCAGGGCCGAACTCCATGCTTTTCGACCTGCCCGACGAAGAACAGGAAGTCGTGCCACCACAACTCGTGTTGCCGCACAATGGAGATCGAATACTGCCTCTGATGCTCCGCTGTCTCTTCGTCGTAGCCCAGGTGGAAGAACCTCGGTTTGTCGAACAGGTTCACCACCTCGGCGATGAGTTCCTCGCAGACCTTGTAATACCGCGGGGTTGACACAGCCCGGGAATATTCCCCCAGCCACTGGTCATGGGCGGTGGAGAAGTTCAGCTTGGGAATGGGTTCCAGGCCGAGTTTTCGAGCCTTGGCCAGTTCCTGCTTCAATTTTTTGGTGCTCCAGGCGTTTCGCACCGCGATCTCCGGATGGCTTCGGCATTGGATCCCATCTCCTACGTCTATTACCACCATGTTCATCCCAGCACGGGCCATTTGGGTCAGAATGTCGTTCCACAGCGATTCGTCAAAACAGAACTGCGGCGAGGTCTTCACGTAGTGCAAATCCTCCTTGGGTATTCCTCCCCACTCGGTTACCGGGCGGTCTGACCACATGTTGTTACTCAGGTGAATGAGATTGCCCCAGATCAGTTGCCCGCTCTTGCCCGGAGTCGCCGCGGGAACCTCGGCGAAAATCGAACTTGTGCCGCCGCCGAATGCTGCCGTTGCCGACAGGAGCAGCCCTGACTTAATGAACCTCCGCCGTTGGATTGGGTGTATCATAGTTACTCGGATGTGCTGATGCGGCAGCATTCGACAGACTTCAGGCCGTGTCAAATTCAGAATCGGTTTCAAAACGGTTTGGCGATGGATGGTTTCGTTCATTACCGATCAACCACACCCCCCAGCGGCTTCAGTGTCCGGCCACCCCCCAAGAATCGAACTCCGATCACCCGCTCAGGCCTTGACGGCTCCGGCACAAAGGCTCGGCAGGGCTTCCACAGTCAGGTCAATAAGGGTTGAGGCTTCCGGACCGGCTCTCGTGGACCAGATCGCACGGAGAAGCTGGGCAACTGCCTGTCCTGTTACCGGTTCCGCCGGACGTGGCAGGGATGCCACCGCCTGGCCGAGGGCATCCCATTGGTCAATCAGCGAGAGGACCGCCGCCGCCGCACCCCGGGCCAGGTGGACGGGGCGAATGCCATACTGTAGCGCCAGTCGCATGGTGCCGAAGATGCGATCATCGTAGCCGAGCTTGCGGACCTGGTCGCGGATGACGCGGGCAATGAGGTCGTTGAGCGTGGGCCGGACCATGCGGGCCAGCAGGTCGTCGGCGTAAGCGGCATAACCGGCCGCCGTGAAGAGGGGATCGCCGAGCGTGGCGTATTTGCGGATCAGGGCGGCGCCGGATTCTTCCAGGAACGCGGCCCGCGCGGTCGCCATGATGTCGGGGTGCGCGGCGGCATCGGACATGGCCGTCAAGCCGCGCCGCGCCGAGAGGTAAGCAATAAGGGCGTGAATGGCGTTGTGGCCGTAGAGCTTGGCTTCCTCGAAAGGCAGCAGGTCGGGCTTTTCGACGAACACGTCAATGCCGCGCTCGAAGCCGGGCAAGGTGATCCGGGAGATGAGGATGCGGTTGAACTCCTCCACCAGCACGGCCTTGGGGGTTGCGGAGGTCATCGGCGCCAGCTTCAGCCGGGCGATGGCGGCGGCGTCGGTGATTACGCCCGACATTTTGCCAATGACGGTATTGAGGAATTGGACCCCCTGCAGCACGGCGGGCGCGCAATACTTCACCACGTCCTCGCGCAGCAGCTCGGCGGCGTGGTTGTTGTTTTCGGCGGTATAAACGATGGCCGGCCGCCCCGCCTTGCGAAGCGAGAAGCCGTCCGCGAGCGCGCGGGCGACGCTGGTCGGGCCGCCTTTGTCATAGAACGCGACGCTGGGCAGCGAGGTGGCCAGCTCATCGCCCTCGGCGATGGCCCGGAGAATCCGCTCGCGGTCTTCAGGAACGGCGGGATCGTAGAGTTCGACGCCGGAAATGGTTGCCGGCTCGATGCGGTCCGGCCGCGCGATGTTGATGGTGTAGCGGCCGCCGGCGGAGCGGACGGCCTGCACGATGGCGGCGTCCACCTCGGCGACGACAAAGCGCGAGAAATGGCCGGAGCGGGACGCTTCGTAGAGGAAGAGCGCGCTCTGAATCGGGCCAAAGCCGAAGCCGACGAAGGTCCGGGCAGCCATCGGCTAGGCCTTTGCGGCCACGCGGAGCAGTTCGTCCTCCGCGGCCCGGGTCCATTGGCCGTGTTCGAGCTTCGCGGCGACGGTGGGATAGTGCTGGTGCAGTTCCACCAGGGGAATCAGGCCCATATCGTGGAGCATCGGGTAAACGACAATCTTCCCGGCCAGCGTCCGCTTCTCGACGGCGGCCATGCCCGCGGTCGCGCCGGCCATGCCGCTGACGGCATCCACCGAGCAGTTGGTGTTGAGCCGGCCCGCCGTAACCTTGCGCAGCACAATCTTGCTGTCGCCAATCGTCGAGCCGCTGGTGCCAAGCATGAAGCAGCGGTTGGCAATGTAGGTGTCCAGATCGAGCTCGTGCTTGGTCGGAGCGGGGATGCCGGCGAAGAGGTTGATGAAGCAGCCGGGCTGGCTGTCGCGGATGCTGTTGGCGACCAGCGCCGGGACCGGGGCCATCAAGGCGAAATAGGAGTACTTGCCGGTGAGCGGCGTGTTGACAGTGTTGACCATCTTCATGGCCACGCCGTTGGCCTTGGCGAACGGCTCCGCCTTCTTTTGCAGGGAGGCCAGGCGGGCGTCATCCATGTCGGTGCCGATGACCGTGATGTTCGGGACCCCGGTGCACAGGGCGCGGATGACGTGCATTTGCCCCATCGGTCCGCCGGCCCCGATCACGACGAAGCTTTCGCCCTCGCGAAGCTCGCAAGTGCGCGGGATGTGCTTGTAGGACTCGGCCGGGTCGCTGCCGGTCGTGCCGATCCAGCGGGTCATGCCGTAATGAATCCGGCCAACGCCGAGGTTGACGGGGGCGCCGATTCGCTTCCCGCCGAGCACGACATTGATGATGCCCCGGGCGGCGAGCTTGTCGTTCAGAACTTCCAGGGTGGCCTTGTCGGCGCCGAAATAGACGATGTCGTCACAGGACTCATTGGCCAGGGAGCCGACCTCGGCGGGTGTCTTGCGCAGCACCTCGCCCGGCTTGCCGGCAGGGTCGCAAGGCAGCCCCGCCACCGAGATGCGGGCAGGGTCGTCGGCAACGAGCAGCAGCCTGCCGCCGGCCTTCAGCGTCTGGCGCTCAACATTGACGTAGGAATCTTCGACGCAGGCCCACGGCTCCACCAGGGCCACCGCGGCGGCGGCGGGCTGGTCGCTTACCGGGATAAGGAAACGTTCGCCGGACGGGTCAATAATAACGCGCTCGTCCATCAGCACGTATTCCTGGAGCGCGCCCTCGAAGTTGTAACCAAAGGCCGAGGTGGAGCCGGCGGTGGGCAGGTCGCGATAGTCCGTCTGCGCGGTGCAGCGTTCCCCGACCTGGTGGTGCTTGACCTTCTCGCCGACCGCTACGATGCGGCAGGTGACCTCGTGGCCCGGAACGGTGGGCTTGGCGCCGGGGACGTAGTTGGGCATCTCGTTCAACACTTCCGCGCTGAGCCCTTTGGCGACGGCGCCTTTGCGCGGGTGCTGGTCAAACTGCTTCAGGAGCTTCAGGTCGGAGAAGCACAGGCTCACGCACTCGACCCGGGCGAGCACCTGGTGCGGCCCGGGACGGATGACTGGCTTGGCGGGGTTAAGTTTGAGCTGGCTGGGGCCAACGAGTTGGACGGCGTATTGCGTGGCGGGGAGTGTGGTATTTGACATGGGTATGTGCGTTGCTTAATTCGTTAGTTCAGCGTGATAGTCAAGGCAGGGCAAAGGAGCGCGGACATTCTTGTCCGCCCGCCAGGCCCACAATCCTCCTGGCGGACAAGAATGTCCGCGCTCCTTGCCCTGCTTTGGAGAGTGTCGGCGTATTGTACGGCATGTGGAGCATGTGGCTCAGGAGAGCATCACCTGGCCGCCCGTAACGGGCAGGGCCTGGCCCGTCTCGTATTGCTGTTCGATGAGGTAATAGATGGCCTTCACCACGTCCGCCGTGGTGCAGCCCCGGTTCATCGGGACCTTGGCCTCGTAAAAGCGCTTCACGTCGGCGATCGTCCTGGCGCCCGGCACCTTGCCGCTGCACAGGTATTGGGCGAACAGGCCGTTGCGCGGGTCGGACCAGAGGGGGCCGTCGAAGAAATTGCCGGGGCAGATGGCGTTGACCTTGATGCCATCCCCGATCAGCTCCAGCGCGAACGACTGCGTCAGGCCGATGCCGCCAAACTTGCTGCCCGCGTAAGCCCCGTTGCGGTTTGAGCCTTGCAGGCCGGACTTGGAGTTAATCTGGATGATGTCCGAGGAATACTCCTTCCGGGCCAGGTGCTGCGTGGCCAGGATCGGGGCGGACTTCTGCACGCAAAGGAAGTAACCCTTGTAGTTCACGGTGGTGACGAAGTCGAAGTCCTTCTCCGGCAGTGTCTTGACGCTGCCGGCCTTGAGCACGCCGGCGTTGGAGATGAACACGTCCAGCCCGCCAAAGGCGCGAACAATTTGGTAAATCGCCTCGGCCACGGAGGCGCCGTCGGCGACGTTGATCGGCAGGCCAACCGCGCGGCGCTTGCCAACCCGGGCGTTGATCCCGGCCGCCGCAGCCTGCGCGCCCGCGGCGTTGACATCCGTCAGCACCACGGTGGCGCCTTGTGCGACCAGGTCCTGCGAAATCTCCAGCCCGAATCCCTGAGCCGCGCCGGTGACGACGGCCACCTTGCCGGCTAAGCGCCCGGCGGCCCGAGCCGCGGCGTTGACCGTTTTGCGATACGACTCGACTTCCCATTCCTCGATGAACTTGCGCATGCCCCCGTCCATGTAGCGCACGCCGCCCAACCGGCGAGCGCCCGCCATCAC
Organism: uncultured Verrucomicrobiota bacterium; assembly: GCA_964507045.1. Lineage (GTDB taxonomy): Bacteria > Verrucomicrobiota > Verrucomicrobiia > Limisphaerales > UBA8199 > UBA8199. The sequence continues at coordinate 38,954 of CAZDOO010000037.1, read as the reverse complement.
CTTGATGGCATCGGTGTAAACCAGCCGCACCGTGTCGGCCCCCGTGAAGTCTTCGCCCGCGGCGAACAAGCCAAGCCCCTTGACCAGGATGACGTGCGGGGCCGCGCCGTGCTTCTTAACGTGCTTCTGGATCGCCAGACGAAGCTGTTCGACCAGTGCGGCGGCCGTGGCGTCGGCTGCGGGCTCAATCCAGAGCGGGAATGACTTGCAATAGACAATCTGGTCGGGGGTGAGCGGGCCGATGGTGGCAACAGCCTTCCCTTCGGCGCCGCCAACCAGGTCCATCACTTCGGGCGCATCGGAGAAGGTGACAACCTTCAGGCTCTCGCCCGTGGCCAGCAACCCGCGCAACGCCGGGCCGATGGACTGGACGAGGTTGCGGGCGGAGGCAGGTTCAATCTTCGCAACCCGACCGAAGGGCGGTGCTTTGCGGGCAGCCGCAAGCTGCTTGCGGAGGGCTTTGACGAGCCAATCCGTGTGGCTGCGAATCTGTTCAGGAGTGTCGCCGCTGATGACCAGTCCATGGTTCTGCATCAGTACCGCACGCGGGCAGTCTCGGCCCGTGGCTTTCCGGTAGCCCGCCAGCGCCTGCCAAAGCGTCCGGGAAAGAATGTAGCCCGGGTCCACCTCGGGCACCCAAACCACGTCGGCGGCCAATTGCCGGGCGAGCTTCGGCCCCTTCGCGCAGCAGGTCACCATGTTCACCAGCGTGCTGTGCGTGTGGACGACATACTGCCCCGGCATGAGGTGGTGCAGCAGGGCCTCGACGCTCGGACGCTGATTCTTCTCCGGATGGATGCGGGCCGCGAGGGTGGCTGCCTTGAACTCTGCTTCGCGCTGCATCTGTTCGGTGGACAGCGTGCTGTTCAGCAGGGCCTCAAGCTGCTGGCGATCCATCTCGACAAAGCCCTCGGGCGGAATGGTGGCCAGGGCATGCCCGCTGCCTTTGACGAACAGCCGGTCACCCACCTTGACGGATGTGTTGCCGCCGCCGGCAAGCACGAACTCCGGATCGGACCCGTAGAAGCGGGAGAGCTTCACGAGCACTTCCAGGGGCGTGTCGGATTTGGAGAATGTGGGCCACTGTATGCTGGATGCCATAGAAATATTACTTTGAGTTCAAATACCGCCCTATGACCGCCTCCCCCAGCGACTTGAACGCCGCGATGCGTGCCGCCGCGTTCGGGTGCTGCGGATTGGGTTTACCCTGCGCGTCCACAAAACCGCACTCGCCGTGGAGGGTAAGAAACTGGTGCGCCGCCACGACGCAGGCGCCTTCCCAGAAGATGTCCTTCACTTCCTCGGGAACCGGCAAGGCCTTCACGCAGGCCGGCTCGATAGGGAGCAGGTCGAGCGTGTTGTGCTCGGTGCCCGCGGTGACGACCAGCCCAGCCGCTCGCATCGCCCGGACATATTGGCTCAGCACTTCCGGCGTGTTGCGGATGGGGATGAACTCGGCACACTCGAAACCGCGGGCCTTGATGTTCGCGATCAGCTCTTCCACGGGCTGCTCGAAGGGGCAGATGGGGCTCGTGCCGTCGGCCAGCGTAGGGTAGGCGGGGATGCCGCCCAGCTCCAGAATCAGCCGATAGGCCTGCTCGAAGTTAACGAAGGTCTCGGCCACATACGCCGGCTTGCCGGCCTTCATGAGCTGGGCGCGAATCTCATTCTGAATCTTAACCGCATCCTCCGGACCAAACTTCGGCGGGGCGGTCAGGCCGAATGCCCGGGTGAGCTTCTCGATCCGCTCGGCGGCGGGAACCCGGGCGAAGATCGCTTCCTGGAAGGCCTGGCAGACGTGGCGTTCCTGGAGGTAGATGCGCTGGCGGGGGCATCCGTGGCGCCGGGCCACCATGTCTATGACGTCGGTTTCGGTCAATTGGATAGGCAGCCCGCGCTGGGCGAGCACCTCGCCTAGCTTGCGGATGACCTCGCTCATCCGCGTGCTGTCATTGTGGCGGATGATGCCGAGCAGCCGGTTCGCCTCGGCGCTGAACGGCTCAAGGCGCGTGATGCCCTTGCCGCAGACATACATCTTGCCGGGGTTGCCGGGATCGTTGATCTTCACTCCCTGCTTCACCAGCTCGTCAATCAGGCAGATAATCTCCAGCCCGAACAGGGGGAAGATGCCGGCCTTGCGGGCGCCCTCAACGAAATCGCCATAGACATCGTAGTCGTAGTAATTGCTGACGCCGAGAACCCGAACTCCCTGCGCGGCGGAAAGTTCGATCGCCTGCGCCACCGTCTGAAACGCTGAGAAATTCGGCGGCAGGTGGATGTGGCTGTTGACCTTCAACCTCGCCAGCGGTGGAGCACCGGCGCGCGCCGGGGCGGCCAGGTCCCTGGGTGTTCCCAAGCTTTTCAGAAATGCGAGAGCTTCCGCGGTGCGTTGCGACATATGAATGTTTCCAGCTGGAGAATACTACGCCACCGTGGCCACGACCTGCAAAACCTTCCGCGGCGCCAGATGCAGCCCCATAGCCAGTGCGTCCTCAGCCGCTTCTTTGATGGCTTCGCTGATCGTCGGATGCGCGAACACGGTTTCCGCGACGTCCTGCACGCTGACGTGCTGGTGCAACATCGCCCCGGCAGCGGCGATGCACTCGGTCGCGTTATGCCCGATGATATGCACGCCAAGCAGAAGGCCCGTCTCGCGATTCCGCACCACCTTTACGAAGCCCTCGTTGTCATTGACCGCCAGCGCTTTGCCCAGGAACGACAGCGGGAAATTCCCGACCGATACCGGAATGCCCTGGGTCTTGGCTTCCTCCGCCGTCAGCCCCACCGTCCCGATTTCAGGGAACGTATAGACGGCATTGGGAATCGGAGCCCTGAACTCGTGGCCCAGGCCGAGCGCATTCTCGACCGCCGCCACGCCGTGCGCCGACGCCGCATGGGCCAATAGGCACCGCCCATTGGCGTCGCCGATGCAGTAGTAATTCTTCACGGCCGTCTCCGTGCGATCGTTCACGCGGACGAAACCGCGCTCGGTCGCCAGCCCGATCGTCTCCAGCCCAATCTCCGCGGTGTTCGGCCGCCGGCCCGTCGCCACGAGCACCCGCTCCGTTTCAATGCTCTCACCGTTGCCTAGCTTCGCTACCGCCCCCGAACCACCCAGTGTCAGGCTTTCGATCTTCACGCCGGTGAACACCTTGATGCCTCGCGAGGCGAGTATCTTCTTCAGCAACTGTGCCACCTGGCCGTCCAGGTTCGGCAGAATCTGCGGCAGCATTTCAACCACCGTCACTTCCACCCCCAAGGGCTGCATCATGCAGGCAAACTCGCACCCGATAACGCCGCCGCCCACGATGAGCAGTTTCTTGGGCAGCGTGTTCCAGTGCAAGGCTTCGTCGCTCGTGCAAACGACATTGACATCCGTCGGCCACCCCGGAATCCGGGACGGCACCGAACCCACCGCAAGGATGATCTTGTCTGCCGTGAACTCCTCGGGCGCGCCGGTCGGCTTGGCAACCATCACCTTCCCCGCTCCGGCCAAGGCCGCGCGACCCTGCAGGACCGTGACCTTGCGCGCCCCGAGCAGGCCCTTGATGCCCGTGCGCAGCGTTTGCAGCACCTTGTCCTTGCGCGCCTGAATCTTCCCCCAGCTCACCGCCGTCCCCGCCGGCACCTCGATCCCCATCTCCGCCGCGTGCCGGATATGGTGCATCAATTCGGCCGAGCTAAGAATCGCCTTCGACGGAATACACCCGTTGTTGAGGCAGGTGCCGCCGAGGTGTCCCTGCTCGACCAGGACGACGCTCGCCCCCATCTGGGCGGCCTTCAGCGCCGCGACGTATCCGCCCGGCCCGGCGCCCAGAATGGCAATAGTATAATGCTTGCTCATGAATAGTTAGCCTGCGGCAGCGAATCCTATGCGATCAACTGAACCGGGTCTTCCAGCAGCGCCTTGAGCCGCGCCATGAATTGCGCGCCCAGCGTGCCGTCAATCAGCCGGTGGTCGGCGCTTAAGGTCAAGCTCAGCGTCTGCCCGGCCCTGATCGCGCCGTCCTTCACGATCACATCCTCGCGCACGGCGCTAACCGCCAGGATCGCCGCCTCGGGCGGGTTGATGATCGCCATAAATTCATCCACCCCGAACATGCCGAGGTTGGAGATCGTGAAGATTCCCTGGCCCATGTGCTCGATCTTGCCGGCGCGGGCCTGGTTTGCCAGCCGCTTGGTCTCGACCGCAAGTTGCGCCAGCGTAAAGCGCTCGGCGTTCATGACTACCGGCACCACCAGCCCATCGTCCATCCCCACCGCGATGCCAATGTTCGCGCCCGGGAACTCGATGACGCTCTCCCCGTCCACGCGGCTGTGCATCGCTGGAAACTCCATGATCGCCCTGGCGCACGCCATCACGATCACGTCGTTCACGCTGCACCCAACCTTGGCCTTCTGGCTCTTGTATAGGGCCATCATCGGCCCGGCATTGATACGCGAGCTGATGTACCAGTGCGGAATGGTGGTCTTGGAAAGCGTGAGGTTGCGAGCAATGGCCTTGCGCATGCCGCTCATCCGCTGGCGAATCACCCCGGCGGGCAATTCGCCCTCGGCGACAGGCGCCGGAGCCGCAACGGCGGGTTTCGCCACCCCGGCTGCGGGAATATCCGTCGAAAGGATGCGGCCACCCGGCCCGGACCCTCGCGCAACCGTCGCCAGGTCCACCCCACGCTCGCCAGCGGTCTTGCGGGCCGCCGGCGATGCCTTCACTCGACCCGAGTCAGTGGTGGCGGCCGGTGCCGACACTTCCGCGACCGGCTTCTCCGCCACCGCCGGTGAGGCCGCGATGGCTGTAGTGGCCGTTGTCGGACTTCCGCCGGATGCGGCGATGAAAGCGTCAACGTCAGCATCATTATCCGCCAGGTAGGCCACTGGCTGCAGCACCGAGCTGCTGGCGCCTTCCGCAACCACAATGCGCGCCAGCCGTCCGGCATCGGGGGCTTCGACCTCAATCGTCGCCTTGTCGGTCTCAATCTCGAAGATGATTTCGCCCTTCTTGATGATCGCCCCGGGCTTGGCGTGCCATTTAACAATGACACTCTCTTCCACGCTTTGCCCGGCCTTGGGCATGAGTATCGGGATCACCTTGCCTGCGAGAACGTCTGTATTGGTCACGGGAGTAAGTTTCCTTTCGATTGGTTGGGTAGGTTGTTGAGCCACCCCGCCTTCAATAATGGCCAAGTGCGAACCGATGGCAAGTGTACGGCCCGCCGGAGCCAGCACCTCTCGAATTCTGCCATCCAAGGCCGATTCGATCACAGCCAACCCCTCGTCCGTCTCAACTTCCAGCAGAATCTCGCCCTTGCGGACAACATCCCCTGCCCGCTTTCGCCAGCGAAGAATGGTCGCCTTGGCGGCTGATTTACCTGCTTGCGGCAATGTAAGTATTGGCATGATCAACTAGTCTATGACTGAACTTAGCACACAACTCTGTCAACATTCTGCTAAAGATAATCACAAGTCAATCAGATTCTGACGGAAATATGTTGCATTATTGTCAGAATAGGGTTTAATCGTAATCGTTGGACCGCGAAAATGCGGTCTTGGCCCCAAGCCTGAAGGACAGCGTTCTAGCCACCAGGCCTGGGGACATACTATGAATTCGTTCCGTCAGCGGCGCGAAAAGATACTCGCGGCCATTTTCGAGAAGCGGCACGTCTCCGCCAGAGACCTGGCGGTGGACCTGTCCGCGTCCGAAGCGACCGTCCGGCGCGATCTTAAGGCTATGGCCGCCGATGGGGAGATCGAACTCGTTTACGGCGGGGCGACACTGCGGCGCCCGTCGGACTACTCCTTTCGTTCCAAATGCGAACGCAACGTCGAGGCCAAGCGGATTATCGGGCGCCTCGCGGCGGAGCTGGTCGGCGAAGATGAGCAGATATTCCTGGATTCCGGCACCACCTGCTTTGAGATGTTCCCCTTCCTGAAAGCCCGGCGGGGGCTCTCGATCATCTGTTCTTCCGCCCGGCTGGCCCTCGAACTCGACACGCCGGGCGTCTCGGTGATCCTGCTGGGGGGACAATATCGTCCGGACCGCATGGACACCATTGGCTTGCTTGCCACCGCCACGCTCGACCAGCTCCGCGGCTACCTTTGCTTCATCGGCGCCGACGGGCTGGACCGCGAGTTTGGCCCCGCCGCTGTGGACCTTGAAAGCGCCGATCTCAACCGCCGCGCCGTGCGCAATGCCCGCCAGACCGTGCTGCTCGTGGACCACACCAAATTTGCCGCCGCCTCGCTGTGCAAGGTGGTGGACTGGAAACTGGTCTCCCGAATCGTGACCGACCGCGCCCCAAGCCCGGAGTGGATGGATTTCCTCAGTGCCCAGGGCATTCAAGTGGACTACCCCGAGGAATGAAAGGCCGGAAGCTTCTAACGTCATCTGCCATCACTATTGAATAAGAACTAATTGATACCATGCCCAAGAGCCAATTCATCAGCCCCGTCGAGAACCGCCGCCCCGGCCAGGTCGAGTTCACCCCCATCCCGATCAACCAGTATCAGAAGACCTGCAAGGAGGAATTCGCCTCCAAGCGCTTCTCCAAGGCCGACTTCCTGCGCATCCAGCGCGATATGGAGATCATCCGGGCCTTCGAGAACATGCTCAACGAAATCAAGCTCCGCGGCAGCTTTCAGGGCCTCGAATACAACCACCGCGGCCCGGCCCACCTCTCGATGGGCCAGGAAGCCGCCGCCGTTGGCCAGGCCTACCTCCTCGGCGTGGATGACCACATCTACGGCTCCCATCGCAGCCACGGAGAAATCCTCGCCAAGGGCCTCTCGGCCATCGCCAAGCTTTCCGACGACGCCCTGCTCAAGATCATGCGCGGCTACTTCGGCGGCGACACCTTGCGCGTCGTCGAGAAGGACGCCACCGGCTCCACGAAGGAGCTGGCCATGGACTACCTCGTTTATGGCGCGCTGGCGGAGATCTTCGCCAAAGACTACGGCTTCAACCGCGGTATGGGCGGCTCCATGCACGCCTTTTTCCCGCCCTTCGGCATCATGCCCAACAACGCCATCGTCGGCGGCTCGGGCGACATCTCCGTCGGCGCGGCCCTCTATAAGCACGTCAACCAAAAGCCCGGCATCGTCATCTGCAACATTGGCGACGCCTCGGCCGGCTGTGGCCCGGTGTGGGAAGGCATCTGCTTCGCCACCATGGACCAGTTCAAGCTGCTCTGGGACAAAGCCCATCGCGGCGGCCTGCCTCTGATCCTCAACTTCGTCAATAACTTCTACGGCATGGGCGGCCAGCCCGTCGGCGAAACCATGGGCTTCAAGGTCCTCGCCCGCCTGGGCGCCGGCATCAACCCCGAACAGATGCACGCCGAACGGGTGGACGGCTACAACCCCCTGGCCGTCATTGATGCCATCGCCCGCAAGAAGAAGATCATCGAAGACAAGAATGGGCCGGTGCTGCTCGACACCATAACCTACCGGTTCTCCGGCCACTCGCCCTCCGACGCCTCCAGCTATCGCGAGAAGTCGGAAGTGGACGCCTGGCGGCAACAAGACTCCATCGTCTCGTTTGCGCAGGAACTCGTGGACGCCAAGATCTGCACCCGCGCCGAGCTTGACCAGGTCCATGCCCAGGCCGAGGCCACTATTCTCAAGGCCTTCAAGAAGGCCGTGGACCTCAAGCTCAGCCCGCGCAGCGATCTCAAGCTCAAGCACTGCCTGCTCGAGCGCACGATCTTCTCGAACCAGAAGATCGAGTCGCTGGAGCCGGGCCGGAAGCCCGAGGTGCTCATCACCAGGGAGGAAAATCCCCGCGTCAAGCAGTTGGCCCAGCGCAGCCGCTCGGCCTTCGACGACAAGGGCAACAAGCTGCCCAAGAGCAAGTGCGTCGGCATCCGCGATGCCATCTTCGAGGCCATCCTCGACCGCTTCTATGTGGACCCCACGCTGGTCGCTTACGGCGAGGAGAATCGCGACTGGGGTGGTGCGTTCGCCGTCTATCGGGGCCTCACGGAGGCTCTGCCCTATCACCGCCTGTTCAACTCGCCAATCAGCGAAGGCGCCATTGTCGGCAGCGCCGTTGGCTATGCCCTGGAAGGCGGCCGGCCGCTCGTCGAACTCATGTATTGCGACTTTCTGGGCCGGGCCGGCGATGAAATCTTCAACCAAATGGCCAAGTGGCAGTCCATGTCCGGCGGGCTCCTGAAGATGCCGGTCGTCCTGCGCGTCAGCGTCGGCTCCAAATACGGCGCCCAGCACTCGCAGGACTGGACCAGCATGTGCGCCCACATCCCCGGCCTCAAGGTCGTGTTCCCGGCCACCCCGTACGACGCCAAGGGCCTCATGAACTCCGCCCTCGTCGGCACCGATCCCGTGGTCTTCTTCGAGAGCCAGCGGATCTACGACGAGCCCGAACAGTTCGTCAAAGGCGGCGTGCCCGCGGGCTATTACGAGGTACCCATCGGCGAGCCCGACATCAAGAAAGCCGGCAAAGACCTCACGATCCTGACCATCGGGGCCACCCTCTACCGCGCCCTCGAGGCGGCCAAACAACTAGAGGAAAAGTGGGGCCTCTCCTGCGAGGTCATTGACGCCCGCTCGATCGTCCCCTTCAACTACGCGAAGGTGATCGAGTCGGTGAAGAAGACTCGCAAGATTCTGCTGGCCTCGGACGCCTGCGAACGCGGCAGCGCCCTGCAGACCATAGCCGCCAAGATCACACAGTTCGCGTTCGACGAGCTGGACGCCCCGCCCGCCGTCGTCGGCGCCCGCAACTGGATCACCCCCGCCGACGAAGTGGAAGACGCCTTCTTCCCGTTCGCGGTGGACATCATTGACGCTGTTCACGAGCATATCCTGCCGCTCAAAGGTTACCGCGTCACCCGCGAATGCTCGAATGCCGACCTCCTGCGCCGCTGCGCCGAAGGGGTCTAGCCCATTCTCACGCTTTGGCGCCATGAGCCAGCTCCAAGCCGTCATCTTCGACATGGACGGCGTGATCGTGGACAGCGAGTCACGCCACGAGCAGGCCTATCTGGAGGTGGTGCGCGAACTCGGCTACGGTGACACCCATGGTTTGCGGTTTGCGGATTATGTAGGCCGGGCCGATGACGTCTTGTGGCTGGACTTCATCGCCCGGCACAAGCCGCCGCAAACGTTCGCGGAATTGCTCGCCCTGAAAACGCAGCGCGTCGTGGACCTCATTCGGCGCGACCAGCCGCTGTTCAATGGCGTGTCGGGACTGGTTGCAAAGCTGGCCGCCCGCTATGCGCTGGCCCTGGCGTCCGGTTCCGAACGCCGGGTGGTGGAAGCAGTCCTCCAACTCAAGGACCTGGGGCGCTTCTTCTCCACCGTCGTCACCAACTCGGACGTCCAGCACGGCAAACCGGCCCCCGATATCTTCCTCCGCGCCGCCGAGCTGCTCCAGGTGCGGCCGCAAGCTTGCTGCGTCATTGAGGATTCCAAACCCGGCATCGCTGCGGGCCTCGCCGCCGGCATGACGGTGATCGCCATCGCCAACACCCACCCGGCCCAAGAGCTGCGGAGCGCCACTCACGTCGTGCGGACCTACGAAGAGATCGAGCGCCGGCTGCTTGAATCGCAGTGACCCCCGGGAGGGCGAGCGTCCATGCAATCCCTGTCTCCCCCACCCGGACAACCCTTGGTGGTTCCGCGAAACGACGAGGAATAGGAGCGGAATATCAGCGGAATATCAGCGGAATACGAGCGGAACACGAGCGGAACACAAGCGATTATCACCGCATACGCAGGCCCTGCGTGCCGGGACACCACTCCAACGGGAGGCCCCTTCCCACCAACAGCCCAACTGCGTCCGGGGCGCCGGACACCATTGACGCGGCCAATCCTGCGGCTACCTTATCGGCGGGATGAAGAAGCAAACGCTTGCGTTCATCGGCTGCTGGCTCTTGTGCCTCGGGTTTCGGGCGCAGGCGGCCGACGGCAACCCCTCAGCCGCCGACCGAAATGGTCAGACGCTCGCCGAGCAGAAGCATTTCCTGGAGTGCCTGGCGTGTGTCTATCGCCCGGAATGGTGGTTCAGCTACAACGACGCGCTTTACTTCCAGCCTCGGAACGAAGAGCAAACCAAGCAGTTGGAGGCCATGAAGACGGCCCGGGCGAGTTACGCGGTCCTGACCAACCCGGCCACCAGGCATGCGCTCACCGCCAGGGTCATTGCCCAAAGCGGCATTGGCGAGGCCTGGCAGAAGAAGCTGCTCCTGCCGTTCTCCGCCACGAATCAGACTCTGACGCCGACACTGGACCGGCCACTGCGTGTCGTGCCCGCATACACCGTGCTCCAGTCTTTCGCCAATGGCGATGCGCTGATTCAGGACGAGACGGCCACTCTCTTCGTGATGAACTTTGGCGGCGCGACCGCGGGCGCCTCCGGCACGAACGCCTTGCTGATCAAGGAGGGCACCAAGACCTACTCGTCCGGCGGAGCGTTCAAGACGGTTGACGCCTTCGCGAACGTCGCGCTCAGCCCGGAGGAAACTGCCGTGCTGAACCGTGTCGTGGCTGCCTGTCAGAGGGAAGCCGCTGCCCAGAGCCGGCAGATCGCCGGCCCAAAGGCCAGCGAGGAGTTCGAGGCTTGCAAGGCCCGGGCCACGGATAGCAATCCCTACATGCAGTTCGTCCTGGCCAAGGCTTACTTGGAGGGAAAGGGGACCGAGAAGGACGAGAAGCTAGGCATGGAGTGGATGCGCCGCGCCGCCAAAAGCGGCTCGGGCGACGCGACCTCCTACCTGGAGAAGCTCGAACACAAAGCTCCATAATCCGAGTCGCTGGTTCGGGCTTTAGGAATGGACCCGACGCCGCCATCCGCATTACTGCGGATTGACGGTATTGCCCCACGGTGCAGAATCCAAGGAGCGTGAATCGGACGCGGCCGTAGCCGCCAGTCCAACACGCGATACGCCTCTTGGAGACGTAGATGAAAGTGTCTATGCAAAGAATCTCGCCCGCCCTTTTGCGGCCAGCCGCCGCTGTTCCCGCCACCAGCCGAAGCTCGGCCTGTTGTCTGTCAGCCCTTTGCAGTCTCGCGGCATGTTCATGGCTCCTCTGTTGCCTGCCGTCAGCCTCAGCCGGCGAGGCGGTTCCGGCCAATGAGCCCGCCAACCGTCCGGCGCAGGCCAAGCTGCTTGCCGGGGAGCCGCAAGGCCACCAGATGAACCGGTACCAGGCATTTGCCCGGCAGACCGTGCTGCCGCCCATTGCCGTCACGAGCGAAACCACCCTTAAGATCGGTGAAGCCGCCGGGATTGACCTGACGCGGTTAGCGGAACTGTCCGCCGAGGAAAAGAAGGCTCTGGCAGCCCAGTTTGAAGTCCCTGCGGGCGTCATCGTCAAGGCGCTGCAAAGTGCCCCCGCCAACCAGCCGCTGGCTGCGGCCGAAGTCGCGGGAAAACTTCGGCTGGCGGTAATTGACTATCGCTTCTTGCAGCAGGAGTGGAACCGCTACCATCCGCCGCAGGAGAACCAGCCGGCCAAAGCCCAGGCACTGGAATCCCTGCAAGCCGGCGACCTTGCCAAAGCCTGGGCCTTGTACGATGAGCTGCCCAGACCCCAGCCGCCAGCAAACCTGCGGATCGTCGCGACTCAATAGACCGCCGCGTCAGTGGCGCTGTGCGGAATCCATGCCCCAAGACCTGGCTGGCCCTCAGACCGCATTTTGACCCTGTCCTCAACACGGGGGGGCAACGGTTCCCGGGCCGCGATAGCGCAAGGCAGCAATCCGGCTCACTCGTTCAGATGCGCCTGGCGCTTGATTCCCGCGCACCTTTTGCTTTCACCCCGCCGCCGGCCCGTTTAGCATCTTGGCTGCTATGAAGAACTCTCACTCGGTTGTCCTGAGCGACCTGCTGTCAGCGGCCACCGTCGCATTGGATTTGAAAAGCGCGGACCGGGACTCCGTGCTCGGCGAACTGGTCAACCAGATTCCGCAGCTCGCCAAACAGCCCGAGGCCCGCCAGACGTTGCTGCGCGCGCTGCGCGAGCGCGAACAGCTCCACAGCACCGGCATCGGTGACGGCATCGCCCTGCCGCACGCGCGCAACGCGCTCGTTGGGCTCGTGGACCAGCCGATCATCGTCTTTGGCCGGCATAAGCAGGGCATCCCCTACGACGCCATAGACAACAGCCCCGCCCGGCTCTTCTTTCTGTTAATCGCGCCGACTGTGACCCAGCATCTCGCGGTCCTGGCCCGTCTCACCCGGCTGCTCCGTGACCCAAAGCTGCGGCAAAGCCTGTTGGCGGCTGCGAAGCCCGAGCAGGTGATCGCGCTAATCCGCGAGGCAGAGGCGGAGTTCTGAGGGTCTGAGCCGTGGTGCGTGGTGCGTGGCGCGGGTTCGGAAGCCGCCCCCAACACGCACCACGCACCACACACCACGCAACAAACCTCACACCTCGCCCCGGAAGCCCTGCTGCCGCAGCGCTTCGAACAGCACCAGCGCCACACAATTGGACAAGTTCAGCGAGCGGGCCTGCTCGTTGAACATTGGGATGCGCAGCCAGCGCTCGGGATGCTCCTGCAGGAGCTTCTTGGGCAGGCCGGCGGTTTCCCGGCCAAAGACAAGGTAGTCCAGTGGGGCAAAGCTCGCCTCGGTATAGAGCCGCGGCCCGTTCGATTCCACCAACCAGAGCCGTGCCCCCTTGGGAATGGCTTCCAGGAAAGCCGCCCAATTCGGCCAGCGATGCCACTCGACATGCTGCCAGTAATCCATCCCCGCGCGCCGGAGTTGCGCGTCGTCCAGCTTGAACCCGAACGGCTCGATCAGGTGCAGGGTGCTCTTCGTCGCGGCGCATAGCCTCGCCACATTGCCCGTGTTCGGCGGGATTTCCGGCTCCAGCAGGACGACGTGCATAACCTATGTAGCAGCCGGCGTAAGGAAGCTCTGATCACCTCCCTGCCCGGCCCGTCGAGCCTTGGCCTTCTCGCCCGCTCCCGTTTGCCGCCCCTTCCGATAAAACACTCGCCACAATACGAGTCCGCGCGCCGGCGCGGTCATGCCGGCGACGCGCCGGTCCCGCCTGGCGAGCATGCGCCGGACCTCATCCGCCGGGAACTTTCCCAGGCCTACCTGCGCCAGCGTGCCCACGATGCCGCGGACCATCTTGTAGAGAAACCCATCCCCCTCGACGACAAACGTCAGCAGCGGCCCCTGGCGTCTCAGGTCGCACCGCGTCACTGTGCGGACGGTGGACGCTTTCGCGTAACCCGGGTTGGCGGCGAAGGATTGGAAGTCATGTTTGCCCACGAACCAGGAAGCGGCGGCGCGCATGGACCGGAAGTCGAGCGGACGCGGCACATGCCACGCCGTGTGCCGCAGCAGGGGATTCATCGCCGGGTGATTCCAGATGAAGTAGCGATACTGCTTGCCCGCGGCATTGAAGCGGGCATGGAAAGCCGGCTGGGCGCGGGCGGCGGCGAGCACGCGGACATCCTCGGGCAGCCACGCGTTGAGCGCCAGGGCCAGCTTGCGGGCGGTCATCCGGCACTCGGCGCGCGGGACCTCGAAGTGTGCCACCATGCCCAGCGCATGCACGCCGGTATCGGTGCGGCTGGAGCTGTGCACGCGGGGACCGCTGGGGAACAGTTTTGCCAGCGCCGCCTCCACCTTCTCCTGCACACCGGTGCCGATCTTCTGCACCTGCCAGCCCTCGTAGGCGGTGCCGTCGTAGGCGATGGTTAGTTTAAACTTCACCGGGTCCATAGGCGTGTTGCGCGTTGCGTGGTGCGTGTCAACTGGCGGCTGCAGCCCGCAACACGCAACACGCGCCACTCTTCACATTGCGAGGCCATCCAAGTAGCTCTGCAAGAGGATCGCCGCCGCCATCTTGTCCACCTTCTCCTTCCGCTTGTCGCGCCGCACGTTGCCCTGGATCAGCAGGCGGTTGGCCTGCACGGAAGTGAGCCGCTCGTCCCACGTCTTGATCGGCACAGCGGTGTTGCTCTTCAGGACGGCGACGAACTCCTGCACCTTCTGCGCCGCCGGCCCGTGGCTGCCGTCCATATTCCGCGGCAGCCCGACCAGGATCAGCTCCACCTCTTTCTCGCGCAGCAGCTCCTGCAGCCGGGCCAGGAAGCCGGCGAACGGCTCCGCGGGAATAAACTCCAGCGGCTGGGCAATCATCTTCAGCTCGTCGCTGATGGCGATACCCATCCGCCGGCTGCCGTGATCAATCGCGAGAATGCGCATGTGGTTAGTGTATCCTCAGCCGGTGCCCGGGCTACAGCGTTTTCATCACCCGGGCGGCGGCGGCCACGGTGCGCTCGATGTCCGCCGCGGTGTGCGCCGTCGAAAGGAACCCCGCCTCGAACTGGGACGGCGCGAGGTAGATGCCCTCCGCCAGCATCCCGTGAAAGTACTTCGCGAAGCGCGCCCGGTCGCTCTGCATCGCGTCGGCGACATTTTGCACCGGCTTGCTGGTGAAGTAGCCGCAGAACATTGAGCCGCATCGGTTGAACTGCACCGGCATGCGCGCAGCCTTCGCGACCCCCCGCATCCCCGCTTCGAGCGCCGCGCCCAGCTTCTCCAACTTCGTATAGGCATCGCTCGCCGCCAGCTCTTCCAGCGCCGCAATGCCCGCCGCCATCGCCAGCGGGTTTCCGCTCAGCGTGCCCGCCTGATAAACCGGTCCGAGCGGCGCCAGGCAGTCCATGATCTCCGCCCGCCCGCCGAAGGCCCCTACCGGCAAGCCGCCGCCGATAACCTTGCCAAAGCAACTCAGGTCCGGCTTGATCCCAAAGCGCTCCTGAGCACCGCCGCGGGCCAGGCGGAACCCCGTCATCACCTCGTCGAAGATCAGCAGCGCGCCGTTGGCCGCCGTAATCTCGCGCAGAAACTCCAGGTAGCCCGGCTGGGGAAGATACAATCCCGCGTTGCCCGGCACCGGCTCCAGAATAATACCCGCAACCTGTCCCTTGTTTGCCGCAAAGGCCGCCTTCACCGCCTCCGGGTCGTTATAGGGCAGCACGATCGTGTGCTGCGTGAACGCCGCCGGCACCCCGGCACTGTCAGGATTCCCGAACGTCAGCGCGCCCGACCCAGCCTTCACCAGCAGCGAGTCCGCGTGCCCGTGGTAGCACCCGTCGAACTTGATGATCTTGTCGCGCTTCGTGAAGCCGCGCGCCAGGCGGATGGCCGACATCGTGGCCTCGGTGCCCGAGTTGCACAGCCGCACCTTCCGCACGCTCGGCACCCAATCGCAAATCATCTTCGCCAGTGTCACCTCGAACGGGTTTGGGATGCCAAAGCTCGTCCCCTCCACCGCCGCCGACCGCACCGCCTCGATGATCCGGGGATGCGCGTGCCCTAGAATCGCCGGCCCCCACGTCCCGACGTAATCCAGATACTCATTGCCGTCCACGTCCCATACGCGGGAGCCCTTTGCCCTGTTCACGAAGAACGGCTGGCCCCCGACAGCGCGAAAAGCCCGCACCGGCGAGTTTACCCCGCCGGGGATATACTTCAGCGCCTCGGCAAAAAGCTGCTCGGATTTAGCCCGAGAAATCATGCGGCATTCTCGGAAGAACGCCCCCGACGGTCGAGGGCAAAAGCGGACTTACGGCACCGCCGGAACCTTGACAAATAAATCAAGCCCGGGGCAGCGTGGTCTGCAACATAACCGAACCAGTCGCGTTCCTAACTCGGTTGGACCGGAGCGCCCGCATCGCGCAGCAGCCCTCGGGTCGGCCCGGCGGTTGACCCGGACAGCGTGGGATGTGGGTGGCCCCAGCGTTGGAACGTTCGGACGAATACACGGGATGGTGCACCTGCCTGTGTTACAAGGCCGCGAACCCCAAGAAGCTGCCCTCGGCGTCGAACTGAAAGCAGGTGGCACTGGCCATGCTGTTGGTTGCCGTTCACTTCAACACCTGGCCGGGCTGGCCGGAATATAGGCGTTTGTTACAGGCCGAACTGCGCGCCGCACCCCTTGCGAGCCGGGGTCGGCTCACGGTCCGGATGGCCCCGAAGGCCGCCAACCTCCCGATCCGGGTCAGATGCCGCTCCGCTCTGGCCTAGCTCACCGTCACCTCACCGTATCCTCACCGTAGTACCTCTAATAACTTATTAGAGGTACTACGGTGAGGATACGGTGAGGAGACGGAGGGGGGCTGGTGCAGGGCTGGGGAGGGAGCCCGGCGGAAGCGGGGGATGGGGTCGGGAGACGCGGACCGCCGCCAGGGCAAAGGAATTCCCTTGACTAGGTCCGTAAATGGTGGGAGAAACTCGCGCGTGGGCGGAGCTGCGGGAAGACGCGGGTGTGATTGGACAGACCAGACATGCAACCAATACTTGGCAAAAAGCAAAGACAGGAACGGGCGAGAATACTCGGGCGGCAAGGACTATTGCTGCTGGGATTACTGTTTGGCCTGGAGGCTGCACGGGCGGACACCACTAATTTCGTTGGCGACTTTCGTGAAGCCTTCTGGTCCAGCCAGGTTACATTCGGAAGCGTAGCTTTTTCCAACTCGGACACCGAATTGGTGCTGGCCGGCCCCAACCTACCCACCGCGGAGAAGACCAGCCTTGACGGTATTCTTTACAACGGCCCGTTGGGGGGAGGCCTGGTAGTGGGCGGCACGGTGCAGTTCAATTGGTCCTACAACTCCGGCGACGCCCTCAGCACGAGCGACGCGGAATTCTCTTGGCTCCCGCCCGGGGGCGGGGATTGGGTCCATACCGTTCTGGCCCAAGGGGGACCGGGGGTAGTCGCCACAAATGTGTTCTCCGGCACTTATGTGGCGGGAACGCTGTTCGCGTTCTCCCTGTCCACGGACACTCTTCCCAACAAGCTCTCCGGCTCCCTGGTAATCACCGACTTTCGGTTCCTCGACGTGCCCGAGCCTGCCTCAGCCGCGTTGTTGGCCAACGCCTTGGTTTGTCTGGGCGCGGTCAGTTGGTGGCGGTCCCGACGGCGGCTTGGCTGCGGTCAATAGATAGAGGCTGACAGTTCCGAGGTCTGCGCGGCGGAGCATCGTTCCCCCACGAAATAAAGCGGAGCAAGTGCCGCACTCTAACCCTTCTGTCGGCCTTCCCACTGTCTCAAAACCGAACACTGTCTCCGCCCCCTTGGCCATCCCCAGGGAGGGGAACCACTCTATAACCCTGCCGAAGCCACACACTAATGGATAGTTGGCAGGCTCCCCTGCCGCGGTGGCGACCGGGCAGGCTGGCGTCCCCCCGAAAAACATAGACTCTTTGGGCTGTAATCCATCCGTCCCCAAGCACAAGGCATAAGGGCTGCTCTTGCATCACAGCGAATTACGGCGGATTTCGTTGGTAATTGAGTGGAGCCCGCCGGGTTTAACCTGTTTTAGCTATGACGACGAATAAACGCGGTAATAGTGTACTCGTTCAACGGTGCTCCGGCTGGACGCGGATCAGGACCGTCCTGGCCCTTGCCATCGTTATGGCATGGGGCCTGGTGAGGATTGCCAGCGCCCAAGTCACGGGACAGATCGTGCAACAGTTCTTTGTGCCGTTCCCCGAAACGGATTTCAAGGCTTCGCTCCAGAGCATCGCGACGAGCGCCACGGTTGGCACCAACATGCAGACGATTGTGGCCATCGTGGTGGGCGCGACCAATACCATCGTGGTTTACGACCACTGGGAAGACGGTTACGAGAACGACCTCGCCACCCCGGTGCAGGCCAACACCCGCATCTGGGGCGATGGCAACACCAACAACGGCGTGGCCCCGGGTTACACCAACGACCTCCTTCCGCTGGGCACGGTCATCACCCTGACCAACGTCGTTGGCCTGCCGCGCAATCCGTCGGTCGTTCGTTACGACGGGCGGGATCGCATCGGCGCGACGCGGCCGGTGACGGTTACGCGCGCGGGCTGGGACACCACCGTCGGCACATTGCTGGCCAGCTCGACGGAGGTCTATGACACCAGCCGTTACGGGACTTACTTCCTGATCCCGGTGGGCACCAACACGACGCCGACAATCCAGAACTTCTCCTATTCCTCGCTCCATATTATCGCCGCCGAGAACGGCACGCTGGTGCAGGTGGACCGGAACGGCGACGGCACCATGGACACAACCAACACGCTGAACCTGGGTGAATCCATGTTCGTGAATGGCGGGGTCCAAGCCGGCGCGACCGTTAACGCCAGCAAGCCGGTGGAGGTGCATGAACTGACCGGGCGCATCGGGTCCACTTACCAGTCCCGCACCTTCGCCATCCGGCCCGTCAGCCAGTGGGATACCAGCTATTATGCGCCGGTCGGAACCACCACGGCGAATAACACCCATAACGTCTTCCTTTTCAACCCTTACCCCACCAACATTACGGTGCTTTATGCGACCAGAACGAACTCCGGCTCGTTTACGGTGACGAACAAGGTTGACTATAAGTTCCTCATGCCGCTGAACTCCGGCGCCCGCTTCTACACGACTAACGGACTTGTCTTCTATGCGGTGGGCTGCAACGACAGTGGCAGCTCAACGGTCGGGAACAACCAGAACTACGACTGGGGCTATGCCCTCCTGCCCGCCGCCGCGCTCACTCCGGTAGTCATCGTTGGCTGGGCGCCCGGCTCGGACGATCAGTCCGCGCCCGCCGGGCCGGACCAAAACGGCAGTCCCGTCTGGGTGACACCAACCCGCGCCGCCACCCTCTACGTGAACTACTCGGGCAATTATGCTTCCGGGCCCTACACCGCCCCCAACGGGCATCATTACGACACCAACTACTCTTTGGCGGCCTACCAGTTCCAGACCATCTTCAACCCCACCACGAGGAACATGACTGGCGCCCGCATCTTCACCGTGGACGGCACTACCTTCGCGGCGGCCTGGGGGGAAGATCCTTCCGCATCCACCCAGGGAGCGCCCTACCTGGATGCCGGAAACGGCATCATTCCCTTCCCGCAACCCAAGATTACCAAGAGCTCGCGGCTGGCCGTGGACGAGAACGGCGATGGCAAGCCGGGCTGGGGCGACTCGCTGGAATACACTGTGCACGTGCAGAATGAGGGAATGTTAGTGCTGGGCAACGTGCTGATACTGGATTCGTTGCCGAGCACAGTGACCTATGTCACCAATACCACCAGCCTTAATGGCGTTCCTGTAGCCGACAACTTTGTGCCGCCAGCGGCTACCACCTTTCCGGTGGACGAGTCCGGGCTGGTGCTGTCGCAGATCCAGGTGGGTGGCTACTCCGACGTGAAATTCCGCGTGCTCATCAACTCGGGCGCCACCAGCATCTCGAATTCGGTCATTGGTTCGGCGGGCACCGACCCGGTGGTCAGCACGGAAACGCTGCTGGTGGCGGGTCCGGTGTTGCTGGCGTTCACCGACTCCGCCGGCAACCCGGTCTCCTCCTACGTCACCAACAGCGGCGTCTATGTCAAGCTGACCGACCTGATCCAGAACACCAATGCCAGCACGGCGCAGACCGTGACCGTGAATGTCACCAATCTCTCGAACGGGGACGTGGAATCGGTCGTGCTCACGGAGACGGGCACCAACACCTGCATCTTCCGCAACGCGAGCCCGCTGCCGATGTCCACCACGGGCGGCGGCACCATCAATGACGGCACACTCCGGTCGTTGGGGGGGCACTTCCTGTATGTGGCCTACACCGATCCCATTACCGCCAACTCCGGCTCCGCCAGCGCCACCGTCACAGCTGGACCGCTGCCGTTCACGACGAAGAGTTCGCAATTGGTCGCGGACCAGAACAGCGACGGGCGAATCGGCTGGGGGGACACGGTCGAGTACTCCATCTGGTTGACCAACGTCAGCGCCCAGACGATGAGCAACCTGGTCGTGCGCGACACTCTGCCCGTCAATGCCAGCTATATTGCCGCCAGCACCACCACCAACGGCGTGGCCGTAGCCGACAGCGGCACGACGCTCTTTCCGCTCGACGAGGCCGGCTTGACCGTGTCGCGCCTCGCGACGAACAGCTCTCTCTTGCTGAGATTCCGCGCCACAGTGAACTCCGGCACCAGCTTGTCCAACTCGGCCACCGTCACCAACCTTTACGGACTGGTGCAGGCCCAGGATGTGGTCGCTGTTACCCCGCCGCCGCCTTCCTGCAACCTGAGTTTCACTGACAGCACCGGCAACCCGGTTACGACCTGCGCCGAGAATGCCGGCATTTATGTCACCATCACGGATAGCTCGCAAGATACCAGCCCCACCAACGCCCAGACGCTGACCGTTACCCTCACCAACCTCTCCGGCGGCGACGTGGAATCGCTGCTCCTGACCGAGACCGGGACCAACTCGGGGGTGTTCCGCAATACCACCGGCCTGCCGACCGCCACCCTCTGGGGCACGACGCAGCAAGACGGCATGCTTAATGGCAAGGCGGGCGAGGCGGTATCCGTGTATTTCACGGGGGCGGGTGGCGAGACCTGCTCGGCCTCGGCAACGTTTGTTCCGGCAGTGCAGACGAAGAAACTCTACTTGAGCGCGGTCAATGCCGACGACCTTTACCAGAACCTGGACCGCATTGATCCCGTGGCGGCGGGCAAGACCTCCACGAGCAACAGCGTGGCCCTAGGCAGCGGTTCCACCGCCACGTTTGCCCAAACCCCGACGTTCTGCAAGCCTTTCGCCCTGCCGGCCGGGAGCCCGGTGGCGGTGACGAACTACGTTTCGATTGTCAGCGGCAGCATGCCGGCCAGCCCGGCGATCCGGGCCATTCTCAAGCGGGGCACCAACGCGGCGAACGCAACCCCCTTCATCACGCTCACCAACGCGGCCTATAGCGGTGGCATTCTGGGGTGGAGCGGAAACCTGTCCACCAACGTCAACTTCGGCATTGGGGAAACCACCTTCCTGGTAATCACTTCCGCGCAGTCAGGCGTCAGCTTCGCCCTCCAGTACAACAGCGCCAGCAAGCCGTCGGCGGTCAGCCTGCCAACAACCACGGTAATCAGCCTCGACCAGTTGGGCCTCTATGATGCCGCTTATCCGGCTGGCAACCTTATCACCAACGCGGTGAACGGACAGACCGTGTATATTCGCGCGGCGGCCAGCGATCCCTTTGGCGCTGCCGACGTGACCCAGATTAGCGTGGTCTCGCTGGACCCCGGAGGCTACACGTTCACGACTAATCTCAGCGGAGCCTATATCGTCGCCAGCAATGCCTGCGCTACGACTTACGAGTATCCCTGGGTCACTGAAAACTGGCAGGGCTCCTACCGCATCCTGACCACGGCTTTCGAAGGCACGGAGGGAATCACCAATGCGGTTCTGATCGCCCTCCAGGTGCAATACCCGCCCGGCGGGACGCCCAGCATCACCACCTTCATTGACAGCGGCCGGAATCCAACCAACAGCTACGCGACCAATGAAACTGTCTGCGTCCGGGTCCAGGACCCGAACATGAACCAAAACCCGGCAGTGGCGGAGACCGTGTCGGTCGTCATCACCACCACCAGCGGTGACCGGGAGACCGCCTTGCTAAACGAGACCGGAACCAACACCGGATCATTCACCGGCTGCATTAGCGCCAACACCAACACGGCCGTAATCGGCAACAGTGTGCTCAACGCGCCCGGTGGCGCGGGCCTGACCGCGACCTATACCGACCCGCTCAACCCATCTGATACCTCGAGCGACAACGCTATCGTGCGCATACCACCCGGCCCCAAACCGGTTGTCAGCTTGTTCAAGACGCTGATCCAGCCGGCTAACAGCACCGTGCTGCTGGGCAGCGCTGTGCAGTTCAACCTCGAAGTGGCCAACCCGGGCTCGGTCACGGTGACCAACGTCCAACTCACCGACACCTACCCCTCGAGCCGGCTCCAGTTCGTGAGCGCCTCGATTCCGCCGGACAGCACGACGCCCGCAGGCACGCTGACCTGGAACAACCTCGGCCCGCTGGCCCCCGGGACCAACGTCATTATCAGCACCTTCTTCAGCGCGAAGATGGCGGGCGCGCTAACCAACTCGGTGTCCGTCTCCGGCACAACCAATGTCGGGCCGGTCAGGGCCATGGCCACCAACAACGTCTCGGCCATTGCCGTCTCCAAGACCCTGGTGTCACCCGTCCCCGGCCCGGCTTACATCAACAGCAACGTTGTCTTCCGCATCGCCATTACCAACGTCGGTGTGAACGCCATCACCAGCTACCTGCTGCAAGACCAGTTCAGCTCAGCCTGCTTCGAGTTCCTGGGCGCCAGCGTGGCGCCTTCCGGCTCGGGCGGCGGCCTGGTGCTCTGGAGCGGTTTGCCGGCGCTCGCCGTCGGCGGCAGCACCACCATCTACGTCACCAACAAGGTGACGGGCAACTGTGAGCCTGCCGTCAACAACGCCAACCTCAGCTCCGTGCTGGACAGTCTCGGCAACAGCGTGCCGAATGCCCAAAGCAGCACCAGCATTACCAACCTCGGCGCCAGCCTCGGCGGCACTATCTGGTACGACGCCAACGCCGACGGCACCAACAACACCGGCGACAGCGCGCTGGCTTCGGCCATTGTCTATGTGGACCTGAACGGCGACGGCGTGCGCCAGGGCAGTGAACCGTTCGCGACCACCGGCACGAACGGCGGGTTCCAGATCGTTAATATCCCGGCCGGCAATTACGCCGCGCGCGTGGACACCAACTCGCTCCACGCCGGCCTCCGGGCCACCTATGACCTCGACGGCACCAACACGCCCAACGCGGTCAGTTTGACCATCACCAACGGCCAAATCATCACGGGCCTTGACTTCGGCTATGTCGGCAGCGGTTCCATCAGCGGCTCGGCGTGGAGCGACGTCAACGGAGACGCCCTCAAGCAAGCCGGCGAGCCGGGCTTGGCCGGCATGAATGTCTTTATTGACCTCAACGGCAATGGCGTGCGCGAGGCGGGCGAGCCCTACGTGGCAACCGGCCCTGACGGCTCGTTCCTTTTCAACTACCTCATGGCCGACACTTACCGGGTGGCAGTAGATATCCTGACACTCCCGCCGGACATGCGGCCTACGTTCGATCTGGATGGCACCAACACGCCGAACGTCGCCACCCTGACCCTGGGAGCGGGCCAGAGCATCACCAACGCGGACTTCGGGTATCAGGGCCGCGCGAGCCTGGCGGGCACGATCACCGACGCGTTGAGCGGATTGCCGATCCCGGGCGCAACGGTGGTCGTAGTGGACAGCCTGGGCACCACTCAGACTGTGATGACCAGCACAAGCGGCGACTATAATGTAGTGAGCTTATGGACCGGTCCCGCGACCGTTACCGTCAGGAAGACCGGCTATGGCAGCGCCTGGGCCAAGCCGTCGATTCTGATTGGAGCAAACACTCAGAACCTGAGCCTTACCCCGAACACCCTGGTCGGCGTGGTCACCAACACTTTGAACGGCTTGCCGATTGCCGGGGCCACGGTGCTGGTCGTGGATAACGCCAACGTCACTAATACCCTTACCACTGATGCCAGCGGCCACTACGCGGTCACCAACATCGCCGCGGGGGTCGCCACTGTCACCGCCAGCAAGAGTGGTTATACCACCGCCACCGCCAGCCCGACGATTGTAGCGGGAGCGAACACTCAAGACTTGGGCCTGACGCCCAACACGCTGACAGGTGTAGTAACCGATGCTATCACCACCCTGCCCGTCGCCGACGCGACGGTCCAAGTCACTGACAGCTCGAACGTCGTCTATACCCTCACCACGGATGCCGCGGGCCGTTATGGCGTTACCAACCTGCCGACCGGTCCGGCCACCGTGACCGCCAGCAAGACCGGCTATGGCAGCGCAACGGCCAACCCGACCATTCTGCCCGGCGCGAACACTCAAGACCTGAGTCTAACAGCCAACGTTCTGTCCGGCGTGGTGACCAACATCCTCAGCGGCCTGCCGATTGCCGGCGCGACGGTGCTCGTGGTGGACAGTGCCACTGTAACCAACACTCTCACCACTGACGCCAGCGGCTATTATGCTGTTACCAACATCGCCACCGGGATCGCCACCGTTACCGCCAACAAGAGTGGTTATACCACCGCCACCGCCAGCCCGACGATTGTGGCGGGAGCGAACACTCAGGACTTGGGTCTGACCCCCAACACCCTAACGGGTGTAGTGACCGACACGATTACAACTCTGCCCATTGCCGGGGCAACCGTCGTCGTCACTGACAGCTCCAACGTCGTCTATAACATCACCACGGACGCGGCGGGCCGTTACGGCGTCACTAACCTGCCGACCGGTCCGGCCACC
The DNA here is from genome assembly GCA_964507045.1 of uncultured Verrucomicrobiota bacterium. Taxonomy (GTDB): domain Bacteria; phylum Verrucomicrobiota; class Verrucomicrobiia; order Limisphaerales; family UBA8199; genus UBA8199. Next base: position 14,792 of record CAZDOO010000037.1, on the reverse strand, counting down.
GTGACCGCCAGCAAGACCGGCTATGGCAGCGCGACTGCCAGCCCGACCATTGTGCCGGGTGCAAACACCCAGGACTTGAGCCTGACCGCCAACACCCTGGCGGGCGTGGTCACCGACACCGCCACCGGTCTGCCGATTGCCGGAGCCGCGGTGCTGGTCGTGGATAGCGCCAACGTCACCAACACCCTTACCACCGACGCCGGCGGACACTACGCCGCAACCAACATCGCAGCCGGGGTCGCCACCGTTACCGCCAACAAGAGCGGTTATACCACTGCCACCGCCAGCCCGACGATTGTGGCGGGAACAAACACTCAGGACTTGGGCCTGACACCCAACATCCTGACGGGTGTAGTGACCGACACGATTACAACTCTGCCCATTGTCGGCGCGACTGTCGTCGTCACTGACAGCTCGAACGTCGTCTATACTATCACCACGGATGCCGCGGGCCGTTATGGGGTAACCAACCTGCCGACCGGTCCGGCCACCGTGACCGCCAGCAAGGCCGACTATGGCAGCGCGACTGCCAGCCCGACCATTGTGCTTGGTGCAAACACCCAGGACTTGAGCCTCACCGCCAATACCCTGGCCGGCGTAGTGACCGATGCGGGAACACACCAGCCGATCACTGGCGCGACCGTGCTGGTCGTTGATGCCGCCGGCACTACTAACACCCTCGCCACCGACGCCAACGGCTACTATGCCGTCACCAACATCCCGACCGGGCTGGCGACCGTCACCGTCAGCAAGCCCGGCTATAACCCCACTAACGCCACACCAACCATCGTCCTGGGGTCCAATACGCAGGACCTCCAACTGACCGCCAGCACGCCGACACTCGCATTGTTGAGTTCCATCAGGAGCTTCGTCGCGGCAAGTGGCGTGCTGGTGCGCTGGCAGACCGCCTCGGAGGTCGGCTCGGTCAGCTTCGATCTCTACCGACAAGGCACGATGGCCGGCCAGTGGATCAAGGTCAACGCTGAACCGATTCTCGCGGCCAACGCCGCCGCCGGTGCCGCCTATGAAGTGGCCGACCCCGGCGCCAAACCATTCCAGACGCTCGCCTACCGGCTCGTGGAATTGGAAGAGCAAGGCACCACCCGGGTTTACGGGCCGTTCGCACTCCGTGCGGAAGCGGCCGCCCCGGCGGTCACGGCACCTGCCGCCAAGGAAGCGGCGGTTTCCAAACCGGTGAAGACCACCACCCGGGCACGCGCCAGCGCCGCCCTGGCCACGGCTGATGCCGCCACGTCCGCCAGCGCGTTCGACGGTTCCAGTTTCGTCAAGATCACCACCACCAACAGCGGCATCCAATACGTCACTGCCGCAGCGCTGGCCGGCTTGCTCGGCCAATCGCAGGCGGAGGTGCAGGCCGCGATCAAAGCCAACGCCTTCCTCCTGTCCAACCAGGGCGAACCGGTCGGCTGCCTGCCCAACGCCGATGGCAGCACCCTTTCTTTCTACGCCGAGCCATTGAAGAACAACTACACCGCGCACAACGTTTACTTGCTCACCACCGCCGCGGGCGTTCCTGTCGGCTCCGTGGAAGGCCGGGTGCCCGGCCTCAAGACTGGGGTTGCCGGAAGCCTGGCCGCCACCGCTTCCTACCAGGCCACCGCGGACCTCGAACAAGACCTGCTGGCCGTGCCAACGCTGGTCCAGGATCCGAATCAGGACTACTGGATGTGGCAACGGCTGGTGGCGGGCCTGTCAATGTATGACACCGCCGGCTTCTCCCTGGCGCTCGATCAGCTCTCGCCCGGTTCTGCCAGCGCGCGACTCACCGTCAGGCTGCTGGGCGGCAGCGAGGCCCGGCATACCGTGCAGGTTGCCGTGAATGGCACGGTTGTGGGCCAGGATACCTGGCAAGGCCGCACACCTCACAATACCGTCTTTAACCTTTCCAGCGCCTTGCTCGTCGAAGGAACCAATCGTCTCACCCTTAAAGCGCTCGCCAACAGCACCGCCGCCGGCAGCCAGTGGTACGTGAACGGCTTCAGCCTGAGCTATCCGCGCCAGTATGTTGCCACGGCCGGCGCGCTCGAGTTTGCCGCCAACAGCAACGCCGTCATTACCGTCACCGGATTCTCCAGTCCCGCCATCACCGTCCTGGAACTGACTGACCTGAAGCGGCCCGCACTGGTGCAGCATGTCACCATCACCCCGACCGCGGCGGGTTATTCGGCCACCTTCGCGCCGCCGACACCGCAGAGCCGCTTCGTCGCGTTCCAGAGCGGTGCGGGCGCGCCAGCCGCTTCGCTGGCCCTGGGACAAATCGCCGGCTGGTCCAGCCCCGCCAACGCCGCCGATTACCTCATCGTCGCGCCCGACACCCTGGCCGAAGCGGCTAACGCGCTCGCCACCTGCCGCCAGGAAAAGGGCCTGCGCACGGCCGTTGCGCGTCTCGACCAGGTCTATAACGAATTCAGCTATGGCCTCGCGACCCCGCTCGCCATTAAGCGCCTGCTGGCCACCGCGCTCAGTCAATGGACCATCAAGCCCCGCTATGCCGTCCTTGTCGGCGACGGCACTTACGATTACCGCGATCTGCTGCAGAAGCATGACAACCTCCTGCCGCCGCTGCTCGTGCCCACCGGCTACGGGCTATTCTGCTCGGATAGCGCCTACGGCGATGTTAATGATGATGGCTTGCCCGAAATTGCCGTCGGCCGCTTGCCCGTCAAGACTGCCGATCAGCTCCTGGGGCTGGTCAGCAAGATCAGAGCCTATGAAGCGCAGCTCGCGACTTCCGCCGCCCGGTCGCTGCTGGTCGCCGACGCGCCCGACAGCGCCGGCAATTTCCCCAGCGCCATCCAGCAAGTAAGCGCCGCGTTGGCCGGCAGCTATTCCAACCAGATTGTCCAGTGCGCCGGCCAGAGCGATCTGAGCACCCTGCGCAGCGCCATCCAAACCCGCCTCAATACGGGCATTGATCTGGTTGACTACGTCGGTCACGGCGCCCTTGACCGCTTCGGCAACGCCGGCTACCTGACCAGCGCCGACGTGCCCGCGCTCGAAAACGGCGCCCGCCTGCCGGTCGTCGTGGCCGTCACTTGTGTCTCCGGACAATACTCAGTGCCCGGATCAACCTCGCTGGCCGAATATCTCCTGCTGCAGAGCCAAGGCGGCGCCGTGGCCGTCATCGCGCCCACCGGTTTGTCCGTCAATCAGGACGCCAGCCGGCTCAACCTGCGTCTGATGCAACTGCTGCCGGCTAACGCCCAGGCGGCCATCGGCGACCTCTTCCGCCAGGCTTTGGCCGACCATGTCGCCCAGGATAAACCGGCCACCCAGCCGGCCATCTACAACCTGATCGGCGACCCCGCCACGACGTACAATGTCGCCATCGAGGCTTCCGCCATTGTTCCGTCGCCGCAGTTCACCTCGGTTACTGCCAGCAACGGCACACTCGTGCTCACCTGGTCCGGCGGCACCCCGCCCTACCAGTTGGAGAAGAAGTCCAGCCTGCTTCCCGGCGTGCTCTGGGAATCCCTGGGCGACCCGGTGACCGGCACCAGCGCCACCGTGACCATTACCGGACCCGCTGGATTCATCCGCGTCCGCTGCGGCAACTGAGCACGGTCGCGCCCAGGCAATTCAAGCACTGGAAGGGCGGCGGAGCGCAAACGCTTCGCCCCTCTTCCCCCGGCGGATAAGGTAATACGGGCGTCCTGCCCACGCCCCCACCCCATCCTTCCCTCCGGGCTCATTTCGCCCGATACCCACCGTCTACGCACCGTATACACACCGTTGAACCTCTGCAAAGTTTGCAGAGGTTCAACGGTGTGTATACGGTGAGTATACGGTGAGGCTACGGAGATACGCTGGTGCCAGGCCATCGGCGGAGCGGGATTCCGGCCGAACTCGTGGCGGTGGTATCGAGATGCGCCCACCAGGCACAATCCAAGCAAGCCCGCGTTGACTTGTAAGCTCTTGCGAGGTACATTATTGGTCAGCCACGATAGAGAGGCGATAAAACATAAGGGATTCGCCGTACATGAAAGCGATGAAAGCTGTCCATTCTGCCTTCAAGGCATTTACCCTGGTCACACTCGCGCTAGCTCCGGCTCCCAACACCCCGGCGCAGACCAGCACCAGCAACGTGCATCCGACCGTGGTCACCATTCGCGCGACCGACCCCTATGCCGCGGAGACCTGCGGCATGCTGACGGTTGTTTTCCCCGGCGAGTTCACCATTTACCGCGATCAAGGCACTAACTACGACTTGAAGGTGGGTTATACCATCAGCGGGACAGCCAGCAATGGCGTTGATTACGCCCATATCACCAACGCCGTTGTTATCCCCAAAGGCGTGTGGTCGGCAAGGATTGGCATCTACCCGCGCGGGGATAACCTGCTTGAAGGCACGGAAACGGTCGTGTTGCGGCTGGAGCCAGTCGCTTGCGTGGCCCTCTGGCCTCCGCCGCCGGAGTGCTACCTGGTCGGCCAGCCGGCGGAAGCAGTGGTTTTCATTGAGGATTGTGTCGCAAGCAACCGGCCGCCGCTGGTTCGGGTCATGCAGCCGCCGAGCGGGGCGAAATTCCGCGCGCCGGCTAATATCCACATCCTGACGGACACGGTTGATCCGGATGGCTACGTTGGCAAAGTCGAGTTCTTCGAAGGCGCCAACAAGATCGGCGAGCAGAGCAAGATGTTTTTCGTGGCCCCGACCAATGGAACACACATTCCTTACGAGATGACGTGGAGCAACGTGCCGCCGGGCGCCTACGTGCTGACCGCCCAAGCCACGGACAGCCGGGGCACGGTTGGCCTCTCCGCCCCGGTCCCGATCACCGTCGTCACTTATGTCCCGCCGCCAAGCACCAATCCGCCGCCGGTGGTGACTATCGTGGCCACCGATCCGGTGGCGATCGAAGGCACCAATTGCTGGGGCTGGTCCAACGTCACCAATCGCTGGCCCACCGGAACCACCAACTGCATTAGCCTTGCGCCCAACTGCCCGGTCCCGATCTGGTGGTTTACCAATTGCGGCCCGAAGCATGCGACGCTGAGCGTCCGCCGCGCCGGGGACACTAACGCCGAACTGCTGGTGACCTACGCCATCAGCGGCACCGCAAGCAACGGCGTGGACTATGATGCCTTGCCAGGCGTCGTCGTCGTTCCGGCGGGGGCGCGGAAGGCTGATATTGCCATCGTGCCCAAGGCAGACCACTCCCCGGAACCGGTGGAGACGGTGCTTTTGCAGCTCGTTGAGCCGCCGACGTATAGCAGCGTGCGCCCGCCCTACCTGGTGGGCCGCCCGAACCGCGCCGGAGCAATCATCGTGAACAGCGATTGGCCACGTCCCCTGCCCTATGCCTCGATGCTGCCCGACCGGTGTCTGTTTGTCGGCACTGACGCCGTGGACGGCGCGTGGTATCGGGTAGAGTGCTCGACGGACCTGCGGAACTGGGCACCCGTCTGCACCAATCAAGTGGTTCAAGGGTCCATCCAGTTTGTGGACCCCGAGGCGCAGGAACTGCCGAACCGGTTTTACCGAGCCATGCCGGAAGCCAATCCCCCTGCGGAGTAAACCGGGGACTTTTGCCTGCTTTGCCAGCCCGGAGGCGGAAACGTCCCCAGGCGCTTGTCGACTGGTTGCACAAGGCGTCGCCGCGACTGGTGCGCCTCCGCGTCGTCCCACTTTCTTCCTATCACTGCGATCCGCAACTGTGCCGATGGTTCCCGCTGGCCAAATGCCGGCGGCTGGCGCGGGACGACCTTGACCGGCTTGGTCAGCGGCCCCATGCTCGCAGGACGCGAGCAGGACATGTTAAAGCTGCACACCAGTAACCGGCTGGAGATGTTGGTAGAGAGGCTGGCGGAGGTCGTTCAGACGCCGCTGCGCTCTCCACTCCAACCGGAGTTGGTCATGGTGCAGAGCCAGGGCATGGCCCGCTGGCTGAAGCTCGAACTGGCCGCGCGACACGGCATCTGCGCAAACTACTCATTCCCGTTCCCCAAAGCCTTCTGTGCCGAGGTGCTGACGGCCAACGCCGCCGGAGCGCCGACCTCCAGTCGGCTTTGCGCAACCGAGAATTCGGGAAGCCCGGTCGTGGCCAGGGACGTTCTAAGCCGACTGGAAGTCGGCGCTCCGGCCAAACTCGACCGCGAGGTCATGCTCTGGGAGATCATGCGGTTTCTGCCCGAGCTGCTGCCGCAGCCCGAATTCAGCGCGCTCCAGCATTACCTGTCGAACAAGACCGATACGCGGAAACGTTTCCAGCTCGCTTCACAGATTGCCAACCTGTTTGACCAATACCTGGTGTTCCGGCCCGACCTGGTGCTGGCGTGGGACCAGGGCCGTCTGAGCAACGCAGATAACCCTGACGAGCTTTGGCAGGCGTCGCTGTGGCAGCGATTGCATCAGGAGAAACCGGGGCCGCACCTGGCCGCCCTGCTGAAAGCGTTCGGTGAACAGGCGGGCCGCTCCGACTTCAAGCCGCCGGCGGCGCCGGAGCGCGTCTCCATCTTCGGCATCTCGGCCCTGCCCCCGTCCTATCTGCAGGTCTTCTGCGCGCTGGGCGCTCGCATTGATCTTCACCTGTTCCTGCTCCAGCCATCCAGGGAGTATTGGGGCCTGATCGTCAACGCCCGCGAGTCGGGGAAGATCTTCAAGCGCATGAAACAGGGCGACGCGGCGGCAGCCCAGCTCCACCTCGAACCGGGCAACCGACAGCTCGCCTCCCTGGGGCCGCTGGGCCGCGACTTTCTGAACCTGGTGCTCGAGACGGCGGATTGGGACGAGGACAGTGCGTTCCCTGACCCGCCGGAGACGAGCCTGCTGCAGGCTATTCAGGCTGACATCTTCCATCTCCGGGACCGGGGGCGCGATGAGTGCCCGAGATTACCGGTCAAGGCAGCCGACTCCTCGCTGCGGGTGCATTCGTGTCACAGCCCGCTGCGGGAGGTGGAGGTGCTTTACGATCATTTGCTCGAATGGTTGGAGCGCAACCCGGCGCTGACACCGCGCGATGTTCTGGTGATGACACCGGACATCGAAGCCTACGCGCCGTTCATCCAGGCGGTGTTCGATTCGCCGGAGGAGACCAGCAAGCGGATACCGTTCAGCGTGGCGGACCGGGGCATTCGCTCGTCCAGCCAGGTTGTGCAGGCATTTCTGGGCCTGCTGGACCTGGCCGCGACGCGCCTGGAAGCCACGAACGTCCTGCGTGTCCTGGAGACCGAGCCGGTACGGATGAAATTCGGGCTGGCGGAGGCCGACCTGGACATCATCCGCGACTGGGTCCGCAAGACCAGCATCCGCTGGGGCCGGGACGCCCGGCAACGCGAGAGCCTGGGACTGCCCGGCCTGGCGGAGAATACCTGGCAGCAAGGCATGGAGCGCCTGTTCGCCGGCTACGCCATGGCGGGCAAAGGTGAACAGATGTTCGGCGAGGTGCTGCCGTTAGATGACGTGGAGGGCAGCCGCGCGGTGGTGCTCGGCCACCTGGCGGAGTATCTGAAGCGCCTGTTCGACTTGATGGCACAGCTCAAGGAGCGGCGAGCCATCGGGCAATGGGAAGAAATCCTGCTGAACGCGCTGGAGACGTTCTTCCAGCCGGGCGAGGGGCAGCTTCCCGAGTTGCTGCTGATCCGCTCGACGCTGCGCGAGCTGGCCAGCAAGGCGGCTGAGGCCGGCTACGTCGAGCCGGTGGACCTGGCGGTGATCCTCGAATCGCTCAGCCAGACGCTGACCGAAGACCGCTTCGGGTCCGGCTTCATCACGGGCGGCGTCACGTTTTGCGCCCTCAAGCCGATGCGCAGCATTCCGTTCAAGGTGATTTGCCTGATCGGCATGAACGACGGCGCCTTCCCCCGCGCCGACCGGCACCTGAGCTTCGACCTGATGGCGCAGAAGCCGCGCCTGGGCGACCGCTCGCTGCGCGATGACGACCGTTATCTCTTCCTGGAAACGCTGCTCTCGGCGCGGGAGCGGCTGCACATCAGCTACGTGGGCCAGTCCATTCGCGACAACAGCGAGGCCCCGCCGTCGGTGCTGGTGAGCGAGTTGCTGGATTACGTCGCCCAGGCCTACGAGCTGCCCGGCGCCGATATTCTGAAGCAGCACGTGCTGGTGCGGCACCGTCTGCAGGCGTTCAGCCCGGCCTATTTCACGGGAGTGGATGCGCGGCTTTTCAGCTACTCGGCCGAGAATTGCCGGGCCAGCCATTGCGGGCAGGCGGTGCGAACCAACCCTTTGCCGTTTCTCGATACCCCGCTCAGCGAGCCCGAGGCCGAATACCGCACCGTGGACACAGCGGCATTGGCCGAGTTCTTCTGCAACCCGGCACGCTGGCTCGTGACGCGGCGGCTTGGGCTGCGATTGGAGGAAAAGGGGGAAGCGCTCGAAGAGGTGGAACCGTTTGAGGTGGGGGCGCTGGACGGCTACGCCATCCGGCAGGAACTTGTGGACAAGGAGCTGCGGGGCATCGGCATCAAGAATGCGCTGCGGCTGATGAAGGCGTCCGGCCGGCTGCCGCTGGGCGAAGCGGGAGCGGTGCACTTCCGCGGGCTGCAATCCGATGCGCAGAGTTTCCTGGAACAAGTGCGGCCACACCTCGGCACGGGGTATATTGAACCGGCCCGGATTGACCTGGTGCTGGGCGAGTTCCGCCTCGCAGGGGAGATCCGCCGCCTAACGGCCCGGGATTCGCTGCACTACCGGTGCGCCAATATCAAGGCCAGGGACCTGTTGCGGCTGTGGATTCAGCACGTCGTTCTCAATGCCGCGCATCCCGGCCAGCCGGGTTGCGGCGCCGTGCTGGTTGGCCGCGATCGGGTGCTGACCGCGCCCCCCCTGGCCCGCGCGCCGAAACTGCTGTCCGGCCTGCTTGAGCTCTACTGGAAAGGCTTGACCCGCCCGCTCAAGTTCTTTCCGCAAACCGCCTTGGCCTATGCGGAGGCGATCGTGGCGCGGGCGAGCGGCAAGTCGAAACAGGACCCCGCCACCATTGCCCAGCGCAAATGGAAGGGCGACCCCTTCACCGAGGCGCCCGGGGAGTGCGAGGACGATTACTTCGATCTGTGCTTCCGGAACAGAAACCCGCTGGACGAGGAGTTCGACGAGGCGGCGCGCACGGTCTTTGAGCCGCTGCTGGCCGAGCTGAAGGAGGTGGAGCCGTGAAGGCGCTGCCGGTCTTCAAGCTGGCCGAGACGGAGTTGCGGCCGGGCACGAGCCTGATCGAGGCCAGTGCCGGCACCGGCAAAACGTACACCATTGCGGGCCTGTTCCTGCGGCTCATCCTGGAGAAGAACCTCTCGGTGCGCGAAATTCTGGTTGTGACCTACACGGTGGCGGCAACGGAGGAATTGCGCCACCGCATCCGCCAAACACTGGCCAGGGCGCTGCAGGCTTTTGCTTCGGGCGCAGCCGAGGACCCGTTCCTGCAGGCACTGCTCAAGAAGCATGCGGGGCAGCGGGATGATCTGGTGGCACGGCTGGACCGGGCGCTCTACGGGTTCGACGAGGCGCCCATCTACACCATCCACGGCTTTTGCCAGCGGGTGCTTCAGGACCGGGCGTTCGAGACGGGCAGCTTGTTTGACACGGAGCTGGTGACGGACCAGACAGTGCTGCTGCGCCAATTGGTCGAGGACTACTGGCGCAAGCAGTTCTACCGCGCGGGCAGGCTTCCGGTGATGTTTGCCCTGAAGGAGGAGTTGAGCCCGGACGCCCTGCTGCCGCTGGTCCGGAGCTGCCTGTCGCACCCGTTCCTTAAACTGCTCTCGCCGGTGGACGGCCAGGACGCCGCCGCCCTGGCTGCGAAGCTGGAGGACATCTTCACCGCGCTGCAGGAAGTCTGGCGCGCGGACAAAGAGGCTATTCGCGCCCCCTTCGGCAGCGGCGCCGAGTGGGCGAAGCAGCCTTACAACGACGACGAGCTAATGGCCGAGGCGTTCCGCCAGCTTGATCATTGTCTTGGGGCGCCGGATTTTCCCCCGGCCGCGCTGGACGCTTTGCAAACGTTCCGCAGCTCAGCTATTGCGGCAGGCACCCGCAAGAAGGCCAAGGCTCCGGCCCCGACTCATCGCTTCTTCGACCTGTGCGAGGATCTGGCTAGCGCGGAGGAGCGCTACGTCATCGGCCTCAAGCTGGAGGCGTATCGCTACGTCGAGCAAGAGCTGCCGCGCCGCAAGGACGAGCTGAAGATTCAGTTCTTTGACGACCTGCTGCGGCGCCTGCACAGCACACTGGCTGGGGACCGCGGCCCGGCGCTGGCTACCCTGTTGCGCCGGCAATACGCCGCGGCGCTGATTGATGAGTTCCAGGACACCGACCCGCTGCAGTATGACATCTTCCGGCGCGTGTTTGCGGGGCCACAGAACCACTTGTTCCTCATCGGCGACCCCAAGCAATCTATCTACGGGTTCCGCGGCGCGGACATCTTCACCTACCTCCAGGCGAGCCGGCAAGCGGACCAGGCATACACGCTGAGCGAGAACTGGCGCTCGGAATCGGGCCTGGTGCGTTCCCTGAACACGGTTTTCGGCGGGTCGCCCCGGCCCTTTGTCTTCGAGGGCATCCGCTTCCAGCCGGTCGAGGCCAAGGGCGCGGCGGACAAGCGCCCCCTCACGGTGGACGGCCAGGCGCGCGCGCCCTTCCAGCTCTGGTTCTGGCCGCGCACCGGGAAGTTGATTGCCAAAGGCGCGGCCAACGAGAAGCTGCCCGCGGTGGTGGCGTCAGAGATTGTCGCGCTGCTGAACGGCAAGACAACGCTGGGCGGCCGGGCGTTGCTGCCGGAAGACATTGCCGTGCTGGTGCCCGACAATTACCAGGCCCAACTGGTTCAGGACGCGCTGAACGAGCGCCGTATTCCCAGCGTGCTGCACACCACCGCGAGCCTGTTCGGCTCCCGCGAGGTGCTGGAGACTCAACGCGTGCTGGCGGCCATCGCCGACCCAACACGGGAGTCGGAACTGATGGCCGCGCTGGCAACCGACCTCTTGGGCTACAGCGGCTCGCAGATCGAGGCCCTGGCCAAACAGGATGCGGAATGGCAGCAAATCCTGGAGCGGTTCCGCAACTACCTGGACCTGTGGCTGCAGCGCGGCTTCATCCAGATGTTCCGCAGCTTCATGCAGCGCGAACAAGTGCGGCCCCGCCTCCTGGCTTTCCCGGACGGCGAGCGCCGGCTGACGAACTTGCTGCACCTGGCGGAGATGCTCCACCGCGCCAGCAGCGAGAGCCGGCTGGGGGTCTCGGGCCTGTTCAAGTGGATCGCCGAGCAACGGGAGGCTCTGGACCAGACGAACGAGGAGCATCAGCTCCGGCTGGAGACGGACGAGAAGGCCGTCAAGCTGGTCACCATCCACAAGAGCAAGGGCCTCGAATACCCCATGGTGTTCTGCCCCTTCTCGTGGAAAGGCGCGAGCGTCGAGCACGACCACGAGGAACAGGTCTTTTTCCATGACCCGGGCAACGGCACGCTCGCGCGGGACCTGGGCGGCCCTGATTACGAGGCGCACCTGCGGCTGGCCCGGGTCGAACGTTTGGCCGAGAACGTGCGGCTGCTGTATGTGGCGCTGACGCGCGCCAAGCACCGCTGCTACTTCGTTTGGGGCGGCTTTCGAGATGCCGAGACTTCGGCTCCGGCCCGCCTGTTGCATCCGCAGCCGGCGGACACGCCCGACGCCGTCACAGCACAGGAAAAACACTTTGAGGCGCTGGACGACAGCCGCCTGCTGGCAGACCTGCAGAAGCTGGCTGGGCAATCCGCGGACGCAAATGGCCGGCCCACCATCGCGGTGCAGGACCTGCCCGAGCCGACGGCGGCGACAGCGGCTGCCGCGTCCGCTCCGGCCGCGGCGCTCGATTATCGGAAGTTCAGCGGCAGCATTGCCCGCGATTGGCGCATCAGCAGCTTTACTTCGCTCACCGCCAAGCGGAGCGAGGAATTGCCGGACTACGACGAACTGGGCGCCGGCAGGCGGCCCGAGCAGCCCGCCACCGGCATCTTTGCCTTCCCCGCCGGCGCCAAGCCCGGCACCTGCCTACATAAGATCCTAGAACTGCTCGACTTCACCCAATGGAATCAGCCGGCCACGCGGGACCTTGTCCACGAGCAGCTTCGGGCGCATGGTCTGGCGGCGGACGAGTTCTCCGAGGTCGTCGTCGAGATGCTGGGCAAGGTGATGACCGCGCCGCTGGATGAGAATGTCCCGGGGCTGACCTTGGGCCGGATTACCGCCTTACAGAGGCTGCGAGAACTCGAGTTCTACTTTCCGCTTCAGCGACTCGCGCCGGAGCCACTCCGCGCGCTGCTGCAGGAATATCGCCTGCCGGGCGAGCGTGATTCAGGCAGCGAGCCGGAAGGCTTCTCCTTCCCGCCGGTGCGGGGAATGCTCAAGGGCTTCATTGACCTGGTCTTTGAATTCCAAAACCGGTTCTATGTGGTGGACTGGAAATCCAACCTGCTCGGCAACCGGATCGAGGATTACAGCGCCGCCGCTTTGGCCGGCGAAATCCGCCGCCGGCACTACTACTTTCAGTATCAACTCTACACTGCTGCGTTGGACCGCTACCTGCGCCTGCGGCTGCCAGGGTATAGCTACGAGCAGCACTTCGGCGGAGTGTATTATCTGTTCCTGCGCGGCATTGACCCGGCGCGGCCCGGCTTTGGCATCCACCGGGACCGGCTTGCAGAATCTTTCGTCCGCAAACTTAACGGGATGCTGAGCGGCGGGGCAGGAGGATTGAAGCCATGAAAGCCATCCGCCAATTGCTCGCCAGCAGCGCATTCAGCAACCTCGACCGCCACTTCGCGGCGTTCATCGAGGCGCAGGACGGCGGGGACCGGGCAACGCTGGTGTTGGCTGCCGCGCTGGTCAGTCGGCAGCGCGGTGAAGGTCATATCTGCCTGGACCTGGCAGCCGTTGCCGGAGCGGCTTTCCCGGACAAGGAGGTTGACGGTGTCACGCCGGTTCAGCTTCCGCGCCTCAAGGGCTGGATCAACGAACTCAAGGCTTCGCCCGTGGTCGGGTCGCCCAGCGAGTTCCGGCCGCTGGTTCTGGATGACCACCACCGGCTGTATCTCCACCGCTACTGGAATTACGAGCAGAGCCTTGCCCAGGCTATCCGCACCCGGGCGGCAGAGCAGCCGGTCGAGCCGGACACGGCGATGCTCAACCAAAGGCTCCAGACCCTCTTCCCTCCCGAAGTTGGAGGAGGCGTCAACCGGCAGGGGCTGGCCGCCCTTGCCGCTGTGCGGCGGAAGTTCTGCGTCGTCTCGGGTGGGCCGGGCACGGGCAAGACCCACACGCTGGCGCTGATCCTGGCGCTGTTGCTCGAACTGGAGCGCGGCCGCAAGCTCCGCATCGCCGTCGCCGCGCCGACCGGCAAGGCTGCTTCCCGCATCCAGGACTCGATTCGGGGCATCAAGGAGAAGCTGCCCTGCGATGAGGCGATCAAGGCTCAATTGCCCGAGCGCGCCACCACCATCCACCGGTTGCTGGGCTACCTTCCCGATTCGGCCCGGTTCCGGCACAACGCCGACAATCCATTGCCCTTCGACGTGGTCGCCGTGGACGAGGCCAGCATGGTGGACCTGGCCTTGATGGCCAAACTCTTCGAAGCGGTGCCTGCGTCCGCGCGCGTGATACTGCTGGGAGACAAGGATCAGTTGGCCTCGGTGGAGGCCGGGGCTGTGTTGGGCGATATCTGCTCGGCGCCGGCCAAGTCCGCCCTGGCTGACTGCGTCGTGCAACTCCAGCGGAATTACCGCTTCGGAGAGCAGAGCGCCATCTACCGGCTCAGCAACGCAATCAACACAGGGGAGGCTGAGGAGATCTTGCGGATTCTGCGCGACTGTCAGGGCGGCGTGGCGACGGACCTCGTGGCAGCAGCGCTTCCCCGCCGCGCGGAGTTGAAAGAGGCATTGCGAGAACGTGTGACTGCGGGCTTCAGCGCGTTTCTGAAAGCGACTGACCCGCTCCAGGCCTTAGCCGCCCTGGGGCAATTTCGCCTCCTGTGCGCCTTGCGCGAGGGCCCCTATGGCGTGAGCGGGTTGAACCGGATGACCGAGGAAATCCTGGAGGAAGCGGGGCTGATCACGTTGCCGGGCCTCTGGTATTCCCGCCGGCCCATCATGATCACGCGCAATGACTACAACCTGAAGCTCTTCAATGGCGACATCGGCATCATCCTGCCCGAGGCCGAAAGCGGCGAGCCGCGGGCGTTCTTTCCGGGCCCCGACCATACCCTGCGCCAGTTCCTCCCGCTGCGGCTGCCGGAGCATGAAACCGCCTACGCGTTGACCGTCCACAAGAGCCAGGGCTCCGAGTTCGACCGCATCCTGCTCGTCCTGCCGGACCGCGAAAGCCCCGTCCTGAGCCGGGAACTGCTCTACACCGGCATTACCCGCGCCCGGAAGCGGGTCGAGCTCTGGTTCGAGGAGGGGGACTTCCGGGCCGCGCTCGCCCGCCGCGTCACCCGCACCTCCGGCCTCCGCGACGCGCTGGAGTAACCGCCGCGCATCTCGGCACCCCCCACCACCAGCTCGGCCGGACTCCCTTTCCGCCGATGGCCTGCCCCCGGCACCAGCGTACCTCCGGAGTCCCTCCGTCTACTCACCGTATACACACCGTAGATAACAATGCTATCTACGGTGTGTAGACGGTGGGGGGCTGGCACAGGGATGAGGGGGAGCCCGGTCGAACCGGGGGGGTGCCGGGTTGTGCCGCGCACAATGGGCGCATCCCGGATTATTGCAGGAAAGTGAGATGCGCTTCGAGTCGCCGTGCCTCAAAAGTAACTGTTACCCGACCGGGGGCTGGAATCGTTCCGGTTG
>CAZDOO010000036.1:0-51451 GCA_964507045.1 uncultured Verrucomicrobiota bacterium | reverse complement strand
CTCTGCAAACCTTGCAGAGGTTCAACGGTGAGGTAACGGTGAGGATACGGTGAGGCTAGGGAGGTGCGCTGGTGCCAGGGTCAGGCCATCGGAGAGGGAGTCCGACCGAACTAGGGGTGGTGGTTTCGCCCCCATCGGCGTCAATTCCTGGTTTGCGCTTGAGGTGCTTTGCCAGTCCGGGCAGGCTCGCGATCGGGCAGTAGAACGAAAAGCACACGATTAGGTGCCAGGAGCATATGAAACAACCCATTGGTGTTATCGCTGTTTCCCTTCTGATTTCAGGTTTGTCCGCGGCAGCGAGCCAGCCGGCCGTCTCCATCAGCAGCCCTAACGGCGTCTCCTCAACCGGCCTCGGTCTTATGGTGGGATGGGAATTCAGTGTGACGGCGCCCATGGCTGTAGATTCGCTAGGCTTCTATACCGATTTTAGCTCTTACGAATTGGCCGGCCCGACGGCCGGAGAAGTGGGCGTGTGGGATGCGACCTCCACGCTCCTGACCTCGTGCCAGGTGGGGGGGGCCGATCTGGTTGTGGACGGGTTTAAGTATCACGCGGCTGCGCTGGTGGTGCTTCTCCCGGGCCATAATTACTTCATCGGCGCCCTCTATTCCGATGCGGTGGTTTGGGACTGGTATAACCACGTGTTCGCGCCGGAAATCAGTTTTGTTGGGCGATGCTCCCGGTGGAATGCGGCGGACCTCTCCAGTCCGCCAGATCCGACTGGTATGGGCGGGTTCGGGCCGTCTTTCACCTACACCATTGTGCCCGAGCCAAGTGGCTGCAAGATCTGGTCGCTGTTGGCGCTGGCAGGGTACTGGGCCCGCCGCCGCTCCTGCTGTTTGCGGTTGCCACAGGAGATTGGCCATCGTGATTCGGTCTCTGAAAGCAGTAATATGATGCGTCTGTCCCGTCCGGTTCGATGGAAGGCGGTTTGGTGGCTGGCTGCGGGGCTGCTCGGCGGTTGGGGCATGCCGGAGAGCGCCTTTGGGGAGGACGCGGGCAAGGGGAAGGCGACGCCGAAGCCGTCAAAGGCGCTGCCCATTGCGGGGGAAGTGTTCAGCGTGGAGGGGCACACGGCTTTTCTCATGCTGCCAAGCCAGATGGCTGTGGGGAGGGGGACGCCGTGGGTTTGGTATGCGCCGACACTGGGAGGCTTGCCGGGGGCGGAGGAGAAATGGATGTTTCGGAAGTTCCTGGATGCCGGCATGGCTGTGGGCGGGATTGATGTGGGCGAATCGTATGGCAATCCGGCGGGGCGAGCGTTATTCACCGCGTTTTACCAGGAATTGGTCCGGCAGCGGGGACTCTCCAAGACGCCGTGTTTGCTGGCGAGAAGCCGCGGCGGGCTCATGCACTACAACTGGGCGGTCGAGAACCCTGCTTGCGTGGCCTGTGTGGCGGGCATTTATCCCGTCTGCGATCTGCGCAGCTACCCGGGTGCCAAAACGGCTGCCAAGGCTTACGGCATGACGGAAGCGCAACTGGAGGCTCACCTGGCGGAGCATAATCCGGTTGACCGCATCGAGGCGCTGGCCCAAGCGCGGGTTCCCATCTATCACCTGCACGGGGACAGCGACCGGGTCGTGCCGCTCGAAAGGAACTCCGGTTTGCTGGCGCAACGGTATCACCAGTTGGGCGGAGTAATGACCCTTAACGAGATCAAGGGGCAGGGACATAATATGTGGCCGGGCTGGTTTGAATGTCAGGAACTGGTTGATTTCGTGATTGCTCATGGGTGCAAGGGTGGATCAAACCGGGTGGACGCGGCGAAGCCGGAGACGGCGCTGCCGGCCGCCTTGGCGGGGCAGAGGGGTTGGCGTCAACCGGCGGATTGAATCAAGTTGACGCAAGGCGGGCGGGGCGGTTAAGCTGGCCGCCGATGCTTCCGGTCCCCGAGTATTTCCATCTGCGCGCTTCGCGGCGGCGAGCTGGCCGGGCGTTCACGCTGATCGAGTTGCTGGTCGTGATCGCGATTATCGGGGTGCTGGCGGCATTGCTGCTGCCGGCGCTGGCGCGGGCGAAGGAGATGGGCAAACGGACCCGTTGCGCCAGCAATCTCCGGCAAATCGGGCTGGCGTTTGTGCTCTATCGCTCGGACCACGAGGATTGCCTGCCCAATACCGGCGATCCGTTCCTGTGGATGGGACGGCGCTGGCGCTGGGTGGTGCAGCCGTATTTGCCGTTTTCCGGGACGCAGGCGGCGGCCGGCAATCCCAACCTCTCAACGAACTTCTCACCCGGCGTCCTGGTGTGCCCGAGCGATTTAGCCTCCCTTACTAACTATGACGGGACGTCCTACGGCTATACGGCGGCCTCTTATTACTCGGACGCGAGCGTCAACGCGATGACGCTGTCGAGCCTCTACCAGAGCAATCCGTTGCCGTGCCTGTCGCGCAAGGCGGCCGATATCCGGTTTCCGTCGCGCAAGGCGCTGACGGCGGAATGGCTCAGCGCCCATGCGAGCGCGCAGGTGGGCTGGTGGGATTGGCGGGGGGCGCGCTACTACGCGTTTGCCGACGGGCATGTGAGCTATCTGGCCGCCGGCAAGATTCGGCCCGCGGTGGATGCGCTGCCCGATATCAACCTGACTTGTGACGGTCTGTCCGGGTGCGACGTGGAGTGATGGGGGGGGAGGTAGACTTGCGAATGGGAGGCTACCCTTGGCTGGCGGGGTCCTGGCTTGCCCGACTTTTGTCAGGGGAATTGGTGTCAGGGGAATGTTGCCTCTGGCTATTGGCGGCCCAGTCCTTCACCAGGTCGGGGAGTTTGCAGCGGTCGCAGATGGCGTTCGAGTGGTCGCAGAAGTCGCGCACCATTTGGATCAGGCCCTGCTGGGCGGCGGCGTCGGGCAGGGCGCGCGGAGAGGTTCCGCCGAGCAGCCGTTGGCGGGCGAGGCGGAGGATGGAGTTGTCCTCCGCGGGCGGCCAGGTGAAATAGCGGTGTTCGAGGGCCTGCTGTAGCGCTGGGTTTTTGCCTTCGACGGCCCGAATCCAGAGCCAGGGCAGGATGACATTCATCGCCAGGTCCGTCACGCGGGTGGCGCCCAGGAGGGGCTGGGTTTTCTTGAGCCGGGGCGAGCGGAAGGTGCAGTGCCAGGACCAGAAATCGTCGGGCTCGACTTGCAGGATTTGGAGCAGCGAGCTGGCAAAGGACGAGCCGGGCGTCTCGTCTTTGCACCAGCGTTCCAGTTTTTGCGCGAGATTACCGTCCAGGGCCCAGCGGGAGGCGAGGGCGACGCGGCGCTGGGGGTGGTTGGCGGGCCGCGAGCCGTGCAAGTGCCAGAGCGAGCGCGGCAGGAGGCAGTCCAGGAACTCGTCGCGCTCGCGCCACCATTGGTCCCAGACGCGGCGGACGTATTGGTCGGCGCCCGTCGGCGGGCGGGTCAACTCGGTGGGCAGTAGGCCGCTGATGCCGAAGAGACGCGCCTGCAAGGCGAGCGGCTGGGGGCGGGGTGTCAGCCAGCGCGGGCGGAGTTCGGCCAGGCGCTGCATGGGCCACACATTGTTTTTGTAGCCCAGGGCGCGGAAGAGTCCTTCCCACAGGGCTTGTTCCCAGCCGGCGCGGCGGGCGCGGGCCTGGAACTGGGCGGCCTTGCTTTGCAGGCGCACGTGGGCCGCCTGGTGGAGCAGTTCGAGCAAGCGCGGCGGCGGCACGGTGCGCAGCGGGGCGCAACATTCGCCGCGCAACTCCTCCGGCAGTTCCTGCTCGGCCTCGCCGCCGAGCCAGAGGCTAAGCTCGCCGAGCGGGGCATCGAGCGCCTGCCGCAGGGGCAGCGTGGGGGGCGCGCCGGCGGCTGGCCGCTCGCTTTCCCAGACGACGTGCAGGATGACGTTCTGGAAGGCGGGGTTGCGGTCATGGCCGTGGGCGTGCCAGCCGCTGGAGCGGAGGTCCACTTCGACGTCGCCGCTGCGGGGAGGCGCGGAGCCGATCTGGACCAGCGCGCCGCGGAAATCCGGCCCGCCTTCGACGCTGCGGAAGCCGGGATGAAGAATTTGGACGGGGTGGCCGTCTAAGGTCTTCAGTTGCTCGCGGAGCAGGCGCTGGTGCTGCCAGACCGTCTGCAGGAGGCGTTCGGGCGGGGAATCCCGGTCGTCGCGCAGGACGGCAACGACGCCGGACCGCACGCGCCACTGGGCATAGAAACTGGCCTGAACCAGGGACACCTTGGCATTGCTTTTGCGCTGGCGCGGCGGCAAAGTCAAGCTTAGCTGCGCTCCGGCGGGGGCAGGGCGGGAATCGCCAATAACCGATAGCCAATGGCTGAGGGTAACTTTGCGTTGCGCCGGGGCGAAGATTGAACGCATCGAAAGACGGGGTTGACTGTTGATATGAAGATGAATTGGGACATAGGCAGAAGCGGAAGCTGGGTGGCGCTGTGGCTGCTGGCGTGGACGCCGGGCGCCGGCGCGCAAACGGCGGGGAGCGATGTTCGCCGCGACGCCACGGTGGCGGCGGTCGAGCGGGTCATGCCGAGCGTGGTTAACATTGCCACGGAGACGATTATCCGGGTGCGGGATCCGTTCGACGAGTTCTTCCAGCAGTTTTGGGGTCCGTATCACCGGCGGCAGCCGCCCAACTCGCAGTACAGCCTGGGTTCGGGCGTGGTGATTGACGAAGAGGGCTACCTGCTGACCAATGACCATGTGGTGCGGCGGGCGGACAAGATCACGGTCAAGTTCTGCACCGGCACGAATGCCTATACCGCGACGATCGTGGCGAGCGATCCGAAGAGCGACGTGGCCCTGCTTAAGCTCGACGCCCGGGCGGGGGAGAAGTTCAAGGCGATCCAGTTTGCGCGCGAGGACGACTTGCTGCTGGGCGAGACGGTGCTGGCGCTGGGCAACCCGTTCGGACTGGGCGGGTCGGTCAGCCGCGGGATTCTCAGCTCGAAGAGCCGGGTGCTGCCCAAGGAAGGCGAGCCGTTGGATATTCCCAACTGGCTGCAGACGGATGCGCCGATCAACGTCGGCAACAGCGGCGGGCCGCTGGTCAACTTGCGGGGCGAGCTGATCGGCATCAATGTTGCCGTCCTGAACGAGGTCATGGGGCAGCGGGCGCAGGGCATCGGTTTTGCCATCCCGATCCGGCGCGTGCTTGAAGCGCTGTCGGACATTTTCCCGACTGAGTTTGTGAAGGCGTACTGGTTTGGCGCGCGGGTGAAGGTGGGCGTGATGCCGCTGGTCATTGCCAGCGTGCAGCCGCAAAGCCCGGCAGGCCGGGCTGGGTTGCAGAGCGGCGACGCGATACTGCAGGTCAACGGCAAGACGCCCAAGAGCTTCATAGATTTCGCCGACCTGCTGGCGGCCAAGGCCGGTTCCGAGGAGACACTGGCCGTCCGGCGCGGGGCGGTGCGCAAAGAGATCGCGGTTCGGCTGGTGCCTGAGAAGACGGTGTTCAATGCCGAGCTGGTCCGGGACAAGCTCGGGCTGGACCTGGAGGGGCTGACGGCGCAAACGGCCGCCCGTTATGGGGTTAGCGCCGGTGACGCGTTCTTCATCGCCGGGGTCGAGGACAACAGTCCGGCGGCAGCGGCGGGTTTGCAGCGGGGCATCCTGGTGACGGCGCTGGACGGGCAATTGCCGGCGGATCTTTGTGCCGCGGCCAAGCGGCTCTATGCGAAGAAGCAGGGCGATCCCGTGCAGCTCGAGATTGCCGTGCCGCAGCGGATGGGCAATTTCAATGTCCTGCGCCAGGGAACAGTGGAGCTGCTGGCGCGCTAGGCCGAGAATTTGTTGGCCTAGGCCGGCGTTCCTCAACTAGACTTGCCACCACGCTGTGTTCAATGAGCGATGATTTGATGATTGAAGTCGCCAACCTGACCAAGCGCTACGCGGGCAACACCGCGGTATCGGATATCTCCTTTACGGTCAGGCGAGGTGAGATCGTTGGCCTGCTGGGCCCCAACGGGGCGGGCAAGAGCACAACGATGCGCATCCTTTCCTGCTACCTGCCGGCGACCGCGGGCACCGTGCGGGTGGCGGGCCTGGATGTCTTCGAGCAATCAGGGGAGGTGCGCCGCCGCATCGGGTATATGCCGGAGAACAATCCGCTGCACTACGACATGCGCGTGCGGGAGTATCTGAAGTTTCGCGCCCGGCTCAAAGGCCTGGGGCGGAGGCAATCGCGCGAGCGCGTGGATGTGGTGATGGAGCAATGCGGCCTCACCGAGGACAGCCGGCGGGTCATCGGCCAGCTTTCCAAAGGCTATCGCCAGCGCGTGGGCCTGGCGGATGCGCTGGTGCACGAGCCGGAGCTGCTCATCCTGGACGAGCCGACGATCGGGCTGGACCCGAACCAGATCCGTTCCGTGCGCCAGCTCATCAAGGGGCTGGGCGGCACCCATACGGTGCTGATTTCCACCCATATCCTGCCGGAAGCCGAAATGACATGCCACCGCGTGGTCATCATGTTCGACGGCAAGATCCTGGCCGCCGATACGCCGGAGAACCTGCAGAAGCTCATGAGCAGCGGCAGCCAGGTCATCGCGGAGATTGCCGCGCCGCCGGACGACTTGCGGGAATGCTGGGCGCAGATGGCGGAGGTTGAGCAGTTCGACGTGTCGTCGGCTGAGGGCGAGTATTTTCGTTGCGCGCTGACCCCGCGGGACGGCGTGGACTTGCGGCCGCAGATTTTTGCGCTGGCGCGCGAGCGGGGCTGGCCGCTGCGGGAGTTGACCCGCAGCCGCCACTCGCTGGAGGACATCTACGTCCGGGTCACCCGGCCCGAGGAGGATTTCTAATGCGCGCTTATTGGACTCTGATGCGGCGGGAGCTGGCGAGCTATTTTCTGTCCCTGAGCGGCTATATCATCATTGCCGCCGCGCTGTTCCTGATGGGCTACAGCTTTGTCGTCATTCTGGTCATGCTGCAGAAGCCGACGCCTCTGCCCGTCACCGAGCTGTTTCTGCACACGCAGTTCTTCTGGCTGATCCTGCTGCTGACGACCCCGGTCATTACCATGCGGCTGTTCGCGCAGGAGAAGTTCTCGGGCACCTTCGAGACACTCATGACCACCCCGGTGAGCGATCTGCAGGTCGTCGCGGCCAAGTTCACGGCGGCGCTGCTGTTTTACATTGTGATGTGGCTGCCGTTGCTGGGCTGTTTCCTGGTGGTGCGGCATTATACGAGTGACACGACGGCGTTGGATGCGGGCGTGATTGGCGGCATCTTCCTGGGCATCCTGTTGCTCGGGGGGGTGTTTATTTCGCTGGGTTGCTTCGCCTCGGCGCTGACCCGCAGCCAGGCGATCGCCGCCATTATCACCCTGGGCTCAGGCGCGAGCCTGTTCCTGCTGGGCTACCTGGCTTACCAGCTTCCCGCCCAGGAAAGCTGGCAGGCGCAGGTGCTGGGTTGTTTCGCCCTGTTCGAGCAGATGCATGACTTCGCCCGTGGCGTCGTGGACACCCGGCCCGTGGTTCTGCTTGCGAGCCTGACGCTCTTCTTTCTGTTCCTGACGTTGCGGGTGGTGGAAAGCCGCCGCTGGAAATAGCATGGCGAGCGATCCGCAATCCCGGCCCAGCTTCTCGCCCTATCGCAAGTGGGGCGTGGGCCTGCACCTCGTGGTCCTGGTGTTCATCGTGCTCTCGGTGGTGGTGATGGCGAACTACATCAGCCTGAATTACTTTCTCCGCTTTCACCTGAGCGCGCACTCGCAAATCGAGCTTTCCCCGCGCACCATTGGCTTGCTCAAGGCGATTACCAACCAGGTGCAGGTGACCCTGTACTACGACACGAAGGATGAGGAGGCGCTTTATAGCACGGTGCAGGACCTGCTCGGCGAGTATCGGCTGGTCAATTCCAGAATCAAGGTGCAGACGGTGGACTATATGCGCGATACGGGCTTGGCCCAGAAGACCAAAGCCAAGTACAACCTCTCCGCCCGCAGCGACAAGAATCTGGTGATTTTCGATTGCGAGGGCAAGGTGAGGACGGTGGCCGGCAACCAGCTGGCCAGCTATGTGTATGAGCAGTTGACGAATGAGGCGCCCGGGACAGCGGAAATCCAGCTCCGTCGTAAGCCGGCAGCCTTCCTGGGCGAAATCGCCTTCACTTCCGCGCTGCTCGATGTGATCAGCCCCAATCCGCTTAAGGCCTATTTTCTCCAGGGCCACGGCGAACACCAAATGGACAGCGGTGACGAAGTGGCCGGCTACCTCAAGTTCGCAGCCATCCTGGAAAAGCAGAACCGTATCCAGGCCGAGCCCCTGTCACTGCTGGGCACCAATGTTGTGCCGGCGGATTGCAACCTGCTGGTGATTGCGGGGCCGCGGGACGCCATTCCCGACGCCGAGCTGGATAAGATCGAGCAGTACCTCAACCAGGGCGGCCGCCTGCTGGCGCTATTCAGCTACGCCTCGGTCCGCAAAAGCACGGGGCTTGAGAAGGTCCTGGCCAAGTGGGGGGTGGATGTGGGCCAGAATGTCATCACCGACCCGGACAATACGATAAAGGGCACGGACGTTATCATCAGCCGGTTTGGCAAGCATGCCGTTGTGAGTTCCCTGCACGAGTCCCGGCTCCACGTCAGCCTGCCCCGTTCTGTGGGCCGGCTGAAGCTGCAGGCGGACGCGGCTGATGCGCCGCGCGTGGACGAGTTGGCCTTCTCCGGCCCGAGAGCCACGGCCGCGGGTGATTCCCTGCGCCAGCCTCCGTTCCCGCTTATGGTCGCCGTCGAAAAGGGTCTGATCAAGGACCTGATCACCGAGCGCGGTTCGACCCGGATGATCGTTGTGGGCGATTCGCTGTTTCTGGGCAACCTGCAAATCGACTCGGCGGCCAACCGCGATTTTGCCGGCAATGCCGTCAACTGGCTGCTCGAACGCACCCACTTGCTGGCCGGCTTGGGTCCCCGCCCGATCACGCAGTATCGGATCGTCATGAGCCAGGCGCAGTTGCATCAGGCGCAATGGGTGTTGCTGGGCGCCTTGCCGGGCGCGGTGCTCCTGTTGGGCGGGTTGGTCTGGCTGCGGCGCCGGAGGTGATCACCGCGTATGAATTCCCGACACACGTGGCGATGGATCATCGTGGCTCTGGCGCTGGGGGGCTTCATCTTCATCCACCACCGGTACCTGCTTAAGCCCGACCGGGGTCCCGCCCGGGTTCTGCCCCAACTGAAGGCCGCGGCAGTCACCAGCGTGCAGGTGCGACCCGCCGCCCGCCTGGAAATCTGCGCCGACCGCACCAATGGCACCTGGCAGCTCACCCGGCCGGTGGTTTATCCCGCGCAGGGCGTCAGCATCGAGAAGTTGCTCGCGGAGCTTGAGCAATTGACCCCGGCGCCTTACATCACGGCCCGTGAACTGCGTGGACGATCCAATACCGATGAGGAGTACGGCTTTGACGCGCCCCAGGCCTCCCTCATCATCGAGCAGCCGGGCTATACTTCGCGGCTGCGCGTGGGCGCCAGAACCGCGCCTGGGGACCAGGTGTTCGTGCAGGTGATTGGCGTCGAAGGGGTGTATGTCGTGGATGCCGGTTTCCTGCAGTCTCTTCCTCGCACTCCCGACGACTGGCGCAGCACGGCACTGGTGGACCTGAGGGGGCTCACGCCGGACCGGTTGGTGGTTACCAACGGGGCGAAGGTGTTTGAACTGCGACGCGACGGCACCAACAAGCTGTGGCGGATGACCTATCCGCTGCAGGCGCGGGCCAACACGGCCAAGATCGAGGAGTTGCTGCAGATGCTCCAGAACATTCGTGTGAGCCAGTTTGTCCCCGACGATCCCAAGCTGGACCTGGAGACGCTTGGCTTGCAACCCCCGGAGCTCGAGGTGGCCCTGAGCCAGGGCACCAACTTTGTCGCCCGCCTGCAGTTCGGGAAGAGCCCAACCAACGACACCAAGCTGGTTTACAGCCGGCGGGAAGGCCTCAATGCTATCGTGGCGGTGCCGAAGGATTTGCTGGTGCCCTGGTATGCCCCGGTCAACGACTTCCGTGATCCGCTCCTGTTCACGCTGGCCGGTTCCCCGGCGGCGGTGGACGTGCGCGGGCCGGGGCGGGAGAGTTACACGGTGCAACAGCAAACCAACGGCGCGTGGCGTATCCTGCCGCAAGGTTGGCCCGCCGATGCCGGCCTCGTCAAATACGTGCTCACCACGTTGGGCAGCTTGCCGATCGCCGAGTTTACCAAGGATGTGGTGATCGCGCCGGATTTGCCGGCCTATGGCCTGGCCGCGCCGTTGCGGCAGTTCGTCCTGAGGTCGGCGCCGGGCAACGCCGCCGAAGTTGCTTCCAATTCTGTTATCGTTGAGGTGGATTTCGGAACGAACCAGGCCGACAAGGTTTATGCGCGGCGCGCGGATGAGAGTTTCGTTTATGCCGTGAAGCTTGCCGACTTCCAGCGCCTGCCGGTGGCGGGGTGGCAGATGCGTGAACGCCGGATTTGGGACCTCTCTACGAACGACGTGGCCCGGGTGGTTCTCCAACAGCAAGGGAAGGTGCGCCAGATTAACCGGAACGGGCCGTACAACTGGTCGCTGGCCCCGGGTTCCCAGGGCGTCATCAACGACCTGGCAGTGGAGGAAACGGTCAGCGGATTATGCCAATTGACTGCGGTCGCCTGGCTGGGCCAGGGCGAGGCCAGCGGCGCCCGCTTCGGCTGCACGGACGGCAATCGCCAGATCACGCTTGAACTCAAGAACGGCGAGAAGGTCTCCCTTCAATTTGGGAACGAGGCCGCCGGCAGCCTGCCCTGCGCTGCCGTGACGCTGAACGGGGAGCTCTGGATCTTCGAGTTCCCGGCTTGGCTTTACGATTACGTGCAGCGCCACCTGTCTGTGCCGGCCGGTTCCTGAGTATGGCGACCGGCCATAAAGGCAGTTTTTGGCGGACCTGCCGGGTGTATTTCCGCCGGGTTCGGATTTCCGTCTGGTTGCTGATTCTGGGCTTGCTGGGCGTGCTGCTTTACCTGAACCAGGTTGGTCTGCCCGGCTTCGCCAAGCGACCGCTGCTGGAAAGCCTCCGCGCGCGCGGCCTGGATCTGCAATTCTCCCGCCTGCGCCTGAGCTGGGATCACGGCCTCGTCGCCGAGAATGTACGCTTCGGACGCCCGGATGACCCCCGCAGCCCCCAGTTGACGCTGGCGCAAGTGCAGATGCGCCTGAATTATCCGGCCCTGGCCCGGCGGCATTTGCAGGTGGATTCACTCGTGCTGCGCAACGGTCGCCTGGCCTGGCCCATTGCGGAAACCAACCAGGCGCCGCGACAGTTAATCGTCGAGCGCATCCAATCCGACCTCCGCTTCCTGCCCGGCGACGAATGGGTGCTGGACCACTTTACGGCCCTTTTTGCCGACGCGAGAATCCAGTTGTCGGGCACGGTGACCAATGCCTCGTCCGTTCGTGAATGGAAGTTGTTTCAGTCCCGGGAGGCGCCGCTGGCGGGCGGCGCGCGACGCCCCGACCGCCTCCGCCAGGTCGCCGATACTTTGGAGCGCATCCATTTTTCCGCCACGCCGGAATTGCGGCTGGAGGTCCGGGGCGACGCGCGCGATTTGGCTAGCTTCGCTGTCCACGTAAGGTTCATCAATCCCGGGGCCGACACGCCCTGGGGCCTTTTTGCCCAGGGCCAGGTTGATGCCCGGCTCCTTCCGGCCACGAACAATGGCCTGTCGGGCGCCGAACTGAACCTCGATGCCAGCGAGGCCCGGACCCGCTGGGGTTCGACGACGAACTTGCAGCTCACCGCCCGCTTTGCCTCCTTCGAGTCGCTGACCAACCTGGGGAATGCCGATCTCACGCTGTGCGCC
This sequence comes from uncultured Verrucomicrobiota bacterium, assembly GCA_964507045.1. Lineage (GTDB taxonomy): Bacteria > Verrucomicrobiota > Verrucomicrobiia > Limisphaerales > UBA8199 > UBA8199. The sequence goes on along the minus strand of CAZDOO010000036.1, from coordinate 39,706 downwards.
GCGCACGCCACCACCCGGTGGGGCAGCGCCGCCAACCTGCAATTGAGCGCTCACCTAGTTGCGATGGAGGGACAGACAAACCTGGTCAACGCCGAGGCCACGCTTTGGGCGGGGAGCGTTCAGACCCAATGGGGCGGCGCCACCAACGCTCAGCTCCACGCCCAATGGATGCACGCCCTTACCAACTCCATCCCGCTGGCCGGCGAGGGCAGTTTCCAATGCGCCGGGGCGACGAGCCGGTGGGCTTCCGCGCGGACCTTGCGGCTCGAGGCCCGTCTCGCCCGGCACGTTAACGCCTTGCCGCCGCTCAGCCCCGAATCCTGGGGCTGGTGGGCCGAGCTCGAACCCTACGCCCTGGACTGGGACTGCCAGCTTGCCGGATTCCAGGCATCCGGGCTGGAAGTGGACCAGGTGACCTGCGGCGGGCAGTGGCGCGCGCCCGCGCTGACGATTACCAATTTGCACGCGGCGCTTGCCCAACAGCAGCTCGACGTGCGCGCCGGTCTGGATGTGGCCACCCGCGCCTTGCAGGTCAGCCTCGTGTCGGACGTTGACCCGCACAAGTTCAGCCCGCTCCTGACCGAAGGCGCCCGGCGGTGGCTGGCGCCCTACTCCTGGGAGAAGCCGCCCGAGTTGAAGGGCGACGCGTCACTGGTCCTGCCCGCCTGGACAAACCGTCAGCCCGATTGGCGCGCCGAAGTGCAGCCCACGCTCCGGCTGCAGGCCGAGTTCAAGCTCCCGCGCGGCGCCGCCTGCCGGGGCGTGGCGGTTTCCGCCGTCGAATCCCACATCTCCTATTCGAACCTGGTCTGGCGCCTGCCGGACCTGCGGATCACCCGGCCCGAGGGCCGGCTCGAAGCCGCGCTGGAAGCCGACGATCGCACCAGGGATTTTCACTTCAACCTCCATAGTACGGTGAATGTGCTGGATTTGCGGCCGCTGCTCGATCCCGGACCGCAACGCGCGCTCAACTACTTCACCTTTACCGAGCCGCCGACCCTGGACGCCGAGATTTGGGGGCGGTGGCACGATCCGGAACGGATCGGTATCAGCGGGCGGGTGGCGCTGACTAATTTCACCTTCCGGGGCGAGTCGGCCAGCGGATTGCAGACCGTCCTCCAGTATACCAACCGCCTGCTGCAATTCACGGCCCCCCGCCTTCAGCGCGGCGCGGAGCGGCTGAGCGCGGACGCCGTGGTGGCGGACTTCGCCGCGCAGAAGGTTTATCTCACCAACGGCTATAGCACGGCCGAGCCGATGGTGATTGCGCGTGCTATTGGTGCCCACGTCGCCCGCGCGATTCAAGCCTACCAGTTCAAACAGCCGCCGGTCGCCGAGGTCCGCGGCATCATCCCGATGCATGGGGAAGATGATGCCGATTTGCATTTCGACCTGCATGGCCGCGACTTTGAGTGGTGGCGTTTTCATGTGCCGGAGATTTCCGGGCACGTGCACTGGCTGGGGCAGCACTTGACCCTGAGCAACGTCTGGGCCGGTTTCTATGGCGGCCAGGCTGCCGGCTCCGCCCGCTTCGACTTTCACCCGAAGCGGGACACGGACTACCGGTTCATCGTGACCACCACCAACGCCCTTCTCCAGCCGCTGGTGGCCGATCTGTTCCTCAAGACCAACAACCTCGAGGGCAGGCTTAGCGGCACGCTGGGCATCACCAGCGCCGACACCTCCGCCGTCACCACCTGGAACGGCCGCGGCAACCTCGCTCTGCGCGACGGTCTGATCTGGGACATCCGCCTCTTTGGCATCTTCTCCCCGGTGCTCAACGGCATGGTGCCCGGTATGGGCAACAGCCGGGCTAGCGCCGGCAATTGCACGTTCGCCATTACCAACGGCATAATCTTTTCCGATGACATGGAGTTCCGCTGCACCGGCATGCGCCTGCAGTATCGCGGCACGCTCGATTTCGACGGCCGGGTACAGGCGCGCGCCGAAGCCGAACTCCTGCGCGACACGTGGGTGGTTGGCCCTATCGTCAGCACTGTCCTCTGGCCGGTCACCAAGCTCTTCGAATACAAGGTCACCGGCACGCTCGGCGATCCCAAGGGCGAGCCGGTCTTTCTCGTTCCGAAAGTCATGTTCTTGCCCTTCCAGCTTCCCTTCCATCCCCTGCGCACACTCAAGGGGCTGTTCCCGGAGGACCACAGCTCCAGCCGCACGAACATGCTGCCTTTCCGATCGCTCGAACCGAACTTAACCACCCCCGGCGTTCCCTCGACGGAATGATGCCGCCTCGCAATGGACCTCGGTGCAGATCAGTGGCAGCCCCCTTCGAGCCCTCTCCCCGCTCTCCGGGGTGGCCGGAAGCCGGGAGAGGGGAACGCGAGGACCGGTTATGAGTTGCCCTAGCACAACGCCGCCGGCCTCGGACGCCTGGTTCGTCACCACCCACTGGTCGGTTGTGCTCTCGGCGCGTGAACCGGGCTCGCTGCAATCCGCCGCCGCTCTCGAGACGCTCTGCCGCACCTACTGGTATCCCCTCTACGCCTACCTGCGCCGCCAGGGCCGGACGCCTCACGACGCGCAGGACCTGACGCAAGGCTTCTTCGCCCGGCTGTTGCAGAAGGATTACCTGCAGGCGGCGGCGCGGGAGAAAGGTAAATTCCGCACCTTTCTGCTCGTGGCCTTCAAGCGGTTCCTGGCCAATGAATGGGACCGCGCGCACGCACAAAAGCGGGGTGGCTTTGCGCCCGTGGTGCCCATTGACCAGGAGTTCGCCGAATCCCGCTTCGCCGCCGACCCTTCCCCCAACGTCCAGCCCGACCTGCTCTTCGACCGGCAATGGGCGTTGACGTTGCTGGAGCGGGCTATGTCCCAGTTGCGGGATGAGTATGTGGCCTCGGGCCGGGCTAAGCTCTTTGAGCATCTGCAAAGCTGTCTCGCCCGGGACGAATCGGCCTTGCCTTACGCCCGGATCGCCGCCCGGCTGAACCTGACCGAGCCCGCCGTCAAGATGGCCGTTCACCGCCTGCGCGCCCGCTGCCGCGAAATCCTGCGCGCCGAGATCGCGCATACTGTCGCTACGCCGGAAGAGGTCGAAGAAGAAATCCGCCTCCTCTTCTCAGCCTTCGGCCCGTAAGCGTTGCCCAGTAGTCCGTGTTGAACTGGAATTAGCAGTCCGGTTGGACCGCCAGAATCCAGATTCAACTCGCCGTCGCAGGCGTCCCGAGAGTCGGTAATGCCTGGAATGCTTCCATCACGCTTTCCAATCTTTCGAACGCAATTCCCGGCCGGTTCTCGACAAACAGGGCCAGGCAGGCGCCATCCTGGCGCAGCGCCAGGTGGATGCGGCTGCGCTCGAAGACCCAGCAGAGGCGGGTGGGTTGGAGGCCGTGGTAGCCGAGGCTGTCGGCGGCCAGCGCCAGGCGGCCCAGCACTTGTTCAACCTGCGCGTTCGCGAACCAGTTCCCCTCGCAGCGCGTAATGTAAGTGCGGTCAGCAAACCGCACGCAGCACGCCGCCACTCCGGGCAGCGGTAGGCTGCGGTCAAGGAATTCCTGGAGCGTCCCGCTCATGGCGTCGTCGCTCCGTTTCCCGAGCTCCGCACAAACAGCCGCCGGTCGGGCTGCACCTGGCAGACAATACGCCCCTCCGGCGTGAGGATCTCCAGCCGGTCAAACCGGCCCACCGGAGCCAGGGTGCTCACTTGTGTCGCCTGCTGCTCGATCTGCCCCAGCAAACGCAGCCGCAGTTCCAGCGACTTGCTCTCCCAATCATAAAGAACCTCGCCCGCGCCGGAGCACAGGATGATCTCCTCGATGCGTGTCTCGCCGGCCGTTGCCACTGCGGGTGCCGCCACCGCAGCTCCCTCCGCTGCACCCTCGGGCACCGGGGCCGGCGCCGGTTCCACGGTGGCGGGCCCGGCCTCGTCCGGCTCCAGAAACCGCTGCCCTTCGTCGTTCAGGCGCGCGGCTTCCATTAGCAGGGATTCCCACTGGCCCTCAATGGTCCGGCGCGGCGGCTCGGTGAAGGGTTGCAGGTTGAACTCGCCGCCGCGCAGCGCCAGCAGGCCGTAGAGGGCTACCTCCCCCTGCAACCCGCCGGAATCCGCGTGGATGATGGCACCGTCACAGATAAAAATGCGGCCGCGCACCCGGCCGGTGAAAATCTCCAGCACCGAGGACTTGCGGCCCAGGCATTCCATTTGCAGCACCTCCTGCAAGCCCACCCGCCGCATCATGCCGCGGAAGCCTCCTTGCGGCAGCGCCCCCGCCAGCGTGTCCAGCGCCGCAAAGACGGCCTCAAAGCCATCCGGTGTGACCGGCTTTTCCAGGAAGAGCGCCGCCCCGCTCTCCAGGCATGTCTTGCGGTTCTCGTTGTTGGCCCGGCCCGTCAGCATCACCACCTGCTGGCCCGGATTCGTCCGGCCCAGCAACTGGAGGAATTGAATTCCATCCATCACCGGCATGCCGATGTCCAGCACCACCACATCCACATGCTGCCTGGCCAGCAGTGTCAGCGCCTGGGCGTGGTTCTGCGCGGTGAGGATTTCCCATTTTCCGCGGGCCATGCCCAGGAACAGCTCCTGCAGGCTGGCCAGGAACTCCGCCTCGTCGTCCACGAACAGGAACGACTTTCGTTTGGTGACTTCGCTTGCCATCGTTCGCCCTGGTTGCGGCTAGAGCGGCGCCGCCGCGCCTGTGATTGACTGCAAGGCCCGCTCGGCTGCCAGCCGGACGGCCTCGTCGGGATCCCGCGCGGCCCGCGTGAGCGCCGGCCCGGCGCGCCGCTCGCCCAGCCGGCCCAATGCCTCCGCGGCAGCCTGGCGCAGATCACGGTCCGGGTCGCACAGAATTGCCAGAAAAAGGCTGACCGCCAACTTGCGCCGCTTCTCGACCGTGGGAGCCGACATGCCCGCCGGCGCCTCTTCCGGAGCCGTCTCGGGTTCGGCTACCCCGAGGCTGACCATCAGTTGCCCGACGAGGCGGCGCACGTCCGGGTCGCGATCATACAAGGCCGGCTTGAGTTCCTCGACCGCGGCTCGCGCCTCGGCGGACGCGCTCCAGTTTTCGTCCAGGCGCGACAGGGCGGCTGCGGCGATGTGTCGGACCCCGCTTTCCGAATCCTTCAGCGCCAGCACCAGGGGGCCAATCGCCTGCCGGGCGCCCAGTCCGCCCAGCGCCATCGCCGTGGCCTCCCGCACGTCCGCATCCTTGTCTGCCAGCGTGTGCGTAAGCGCCGCCACCGACTCGACATCCTTGAGCCGGCCCAGGGTTTCCACCGTCGCCCGGCGCACATCCCACACCGGGTCATTCAACATGGCGCGCAGCGGTTCCGCCGCCGTCGCCAGCCCCAGCCCGCCCAACGCTTCCACCGCGGCCAGCCGCACATGGCCGTTCTTGTGGCGCAGCAAGCCGATGATGGATTCGCAGACATCGGCGCCACCCACTTGGGCCAGCGCGTCCACTGCCGCCGCGCACACCGCCGGGTCTTCGGATTTGAGCGCCTTGAGCAACGGGCGCACCGTGCGCTGGTCGTTAATCTCGGCCAGGCCTTTCACCGCGGCCACGCAGAGGCTGTACGGCCCGGAGTTCAGCACCATTTCGAGCGGCAGCAGCGCCGCCACCCCGAATGCGGCCGCGCGCGAGCACTGGCCCTTGGCGACCAGGAACCACATCTCATCTTCGCGCTTGCCGGGCCGCCACCCGATGAATTCCAACACCTGGGCCGCGCCGCCGCGCACGCCGGCGTTCGGGTGCCGCAGCAGGGACACCAGGGCGGCGGGCACGCGTTCGTCCGCAACCCGTTTCAGCGCGAGGATCGCCGCCTTTAGCACATCCGCGTCCCGGTCATGCAAAGCCTCGAGCAGAGGTTCGACGCGGTTCGGCTCCTCCAGTTTGCCCAAAGCCGTGGCCGCCAGCCGGCGAACCTCCGCATCTTCGTCTTTGATGGCCTTCCGGAGCGCGCCGAGGGCCCGGGGATGCGGGGCGTCACAAAGTCGCCCGACCGCTTTGCGGCGGGAAGCGACATTGCTGGACAGCAGCCAGCGCTGAGTCAACCAGAGCATGGCAACGGCCGTTATGCTACACTCGGTTTCGCGGCTGTCACGCCCGAACCGTCCTAAGCCTGCGCCATGGTTTTCCCTTTCCAATCCCGCGGCCAGGCTCTTAAATGCCGCCATGCGCGAACCATCACTCTCCTTCCTGAAGACGCTGGTCAACACCCCCAGCCCCGTCGGCCACGAAGCCCGCGGCCAGCGCGCCTGGCTCGACTACGCTCAAGGCTTCGCCGACGAGACCTTCTCCGACGCCTACGGCAACTGCGTCGCCGTGCTTAACAAGGGCGGCTCGCCCCGGCTCATGCTCGCCGGCCACGCCGACGAGATCGCCATGGCGGTCAACTACATTAATGAAGAAGGCTTCGTTTACGTGCGCAAGATGGGGGGCGTGGACGCGGCCATCACCAAAGCCCAGCGCGTGGTCATCCATACGCGCAACGGCCCGGTCCGAGGCGTCGTCGGCAATGTCGCGCCGCACTTGATGAAGGAGGAAAAGGAACCCAAGGCGCCAAAAATCCACGACCTGTTCATTGACCTCGGCGTCCGCAGCCGCAAAGAGGCCGAGGGGCTCGTGCGCATCGGCGACCCGATCACCCTGACCGACGAGTTCGAGCTGTTGCGCAACGACCTGGCGGTGGCGCGGGCGTTCGACAATCGCATCGGCACCTTCGCCGTTGCCGAAACGCTGCGGCTGCTCAAGGAATCCAAGGCCAAACTGCAGGCTGAGGTCTGCGCCGTCTCCAACGTGCAGGAGGAAGTCGGCCTGCTGGGCGCCCGCCAGATTGCCTATTCGCTCAAGCCGGACGTGGCGCTCGTCGTGGACGTCACCCATGCCACCGATTACCCCACGGTCAGCAAGCAGCAACACGGCGACACCAGGGTCGGCCACGGGCCAACCCTCACCCACGGCGGCTGCAACCACCCGGAAGTCGTTGCCCGCCTCGAGGCGGTGGCCAAGGCGCGCAAGATACCGCTCCAGCACGAGGCCATGTCTTCCACCAGCGGCACCGACACGGACGCCATCTTCTGGACGCGCGGCGGCATTGCCAGCGCGCTAATCAGCCTGCCCAACCGCTACATGCACTCGCCGGTCGAGGTGGTGAGCTTGAAGGACCTGGAGCAGATCCCCCAGTTGCTGGCCGCCTTTGCGGTTTCGCTCAAGCGGGGCGAGCAGTTCAAAGTTCAAATCTAACAGCCTGTTGAAGAACTGTCTTCATTGTCGGAGCTGACATGAGTGCGTGTTGCCCAACACGTCAAACCGGGCGAGCGTCCCCGCGAGCCCATACTCTTTTGGAACACTCAGGCAATCAGGGCTCGCGGGGACGCTCGTCCTTCCATCCAAAGGGTTAGGCAAATGGCACGCCCGCTACGCTTCCCGGCGGCGGCAAAGGAAACAAAGACTCCCCAGGGCCAGCAACCCCACCACAGACGGCTCGGGCACGGCGGTGGCCGATACGGCAAACAGAGGAAAGGTGTTGTTGATCGCGATCCAAGCCCCTTTGCCAGTTGCGTCGGTCCACGCTCCTTCAAAAAACCAACCGCTGCTTGAGCTATAGGAGTCTGTATTGGCACATGCCCACATGTAGGTGCCATCGGCGAGCGAAGTCCCGGCGGTCAGCACAATACAATAGTAGAAGTTTGGCGCCAACGTAAGGGATGTCGCCCAGGTGTAAGTGTAAATGCCGCTGGTTACCGGATCTAGCGAACCATTCAGCGTGCCGAGAACTATTCCGCCAGGAACTGGCGGAGGGCCGGCGCCTGCTGCGCCTTGGGCAAGCGCCACCGTGAAGTTGCTTGGACTGCCCTCGGCATCGGTCAGCGCCAATTGAATGGAGTTGAGTGCATAGCCTCCCGTGTTGGTTCCGGTATGGAACATCACCGTAACCCATGAATTACTGGCTACGGTTGCACTGCCGGTGGAAGCCTGGCCCAGGTTGGACAGGTAAGTCGTTGCCCCCTGCGCCCGTGTGATTGGAGTAGGCAATAAGACGAGCGCAAGCGTAAGAGTGGCAAGGAGGGATGATTTCTTCATAAAGAAACCCATTCTAAGAGATGTTTAAGAAGCTGACACAACGTAATACTAACGCCGTCGAACGTAAGGTCATTTGACCAGTCCTCCAAAATAGCTGTAGGCATCCATCTCTCCGAAACCATAGATCTGGACCCATACCGGTTGCGAACTGATCACCGTGTGGCTGCTGGCCTCGGATACATCGTTGGTCAGGAGTAGTTGCGTTCCGTAATAACCGCTGGTTCCAATGGGCGCAAATTCGGCGGCATCCACCGTCGAACCATCTACCATTGTGTTGGATAGTGCGGACTGGGGTGCGATAATGTTCAACCAGTTTGTGTGGAAACCCACGAAATTCCATTGTAGGGGGAGGGTAGCAACCGTGTTGGTCTGCAGATAGCGGCCTGCAGGCGGCAATAGAATCCCACAGGGGTCTCCTTCACGCGTGTCAGGAGCATCGATGGTAAATCCATTTGCGAACTGTGCAACTTGGATGGGGTGACTGCCCCGGAACTCGACCGGCCCGTCAATCATGAGGTCCAGGAAGTGTGCGGCTTGGTTCGTTCCGGCCACCACGCCATTTGTGAACACGATCGTGTCGTTGGCTGCTGCTAGGACACGGTAGCTTGCCCCATTTGTCCGTGCAGCATATGAGAGTGCCAGCACCTGCGTGCCCCAGGTATCCACCGGCATTTGCTCCTGCACGAGAGGATTCCCCGAGTAAGAATCGGCGTTCGGCACGTAAGCAAGATTCGCACCCGCAAAGACGGCCACTGGTTTGTCTGAGTGAATCCATGTTCCAGTCACATCACCCGTGTAGTCTGTGCTAGCAACTTGATACGTCTCACCTTGCATCAGGTTGGTTACTTCGTAAGGCTCAGGATACCAGTTGAGATTGGCCGTTGCTGAAGGCGCGATGCTTACCGTTGTGTTGTCGGCAGTGGCGACAATGGCAAACTGGGAATGCGTGTCCCCGTCCAAAGGCCAATCGTCAAGCGAAGGCCGCGACAGGATGCAGTAATTGCTTCCCAGCAGCGGTGTAGGATACCCGGTAAAGGATGAACTGGTAAAGTGACTGAAGACCATCCCATACACCGAAACAGGCTGGCTGGCGGTGACGTGAATCCCCTTTGCTTCAATCCAATCGTAATAAGACATCATTATGGAAGAAGGGATGCTAATATTCGTTACCACTCCCGCTTCCACAGAGAAGTCGTTGGTGATGCTAAAACCGGGGATCGTGACGGTTCCCGTGGCTCCCACTGGGCTCGATATGTAGAGAGAAAGCCCGAGGCCATTATTGATTACGCTAAAGAATGCGACCCAGAAGTCCGTGCCCAGGGAACTGGTAGCCACCAGATCGCTGGGCAAAGCTAATCGGTAGTAACTCTGTGGGGCAGTCTCATTACCGACAGTGAGGTTTGTCTGCCCCGGTTCAGTGCGCAGTAACCATTGCCATGAGATTGGGGGGGAAAGGTTAGTGCAGTACAGCAGGTCGTACACCCCATTGCTCGAATTCCACGGTGGATGGATAACGAGGTTGGCGGTGGCATTTGATATGGACAAGGATAACATTTCGAGCCAAAGGTCATTGGTACCGGGTGGGAGCCGGTTGAGCACAATCCCACCGCCGCTGCTATTAGTTCCCACTTGGTTCTCGCCAGGTACAACAGGAACATCCTCGGCCAGCGAACTATACTGACCACCCAGTCTAGATTGGGCACTGATTTTCCGAACCTGAAACTCTGCAACAAAAGCTTCCAACTCACTGCCTTGCGCCTGCAGAATTGCCGCGTAATCTGCCGCTGTCAGGGTCCGGTGGCGGTAGGATGACGGTAGCGGCGCCAGCAGTGGCCCCCCTGTTTCATCTACAAGGAACTGGTCTCCGTCCAAAGCATACACTGCGATATTCGTATCAAAGGGTGGGAATGGCAAAGGCGCACCTAAACACGGAAGGGCATTGCGCACCTCCCAGTAGGTACCCCCAACCGGGCGCTCCAGCACGGGTACGAAGAGTAGCCCTTAAGTCTCGGCAACTGCCGCTACCACTGAGGCAGGCCCCGTCGGTGTTTGAGCCGCTGCAGGGCACCTGCCAGCCAGAAATACTCCTGCAGCCAACACCGCAGCATGCCGAGCCCATTTAAGGAGGAGGCATGTGTCTACGCGCACCTTGGATTCCGGCAGGATCCCAAGAGGCTTCGGTTCACGCGATCGGTTGCCTTTCTGGTCCGGGGGGCTGAGCAGCATCCTAAATGTGGTTCTCGCAGGCTGCAAGGCCGTGCGAATTGTGCCAGCAGTTAAGTTTCTAAGGTGCGATCCTTTCATATTCCAAATTGACCCACTGTATAACCATATATACAGAGAACCTTTTGCCAAGCGCGTCCTCGGACTACAAGCGCGAAGTTTGGCTAATGTACCAGGGCGGGAGGGAGCAGCGCGTGCGGAGTGCTCGCCCCACCTTTACGCGCACAACGTGACTTGGGCAACAAGCCCGTGACGAGGCTCTGATTTAATCGGGAATACTGCACTATTCAGAGACTCCTCACATTGTCTCCTGCTATTTCAACGGGCTGCCAAGGTGGGGCGGCGGTTGCCCGGCTCAGCGGGTTAAGCAAGTTAACTCGGTTAAATTGTTACTAAGTTAAGTGGATGCATGGCCGAGCGGGCAACGGCGTAGGCCCCCCATTTGACCCATTTAACCCATTTAACTCCTTTAACTCCTCTCCCCCCCCGCCGTGTAACCCATCGTTCCCGGGGGCGCGTCAGTGCTGGCCGTGCATTTGCCAGATGATGGTGCCGCCGTGAATCAGCGCCAGGATCAACAAACCGACGCCGGAGCCGTGTTCCATGCGCAGCAGGGTCTTCTCGCTGAGTTTGCCGTGACCGAGCGACACCCCCCAGCTTAGCCCGGTAAACCATCCGCCCGTCCCCAGGGCCACGCCGGCCACACAGGCCAGCTTGCCCGGCCAATCGGGTGTGACCCACTCCCGCGAAATGAAGTTGGCCGCCAGGATGATCCAGAACACCAGCACCCCTACGTTGCCCATCACCCGCACAAATCCCGTCATGAATGCGGAATGGGGATGCAGCCGTTCCTCCAGCCGCTCCTCGATCCGGTCTGCCGCCGCGCTCAGGTGCACCGGCGCCTGCACCGACTTGGAGAAGAGAAACTTGACGCCGAGGAACAACATGAACACGAAGCTGAACAGCTCCATCGCCGCTTTGACATAGCCCCGGGTGAAGAAGGACGCAAACCCGGTAAAGGCGATGAAGCAGTAGATGACCTCCATGCTCATGGCGCCCAGGCCGATCAGCGCGGCCCATTTGAAGCCGCGCCGCGCGCCTTCGTTGAGGATGGTCAGGTTTACCGGCCCCACCGGAATGGATAGCAGCAGGCCGCTGATCAGGCCCGTCAAGCCGGCAATCAGAATGGACGGCAGCTCGGGCATGCGCGCTTATCCGGGCGTCGCCGAACCCTCCTCTTCGTCTTCCTCCTCTTCAATCTCATGCCGCATCTTGCCGGAAATCCGGGGTCGGATGAACCCGTAGACCAGGTAGGCCGTGAAAAACACCGGCAGTACGAAAACCAGCACCTTCTCCTGGAGGATCACAATGCTGCCGATGAACAGGATTGCCACCAGCGTTTTGGTAAACGTTCGGGTTGCCTTCAGGTCGAGCGTCTTGAAGCTCGGATACTTCACGTTGCTGACCATCATCCAGGACAAGAACAGCAAGATCACCGGCAGGCAGTAGCGCCAGCGGCCGGTGGCAAACTCCTTCTCGTCCCACCATATCATGAGCAGTGTCAGCGAGGCGACCAGCCCCGCAGCCGAAGGAATCGGGAAGCCCAGGAATTCCTTGGAGTGATCCGCGCGCATCGCCGTCAGACAATTGAACCGCGCCAGGCGGAAAGCGCCGCAAAGCAGGTAAATCGAGGCGATGAACCAACCCCACTCCGGGTGTCCCTGGAACACGTCCTTGAGCACGACCCGATGCACCAGGAAAGCCGGCGCCGCCCCGAACGAAATGAGATCGGCCAGCGAGTCGAACTCCCGGCCGAACGGGCTTTCCACGCCGCCCATGCGCGCCACCCGGCCGTCAAACAGGTCGAAGATGCACGCCAGCAGAATGAACCCGAGCGCCACTTTGATTTGCTGAAAATCACCCCCTGCGATGTTGGCTTCGACAATCTTCGTCAGCGCCACGAACCCGCAGAACAGGTTTCCCGCCGTCAGCAGGTTCGGCAGGAAGTAAATCTTCAGCTTCGGCTCGTCGGCGGCGTTGAGCGGCGGCACTGGCGAGGAGGGTTCCTTAACCTGGTTGCTCATGCTACATCATTCAAAGACTGCCAGCACCGTTTCGCCCCCGACAACATGGTCGCCCAACGCCACTTTGATCTTCGCGTGGCGCGGCAGATAGATGTCAGCCCGGGAGCCGAATTGGACGAGGCTGATGCGGTCGCCCCGGGCGACCTTGTCGCCCTGCTGGACAAAGGGCACGATCCGGCGCGCGATGACCCCGGCAATCACCCGCACCCCCACCTTCTCCCCGCGCGGTTCGCTGGCTTCGAAGCCCAGCAGCACGTTCTCATTGTAGAGGGCCGATTCGGCCTTAAGCGCGTTGAGGAACTGGCCGGTGGTGTACTGGCACCGGGCTACCGTGCCGGCCACCGGCGCATTCTGCACATGCACGTCCATGACCGACAGAAAGATGGAAACCCGTTGGCACTCCCCGCCCATAAAGTCCGGCTCGGTGGTGGTGCCGATGGCATCCACCTTTCCGTGCGCCGGGGCCAGCACGAGATTGGCGCCGGCCGGCACCTGCGGGGTTGGGTCCCGGAAGAAGTAGAGCGTGAAGAGGGCAAACAACACCCACACTCCGATTAGAATCGGTGTCACCGCCACCGCTACCGTCGCAATGATCGCCGTCACCGCCGCCGTGACGAAGCTCAGCGCCCAAACGGCCAGCAGCACGATCAGCGAAAGCAGAATCAGCTTGAAGGCTGCCTTTCTGGCTTTGCCCGAATGTTTCATGCACGCTGAAGGTAGAGTTTCGCCGGGGCAGGGCAAAGGTTAAAGTTGGCCGGCTCGGACTGGCGGTCGCATCTCACTTTCCTGCCAGGGGTGGGGTGGGGCGCCGACATTCTTGTCGGCAATGTCTCCCGCTCTGCACGGGGCGCCCTGTCCTGTTTTGAGACGGGGAGGGTTATTCAGCCTCACTCCTGCCGGTCCCCTCGGCGCTTCCTGTCGCCTGCCGTCTCCACGTCTTTACCACACCCTATCCTCAGGCTCACCTCTCCCTATGCTCACCGTCTCCTCACCGTATCCTCACCGTAGTACCTCTGATAGCCTATCAGAGGTACTACGGTGAGGATACGGTGAGGAGACGGAGGGGAGCCGGTAGGAAGCCCGGCCGAACCGGAGGGGTGTCGGGTTGCACCGCGCACAACGGGCGCATTTCGGCTTATCGCAGGAAGGTGAGATGCGCGCCGGACTGAGTTTCCGCTTTCCCTGCTTGTAAGGGTGCGGGTAGAGTGTGCCTCACGGTGTTGTGATCAGCATGTTACACAAATATAAATGAAGCGGGTGCTGCTAGTGGACGATGATCCGTTCGTCTTGCGATTCTACCAGGAGAGACTTTCGCCACAGGAAATGCAGGTGGAAACCGCCGCCGATGGTCTGGCCGCGATCAACTTGCTCCGCGTCAGCAAGCCGGATGTGGTCGTGCTCGACCTCATGATGCCCAAGCTGAGCGGCGTGGACGTTCTGAAGTTCATTCGCTCGCAAGCCGGCCTCAAGACGTTGCCGGTGGTGGTGCTGTCCAACTCCTATATGAACCAGCTGGCCGCGGAGGCTGCGAAGCTGGGCGCGCAGACAGCGCTGCTCAAGATTCGCTGCACCCCAGCGCTGCTGGCCTCCACCATCCGGGACGTTTTGGCCGGCAAGCCCGGCAGCGGCGACGCTCCGCATTTGCTTGCGGTGCCTGCTCAAAGCCCGCCAGCTCCCCTCTCGTCCGCGCCGGCTAGCCGCGCCGCCCCGGCGCCGCCTCCCGTGCCAGCCAAGGCCCAGGCTGCCGCCGCCGACATCGAAGCCGCCGCCCGCCGCATTTTCCTGCGGAATGCCCCGGCGACGTGTGCCGCTCTGCGCAGCCTGTGCCAGGCTTTCACTAACGCGCCGAATAAGACCGCACGTGGCCTGCGCCTGCAGGAATTCTGCCGCAAGGTTCATTTCACTACCGCCGCCGCCGGCCTGGCGGGATGCCATGGCTTGGCCCAGGCGACGAGCGCGCTGGAGGCGCTGCTGTTCGAGCTTGTCGGCAAACCGGAGGCTATCAGCGCTTCGGTGCTGCGCACAATCGCCGCCACTGTGGACTTTCTGGCGCTGCTGTTCGACTGCGCCCGGGATGCGGACATGGACCTGCCCCTTGCCGCGCAGGTTTTGGTGGTGGACGATGACCAATTGAACAACCGGTTGGTGGTGTCCGCTCTCCATCGTGCCCAACTCCAGGCCCGCAGCACCCCGGACCCGCTGGTGGCGCTCCAGTGGTTCAAGGAAACCCGTTTTGACCTCGTTCTCCTGGACATTGAAATGCCCGGCCTGGACGGGTTGGAACTCTGTCGGCGGCTGCGCCAGTTGCCGGGCTACGAGAAAACCCCGGTGATTTATGTGACCAGCCACAGCGACTTTGAAAGTCGCGCCGCGAGCGTCCTAAGCGGCGGCAACGACCTGATCGCCAAGCCAATCTTCCCGATGGAATTGGCCTTGAAGGCCGTGGTCCATCTGCTGAAGCGCCAGGTCGCAGGTGCCTGAGCGGAGCCGGGCTTCGGCGTTGGAGCAATCGAGGGTTGGGCTTTCTGTCACGCCACCGCGCCAGTCCAGGTCAGAGATGCTCTGTCTTTCGGCTGGCAAACTTCCCGTAGCGTAGGGCCAGTGTGGGCAGCACGAGCAGGTTCAACGCGGTGGATGTGATCAAGCCGCCCAGAATCACAATGGCCATGGGGCCCTCAATTTCGCGGCCCGCCTCGCCGCTGCCCAGCGCCAGGGGCAGCAGGCCCAGACTCGTCACCAGGGCCGTCATCAGGATCGGCATCAGCCGTTCCGATGCTCCGCGCATGACCGTCTCCGGACCCCACGTCATGCCCTCCTCCGTGACCAGGTGCTCGAAATGAGAAATCATCATAATGGAATTGCGCGTGGTGATGCCAAAGAGTGTTACAAAGCCCACCAAGGAGCCGATGGTCAACCCGCCTCCGCCCGCTTCGCCAAACACCGTGGTCAGCCAGACCGTCATCACACCCCCGACCAGCGCAAACGGAACATTCGCCAGAACCAGCAGCAGGTTCCGGGCATTGTGGAACACGACCGACAGCAGCAGCAGAATGCCCACGGCGGCGATGGCCGAGTGCAGCAACAGCTCGCGCTGCGCCTTCTCCTTCGCTTGCGCCGTGCCGCTGAATGCCGCATACGTGCCGGCGGGGAAGCTGATTTTTGCCTCCACTTGATTCTTTGCTTCCTCCACAAACGAGCTGACGTCGCGCCCGCTGGTCGCGCAGGTCACCGTCTGCCGCCGGCGCGCGCCTTCGTGCATAATCGAGAACCGCCCGCTGGTCGGATACTCCACCGCCAGCTCGCGCAGCGGCAGCATCTGCCCCTGGGGATTACGCAGCACCAATGAGCCGATCGCCTCCGGGTCCTGCCGGGCCGGCTCGTCCAGGATCACGGCTACGTCAGCCACCTGGTTGCCACGATGGCTCTGCGCCACCACGGTCCCCTGGTAGGAAGTCTGAATCGCCTCCAGCACTTCGACCGACCGGAAGCCGAACTGCGTCAGCCGGTCCGGTCGCAGCCGCACCGCCACGCGCGGTGAGCCGGGCGGCGCTTTGACCAGCACGTCGGCGCTGCCGCGCACGCCTTTGAGCACGTTGGCCACCTCCCGGGCTTTGACATCGAGCAGGTCCAGGTCTTCGCCAAAGATGTTCACCACGACCGGCGCCGCCTCACCCGTCAGCGTCTCACCGATGCGGTCACCCAGGAAGGTCAGCACCTCGAAAGAGGTGATGCCGGGGAATCTATCGAGGATCGTGCGCACCTCGTCCGCCATCTGCTCTTCCTGTTCGCCGGCCATGGGCTTGAGTTCCACGTGAAATTCGCTCCGGTGCGGTCCCCAGGGGTCTTCGCCCAACTCGGCCCGCCCCACCTGCTGCTCGACGGTGGCGATGTTCGTGTTGGCGAGCAGGTCGCGGGAAATCAGCGTGCCCATCTCCAGCATAGCCGGCAGCGAGGTGCCCGGCGCGGCAAACACCTGCAGCACCAGGTGGCCCTCGCGGAATTCGGGCAGGAACTCTCCCTGGCCTGTCGGCAGGCGCGTCAGCGCCGCGGCGCAAATCATTACCACCACGGCGATGACCGCGCGCGGCCACCGGGCGATCTGCCCCAGCGCCCGGCGGTAGCTGGCTTTTAGCCAGCGCTGAATGAGCGGATCCTCCTGCTTCCGCACGCCTTGCTCGAAGACCAGGTAGGCCAGCGCTGGCGTAACCGTCAGCGCGACGAGCAACTAGGCCAGGATGGCCAGGATGTAGCTCAGCGCCAGCGGCGCGAAGAAGCTCCCCTGCAGGCCGGTGAGTGTCAGCACCGGTAGGAAGATCAGCGCCACGATGAACGTCGCATAAACCACCGCCCGCCGTACCTCCAGCGACGCCCCGAGCACCACGCTGAAAATAGGGCGGGGCTGTGCCAGCGCCTTGTTCTCCCGCAGCCGCCGGAAGATGTTCTCCACATCAATGATGGAGTCGTCCACTACCTCGCCCAGCGCGATGGCCAACCCCCCCAGCGTGATGGTGTTGATGGTGATCCCGAACTTCTCCATCACAATCACCGCTGTGAGCAGCGAGAGCGGGATGGCGGTTAGCGAGATGCACGCCGTTCGGACGCTGCCCAGCAGCAAAAACAGCACCACCGCCACCAGGATGCCGCCCCACGCCAGCGAATGCTTCATGTTCCTGAGTGCCGACTCGATGAAAGTCGCCGGCCGGTGCAGGCGCGGATAGAGTTTAATCCCCTCCTTTTCGAACACCGGCTTCATCTCTTCCAGCGCCACTTCCAGCGCCTTAGTCACCTCCATCGTGTTTGCGCCATACTGGCTGGACATGGTCATCAGCAGGCCCCACCGGCCCATGACCACGGTGTCGCCAAACTTCGGTTCCGCTCCCTCGACCACGTGTGCCACGTCCTTGAGCCGGACGCTCAACCCGTTGGTGTGGACCACGACCACCTCGCCCAGCACCTCCGGCGTCAGCGCCTGGCCCTCGGTTTGCAGGGTGATGCGCTGGTTGCGGGTCTCGACGAAGCCCGCCCCCATGACGCCCGTCGAGACGCGCGCCGCCGCCAGGACGTCAGAGAGCGCCAGGTTGCAGGCCAGCAACCGGTCGGGCTGCACCTGAATTTGCAGTTGCCGCACCTCGCCGCCGAAGGAACTGCATTTGGCCACGCCTGGCACCGAAAGCAGGCGCGGCTTCAGGGTCCAATCCGCGAAGGTGCGCAACTCCATCGGCGTGAGCTTGTCCGAGACCAGGCCGATCTTGAGCAGGTCCATCGTGGAGGACGTGAGCGGCGTCATGCGCGGCGCCTTCACGCTGGCCGGCAACTTGCCGGCTGTCTCCGCGATTTGCTCGGCCAGCAGCTGCCGGGCTCGAAACACGTCCGTGCCTTCTTTGAAGACCACGGTGACGATCGATAAGCCTTCGATGGACTCCGAGCGCAGGGATTCCATGTCGCCCAGGCCGTTGACGGTGGATTCAATGGGCAGCGTCACCAGCAATTCGACCTGCTCGGGCGCCAAGCCGGGACACTCGGTCTGAATTACCACCTGCGGCTGAACGAAATTCGGGAAGACATCCAGCTTGGCGTTGCCGGCGACATAGACGCCGTAGCCAAGCAGCACGCACGCCAGCGCCACCACCACGCGGCGATACTTGAGCGAGAAATGGACCAGGGCCTGGAGCATTTAGGCGGGTTCGGGATTCATTCGGTGCCTCCCGCGCTCTTGATTTCAAACGAGAGCAACTGTTGCGCGCCGGCCACGACCACGCGGTTGCTGGTGGAGACGCCGTTGGTTACGAACCAGCCTGCTTCAGTGGGATGGTCCAACGCGACCGCAACGCGCGTGAACGCGTCGCCCGCCACGTTGAGCAGGTAGACCCACCCCGTCCCTTCCGTCCGCACCACCGCCTCGCGCGGGATGATGGCCCCGGCCAGCGGCTCGCCGGGAATCTTGAGATAGCCGATCACTGATTCCCCGCCGGTCAGCCGCAGCGAATTGGGTTTAACCATGAACATGAAGCCCCGGCCCTGCGTTTGCGGGTCCACGTTCGGCGCCGGCTCCAAGAATGCGGCCTCCACCGACTGGCCGGACAATGTGGCAATGCGCGCCGCAGCCGGTGGCGCGTTCAATTTTTCGCCCGGCGGCAGGTCAATGCGCACCAGCGCGGCCTCCAGTGAAATCAGCGCTTGCACCAGCGCGGGCAGGTCCTTCTGATCGGCGACTACCTGACCCCAGGCCAGAGCCAGACGCTCACGGATAGATTGGATAGCCAGCCGGTCGCGCCGGGCGGCAGCCTCGGCTGCTTGCAGCGCACGCGCCGAGGCATTGCCTTGCCCCTCCAGGGTCTTGAGGCGGGCGAGTTCGGCGCTGGAAGCGGCATAGGTGGCCTGGGCAGAGGCCAACTCAGCGGCCAGCGTTGCCAGCGCCGCCGGGTCCAGCACTTGCCCGTAGCCCTTCAATTCCGGACTCATTTGGAAGGCCGCCGGGCTCTGGACCTCGACCCCCAGACGCTTCTGGGCGTTCTCGTTTAGAGTGACGACGGCATTGCCGCTTGCGTCCCGCGAGACTTGCGGCCCGGCAGCTTCCTTGTCCGCCGGCGTTGGGGCGGCTACGGCGTGCTCGGCGGCGGGCGCCGGCGCGTGCTGCTTCATCCAGAGCACGCCGCCGGTGAATCCGGCGGCAATGCCAATGATTAGAATAAGTGCTTGTTTCACGGCTTCTCCTCCTTGGCTGGGGCGGCCCGGCTTTGCTCTAGATCGGGCCAGTTTGCCAGCGGACGCTGCAGGGCGTCCTCCAGCGCCCCAAGAGCTTGGTGCAGCCTCGTCTGGCTGTCGGCCAACGCCCGTTCGCTGGCGGCCAGATCGAGCTGCGCCGTCAGCAGATCCAGGCGGTCGGCCGCGCCGGCTTTGCGTTGCTGTTCGACCGACTCCTGCTGCTTGCGCTGTGTTGCCTGCAGCATCTCGGCGTCCGCCCGGTTTTTGGCTGCCGCCTCGTACACCGCCAGCGCGCGGTCAATCTCGGCGATCACCCGCGCCTGCAAGGCCTCGAATCGGGCCGCTGCCAGCTTCCGGCGCGCCTCGGCCTGGGCGATGGGACCCTGGTTGTGATTGAGCAGCGGAAGCTCCACGCCGAATCCCAGCAGGCCCCATTTTTGCAGGCCCTGGTCATACTCGTAGCCGGTGTTCAGATGGATATCCGGATACTGCCGGGCAATCTCGATTTGCAGCGCCGACTCGCTGGCCGCGTAATCGGCAAGCGCCGCCAGCACGTCCGCCCGGTGCTGCAAGGCCTGCCGCCGTACCTCGCTCGAAGTCAGCCGGTCCGGGTCCGCGGGCAAAGACGTCAGATCATAGGAAACCTCTATGTCGTTTAGCGCGCTGACCGGCACGCCGATGGCCTCGGCCACCCGCGCGCGGGCCTCGATCTGCTGCCGCTGCGCGTCGTTCAACTCCAGCCGCGCCCTTTGCAGCAGCAGCCGTGTGGACGTGATTTCGGCGGGTGAAAGCGCCCCGGCCTCGCGCCGCTGTTCCAGCGACGCCACCACTTGTTCCTGCACCGCAACCTGTGTCCGCAGTAGCGACTCGTGCCGCGTCGCCGAAACGAAGTCAATCACACTGGCGCGAAGCTGGCTGCGCACCTGCCAGGCAGTGGCGGAGATGTTGAGCCGGGCCGACTCGGACAGTTGCTTGGCCTGCGCGACGCGCGCGCCTTGTTTTCCGGCAGTCTCGATTGGCCAGTCCAGGTTCAAGGCCGTGACCCAGGGCGGCTCGCCGGCGGAGTTGAAAACATATTGCGGCGAGAAGCTGACCGTTGGGTTGGGCCGCGCGCCGGCGGTCACAATGCCCGCCCGTGCCTCCGCCCACATCGCGCGGGCGATGTCCAGGCTCGGCTGGTAGTAGAACGCGGCCAATGTGAGCATCTCGAAGTCCCACGTGGCTGCCGGCCAGGGTGTCAGCTTGCGGCCCAGGGTCATTTCGAGGAAGGACTTGAGCGCGGGGTTGTCCAGCGAGCGGCTTTCCAGGCCGGCGGTGGTGTCCGCCGGGGAAAGTGGTTGGGACTGAAACCGGGCGCACCCGGCTAAGACTCCCAACACGATAATGGCGGGCCAAGGTTTCAATTGGTCGTAACTCAAGAACAACCAGTCAAACAAATCAAGCACTACTACATGGATGCGGCGAGGCGGCTTCGCTTCCGGCCGCGCGCAGCTCACCAGAGTCCCGTGACGTTAGGATGAACCCCGCGTGACAGTCTTGTCATGTGCCGCGCTGCGGGCTAGTCTCAGGCGGCGTAAAGCAATGAAATGAAACAGCCATGACCATCCCCGCCTTGTTTGTGGTGGCGCTGGCCATACCGGTGCTGCTGCTGGGCGAGGTGCTCGTCCGGCGCATCCGGCTGCTCTCCCGCTTCAACATTCCCGCCCCGGTCGTGGGGGGCCTGCTCGTATCGCTGCTGGTGCTGCTGGGACACTTGTCCGGCCTGTTCGCGGTGCATTTCCAGAACAATGTGACGGCGCGCTGGTGGACGTGGCTGGTGACGGCGGAGGTGGACTGGTTCGGCGCGCCATCCAAGAACGTCAACACGCCCTTCCTCGTGGCCTTCTTCACGTGCATCGGGCTGAATGCCCGCTGGGAGCTGGTCCGGCGCGGGGGCCTGCAAGTGCTGGTGTTCTGGGGATTGGCGGGCGTGCTGGCCGTGATGCAGAACTGCATCGGCGCGGGGCTGGCCAAGCTGCTCGGTGTCTCGCCGCTGCTGGGGCTGGTCTGCGGCAGCGTGACGATGACCGGCGGCCACGGCACGGCGTTGGGGTTCGCTGCGGACCTGGAGAAGGCGGGGCTGCCGGCGGCGGCGGTCGCGGGCATGGCCGCCGCGACGTTTGGCCTCGTCACCGGCGGCTTGATTGGCGGGCCGGTGGGCGGCTGGCTGATTCGGCGGCGCAACCTCAAACCCGCCGCCACCGCGCAAACCCATCTGGAGGCGGGCCGAACTGGCGAGCCGGGGATTCTGAACGACCTCCGTCTGCTGGCTGGATTTGGCAAGCGGTGCCTCACGCACCTGCTGTTGCTGCTGGCGTGCGTCAAGGTCGGGGCGTGGGTCAGCTATTTCATCCAGCAATCGGGTGTTACCTTTCCGGTCTACATGGGCGCGATGTTGCTCGGCGTCGGCGTGCGCAACCTGGTGGACTGGCGGAGTCCCAACCGGGTGGACAGCGAGATCATCGACACGCTGGCATCGGCGTCGCTGGGCGTTTTTCTCGCCATCGCCATGATGAGTTTGAACCTGATCGAGCTGGCCAACACGGCGCTGCCGATGCTGCTCATCCTGGCGGTGCAGGTGGTGGTGATGGCGTTCTATGCGTGGTTCGTCACCTTCCGGCTGATGGGCCGCGATTTTGACGCCGCCGTGATCGCCGGCGGGCACTGCGGGTTTGGCCTGGGAGCCACGCCCAATGCCGTGGCCAACATGAAGGCGCTCGTGGAATCGTTCGGCCCGGCGCCGCGCGCGTTCCTCGTCGTGCCCGTGGTAGGCGCATTCCTGATTGATTTCGTCAACGCGGTGAATATCACCTTCTTCATCAACGTGCTCAAATAATGAAATCCATGGCGAGCTTACAACGCCTGACCTTCGTCCTGCTGCTGCTGGCTTGCGGTCGAGCCGGCGCGGCAAGCGACGTCTTCCGCTTTTCGAATGGCCGACTGGAAGTTGCCCTCGGGCGCGCACAGGGCGACCTGCTGGCATTCACCGACACCCACACGGGCCAGAACTTCGCTGCCGCAGTTCCTGCCGGCGGCGGCTGTTGGGAGCTGACGATGGTGCCGTCGAATCAGGCGTTGTCTCCGACGAACGCGCGGTCTTTTCGATGCGAGCGGCTTGGCGGCAAACAGCCTGCCTTGCGCCTGAGCTGGGATGGGTTTGAGGTCGCGGCGGCGCCGGAGCTGCGGGTGGAGGTGGTGGTGCGGCTGGAGCCGGGGCAGCCGATGAGCCGCTGGGAGCTGGCCGTGACCGGGCTGGGCGAGCTGGGCGTTGGGCAGGCAAGGTTCCCGCGCGTGTTGAACCTTCCGCCGCAGAGCAACGAGCGGCTGGCCGTGCCCATGTGGATGGGCCAGCAGACGGCCGAGCCGCGCAAAGTCCTGGCCGGCAAAAACGGACACGGGCGGCGGTTGCAATGGGCTTACCCGGGGATTCTGTCCCTGCAATGCCTGGCTTTCTACCGGCAAGACGGGCCCGGGCTTTACCTGGCCTGCGACGATACGGCTGCCTTCAACAAGACCTTTGCCTTCTTTGGCGATGCCGAGGGCCGGCTCGGGTGCGAGGTGGTGCATTTGCCGGAGCGGCTGCCGGCTTCGACCACAGCCTGGCGGCTGCCATACGCTGTTCAACTCGGAACGTTCGAAGGCGACTGGTTCACGGCGGCGGAGCGTTACCGCGCCTGGGCCACCAATCAGGTCTGGGCCCGGGAAAGCCGGCTGGCGCGCGGCCAGGTGTCGGATTGGGCGCTCGACACGGCGTTGTGGGTCTGGAACCGGGGCCGCTCGCCGGTGGTGCTGGAGCCGGCTCTGGCGTTGCGCGAGAAGCTGGGCCTGCCGGTGAGCGTGTTCTGGCACTGGTGGCATGGCTGCTCTTACGACGCCGGTTTCCCGGAATACCTGCCGCCGCGCGAGGGCGCCGAGAGTTTCACCAACGCCCTGGCTCTCGCGCAGGCCGAGAACATTCACGCGTTAGTTTACATGAACCAGCGCCTGTGGGGCATGACGACCCAGAGCTGGACCAATGAGGCCGCCGAGCGCTTTGCCGTCAAAGGCGAGGATGGCAAGGTCGCCCAGGAGGTCTACAATACCTTCACCCGCCAACCTTGCGCGACGATGTGCATGGGCACCGAGTTCTGGCGGCAGAAGTACGCCGGCTTGGCCGAGCGCGCCGTCACGGACCTGGGCGTGAACGGCATTTACATGGATCAGGCCTGCACCAGCCTGGCCTGCTACGATCCCCGGCACGGGCACCCGATGGGCGGAGGGGTCTATTGGATGCATGGCTTTCAAGCGCTGGAGTCGGACATCCGCGCCCGCTGCGCCAGCAGGCCAGAACCGGTGGTGTTGGCGGGTGAAGGCTGCGGCGAGCCTTGGCTGCCATGCCTTGACCTGATGCTCAGCCTGCAGGTCAGCCGCGAACGCTATGCGGCGCCCGACGATTGGGAAACCATTCCGTTCTGGCCGGCGGTCTATCATCCATATGCCGTCACTTACGGCAACTATTCCTCGCTCACAATGCCGCCCTACGACGACTTGTGGCCGGCGGAGTCCGCGCCCGCCGAGCCGCTCAAGCTGCTCGACCGGAAATTCTCACGCCAGTTCTGCCTGGAGCAAGCGCGCGCTTTTGTCTGGGGTCAGCAGCCGACCATCGCCAACTTCCTGCCGGCGCAGTTGACGGAGCGGGCGGAGGAGTTGGACTTTGTGATGCGCCTGGCGCGGCTGCGGAGCCGCGCGGCGAAATACCTGCTGCGCGGCACGTTCCTGTGCCCGCCGCAAGTGCGCGGTCCGGCCGCCACACTGGACATGTCGCGCCTCTCGATTTACGCCGGCCGTGACGGCGGCTTGACGGCGTTCCAGATGACCAGCCCGCTGGCGCTGGCCGGCGCCTGGCGCGCGCCCGACGGCAATGTCGGCATCGCGGTAGCCAGCATCGCGGATGAACCAACCCATGTCGCCCTCGATCTCCCGCGTACCCGCTACGGGCTGACGGGCCGGGCAAACGTGTATCAAGTGGACGAAGCCGGCCGCCGGAAGCTTGGCACGTTGAGGAGGATCGGGCACACGATCGAACTCGAATTGCCCACCCGAGCTGCTATAATTCTGGAGTTTGTGCCGCCCGAGAACTGATCTATAACGATATAGTTATTGGTTTGTTGCCGCACCACATCTGGGTCGGCGACAGCGAGGACAGGGTATGTTCAATGCCGGTTATTCTGGGCTCATCCCGGATTTCCAGGGAATGCCGACGAAATCTCGTCATCGATTCGCCTCGGCAGCCACGAACCAGCAGGTTTTTGGGCTGGCGCCTTCCCCCTCTCCACTCCCTATCCTCACCGTCACCTCACCGTATCCTCACCGTTGAACCTCTGCAAACCTTGCAGAGGTACTACGGTGAGTATACGGTGAGTATAGGGAGAGGTGAGCCTGAGGATAGGGTGTGGTAAAGACGTGGAGACGGCAGACGACAGGAAGCGCCGAGGGGACCGGTAGGAGTGAGGCTGAAGAACCCTGCCTGTCTCAAAACGGGACAGGGCGCCCCATGCAGAGCGGGAGATATCCCCTGCGGAGAGGCTAAATCAAGGCCGGGTCATTCGCTGGCGTCGGGCGTCCGCATCCGCACGGAGGATAGTAACGACCGAGGGGCTCGGGTGTTCCCCGGAATTCCGTGATGAGCCTTATTCTGCACCATCAGTGACACAGTGACAGTTGGAACTCACCACCTTACCGGCTTACTTGCCTTTGCCCGTGCAACGCGATTGGGGCAACACGCCCTCCAGATACACCCCATTACAAAGGACGTTGGTTTTTCAACTTGGCGTGCAAGCCGTGTGGGCGTAGAAGGACGGCATGTATAAGATCATTGGAAAGGATGGACAACAATACGGCCCGATCAATGCGGATCAACTGCGGATCTGGATCGCCGAGAATCGGGCGAATGCTCAAACCCTGGTGCAGACCGAAGGCACGCCGGACTGGAAACCGCTGGGCGCGTTGCCTGAGTTTGCGGCGGACTTGAAGCCTCCGATGGTCGCTGCGGCCATGCCGCCGACGCTGGGGACGCTGCCTTCCGCCCCCAACCCGCGGGCGGCAAACAAGATTCCGGCCGGCATCTGTGGCATTTTGCTGGGCTCGCTCGGCGTGCATAAGTTTATTCTTGGCTACACGGGCGCGGGGTTGATCATGCTGTTGGTCACAGTGCTGACCTGCGGCATTGGCGGGTGCGTGCTGCACGTTATTGGCCTCATTGAAGGCATCATTTACCTGTGCAAGCCCGACGATGAGTTTGTGCGGGTGTATGTTGATGGGCGACGAGAGTGGTTCTGAGGCGGGACTTGCGAGCAGGCGTGGCTTATGTATCGAATCATCGGAGCAGACGGGCGCGAATACGGCCCGATCACGGCGGAGCAGTTGCGCGGATGGATTGCCGAAGGCCGGGCGGACATGCTGACCCGGGCCAAGGCAGAAGGCACGGATCAATGGAAGCCGTTGACGGAGTACGTGGAATTCGCCCCCATGCTGGCCCGAATTCCTCCGCCTATTGCCGCGCCGAAGCTGGTTTCGGCCACACCGGGGTCGCAGACGAATTCGATGGCGCTGGCCGCCCTGTGGATGGGGATTCTCTCCATGACCTGCGGGCTGTGCTGCTGCTACGGCATGCCGTTTAACCTCCTGGGGGTCATCTTCGCGCTGGTCGCCCTGGGCCAGATCCGGGGCGAGCCGGATGCGCAATCAGGCCGCGGCCTGGCCATCGCCGGTCTGGTGCTCTGTGTCCTGAGCCTCCTGCTGGCCACGTTCTTCTTTGTCCTCGGGCTGGCGCTGAGCGCGCCCGACCTCGTGCGCAAACTGGAAAGGCTGTAAGATGCCCGCCATGGCAGCCCCATTCAAAACTGTTCGGCCGGTTGCCCTGATCGTGTCGGCGCTGGTTGCCGGAGCGGCGGGACTGGTGCTGTTCTGCTTTGACCCAAGACAGTATCACTTCTACCCGGTTTGCTTTTTTCACCAGACCACCGGGCTGCTGTGTCCCGGGTGCGGCGCGCTGCGCGCCGGCCACCAACTGCTGCACGGGCACTTGGCGGCGGCATTTCACTTCAACCCGATGCTGGTTCTTTCCCTGCCGGTTGTGGCCTGGCTGGGCGCGCGGTATGGCCTCGGAAAGGCAAGGAACCAGCCGGCAGCCTTCGGCCTGTGCCCTCGCTGGCTGTGGCTGATTCTGGTGGCGGTGCTGGCAGTCAGTGTGGTGCGGAACCTGCCCGGCGCACCCTTTGACTGGCTGCGGCCATGACTTCGGGCCAGCCAACGCTTGCGCGCAGGCTTTCAATCACATACAAACAAGCTCAATCAGCAGCAACGAAAGGCATCAACCTATGTATAAAATCATCGGAGCGGATCAAAAGGAATACGGGCCGGTCTCAGCTGAGCAGTTGCGCCAGTGGCTGGCCGAGGGGCGGGTCAACCTGCAGACCCAGGTGCTGGCGGAGGGCGCCACCGAGTGGACCCCGCTGGGCAGCCTGCCGGAATTCGCTGCGGCGGTGCCAGGCCCGATCCCGGCGATTACTGCCGTCCCGGCCTCGCAACCGGACGCCGTGGAGCGGGTGAAAGGACCCGCCACGGGCTTGATCGTGGTGGCGATTCTAGGGGCGATCGTGCAGCTCATTTCCCTCATCGTGCATTTCGCGGCCCCGTCCTTCATGACCAACAGCCGGATGCCCCAGGAAGCCTGGGCCAACATGTTCTCCGGTACAATCGGCGTGGTGTCGGGCATCATCGCCATTCTGCTAAGCGGCCTGGTCCTCTTCGGGGCGCTGAAGATGAAGAAGCTGGAAAACTACGGTCTCGCCATGGCCGCCAGCATCATCGCGATGATCCCGTGCTTCTCGCCGTGCTGCCTGCTCGGCCTGCCCATTGGCATCTGGGCGTTGGTGGTGTTGTCCAAACCGGAAGTCAAGAGCGCGTTCCACTGAACGCGGTGCCTATGTATAAGATTATCGGCGGGGACCAGAAGGAGTACGGGCCTGTCTCGACCGAGCAGTTGCGCCAGTGGCTGGCCGAAGGGCGCGTCAACGCGCAGACCCCGGTGCAGGCTGAAGGCGCGACGGAATGGAAGCCGCTGTCCGCTTTCCCTGAATTCGCGGCCATGTCCTCCAGCCCCGTGACGCCAGGCGCGCCCCCGCCGTATGGGGCACAGCCCGGGCTGCCGCCGGACATCTTCGCCCGTGACTATGACCTGGACATTGGAGGCTGCGTGGGCAATGCCTGGGAACTGCTGAAAAGCAACTTCGGGCTGGTCTTCGGCGGCGTAGCCATCTTCATGCTGATTCAAATCGGCATGAGCGGTTTGGCGCAAATCCCGATCGTCGGGATAATGGTTTCGGTCGGCAGCCTGGTCATAACCGGGCCAATGACGGGCGGCGTGTATTACTTCCTGCTAAAGAACATACGCCGGCAACCCGCTGAGATCGGCGATGTCTTCGCCGGGTTCCGGCTTTCCTTCGGCCAACTATTGCTGGGCTACATCGTGGTGATGCTCCTGACCGGTATGGCAATGCTGCCCGGCATGGCCCTCATGGCCTTCCCGATCTTCACGATGGTCCAGCATCATGCCGCTGAAGCGGGATTAATCCTCCTGGCCTTGTTGGGCTTCATTATCCTGATTGTTCCAGCCATCTACCTGGGCACCAGTTGGATGTTTTCTCTGCCGCTGATTATTGACAAGCAAATGGAGTTCTGGCCGGCGATGAGCGCGAGCCGGAAGCTGGTCGGCAAGCATTGGTGGTTGCTCTTTGGCCTCATGGTGGTGTGCGGGCTGATCAACCTGGCCGGCTTCCTCGCCTGCTGCGTGGGCATCTTTGTCAGCCTGCCGATCACACTTGGCGCCATGATGTATGCCTATGAGAGCATCTTTTCCGCGCCAGCCGCGCGGACCGCTTAGCCGGTCCGCCGCCCGGAACGCCGCGCTCCTCAATCAATGCGCCACGCCCGGCCTGGGCTCGCTCCTGGCCGGACGGCGCGCAGCGGGCGTCGGACAGCTTCTGCTGGCGATCGCCGGATTTGGATTGGTCATCGGCTGGTTCGTGCTGCTGGCCCTGCAAATCTATGATGAACTCATCAACGACGCCCAGCCGAAGTCCGTAGCGTGGCTGGGGGAGGCGGGCGCTGCCGTCTTTGGCGCCGCCTGGCTGTGGTCGCTGTTTACCAGCCTCAGCCTCTGGCGCGAGGGGCGTTCCCATGAGCCGAAGTCCGGGCTGCCACCGGTCATCGTGCTGGTAGTTGGCTTAGCGCTTCTCAGCGCGGGAGCACCGGCGGAAACGTCGCGCTTCGTGATTGACGACGAGGAGTATGTGGGCAAGGTCGTCACCGCCAGCGCGAGGCTCTTGCAGGCGGGCAAGCTCGTCTCGGGCGATTCATTGCGGCAGCAGGTCCGTGACGGCGGCGCCCACTTCAAAGAGTTGCCGGTGTCACACCAAAAGCTGGCGGCGCCGGACTTATGCGACCGGTTGCGGCAAAGCACGCTGGCAATCGGTAGTTTCTACAAATGCCCGGAATGTCCGGAGTGGCATTTCAACGGCAGTGCCGGATTTGCCGTAGCCGAGGGAGGCGTCGTTGCCACCTGTTGTCACGTGGTGACGGCCGAAGACGAGGGGGTCAAAGAGAGCTACCTGATCGCCGCGGACGACGCGGGGCGGGTGTTTCCGGTGCAGTCGGTGCTGGCGGCGGACAGGGAGTCAGACACCTGCCTGGTGAAGATCGAGGCGCCAGGGCTCAAGCCGCTGCCGCTGCGTCCGGGCGCTAGGGCGGGGGAGCGGGTGTATTGTCTAAGCCATCCCGGCGGCTATTATTTCATGTTCACAGAAGGCATGGTGGCGCGGGTGAGCCGCCAGCGCAACGAGATGCTGGACGAGCACGGCCATACCAACGGGTTGCTGACCCGGCCCATCCGGTTCCTCAATGTCACGGCTGAGTTTGCCCCCGGCTCCAGCGGCGCACCCATCGTGGATGAAGCCGGCAATGTGGTCGCCCAGGTGGCCAGCATCGCCGACGCCGGCGAGCCGATGCTGGGGGACACCAACGCCCCGCCGTCGCCGAGTGTGCCGGTGCGATTCTGCACCGCCGCCGAGGAAATCCTGCGCCTGACCCGGCCGGACTCCGGCGCCGGGAAAAGCGCGTGGACAAATGCCCCCGTCCTCCGCCCCCGGTCGCGGCCTCCGCATTAAGGTGGCCGGGCGGTTACTGGTTCACGTGGACGACCTTGGCCGGGGGAAAGCCGTTGAACCAAGTGGAGGAGGCGTGGCTGTAGGCGCCAATGTTTTCGCTGTAGAGCAGGTCGCCCCGTTCGAGGTTGGGGGGCAATTGCTCGGCCAGGGAGACCACGTCCAGGGCGTCGCAGGTGGGGCCAAAGACCGAGCAGATTTGCTTCGGCCCGCGCTTGAAGGCCTTGAGGTGGTAGTGGCAGTGGTCGAAGATCACGCCCGAGAAGGTGTGATAGACCCCGTCGTTGATGTAGTAGCAGAGCTTCCCGTCGCGCACGGCTTTGCCGATGATCTTCGAGATGGCCGTGGCTGCGGTGGCGACCATGAAGCGCCCCGGCTCCGCCAGGATCTGAATGTTCTTCGGGAACAGGCGGTCGAGTTCCCGATTGATGATGCTGGCCAGTTCGCGGAACGGCTTGACGGTGTCGTCATAGGGCGCGGGGAAGCCGCCGCCGATGTCCAGCAGGTTCATCTTGGTGTAGCCGCGTTGCCGGGCTTCCTTGAAGAGATTGGCGGCCAGGTTGACGGCGGCGACGTAGTTCTCGAAGTTCGTGGTTTGGCTGCCGACGTGGAAGCTCAGGCCCTCGACGACCAGGCCCGCCTTGTCGGCGGCCAGGATCATGTCAACAGCCTCGCCTGGTGAGGCGCCGAACTTGGAGGAGAGTTCGACCATCGCGCCGGTGTTGGGCACCTTGATGCGCAGGGCCAGCCCGGCCAGCGGGGCGTGCTGCTTGATCTTCTTGATCTCCTCAAAGTTGTCGTAGGTGACCAGCGGTTTGTAGGGATTGAGGTCCTGCAAGGTCTCGTTGGCCTTGATGGGGTTGGCGTAGATGATCTTGTCCCAAATCCAGTCCTGCCGCTGCTTGTCGGGCAGGTGCTTGATGTATTGGTAGACGATGCGGAACTCCGGCATCGAGGCAACGTCGAAGCTGCACCCGGCCTCGTAGAGCGTCTTTACGATGGCGGGGTCGGAGTTGGCCTTTACGGCATAATAGGCCTGCACGCGGGGCAGGTAGCGCTTGAACTGGGCGTAGTTGCAGCGCAGTTGGTCGTGGTCCACCACGAACAGCGGTGTGCCGTGCTGCTCTGCCAATTTCTTCAGGTGGCGGCGAGTGATCATGTTAGTCTCCGTCGGTAATCAGGAAGTTCTTGAACTGCCAGGGGTCTTTCCGGTCAATCCCCGGCTGGTTATAGCCCGGGAAGGCGTTGGTGTAGTGCTTGAGGGGAGTCCAATCGGCCGGCTTGGAGATCCATTTGCCCAGATACGGCTTGGCGATCTTGAGCACGTATTCATGCGGGAGGTTCTCGGGCGAGCACACTCCGCGCGCCGGGTTCTCGATCATCCACATCGAGGCGGCGACGACCGAGATGGCCACCTGCATGGTGGTCGCGTTCTGGTGCGGCACCAGGCGGCGGGATTCCCCGATGCTGAGGTTGCTGCCAACCCACCACGAGTTGTACGCATGGCCCATCAGCAGCGCGCCGAGAATATCGGAGCCGCTGGTGATCTCATCGTTGAGGATGCGCTGCTTCTCGACTAGCCGGTAATCGTAGCCGCGCAGCTCGTTCAGCGACGCGATGGCCACATCCGCCGGGCAGTAGGCGTAGTGCACCGTGGGCCGGTAAACGGCCTTGCCGTTCTTCCAGACGGTCAGGTAGTCGGAGATGGTGAAGGCTTCGCCGTGGCGCACGACCATGCCGCGGATGGCGTAGTTTGGCACCCAGGAGGCGACCCAAGTGTTGATGCCCATGCGGGCCAGGCAGATCTGGTTGCGCGGGCCTTCCTTGTGCTCGTAGGCCAGCGCCGGCAATTCCTTCTCGTGCGTCCCCCAGCCCATCTCGGCGGTGGTGGTGCCTTCCTCGCGGAAGCCCTCGACGCTCCAGGTGTTGACAAACTCGTCCACCTCTTTCGGCTTGCGGGTAATCTGGGTGTCGCGCTCGCTGCAATGGATCACCTTGACGCCAAGCTGCATCGCGAGCCGGTTGAACTGTTGCTCCGCCATGAGCTGCTGGAGTTCTTCGGCCGCTCGGCCTTTAACCTTCCGATCCTTGATAACGCGCTTGCCCAGGTCCAACAGGCCCTGCTTGGTGAAGTGGGAGATGAGCCCGGGGTTAGCGCCGTGCTCCAGGACTGCCGTCGCCCCGGGCGTTGACCACTTGGAGATCATGCGCCGGATATTCATCTGCCGCCAGTAGAGGGTCATCTTCTGCGGCGGCGCGCCCTTCGCGTTCGCGTACGGGTCCCACAGCTCGACGGAAGTGTTGATGTAGAGCACGCCGTGGTCGTGGCACCACTGCAGGATTTCGCAGCAGTCAATATTCCACGCCAGGTCTATCAGCAGATCGCCCGGCCCGACGTATTTGCCGAGTAGCGCGCCCATGTTGGCGCGGGTCACGCGCTGGTGCGCGAACTTCACGCCGCGCTTCAGCCAGGGCGCCAGCAGGCCCCGCCGGTCCTCGAAGTCCATCACCGTGATGTGCCGCGCGGGCACTTTGATGTGCTTGATCAAAATGGGGAGGGTGCATTGCGCCACTGACCCAAAACCGATGAACAGAATCTTCTTATTGTATGCGAGCATAGCCTATTGATTGATGAAAGCCGCGCCGCCGTCAATGATGTTCAGACGCGGATATCGAAAATTCTCGCGGAAGCGCTTCGGGTCTGCGGGACCATCCGTGCACTCGGGGTCCCGAGGGGACGGTGTCTAATCCGCCACGCCCAGGCGCCTCTGCAGTTCCTCCAACGAAACGCCCTTGGTCTCCGGCAGGAACTTCAGCACCAGCGCGAATTGAAGCACCATCATGAGCGCGAAGAATCCAAACGCATAGGCCCCCGACTTGGCCGCCACCACCGGGAAGGACCAGCTCACCCCAAGGCATAACACCCAAACCAGGCAGCAGACTACGGCTGAGCCCGACGCGCGCACGGCGTTGGGCAGCAGTTCGTTGATGATCACCCAGACCACCGCTCCCTGCGAATAGGCATGGGTGCCGACGATTCCCATCAGCGCGGCAATCACGATCCAGCCCTGGGCATGAGCCGCGAACACCCAAGCCGCCAGCAGATGGGACACGACAAACGTGACCGAACCGACCAGCAGCAGGGCTTTGCGCCCGATGCGGTCAATCAGCGCCATTGCCACAAGGGTCATCACCAGGTTGGTGAGTCCGATAATAACTGACTGCATCAGGGCGCTGGCCTTGTCCGCGCCGGCCATGCGGAAGATGTCGGACGCGTAATAGAGGACCGCGTTGATGCCATCGAGCTGGTTGAAAGCGGCGATCATGCAGGCCAGCAGCAGCGGCTTGAGATACTTGCGCTGGAAGAGGCGCTGATGCGCGCCGCCCATTTCGGCTTTCAGTGAGCCCTCGATTTCGCCCGCCTCCTGCGCCGGGCTTTCGTGCCCGAACCGCGCCAGCACGGCCTCGGCCTGGTCACGCCGGCCGCGCTTAACCAGCCAGCGCGGGCTTTCGGGAATCATCAGCGCCGTCAGCAGGAACAACACTGCGGGCGCCGTCATGACCCCGAACATCCAGCGCCAGGTATTCGGATGGTCGGCGCCCACCACGCGCGCAACCAGGTAGTTGGAAAGATACGCCGCCAGGATTCCGAGCACGATGTTCAACTGGCTGACCGCCACCAGCAGCCCGCGCCGCCGGGCGGGCGCGATCTCGGTGATATACATCGGGCAGACCACCGACGCCCCGCCGACCGCCACGCCGCCCAGCCAGCGGAAGAACAGCAGCGCATGCCAGTTCCACGCCAGCGCGCAGCCCACGGCCGAGACGACGAACAGCACCGCCAGCAGCGCCAGCACCGGCCGCCGCCCCCACCAATCCGCCGGCCGGCCCGCCAGCAGCGCCCCGACCATCGTCCCGATCAGCGCACTGGATACGGTGAAGCCCAGCAGATTGTCGTTGAGCGCATAGACCTGCCGCAGGGCCTCGGTCGTGCCGGAGATTACGGCCGTGTCGAAGCCAAACAGCAACGAGCCGAGCGCTGCGACAATGGCGCTGATCACCAGGATTCCGCCGCGGTGGCCAGTGGTGGTTTGAGGTTCAGTTGCGAGCGGGGTGTTTAGGTTCATGGCTTGGTTGGATGGCAGGCATCGGGTGGCGATTCTACCGGGCCGAGCCCAACGAGCAAACACTTATGCAATCGGAGTTCAGGTCTTGCTGGCAGGCAATTCTCCCCGCCTCGAATCCGGCGGCATGGCATTCTTCTGTGGCTTGGCCGCCCGCGGCGAGGAGGCAGGTTTTGCTTGTCGGCGGGGGCCGGGCTGCTAATCTGCCGGCATGATCAGAGAACCCAGTCACTCACCGGGCGCGGTGCAAGCCACGGCTGGTCACAACAGGAGAGCTTATGGCCGTTGATGTCGAGAAAATCCTCCGCCCGATTGATAACTCCATTCCCCCTTTCCCGCCCAAGTACATGATGCTGGCCGGCGGCGAGGAAATGGTTATCCGACAGGTTGGCCGGGAGGACATCCCGGATATTCTCTGCCACGTCGAGCCGCTGCTGCATGTCGAGCGGGACTATTACGATGTGGTGGCGGCGCGACTCATCAGCGAGCTGCTGGCCTACTACCGTTACCGGGTCCAGGACGAGTATGTGCTGGTCGCCCAGATCAAAGGCGAACTGGTCGCCGTGGTGAACGGCCGGCTGCTGAGCAAGGAGGTCGGCATGTCCTATCATACGGTGGCGCTGCGGCGCGGGTTGCGTGTCGGCGCCCACGCCTTCGCGGCCAAGATGGAGTATCACCTGGACATCATCGGCCAGAAGGAAGTGCTCATCGTGGCTGAATCCCCCATCGGGTTTCGGCGCTGGATGATTGAGTATGGCCTGGAGAAGCGGTTCAACATCGCGCACGAGCTGGGCGGCGTGCCCTCCTGGGCGCTGACCAAGGAGCTGTTCAATAAGGCCCGCGAGACGCTGGTCGTCGGACGCCGGCCGGTTCCGAAGCATCTGCTGGAGAAGGCGCAAGCGGCGATCCTGCCTCCTACCGATCCGCCCAAAGCACCCGCTGACCTTCTCGCTGCAACTCGTTCGCTCTACGACTCAACCGGCACGGCGCTCATGAGCCAGCGCTGGAAGCAGGAAGGGAGGCTGTGATTATGCGCGAGGTCTATGCAGTTGGTGTAGGGATCACCAGTTTCACGCGCCTGGAGTATCCGGTCAGCGAAATCGCCGCCTACCCGGCGATGATGGCGCTCAAGGACGCCGGCCTGTCTAAGGTGGACCACGTCTATGTGGCCAACATGGGCAGCGCCCGGCTCAATCACCAAAGCGGGCTGGCCAGCGCGGTCGTGGATACGCTCAGCCTGACTCCCGCCGGCGCGGAAGTGATTGAGAACGGCCCCGCCTCCGGCGCCTCCGCCATCAAGACCGGCTACATGGCTGTCGCCTCCGGCCTGCACGACGTCGTGCTGGTCACCGGCGCCGAGCGGTTGCGCGAGGTGAACAACCTCGATGCAACCGACTTCGTCGCGACGCTCAGTCATCCGTTGGCGGAGTACATCTACGGCGTCACGCTGCCCTCGCTGGCGGCGATGTTCACGCGCCTCTACATGCAGAAGTATGGCGTAACGGAGCGGCACCTGGCGATGGTCGCCGTGAAGAACCACGACAATGCGCTGCTCAACTTCTATGCGCATCTGCACGAGAAGATCACTCTCGAAGGCATCCTCGACTCGCCCGAGGCCATGACCAATAACCCCTATGTGGCCGAGCCGCTGCGGTTCTTCGACTGCTGCCCCGTCTCGGACGGCGGCGCGTGCGTAATCCTGGCGTCGGCGGAAGTCGCCAAGAAACTGAAGAAGCCGCTGATCCGGCTGGTCGGTGTCGGGCAAGCGACGGATTCACACTGCGTCCACGAGCGCGCCGAACCAACCGACCTGCTCGCCGTGCGTGGCGCCGCGGCGCAGGCGTTCAAGATGGCGGGCGTCAAGCCGGGCGACGTGGATGTTGCCGAGCTGCACGACGCCTTCACCATCCTCGAGATCGTGGAGAGCGAGGAGGTCGGTTTCTTCAAGAAAGGACAGGGGCACCTGGCGCTGGAGCGCGGAGAGACCCGGCTGGGCGGCAAGCTGCCCATCAACACCTCGGGCGGCTTGAAGGCCAAGGGTCATCCCGTCGGCGCCACCGGCGTCGGCCAGGCCCACGAGATTATCCTGCAACTGCGCGGCGAAGCCGACAAGCGGCAGGTCAAGGGCGCCCGGATCGGCTTCACCTGCAACTTCGGCGGCTTCGGCAACAACGTCGTCTGCCTTGTCTGGAAGCGGGAGGATTAATATGGCTTTGGAAATCTACGCGTATAAGTGCAGGAAGTGCGGGCAGCTCCATTACCCCTTCCGCATGGTCTGCAAGAAGTGCGGTAAGAACGAGTTCTTCGAGTTCGACACCGTGCCGCTGCCCAAGAAGGGCAAGCTGCTGACCTTTACCACCGTCCACAACCTGCCCCCGGACTTCAACGTGGCGAAGCTCGGCCTCGGAATTGTGGAGCTGGAGAACGGCCTGCGCATCACCGGCCAGGTTAAGATCGCGAACCCGAAGCTCGGCATGCCCGTCACCGGCAAAGTCGAGATCGTCCGCGAAGCCGAATACAGCAAGAACTACGGCATGGTGTTTTACCCGGCGTAATGCTCCTCAGCATCGGGGATCAGGTTAGGCCTGGCTCCTACCGCCCGCACTCCGTTTTCAAGCGGGTGGTCAACTTCGAGCGCCGTGGCCGTCTGGTCTCGGTCGTGGATGAGAGCATCGGCCCCGGCCCTGTAAACATCGTCCTCCGCGACCTCAAGCTGGCCCAAGCTCAAGGCGGTGCGGGGACCGGCCCGTCAATCCTGAAAGGATTGCATAATTCAGCCCAGGGTTGGATTGCCGGGGAATGGGGGGGCTATCCAACCCTGGGAAAGCTGAGGAGGGTTTCCAACCCTGAAAGGGTTGAAGCCCCCACCTGCAACACTGCACCACTCCAAATCAGCACCCGCGCAGTTCTGTTTGCGGGCCGCCGCTACCCGTTCACCGCCCGCCACTGCTACCATTCTGCCATCGAGCTGCGGGCGGCAGACCCCGACCGCTTCGAGCACAATCTCTCAATCCTCGGTGACGCGCTCCTGCAGGCTGCCCCCTCCAAGAGTCTCGCCTTTCTCCTGGACCGCCAGCGGCGGAAGCATCTTCGAGCCGGTTTCGAGCGGGCCTATGCTGCGCAGATCGAGCGCGGCGTGCGGCAGGTCTTCCACGGCCGCTTGCTCGAAGGCATCCGGCGCCTGAAAGGTTGCGGCGTGGGCTTGACTCCCGGCGGAGACGACTTCATCGCCGGCCTGCTCATTGGCTTGCACTTGCGCCAGAAGCTGTGCGACCAGGACCTCCGGTCCGTGCGGGACAGGATTTTCCGGGTGGCGCGGGGCAACAACATCTTCTCCAATACCTTCCTTGATTTGGCGCGCCGTGGATTGGTCTCCGGCCCGATGCGGGATCTTATACTCGCCTTGATGGCCGGCATTGGGGAACCCGTGCGGCAGGCGGTGGCGCACCTCTGCGCGCTCGGCGCCACGTCCGGCGCTGATATGGCCACCGGTTTGCTGCTGACGCTCCAAGCCAGGGCTCGCACGGATGCGCGCCGGCTCGAGCGCCCAACCCGGAAATCCGCCGGCTACGCCCGTTGCCCGCGCAGGGCGCCAAAGACCTTCATGAAAGCCGCCAGCCGCCTCGGTTCAAGCGCGCCCAGAAAGCGGCCGCCTTCCCGGAAAGTCGAGCCGACGATGAAGCCGTCCGCCAGCGGGAAGTAGGTCTTGATATTGGCCGGTGTCATGCCGGAGCCGATGAGAACGGGCACCCGCGCGTGCCTCTTCACGCGCCGTAACTCCGCGACCGCCGGTGGTTCAGTGGTGCGGGCGCCGGTCACGATCACGCCGTTTACCAGGAAGAATTCGGCCTGCTTGACCTCGTCCAGGACATCGAGGTCGCCGGTCAGCGCGTGGGAGCAATGCTTCTTCTTCACGTCGCCAAAGACTTTGATGTGCTCGCAATCCAGCTCCTGGCGCCGGCGCAGGAGCCGGCCCGCGCAGCCTTCGATCAGCCCCGCCCCGCCCACATGGGCGAAGACGTAGCCTTCCACCCGGAGGAAATCGAGGTCGGCCTGGTGCGCGATTTCCAGGGCTGTCTCGTTGGCGGCTTCGAGTACCTGGATGCCGATGGGCCCCGCGAACCGGCGGCGCACCTCGGTGGCGACATGCTTCAGGACTTCGATCGCGCGCGCCGGGAGCGGCGGTTTGATATAGGGCAGGTCATGGCTGTTCTCCAGCACAATGGCGTCCACGCCGGCTTGGGCGTAGTGCTCCAAGTCGGACAGGGCTTGCTTGACGATCTGCCGGTCATTGCCGCCGTAGCGCGGCGCGCCGGGCAGCGGCAGGACGGCGATCATGGCGCCGAGGAACTTGTCGGGGAGAGTAAGCATGTGTCGGTTGTGGTTGGGGTCCATGGCCGGGGGGCGGCGGCTGCACCTCCCGGATCACTTCTGGACTTTGCGGAGGTCAAGGTCGAGCGGGCGCGCATAGACCGGCACGCGGGCGACGAGTGTGTCAAAGCCCAGCTCATAGCCGTCGCCGGCCCCGGGCTTGCCGGTGGCTTCAAATCGCAGGACATGATTGCCCGCCGTCAACTGGCGCATGCCCCAACGATGCGGCGTGGGCGTCCAATTGTCGGCGTAAAGGTTCATCAGCTCCAGCTCTTTGCCGTCGAGCAGCGCGCGATACTTGCCACCCTCGCGCCCGTGGACCAGGTTCGCGACCAGATCAACCACTTGTGCTTTGGCCGTCGCGAAGGGCAATTCAATCCAGCCTTTGCCCGCGAGTGGTTTGAAGGACATGAATTTGTCGTCCGTGACCTTGCCGCGCAGGTCCTGCGTGCCGACCGTGCCTTCGGAATGCTTCCCGCGCTCGAGGTCCTTCGCGCCGACGAGCAGGTTGCTTTCGGTGAAGGGCAGCCGCTGCGAGCCGGGTGGCAAGGCCGCCCAGGCCTTGTGCGGCTCGGTCTGATACCAGAACGCCACGGAGGACATGAGATCATCGCGCTCGATGAAGATGGTGCGCGTGCCGTCGGGAAACGTCTGCTGCCCTTTGTGCTCGATCTCCACGCGCAGCGAATTGGTGAACACCACCGGGTCGGTCAGGTGGAAGCGGTAGGCGGTGCAGCGGTCGCCGGCGTTGCGGCCTTCCCAAAGCGGCGTGCCATAGAAGGGGCCGTCCTGCTCGCGGAATCCCCAGCCGTCGCAGAAGTAATCCTCCGTGCCCGTCCCGCGCAGGCTGGGCTCCGCCTCGCCGTCAATGAAGAAGAAGTCATCCCCCTCGCCATACCACGTTGCGGACATCGCATACACGCTCTGGATGGTGCCGACGTAATGGCCGCGCCCGGCGATGTCGGCCAGCAGGTAATTGCGGCCCATGACACACGGGTGCTCCTGCCGGTACATGGCATGGAAGTAGGCCGTGTCGGCGGGCAGCGTGGAATGCTTCTGCCAGTCTATGTAATAGTAGATGGAGCGGCACGGTTGGTCGCTTTCGTTGGAGACGGTGATGCGGGCGGACTTGCGGAAAGGCATCGGCCAATAGCAATTGCGGCCCCGGCCCTCCGAGGACACCCGGATCGGGATGGACACGAAGGACTTGTCCACCCCATGTCCGATGCCGAAAAAGTCGCCCACCGGGCATTCGACGCTCGGGTGTTCCTCGCCGTCCCAGTAAATGCGCAGTGTCAGCAGCCGGGAATAGAACGGCGCCTTGTGGGAGATGGTGAACCAGATGTGCGCGATGAGGCCGGGCCCCTCCAGCTCGGCCAGCGTCAGCGTCCCGCCCGCGTCAATGCCGCGCCGGTCGTCGTTGCCGTTGCGCCAGTCCGGGTCGGACGATGAGTCGCGCCGGGTGCTGAAGTCCTTGAGCCGCTCCAGGCCCGACAACGGATTGCCGGGCGAAGGCTGGGCGGCAGCAAGAACGGCTAAGCTGACGCCAGTGAGGGCGATGAGCAGGAAGCGGGTTTTCATAGGAATGCGGAGTCGTCGCGCCGACGGAGGTCTGGGTTCGCAGCCATCGGGGTTGAGCCTAGCGGGCTGACGCCGGGTTGTCCATGACAGGATTGCCCTGGGGGACTCTGCGCTCTGGACAAGGGATACCCAGGTGGATTTGCGGGACTGTCAGGAAGGGCTGCCACCCCATCCCACCCGGGGAATTCGTGAAATCCTCTGAGATTGGCCGGTCCGGGCGGCCCGGACTGGGGGTCAGGCTCAGCCCCGGACAATACCCCCCCTCTCTGCTGGCTCACCTCACCGTCACCTCACCGTTACCTCACCGTTGAACCTCTGCAAACTTTGCAGAG
>CAZDOO010000035.1:0-52164 GCA_964507045.1 uncultured Verrucomicrobiota bacterium | reverse complement strand
ACGTTCGGTTTGGGGTGGTCGGGTGCTGGAACGTGTGGCGGGATGGTTATACGAAAGTAGGGCAAAGGTTGGGTGATATGGAGGAGGCGGTGGTTTCTGCGCGGTCGCTGGTGACACCCACATCAGCCGAAAACTGGGGGGTAAGAGTTCGGCGAAGGTTCGGTGTTTGACGGTAGACCGAAAGTAGACTGAAAGTGCACCATTTTGCCGGGAGCCTGGGATTGGGACTCGCACACACGGCCCAAAGGGCGTGTGTGCGAGTCTCGGGATCGTGGGATCTGGCATTTGGTCGAGGATGGAGTTGGGGCCGCTAATGGGCCTTTAATTGAGCTGGAAGGTCCGTAGCGAGGCTTTGAATGGCGGTTTGGGGTAGGTGGCTATGTGGGTAGCCGCCGGAATGGCGACGCGCTATATCGCGTTTTAGGAGGCTTGGTGCTGCGGAAGCGTTCACAATTGTGAACATTCGTCAGAAGAGTAACCTGCAAGTTACTCCCCGGGGGCGCGGCGGTCGGAACTGCTCGGCAAGTGTCACCACTTGGTGACATTCTGCGGTCGCCCTGCCTGGGCCAGGTCGAGGGTTTGGGTTTCGATGGCAACAATTGTTGCCAGTCTTTCCGGCAATGCAGGTCGTTCTGTAGAAATGTCAACCGCGGTTGACGTTTGGACTTCGGGAGCGGCTTCATCACCCCCGGCACAGCCGGACGGGTCCGCCTTGCGCAGTTCCCGGTCCGTTGCCTCGTTGGGCTGTGTTACAATTGTAACGCTTTTCGCAACCTGCGCCGACGGCCGCCAGGTGCCGGGCTCGGTGGCCGCAATTGCGGACACTTTTGGCGGGGGCATCTTTATCTTGGTACGTCAGCAGGTTGCGCCTTGCGCTGTTCTGGGGGCGCTACCTGACTGGGCACCATGGTGCTCACTTTTTCCTACGATCTCTGAGCGCAGACCCCCTGGGGACGGAGGGGGGCGAGCACTGGGGTCGGGCGGGGGAGCGAACGGAGCAGCAGGCCGAATGACGGCGCGAGGCGTGCGCAAGCAGGCGGAGTGACGGCGTGAGGCCTGGCAGCGGGAGTGAGCGGCTTGGGGATGGTCCGGTTCGCGAGCAAAAAAGAATCCCCGGCCGGAGCCAGGGATGTCTGACCTATGCGGCCACCGGCTGGGGCTCGGGGGCGGGGGTGGTCTCTTGCTGGGCGGCGGGGCGGGGCTTGGTGACGCTGGCAATGAAGCGCTCGGCCAGTTTGGTGGCACTCTCCAGGGAGCGGCAGGGGTAGGAGCGGGTGTCCTTGAAGGTGGTGAGGGTGACCACGAAGAGCAGGACGCCCCGGGCTGGATTGCGGGGAGCGATGGTGACGGAGGGAGCGGTGAGGTTCTTGTTGATGACTGGAGTGTTCATATTTTGTTTCATTTGTTTCGGGCTTCTTTGCCCTTTCACTGAAAGAGCGCGGCGACTGCGGGCGGCCAGTGGAGGTTGCCTTCAGGAGGAGCCACTTGTCCCGGCCCCCGCACCAAGCCGCGCAAGTGAAGGGCAAAGAAGACTGAAACAAGAAACATGAACACGGCATCAACAGGAACCTTACCGCGGCCCCAACGGAGAGGAAGCGACCTGCGATCCTGGGGCGTCCGGCGTGGTCACCTGGCACCGTGGGAACTACGCGGGCTTGCCGCTCCTTGGGGAGTGAAAGCTGGTGCGTGGTGCGTGTTGCGTGAAGGCGTCACCAAGGCCCGTCCTGCCGCCCATGGGGACACCATTGTCAGCGCCCGGGGGCCGGTGGCGGCGTGGGGGATTCGGCCCGGCCGGGGATTCGGGCGAGCGAACTTCGTACACGGCGCGAGCGGAGAGAGCCTGAATAGCCAGCGCAGCGGGGAGAGGAGTCCAGAGGTAAATCCTTTGGCGCGGGTCTGGGCCGGCGTGAGGCCCAGCAAAAACGGAGGCGGGTGCAGGGCGGCGAGTCCTGCCGGGTCCAGGGCGGAGCCCGGCCGCCGGAGGCCAAGGGGGCAGCCACCGGCAGGCAAAGTAGAATGCCGCTCAACGGACTTGCGTCCGGGTGGCTGCCCCTTGGCTGAATTGTCATGGCCTGCGGCCTGGGCATTCGCGGGGTTTGGCGCCGCGGTCGGTGGTGTAGATGAGTGGCTGGCCGCACTTGTGGCAGTGGGTCCAGCCTGAGCCCGCGGGATACCAATTGATGCCGCACTGGGCGAAGCCGGGCGGGTGTTTCCTGCGGTAGGCGGCTTCGCGCATCAAGCGGCGGGTGCTTTTCTCCATCTCCTCTTTCTGCTTGGCGGCGGCTCTGGCGGCGGTGGCGGCTTCCTTGGCGGCGCGTTTCGCGTCCGCTAGGGCCTGCTCGGCGTCGCGGGCCTGGTGCTCGAAGAAAAGGAAAGTCTGGCTCATGGTGAAGGGCTGGCCCCGGTTGCCCGGGGCCAGCGGTGCGGGTTCAATCCTCGTCCGGCAAAAGTATTGTGATGGCCGGTGCGGGGTCGTCTATGTCAACCGCGCCAGCGGTGGCGATCAGCTTTGTGAGGCGGGCGGGGTGCTTGTCGGAGTTGCGCACGTAGAGCGCAAAGGGCAAGCGACTGGTGCCGGGGCGGCTGCGGAGGATGGCATGGCGCAAAAGCCACACGACATCCCACAGCCTGCCGGCTTCGTCCTGGCCGGTGACACCGGGCGGGACGGCTACGCATTGCTCATAGACTCCGCGAGTGATGAATACCGGAAAGCGGATTCCCGCTTCCTGCGCGGTTTTCGTCACTTCGATTTGAAAGCCGTCCGCAATCGCTTGCGAGCGGGTGTAGGCGTGGACAAGGCTAAAGGCTAAAGGCTGAAGGCTAAAGCCGGATTGATTGTTGTTCGTGTTGTTCATAAATCAGGCGGTGGCGGCTTCGTGGATGAGTTCAAGGCGGCGGTCCTGCGCGATGCGCTCGGCAAGGGCCTGAGCGCGCGCGAAGTCGTAAACGTGGTAAACGGTGGAGACCGGTTCGGCTTCCTCGTCGCCTACGTAAACAATCCAGACCGGGATTTCCTCGCCTTCGGGGTCTTGGTCGGGTTGCGGGCCGTCGAAGTAAACACCGCGCCAAGGGCCGGGGTCGGCTGTCTCGGCGAGGTCGTTGCGGAACTGGGCTTGTGTCGCGGTCATGGCGGGCCTCCTACATTGCAAAATAGCCAAGCTCGCGGAGCGATGAATGGCGGGGGTTGCCAATGATTACGTGGTCGAGCACTTCGATTTTCAGAAGCTGGCCAGCGCGGATGAGGTCGCGGGTAACCTTGATGTCGGCCTCGCTCGGGGTGGGCTCGCCTGAGGGATGGTTGTGCATGAGCACCAGCGCGGCGGCGGAGGTCATGATGGCGAGGCGGAATACCTGGAGGGGGTGAACTAGGAGTGTGTCGTGGGTGCCTACGCTGACAAGGTGATGGGCCTTAATGCGGCGGCGGGTGTTCAGAAGCAACACCGTGAAGCACTCGCATTCGGGGTCGAAGGCTTCGGCGTGCGGAACGTGCAGGCGCCAATAGGCGGCGGCGGCTTCGGGG
This sequence comes from uncultured Verrucomicrobiota bacterium, assembly GCA_964507045.1. Lineage (GTDB taxonomy): Bacteria > Verrucomicrobiota > Verrucomicrobiia > Limisphaerales > UBA8199 > UBA8199. The sequence goes on along the minus strand of CAZDOO010000035.1, from coordinate 48,644 downwards.
GTGTCGCAAAGGGTCATCTGGTCGGGGGTCAGGGCCTCGCGGAGGGGAACGACTTTGTAAACGTAGGGGGAGGGAGCGAAGCGGAAGGGCTTGACGATTTTGTCCAGCCCCGGCAGAGGAGGCTGGATGGAAGGTTTCTCTTGCTCATCAGGACGGGACTGGAGCCCTGAACCGACTTCTTGGATATGTGATGTAGTTTTCATGGTCTTTTTTTTCTCTCTGCTCAGTCCGGTCTATCGCCCTTCACCCAAGCAGCCCGCTGAGCAGGGCGGCGCGTGGGAGGAATCTACGGAGGGCACCACGCACGGGCCCCCTGCGGTAAAAGCGGGCGGGTGAGGGCGGTAGACTGGACTGAAGCAGTGAGAGGCGCTCGGAGCGGCGGGAAAAAGACCTGAGAACGCAGGCTGGGCAGCGGATATATCGCGCGCGCGTAACTGATCAAGGCAGCGAGTGAGGGGCTGGCGTGAAGGATGCGGGAGCGACTGGCGCGGGCACTGCGTGGTCGGCGGGGGCGCAGGGTCAGGGCAGCCGGCCGCAAGCAGTGAGCGTGACAGGCGCGGACAGGCTTCCGGCCACAAGACGCTGTTATCTTTAGTGAACCGGGCCGCCGAAGGTCTGGCTGTGTTGCGCCTGCGGCAGCCAGACATGCGATGAGGCGGCGGGGACCCGTGTGCCGAGGGGTTCCCGCGTCAGCGGGATACGGCAGCGGGGCGGCACTATAGATAACAGCTCTTGTGGCTGGAGCCGGAAGCATCCTTCATGACAGCGCCGAACGAAGCGATGTTGAAGCTGGCGCGCGCGGTCGTTTTTCTGAGGGAACGGAGCGGGGATCAGGAGCGAAGTGACCGGGAGCTTTCTCACTTCTGGCGTGGAGTGCGCAGCGCCAGGCCGTGGCTTGAAGGGCAACAGGGCAAGCCTTCAGGCCTAGCGCGGAGCCCGGAGCGCCAGAGGTGAGACTGGAGTTGGGGGCGGTAGTGAGTGCGGCCAGTTCTGCGGAGGCCCAGCCTCGGACACAGGAGAAGCGTAGCCGTAGCAGAAGCTGGCCGCTCTCACGGCGCCGGGGGAGTAGTTGAAGTCGTGGGGCGCGGGGGTCGCGATCTTCTGGCTTCTGGCTCGGGAGGCTGAGGAGGCAGGGGGAAGGGAACGACTTGGCCTGCCGAGCCAGAGGCCAGACTGACTTTGTTCCCGAGCGCCAGTCTGCCAGCTTTCAGCGTTAAGCTTGCGGCGCTGATAAGCTGGCAGGCTGGCGCGTTTGGTTTGGGTCGCGAGGGTACGCGCTCCGTCACTTCTGGCCGGGAGTGCGGAGCGCCTGGCCGTGGCTCAGGGGTTGCAGGGGGAGCCGTTAGGCCAAGCGCTCCGCACTGCCGGCCAGAGGTGAGGCTGACCTGGGGGCCAGCGCATGACCAGGCCGCAGCGGAGGTCAGCGAGCTTGCGAGTGTTTCCGGAGCCAGGACTGGTGATGCGCTGGCCGGGGGATTCGCCTGTCTCGACGGTTTTGTGCAGCGGTGCGTCCCGTAACGTAGAGTCGGATCGGCGCGGAGCCGTCCGACTCGAAGTGGAGTGGCGCTGAGCTGTGCAAAAGCCGACGAGTCAGGCGCCCTGGGGGCCAGGCAAGTGCCGTGAGTTGGCGCGGTGGCTTGCCACGACCTAGCGAGCAGGGCTTAGCGACGGGCGAGCGCAACCCACGGCTCTTGGCTGGCCGGGGAAACTTCGTGCGGGTTCCTTTGTGCCTCCTCTCCCCCTGCCCCTCTCCTCCGCAAGCGGAGGAGAGGGGGACTGAAATTGTTGGCGCGGGTTACCCAGGGTGGCGCTCGTGCCTCGCTGACCCTGGGCTACCTTCTGAAACTCCTTTGGAGTTTTCGTATCTGGGCCGCGTTAGCGGCCCCATGCATTGTCTTTGCGGTGCTGACGGGCGCGCGCGCAAAGCGTCCGACAACCCAGCGGGTTGGAATGCACTGCCCGCTCCCGAACCGGATGGAGCGTCGGTCGCGCGCGCCCGTAGCGAAAGGGCCGCCGAGAGCGACGTTCGATAACCACAGAAGGCGGCCCGGTGCCCTAAGCGGTGCCCAACGACGTGCGATAAGGGCAAGGGTTGGAATGCAACAAGGACTATCGAATTACCCAAACGGTTCGACGGTTGGCACCGCAGGGCATGAGCGTCAGCATCCGCGCGCGGCGACCAGCGTTCGACAAAGAGAGACTGTTCGACGGTGCGCGCATTCGTGGTTGTGAGCGCGCAACGAGGGGGTTGTGGGGGCGAGTGGAGCGCGAAGTGACTGGTTGTCGAGCGTTAGCGAGCTGATGTTGCTGCTGTGGGGGGCAGTAGTTACGCTCTACCTTATGTTACTTGAGCCGAAGCTCTCCCAGATCTTTGTGGTTCGTGTGAAGTCCTCCGTCAGAGCGGAGCCTGTCGGAGCGTTCGTCCAGGAAAACGCATCCGTCTCGTAACACTTTACGACCCCTGCCAGGAGATTGCCGAGGGATGGGAAGAAGACGTAGGTGCAATCCTCCGCGAAGGAGTAGAATACCGCACCCTCCTTGGGCTTTCTTCTTGGGTCGAAGAAATATCCGTCGCCGGCGCCGTCGTCGAACAGGGTGATCCATGATCGCGTGTGCCCGGCGAAGATTCCGAAGGCAGCTTTCTGAACGGCGGTCGCCTTGGCAACTTGGTTGCTGAGAACTGCAGGAAGGCCGAGGGCCTCGCTGAGCGGCAGGAAACGGTGTCCGGGTATGGGGCCAACGACTCGGGGATCGGCTGAGCGACAGCCGTTGTGCCACTGGTAGAGTGCTCTGATCTCGGTTGGTAGCTGGATTCCGGCCTGCTGCTCAAGTGCCGCTATTTCTTGGTCTGAAAGACCTGGCTGCATTTGGTCGAGCACTTGCGGAGCCTTCTTCTTCATGTTGGCCTCAAGGTCAGAGAGGATCTGCGTAACCGGTGTGGCGACAACTGAAGGCATTGGGGGTGCTGGTGGATAGAAGAACCGTCGAATTGCACGCGGGATTAGGAGAGCACTGGTTAACAAGAGCCCCGCGACAATCAGTAGTACGATCGCCATTGTGCGTTTTGGTTTCATTTGCAAACGGCGCCGTTGAGCGTAGGACGGGGGATGCGGATGGTCAACCGCCTAACGTGGTGGAAGCTAACGCAGCCAGCCGGACAGAACGAGCCACCGCCACACGAACGGCTGCCACCACGGGAGACGAGGACGCCACTGAGGGGGACAACCGCACGCACGCCAGAACTGCACGGGCAAACTGACGCGATGGAAATAGAACGCCGCTACCCGACACTGAAACCGCTCCCAACGAACGCCGACCAGGAGCTGCCAACGCCTAGCGGCCCAGCCACTCTGTAGATGCTCTCTCACGCCTTTTCTTTGAGAGAGCATCTACAGAGTGGCTGGGCCGCGGGCAGCGCTGGACGCGTAGGAGAACCTGAGACGCCCGCCAGCCCGAAGGAGTCGTGTTTCTAACTTTGGCTTTGTCCGAAGCGTAGTGGCAGGGCGCATCCCAATTGTTGCAGCAGGCGTGCCAGCCCGTGGGGTTAAAGGGGGGCTGGCGCGACTGCTGCATCGTGGTTGCGCCCGAACGCAGCGGCTCTGGGGGCGTTGGTGGTTCTGCCGGCGTTGGTTTCGTCGAGGGTTTTCGGGGTGTTGTTCGGTTGTGGTTCTTCTCTCCTCCTCTCCGTCACGGGCGGAGAGGCTGACTTCGTTTGCGTGAGGGCGTTGTCTTGCATTAGCGGAGGCTGAGGGAAGGGCGCGAGCTACGAAGGCCGGAGGATGTAAACCCGGGCACCGCGAGAGACGGGAGGAACCGGGCAACGCTGACCGCGCCGAAGACGACGCTGATATGCGGCGACGAACAGTATCGCCCTGTGCGCGCCGGGGTTTCCGGCCACGGCTTTGAAGAAGCGACAGAAAATTCGAAGCGGGTGCTTGACAGCATGGCTAACAGGGGTTGATGGTGTATAGGTTGAGACGCATTGAGCGCTCAATCCAAGGGTTCGATGGCGCGTGCTGTCGGAGGAAACGCGGGTGGTCGGGCCGCCATTCGAAGAACGAAGTTGCCTTTATGGCAACTGAAGCTTCGGATCTGTCATCTTGACTGACTTGCCGCTGGTATTGAAGCCATTCTTGTTCGCGTTGGCAGTTGGTGCAGCGAGGAACTGTGCAGTGGCACGCCGGTAGGGCCGGGTTTGCCACAGCCCCCGGCAATGTCATGGGTGGGAGAATCCGGAGGGAAACAACTGGTTATGCAAAGACCCATCGCAATCGCCGCTATCCTGGGGGCGTTGATCATCGCCGCTGCACTGGTGTACCACGGTCGTCAGCTTTCGGAGGTTTCTCGGCGACTGGAGGCGTTGGAACAGCGCACCAGTGAGCTGGATGGCCGCCTGGACAAGTTCTCCAGCGATCTGCCGGCTTTGGTGGGGCAGGCCGGGAACCATGCCGGGCGAGAAGCGGTTCACGGCATCGTGGACGAAGTCATTCAGCTGCCGCTGGAGTGGTTGAGACCCAAAGCAGCAACTGGCGCAACCAATGCCCATGCGCCCAGCGTCTCACCGCCCAGTTCCAGCGGTGCCGCCGGTGATGAAGGCGCGCCTTGGGTTCGATTCGATATTCGTGAACCGGTCATCAAGATCGAAATCCTTCCTAATCTCAAAGAAGTGCCCGCCGTTCCTTGGCTTCCAATTGGCGCCCGAGAGCCGACACGAGTCCAAACCAACGCTGCCGGGAATTCGGGTGTAGGGCCAAGACCTGCTGCCGAGGGGAAGACCCCGAAGGAAACTGTCGAGAAGCAATGATCGAACGTGGCGGAGAGACTATGGAAGCAATCACTCAAATACTTGGCGGCCTGGGCAAATGGATCATCCCCGCAATCGTGCTGGCGGCCATCGTGCTGCCGCAGGCTGTGCGCGTCCTGCGCGAATACGAGCGCGGGGTCATTTTCCGGCTCGGGAAACTGCATCGGCAGGGGGCGAAGGGTCCAGGGCTGATTCTGCTGATACCGGTCATTGACCGGATGGTGAAGATGGACCTGCGGGTGGTGACGATTGACGTGGCGAAGCAGGAGGTGATGACCCGCGATAATGTGCCGGCGACGGTGGATGCGGTGATTTACTTCCGGGTGGTTGACCCGGTGGCGGCGGTTATCAAGGTGGAAAACTTCTGGAAGGCCACCTCGCTGATCGCACAAACGACGCTGCGCAGCGTCCTGGGGCAGGCGCCGCTGGACGATCTGCTGTCGCAACGCGAGGTGATCAACCAGAAGCTACAGGAAATCATCGACCGACAAACCGAACCGTGGGGCATCAAAGTGACCACCGTCGAGGTGCGGGACGTGGCATTGCCGGACAGCATGAAGCGGGCGATGGCCAAGCAGGCGGAGGCGGAGCGCGAACGCCGCGCCAAGATTGTGAACGCCGAAGGGGAATTTCAGGCGGCGGAGAAAATGGTGCAGGCGGCGGCGATGATCAGCCAGGAGCCCATCGCGCTGCAACTGCGCTTTTTGCAGACGATGCGGGAGATTTCGAGCGAACATAACACGACGACATTTCTGCCGGTGCCGGTTGATTTGTTCAGCCCGTTTGGCAGGAGGCCGGGTGAGGACAAGCGATAGTGGCCCAGGCCTGCGTGCGGGGCGATCTGGCGCGCGGGCGGAAGGCGATTCAAACATGAACAATTACGCTGGCCAGTGCGGATGGCGGGAACGCAGCAGTGCAAGCCTAGTGCTGCCACGAGGGGAGGGGCTGTGGCGGCTGGTGGCAATGATTGGCGCGCTGCACGTGGCCGTTCTAAGTCTTGCGTTGGGGCCGAGGTGCGTTCCGTACCTTGTGGCGGCGTATCTGAGCGCGGTGGTGGTGTGGGGAGGTGTGGCGATGAGCGCGGGGAAACGACGCGTGGCGGTCATGGTGGGTGTCGGGGTGACCGTGGCGGTGCAGCAAGCGGCCTATCAGGCGTGGAAAGCGGAGCTGGCGGATTTCTGGTGGGCGGTGGCCCAGTTCCTGGCGGTTCAATGGCTGGTCGGGATGGGGGTGCAGCGGGTGATTCGTAACGCCTTAGGATGGGGGAGTTCTGGCGCACAGCACGGTGAAGACAGAGGAAGAACACCGAGCGGCTCGACTGAGTTGGGCGAAGCCAGTCGGCGCAGGGATCTTGGAACTGTTACAACGGCGCGGGAAGCGATGAAAGGATCAGTGGTATGAAGAGCGCGATGATGGGGAAGAGTTTTCTTGATGCGGCCGGGAGCGGCATCGCGGGGTTCATTGGTGTCGGCATGGAGTGGCTGTTTGGCCCTGGTGTGCAAGCGCGGGTTTTCGGAGCGGTATCGTGGGTGGACGTGGGGGCGGTGTTTTGCCTGGTGCTGTTGGTGTTGCTGGTCCATGGGGTGTGTGCATGGGTTGTTCGGAGCAGGATCCGGGTGGTGGAAGCGAAGGCGTCGGAGGCTAGCTGGCGCGGGCAAGTGTTTGGCGCGATCAGCAAGCCGCTGTATCTGCTGATCTGGATCTACGGGGGTTATCTGGCGGCCACTCCGCTGCTGGTAAAACTTCCGGCGACCGACGGGGGGCATCCGGTTCGCCAGGTCTTCGACAAGCTATTCGGCCTGGGCGTTTTCGTGGTTGTGTTTTGGGTGTTTGTCCGACTGACGCGGGTCCTGGAGTTGTGGCTGGCGTCGTGGGCCAAGAAGACAGAAGGCAAGCTGGATGACCTGGTAGTGCCGCTGCTGGGCCGGAGCCTGCGGGTGATCGTCCCGGTGCTGGCGGCCATCTTTGCGCTCCCGTTGGTGGGGCTGCCGCCGGAGTCCAGCGGGGTGCTGGCGAAGGGCAGCAGCATTCTGCTGATTGGAACGGTGGCTTGGATTCTGTTTCAGGGGGTGCACCTGGGAGAGAAGGCAGTGCTGGCAAAGTACGACGTTACCGCGGCCGATAACCTGCAGGCGCGGAAGGTGTACACGCAGGTGCACGTGCTGAGCAAGACGCTCTATGTGATCATCGCTATCTTTACCGCGGCCTCGATTCTGATGTTGTTCGAGGAGGTGCGGCGGTTCGGCACGAGCCTGCTGGCGTCAGCGGGGGTGATCGGGATCATCGTGGGTTTCGCGGCCCAGCGGACGATTTCGAACCTGTTTGCCGGGTTCCAACTGGCGATGACCCAGCCGATCCGCCTAGACGATGTGGTCATTGTCGAAGGGGAGTGGGGGCGGGTGGAGGAGATCACGCTGACCTATGTGGTCATCCGCATCTGGGACGAGCGGCGGCTGGTCGTGCCACTGAGCCATTTTATCGAGAGACCGTTTCAGAACTGGACGCGGGTTTCGGCGAATCTCCTGGGCTCGGTTTTTCTGTGGGTTGATTACTCATTGCCTTTGGGCGAGACGCGTGAGGAGGTCCGCAAGATCGTGGAAAGCAGCGGCCTCTGGGACAAGCGTTTCTGGAACCTGGTGGTGACGGATGCGAACGAACGGGCGATGCAAATCCGGGTGCTGGCGACGGCGGCCGATTCCGGAAAGGCGTGGGATTTGCGGTGCGAGATTCGGGAGAAACTGATTGCCTTCATTCAAAAGAGCTTCCCACAAAGCCTGCCGCGTTTGAGGGCGGAGGTGGATTGCCCGCCAGCAGAAACCGGGCGGCTTAAGGGTCCGGCTGCGCCGCTTGCGCAGGCTCTTAACGGCGCAGGCCAGAGGGGGAATGGGTGACCGCTAAGTGCCAAACCAGCGCAGCGCCAGGAGGCCCAGTCCCAGGAAGAAGAAGAAGCCGGCGACGTCGGTCACGGTGGTGACGAAGATGCTGGAGGCCAAGGCGGGGTCCACGCGGAGCGCCTTCAGGCCGAAGGGGATGGTGACGCCGGCGAACGCGGCAGATAACTGGTTCAGGACGAGGGCGGCGAAGGCGACAAGGCCCAGCACCAGGCTGCCCTTCCACCACCAACCAATCAGTCCGACCACCACTCCGACGGCGGCGCCGTTGACGAGAGCCAGCATGATTTCCTTGGACAAGGCGCGGCGTCCGTCTCCGGCGGAGATCTCGCCCAGGGCGAGGTCGCGCACAATGACGGTGATGGTCTGCATCCCGGCGTTGCCGCCCTGACCGGCGATGACCGGGAGAAAGACCGCCAGGGCGGTCCACTGGGCAATGGTGCTCTCGAACATGCCTACCACGAAGGCGGCCAGAAACGCGGTGCCGAGATTGATGTAAAGCCACGGCAGCCGGTGACGCACGGCGGTTTGCCAGGGCGTGAGGGCCCGTTCTTCGCCGGACAAGCCGACCATCAACTGCATGTCCTCCGTGGCCTCAGCCTGGGCGACTTCCAGCGCATCGCTGGCCTTGACGAGCCCGACGAGCCGCCCTTGCTGGTCAAGCACGGGCAGGCCGAGGTAGTGGTAGTGCTCGAACTGGCGGGCGACGGTTTCCTGATCGTCGGTGACGCGGACGAACTTCACGTCGGGATTCATGATCTCGCTGATGCGGCGCTCAGAGCGCCGGAACACGAGGTCGCGGAGGCTCACAATGCCGACGAGCCGGCGGTCGGCGTCAGTAACGTAGAGGTAGGCGACGTCCTCGGTGCGTTCTTCCCTGGCGTGGGCGCGAAGGAGTTCGCGGGCCTGTTCGACGGTCATGTCCTGGCGCAGAGCGATGAAGCGGTCGCTCATGAGGCCCCCGGCAGTGTCGGGGGCGTAGCGCAACAAAGCCTGCACGCGCTGTTGGTGTTCGGCGGGGAGCGCATCCAGCGTGGCGCGGCGAACCAGAGGCGGCAACGCGGGGACGAGGTCGGCGACGATGTTCGGCGGGAGCTGGGACAGGAGCGGGACCAGTTTCCCGGCGGGCAGCACCTTCAACAGCTCATGCTGGCGCTCGTGGTCGAGCTCGCCCAGCGCGCTGGCAGCTAGCGTCGGCGGGAGGTCCGGCAAGAGGAGTTGCGCCTCTTCCAGGGACAGGCGTTGGAGGCGGTCAGCAAGGTCGGCAGGGTGCAGTCGCAGGAGGTCATCGGGCGCCAGGGGTGTGGTCGGTGGCATATTGGAAAAAAGTCAGGATTCTTTCTATCTGTGGTGGTGATGGGGGCTGGCTGGGTGGCCTTTGGTTCCGCTTGACCAATGCGGTCAGGTGTTGGGTCCGTCACTTCACCTGGGGCGGCTCAGTCTCCTTCTGACGCTTCTCTTGCCGAGACCGAAAGTGGTCCTCCCACATCCGCTCGATGGCGCGTTTGCTGCCCAGGCCAAAGGCGAGGACGAAGCATAGGGCCAGGGCCCCGAAGGCGATCAGGAAGGCACCAGTGACGATGGTGACGGCGAGATCAAGCTCCACCAAGGCGATGGCGCAGACCGCCACGAGGATGGCCGCCTGCACGATGCGGCCGGCGAGGCGGGCGCGCTCGAACTCCTCCTGGACCAGCATGCGTTGCACCGCGCGGGAGGCGGCACTGGCGACGGCCCAACCGATCAACAGCACCAGCGCCGCGGAGATCAACTGGGGGATGAGAAGCACCAGCTTTTCCAGAAGCTCGGAAAGCACGGTCAGTTTCCAAATCACCACGGCGTTATCCAGGAACACCAGGAAGAGCAGCACGCCGCAGACGGTGCCGATCAGTCCGAACAGCGAGTGACGCACGTCGCCTTTGGCCAGAGCGCGTCCCCAGCCCAGCCGCACGACCACGCGATCCACCCGCAGGAAGATCAGCACCCGGACGATGAGTTTGGACAGAATCCATGCCAGGACGGCGCCGAGGACCAAGACAATGAAGCCGGCGAGCAACGTCGGGAGGTAGCCGACGAGATTCGCCATCACATCTCGCACTGATTCAAGAGGTTTACCGTCCATAAGTTTTTCGCGTTAGATCATCCATCGCTTCGGGTCCGCCGCCATTTCGTAGACCGTGATCACAGGAGCGCTCGTGCGGTCGGCCAGCTCCAGGGGCGGCGCGTAGGCCAGGAGTTGTTCGAGGACGCCGGCTTCGGTGCCACCCATGACAATCAGGTCCACGTGCTTCGACTCGCGCAACAAGCCGGTTACAATGTCGCCGGACCGGACCACCTTCTGTTCGCCGTGCGGGTAACGGCCACCCAGGTCCGTGTTCATGTCCCGGGCAGCCCGATCGCGTTCCTCGGTGGAAGCGGTCCAAGGCATCACATGCACCGCCCGAACAATCGTTTGGTGATCCGCCCCGAAGGCGCCGATCAGATCGGCGGTCAGTTTCGCGTGGGGCCCGCGCTCGTAAGCAAGCAGGAGGTTCTGGATGCGCTGCGGCCAGCGCTCGGCGGTGACCACCATGACCTGGGCGGGAGCGGAACGGACGACGCGGTCCACGATGGTGGCCGCGAATCGCTCGATCAATCCCGCCCGGCGCGCGCGGCCCATGACGATGAGGTTGCATTGCTCCTCGAGCGCCGTTTCGGTCACGCCAAAGGAGACCCGATGCGAGATCTTGACGACGACCTTGACGGGGATGCCTTCGAGCTGCAAGCCCACGGCCGCACGGGCGAGTCCTGCCTCGGCCTTCCGCGCTTCCTCCAGGCCCTGGGCCAGGAGGTCGCGGTCGGGGACTTCGACGACCGAGACGACGATCATTTCCCCGTTATAGTGCCGGGCGACGGCGGCCGCGGCCCGGAGGAGGATTTCCGCGCGTTGCAGGCTGCCAACACAGACCAGAATGCGATAGTCGCGCCGCTCGGCGGCTTCGCGCACAGAGACTAATTGCGCGTAGGCGCGATCCCGCTTGCGCGAATAACCATAGAACACCAGCAGCCCGAGGCCGATCCAGACGCCGGCGCTCAACCAGGCCATCGGGCTGTAGAAGAACAGAAAGACGGCCAGAGCCAGTTGGAAGAAGATGCCGGCAATCGGGAAGAAGGGCAGGAGAGGCACCTTGAACCCGCGCCGGAGGTCGGGGCGCTTCTTGCGCAACGAGATCAGCGCCGCCTGAACCTGGATGAACAGCAGCAGAAACATGATGTTTGCCGCGCTGGCGACCGCCTCGATCGGCAGGGTCACCGCCATGACAGCGCTGAATGCGCCCGAGGCCAGAATGGACCAGTGAGGCGTCTTGCGTTGCGGATGAATCCTCCCAAACCAAGAGGGCAGGTTGCGGTCCCGCCCCATAGCGAAGGACACGCGCGAGGAAGAGTAGATCGTCGCGTTGAGGGCGCTCATGGTGGAGAAAAGGCCGCCGATCAGGATCAGAACGTCGCCCCCGCGGAAGAAAGTCCTGGCGACGGTCACCAGCGCGGTTTCCTTGTGCTCGCCCAGGTATTGCCAGCTCGGGATTCCTTCCGGTCGCACGGCGCCGAGGGCAGCGAACGCCACGAGCAGGTAGATCGGCACTACGATGAGCAAAGACAGGAAAATGGCGCGGGGCACGTTGCGCTCCGGGTTGCGCACCTCCTCGCTGCATTGGGCGATGATCTCGTAGCCCTCGAACGCGATGAAGGTGAGTCCCATGGCGATGAAGATGCTGCCAAAGCCGTTGGGGAGCGGGTTCTCGGTGAAAGTCAGGTGCCAATCGGGCCGCTGCAGGGTAATCCAGGCGCCGAAAGCGATGAAGACGACCAGCAACACGATCTTGCCGCCGGTGACGATGTTGCCCGCACCGCCCGTTTCCGAAGCGCCGCGGTAGTTGATGAAGCAGAAAATGGCCACGACCCCCACGGCGATCCACTGCTCCACGGAGAAAACCGGGAGATTCAAGCCCCCTAATCCAAGGAGGGGGAGGCATTCCTTAAAATAAGCGCCGAAACCCAGGGCGTACAAGGCGCACGCCACGACATAGGCAAACCAGGACATCCAGCCACTCATGAAGCCCTGGGGGTCCTTGAGGCCCGTCTTCACGTACAGATAACCGCCGCCGGCGCTATGAAAGGAGGATCCGAGTTCGGCGTAGGCGGCGGCGGCGAAGAGGGTCACCAGGCCGTTGAGGAAAAAGGCGAGAATCAATCCCGGCCCCGCGACGCCGGCGGCGATGCCGGTGAGCACGAAGATGCCGGCGCCGATCATGGCGCCCACGCCGATCATCGTGATGTCCAGGAGCCGCATCTCGCGGCTCAAGCGAACTTCCGAAGAAGCGGAGGTCGTCTGGCCGGCGGGAGCGCCCCGATCCTCGGCTGGCAATGATTGTTTGCGTTCGGGCATGGCCGTCCGGATGTTGCAGGGGCAGTGTGCCACGCGGGGTGGTCTTGCCGCAACTGCTAAGCGGACGGGATGCCGCTTCGCCAGTGGTTGCTTTTGGGCGGAGAAACCCCTAGTCTCGCGCTCAGTGGGCTGTCGTCATGAGCGAATACAAATTCAACTGTCCGGGCTGCGGCCAGCACATTCTGGCGAATGATAAGTGGGTTGGCCGCAAGATCAACTGTCCATCGTGCAACACGCGCATAACCGTGCCGCCGCCGGCGAAGGAGGCGGAGAAGACTAAGCCGGCTGTACCTCCCGGTTCTGCCGGCAAGGCGGACCGGCCTGGTCTCCCGGGAGGCCCGATGAAAGCGGGGGGACCCTCCAAGGGCGCCGGAGCCGCGAGCGCCCCAGCGCCTGCGTCTTCCGGCCCAGAGAAAGCGGGTGTGGCGGGAAAGGCGCCGAAGATCAAAGGGGAAAGGGCTGACAAGCCGGTGATGCCTCCCGGTCCTCTTGTTCAGGGAGCGTGCCTAAAACTGCCCAGCGACCTTCCGCTGGCAGGCATTGCGGCCACGAAAAAAGGCAGAGCGGTGACCGGCCAAACCTCTGGCTCCGAGCTCCCCGGCAAGCAAGGCAAGGCCGCGAAACAGGCACTTTCCAAGGAAGCGGGAAGTAACGGGCCGGTTATGCCTCCCGGTCAGAGAAGTCAGGCAAAACTGCCCGCCGGTCAAATGACGGAGGACGCGGGGGCGAAGGATGGAGTTACCATTAGCATCCCAGGTTCGGCCTTAGCAGCTAACGGAAGGAAGGAAGAAGGGGCGAAGGCGTCATCGGCGAAGGGGACGAAGGAAGAGGCACCACCCGCAGCGCCGGCCAAGCCGGCAGCGGCAAAGGAGCCTGGCGGCAGGATTCGGGTCGAGTTGCCGGTAACGGTGCCTGAGGGTGGGAGCACGCCGTTGGTCCCTGCGGATTTCGCCCGGGAGGAAGGCCAGGGCGGTGGGGGAGCGGAAAGCGCATCGGGGGCAGAGGCTGAGGGGACGGAGACTGCGGGAGAGCAACCGCGGGTTGCGGTCCTTTCCCCGGCGGTCAAGTTGGACTTGGTGCGCGCGGTTCGGCGGCGGATCGCGGCTGAATCGGCCTGGCTGCCGGGCAAAGTTAAGGGCGGCAGTGCGTACGCCGCGAAGGCCCACGAGGGAGAGATGGTTCTGCTCGACGCCACCGACCCGGAAGCGACCCGGTTCAGCCTGATTGGGGCGTTCCTGCGGGAAATGCACGAGCGACAGGTGGTGCAGACCGCCGTCGGACGCAGGAGATTGCTCGACGAGGAGATTCCGGACGCCATTCGCGAGGTGCTGCTGGAAGGGATGAGCGAAGAGGAGCGGGAGGGCGCAGAGGATCGCCTGGTGGTTGAGGACCTGCTGGCGATTCCCCATGCGCAATGCCTGGCAGCGTTGGACGTGCTGGAAGCACGCTACTTGCAGCGGGCGGAGCAACTGCAGATTGAGAAGGCGAAGAGAAGGCTTGGGAGCGTTCGGCTGGCGGACCTGGTCAAGAAGCTGGAGAAGAAGGTCCGCATGAGCCCGGAAGAGGTGGCCACGGCGCTCTATCACGAACTGATGGAGGTGCGCCGACGGCTCGAGAGGATGGAGGCCCGGCTGATGCGGGAGAAGGCAGTTGGAACCGATGAAACCGGATAACCGGAGTTATGCCCGGGTGGGCAAGGGCGGACGGTCCAGACGCCACCCAGGGCAGGGTCACGCATGACCTGGCAGATGGTCCTGGTCTTCGGACTGCTGGCTGCGACCTTTGGGTTGATGGTCTGGGAGAGGTTTTCGGTGGACCTGGTGGCGATGCTGGCGTTCGCGGCGCTGCTCGTGGCTGGCATTCTCACGCCCGGGGAGGCGTTCAAGGTTTTTGGCAACGAGGCTGTCATCACCGTGGCCTGCATGTTCATCCTGAGCGCAGCGCTGGAACGCACCGGTGTCATCGAAGCCATTGGGCACCGGCTGAACCAGGTGGTGGGCAAATCGGACTGGTCGGTGCTGCTGCTCGTTCTGCCAATCGTGGCCGTGATTTCGGCGTTCATCAACAACACGCCGGTAGTGGTCGTCTTCATGCCCATCCTGATTTCGCTGGCGGCGGCGCGGGGGGTGAAACCATCAAAGCTGTTGATGCCGCTCTCTTTCGCTTCGATCCTGGGCGGCACCTGTACGCTGATCGGCACCTCGACCAACATTCTGGTGAGCTCGACAGCCGAACAGATGGGCCAGGCGCCGTTGGGCATGTTCGAGCTGGGCAAGATCGGACTGGTTCTGAGCGTGGCGGGTTTTGTTTATCTGCTGACTTTTGGCCGGAGGCTGTTGCCGGGCCGGGAGACGCTGGCCTCGATTCTGCAGACCACCGACAGCAAGCAGTACCTGACCGAGGCGGTGGTGGTGGCTGATTCGCCTGTGATCGGCAAGCTGCTGACAGAGACTCCATTGGCTAACCAGCCCAAGCTGCGCGTGCTCGAGGTTATTCGCGCCGGGGATACCGTGCACGCACCGCTGAACAAGATCGAACTTATGCAGGGTGACCGGCTGCGCCTGTCCACTGCCTTGTCGTCGGTCATGGAGATCAACTCGCTGGAAGGGTTGGAAATCTCGCCCAAGGCGAAGCTCGGACTAGAGCTGGTTGGCTCGCAGAAGGCCGTCATAGCGGAGTGCGTTGTTGGGCCGTATTCGAGCCTGACGGGGCGGAGCATTCGCCAGATGAACTTTCGGCGGCGCTACGGCGTACTCGTGCTGGCAGTGCATCGGAAGGGGGTGAACCTGCGGGAGGACTTCGCGGATGTAAGGCTTCGCTACGGGGATACGCTACTGATCGAGGGACCGGAGCCGGCCGTCCGGGAGTTGCGCGAGAGCCGGGATTTTCTGTTGTTGATGGATGTGCCGCACGAGGTGAAACGGCGGCGCAAGCAGTGGCTGGCGGTGGGGGCAGTGGGGTTAGTGGTAGCACTGGCGGCGCTGAACGTGATGCCCATCGCCGAGGCGGCGGTGCTCGGCGCGGTGCTGGTGGTCGCCACGCGATGTCTGGAAATGGAAGAGGCCTACGAGTCGGTAGAGTGGAAGATTCTGTTCCTGATCTTCGGGATGCTGGCGCTGGGACTGGCGCTGGAGAAGACCGGAGGGGCAGCGCTCGTGGCGCAGGGGATGATCCGCGAACTGGGTTTGTGGGGGCCGAAGGTTGTTTTGTCGGCGGTGGTATTGGTGGCTTCGGTGATGACTTCTTTCCTCTCCAATAACGCCGTGGCGGTGCTCCTGACCCCGATTGCTATTCAGGCCGCGGCAGCGCTGGGGGTGAGCGCGCGGCCCTTCATCGTGGCCGTGGCGATCGGGGCGTCGGCCTGCTTTGCCACGCCGATCGGCTATCAAACCAACACGCTGGTGTATGGGGCGGGCGGGTATCTGTTCCGGGACTTCATCCGGGTCGGGCTGCCACTCAATCTGCTGGTCTGGTTGCTAGCGAGTTTGCTCATTCCAGTACTCTGGCCGTTTTGAACTCATCCCGGCATCCGGATTTCCGTTGCTTCCGAAGGCACGGCACCGGAAAGATCGCCGAGCGGCCAAGTTGCGTCGAGGCTGGACAGGGAGCGGGGGGCACCGCACACTTTGAGGAGTAGCTCTGGCGCTGGTTTTGCCCGCGGCCGAGGAAGCTGCGCACGGAATCAGGGACCGCCAGACAGAAGACTGGAGCAAGACGAGTATGCCGGAAGCATTCCCAGGGCGACGGGATTCGGTTCGACACGGGGAAACGCCGTGAAAGCCAAGCGCTGTGCCTGTTTGGAACGACGCCCAGAAGCGCGAGCGCGGGCCGAAGCAGCATGGCGCGCGAAAGAGGAGCAGTATCGGCTGCTGTTTGAGGCGAATCCGTGTCCGATGTGGATTTGCGATGAGAACACTTTCAAGTTTCTCGACGTCAACCAGGCGGCCCTGCGGCTCTACGGTTGGTCGCGGAAAGAGTTCCTGGAGATGACAGCCAAGGACATCCGCCCGCCGGAAGACCTGCCGAGGTTTGTCGGCAGCATACGCGCGGAGCGTAAAGGGCGCGTTAAATTCATCGGCGAGTGGCGCCACGTCAAACGGGACGGCACGGTGTTTGAGGTGGCCGTCAGTATTAGTCCGATTTCCTTCGCCGGCCACGAAGCCAGGCTGGTCTTGGTGAACGAGATTACCGAGCGCAAGGCGGCCGAGGCGGCGTTGCAGAAGAGCGTGCAACGTTATCGATCCCTCTTTGAAAATGATCTGACGGGAGACTTTATCGCCACACCGGAGGGAAGAATCATATTGTGTAACCCCACCTTCGCCGCAGTTTTCGGTTTCGGCACCCCTGAGGCAGCGATCGGAAGCAACCTGGAGTCGCTCCAAGCCAACGCGAAGGCCTGGCCCGCCTTGGTCAAACTGCTCAAACAGCACGAGCGTGTGATCCGCCATGAATGTGCGGCCCGCCGTCGCGACGGGGCGGTACTGCAGATCGTTGAAACCGTGATGGGCACGTTCAACGAGCGCGGCAAACTGGTGCAAATCCAAGGCTATGTTTTTGACGACACCGAGCGCAAGCGGGCCGAGGCGCTGCTGCAGCAACTCAACGCGACGCTCGAGCAGCGCGTATGCGAGCGCACGGAGGAGCTGAGCGATGCGAACGAACGGCTGCAGGCCATCATGGGCACGGCGTTGATCGGCATCATCACGCTGGATGGGCGCGGAACCATCAAGTCTCTCAATCCGGCGGCGGCGCAGATATTCGGCTATGCGCCGAACGAGCTGGTAGGCCGGGGCGTGAGCCGGCTGATGGCCTGGCGGGACCAGGGCCCGCCGGAGAGTTTCCTGGTGCGCTGCCACCAGTCCGAGGAGCGGCAGGCGTTAGGCGTCCGGGGCGAGATTTTGGGCCGGACCAAGCACGGGCAAGGAATCATACTGGAATTGTCCGTGGCCGAGTTCAGCGATGGCGGACGGCGGCAGCTCGTGGTGATGGTCCGCGACATCACGAAGCGCAAGCGGCTGGAGCGGGAGCTGCTGGCGGCGGGGGAACGGGAACGGCAGCGTTTGGGCCATGACCTGCACGACGGCCTGGGGCAGCACCTGCATGCGCTCTTTTACATGGCGACGCTGCTGGAGATGGGACTGAAGGGAGGTGCGCCGGAGCGGGCGCAGGAAGCGGGGCGGCTGGCGCGGCAACTGGAACACGGGCTGGAGCTGGTCCGCAGCCTGGCCCGGGGCCTGCAGCCGGTCAATCCGGTGCCTGAGGGATTGATGGCGGCGTTGCGTGAGCTGAGTGAGCGCACGCGGGCATTGTATCGGGTGGACAGCCGTTTCCAGTGCCCGGCGCCGGTGCTGATCCACCGGCAGAGCGCGGCGAATGATCTCTATCGCATTGCGCAGGAGGCGGTGAACAACGCCATGAAGCATGCAAAGCCCACGCGGCTCCGCGTGAAGCTCACGGCCACGTCGAAAAAAATCACGCTGGGGATCAGAGACGACGGCCGAGGCATCGGGCGGCTGAGCGCTCGCACCCAAGGGATGGGGCTGCAGGTGATGCAGTATCGGGCCGAGGCGATCGGCGGCTCGCTGACCGTCCAAAGACATCCGCAGGGCGGCACGGAGGTCGTGTGCACCGTTGCTCGAGAGGCGCTGCTGCCGCAGGAGGAGAACGTCAAATGAAAGCCAAAGCCAAGAGTCCGGCCGCCGTCCAGCGCAAACGCATCGTGGTGGTGGACGACCATCCGCTGATGCGCGAGGGGGTAGGCCGATGGATTGAACGGGCACCGGATCTAGAGGTGTGCGGGGAAGCGGAATCAGCCAGTCAGGCGATTTCGCTGGTGGAGAAGCTCAAGCCCGACCTGGTGCTGACCGACATCGCGTTGACGGGGCGCAGCGGGCTGGAGCTGATCAAGGATTTGCGCGCGCTGCAGCCCGAGCTGCCGGTGCTGGTTCTCTCCATGCACGAGGAATCGCTATACGCCGGACGCGCGCTGCGGGCGGGGGCGCGCGGGTACGTGATGAAGCGCGCCGGGGGGGACCGGGTGGTCGAGGCAATCCACGAAGTGTTGCACGGCCGGATCGCAGTCAGCCCGGAGATGGGGACGCACCTGCTCGAGGAGTACTCGGGGCGGCGAGCGCACTCCCGGCGGGTGCCACTGCCGAGCCTGACGGACCGGGAGTTTGAGGTTTTCCAATTGATCGGGGAAGCCAAGAGCACCCGGGAGATTGGCGAGCAACTGCATTTGAGCCCCAAGACGGTGGAAAGCCACCGGATGAATCTGGCGCGCAAGCTGAAGCTGAAGAGCGCCGCAGAATTGCTCCGCTTCGCGCTGCAATACGTCGAGCGCGAAGCCTCCGGCAATTGGCCGGGCTGAGCCGCCCTCTCCCCTCCGGGACAGTTCGCCGACGTCAGGCCGCCTGATACTGTAAGCGCTTCCCCTCGGGCTGCCTGCCGGTGCTCTGCGGCGCAGACCCCTCAGCCTTTCGCTGAACTCACTCAGGGATTCGCTGAGACCGCTTCGGCACTGCCCCTGATTGTGACCGTCCGCCGGAGCGGGTTAGGTTCTTGGTGTGTATCAAAGAATTGGTTTCAGACGCAGGCGCGGGTCGAGCCAGCCCCCTGCGCGGGCGTGATTCCAGCATGGGCCGCCATCGCTCAGGCCAATCGGCCAGCAGGCCCCAGCGGGTGTTCCTGGTGGAGCGGCACGCGCTCTTGCGCCGGACGGTCGCTGAATGGATCAACCGCTGCGACGGCCTGACGGTCTGCGGCACGGCAGGCAGCCAGGCTGCGGCGCTCAAGGCGCTCCAACTTCTGCGGCCCGACATTGTGGTCTCTGAAATCATGCGGCCGCACGACTTGGGCTTTATCCGGGAGCTGCATCGCCGGCATCCGCGGCTGCCCATTCTCGTCTTCTCGCTCGAGGAGCCGGCGCTGTACGCTCCGCGCGCGAGCGCCGCCGGCGCCAGCGGCTATGTGAGCAAAGCCGCCGGCGGAGCGGAACTCGCCCGGAACATTCGGGCCTTGCTGCGCCGCGCGCGTCTGCTCCCCAGGGGGCCGGTCGGCGGAGGAATAGCGCGAGCGGCGCGGCGTGGTCAGGCGTTTGCTGAGTCAACTAAGCAAAGGGCCGAGAGGGGTTCAGCGGCGGGCCGATTGTGCGAACTCAGGCTACCGGGGTAGGGTAAGGAGGTTGGAACCACAAACAAGAAAAACCGAGCAAGCACTCAACGACATGAGCACAACGGCAATACGAGACGAAGGCGTTAGGGAAGCGGGTCTGAACGTGGTGATCCTTTACGATGACAGCGCAATCGCGGCGAAAGCGAACGCGATGCTCGAGACGGCGGCTATTCGTGCGGACCAAGCTTCATTATGGAGCGTCAAACCGTGGAGGTTCGATCTGCTGTGTGCGCCGGCGGGCGCGGAGGCGGCGTTGAGAGACGCGGAAGAAGCGCACCTCATGGTGCTGGCCGTCCACAACCAGGGAGCTTTGCCGGCCCGGGTGGCGAACTGGGTGGAGGCATGGGCGGGGCGCAGGCAGGTGGCGGATGCGGCGCTGGCGGTGGTTGACGGAGGGGGCGGCGAAGCGGTCCCCACGACAGCGGAAGCCGAGCTCTCCGATCTGGCGCGGCGCCACGGGTTGAGTTTGATCCTTGGCGAGGACAGTCGGGCGGAGGCCGAATCGGCGGAGCTGTGGGCCGACCTGCGCGAACGCGAGGCGGCAGAGACGGGGACGATGGCGCAGATTCTGGAGCAGGCGACTGCTGACTACCATCAGCAGAGGAGCAGCAACGAGGGTGAGAAGAGAGGCGCGGCGGCCAGGTAGTCTGGGGGACGAGGCGCCGCCGCGCGTGACGAGAGAAGATATGAACAACAACGTTATTGAATTGAACGAAGCGAACTTCGAGCAGGAAGTGCTCGGCGCCCGGCGGCCCGTGCTGGTGGAGTTCTGGGCCAGTTGGTCAGAGCCGTGCCGGGCGATTGCGCCGACGCTCGAATCGGTCGCGGAGGACGAAGCTGTTCCGGTGAAGGTGGCCCGAGTGAACGTGGAGCAACATGAAGCACTGGCCGAACAATACGGCGTGCAGGCCGTGCCGACCCTGCTCATCTTCAACCAAGGCGGCTTGCATGACCAGATCATCGGCCGGACCACGGAGCAGGAGTTGCGCGAGAAATTGGAGCGGATCAAATGAATGGCAACGAACCAAACCGCTGCGGAAACGCCTGCGTGCTGAAAATTCACGCGCCGGAACAGGACATAGAGAAACCGACCGCTATCGAAATCAAGGTCATCCGCAAAGAGTGGCCGAGGAACAAGCATTTGCCGGCTCTGTGGAGCTGGCCGCGGCGCGGGCAAGAGGCCCGTCGAAAGGTTGAGCTCGCGCCGCGACAACTTCAACTGATCCAAGTATAACCATCAAGTGCAATAAAGGACCAACATGACAACAAGCGAAGCAAATAAAATACTGGTCGGAGACCTGAAACTCGTCATGAGCGATGCCGAGGAACTGCTCCGGGCCACGGCAGGCGAAGCCGGTGAAAAAGTTAAGGAAGTTCGCAGACGTTTGACCGTGGCGCTGGAGTCGGCCAAGGCCAATTACGATCAGCTCCAGGACAAAGCGGTGGAAGCCACCAAAGCGACGGATCGCGTGATCCGCGACCATCCGTACGAATCCATCGGAGTCGCCTTTGGCGTGGGGTTGCTCATTGGCGTGCTGGTTGGACGCCGCTAAACGCATGGACAAGCAGGAAACAACCCACTCCGGTCTGATGCAGACCCTGAAACGGCTGGGAGCCACGGTGTCGGCCATTATTCAAAACCGGCTCGAATTGCTGCGGGTCGAGTTGCAGGAAGAGCGCGTCCACGTCCTGAACGCGCTGCTTTTAACGGCGGTCATCGTGGCGTTAGGCGTCTTCACCCTGGCGATGGCGGCCTGTGCGCTGAGCATTGTGGTCTGGAATGGATTCGGCGTGAAAGGGCTGTGGGCGTTGAGCGGGCTGGGGCTGGTCGGCACGCTGCTGACTTACTGGCGACTGCGGACGCGGCTGAGGCATTGGCCACTGCTGCCCGAGACCCTGGCACAGCTCAAACAGGACCGTGATTGCTGGGTGGAAAAATGACGCCGCTCAAACTGCAAAGGCAGACCCTGGCGCTTGAGAGCGATCTGAACCGGCTCGCGTTGCGAGCGGAGTTGCGGCAACTGCGTGATGCCCGGATCTGCGCGGGTTTCATGAAGCGTAGCGGACGCGAGCTGGCGCCCTGGGCGTTGGTCTTGGCACCGCTGTTCGGGGTAGTCGCCGCCGTGGGTGTGCGCCGCACGGTGCGGCTTGTTGGGTCCGTCGCCAGAGCCATAAGGGCCGCCCGAAAAGGAATTTGAAACGGACGCGCCATGGGCGCGCGATCCGCTGGACACAAATGATAACAATGGTTCCACGACTGGCTTGGATATGAAGATTACGATGCTTTCATGCAAGACGCTCCACGACTTGTGAGGCATGCTTGCGCGCCCCGATATTATGAACCCGGACTCCCAAACTCCAAGCAGACCGTCGCCCGAGACGGCACTGCGCAAGCCGGTCAACAGAATATTCCAGAGATGGCTGCCGGTGATCGTCCTGTTCGCGGTGTTCCTCATCGGCTTTGTCCCCATGTGGCTCAAATCTGGTCGGCTCGCGGGAGAACTGCACCGTGAGCGGCGCGAATTGCGGCAAACGGAAATGCAGCTCACGCTGGCTTACGCCGCCCTCGATGCGCGGCGGGGCGATTACGAAGCCGCCCGTCGGGGCACGGCCACTTTTTTCAGCCTCGTCACAGAGGAACTCGACCGCGGATTTGACTCGGCGCTGCCATCCAACGCTCGGCCTGAATTGCAGCCCCTGCTGAACCAGCGCGACGACTTGATCACTTTGCTGGCGCGAGGCGATCCGGCGTCGGCGGAACGCCTGGCGAACGCCTGTGCCAACGTCCGCAAAACGTTCGATCAGCGAACGAACGCGCCATGAACAGCAAGACGCAATACACACGAGCGAAGCCCGAACCGCGCGGTCTGGCCTTGCGACGTATCCTTGTCCCGCTGGATTTCTCCGGCAAGTCGCGGCAGGCACTACGTTTCGCGATCCCCCTGGCCCAGCGATACGGCGCACGGATCAGCCTCGTGCATGCGGTCGAACATCCCGTGTATCCCGAAGCGTTTGGCAGTCTGGCAATAGACGTGGTGACTCCCGGCCAGGCAGCGCAAGCCAGGATGGCGGAAATGGCCGCCCGCATGTTGCCTGCCGGTCTGGCGGGTGAGACCATCGTTTGTTACGGAAGCGCCTCTGGGAACATCTGCGCATCCGCGGATGACTTGAATGCAGACTTGATCGTCATCAGCACGCATGGGCGCACGGGGCTGTCGCGTGGGCTGCTGGGCAGCACCGCGGAGCGCGTCGTGCGCTACGCCCATTGCTCGGTTCTCACGGTACGCCGTCGGGCTGAGGCCGGGTCATTGGATGGCCTGAAGGAAGCCGGTGATCGCCCGCCTTGGCAGCGCATCCTCGTGCCGCTGGATTTCTCGCTGAGTTCCCTCCGCGCATTGGGCGTGGCAGTTGATCTGGCGGAAGACAGCGGAGCGCGGTTGCTGATGCTACACGTAGCCGAGTCAGCACTGGGTGTGACCGGTCCTGACGGGGCGGCACTCGCCGTGCCGTCTCCACTGGCCTTCGAGCGGGCGAAGGCGGAATTGCCCAGGGTGGCCCGCCAGTTCGTTCCAGCGTCCATCCGCTGCACCACGACCGTTATGCGGGGACAGCCGGCCGAGGCCATTCTGGAAACGGCCCGCGCCAAGGGCATTGACTTGATCCTGCTCGCGGCACAAGGGCGCACGGGCCTGGAGCGTTTTCTGTTGGGCAGCACCGCCGAACGAGTCGTGCGGCGGGCGAGCTGCCCTGTGTGGGCTGTCCGCCACCGCCGAAGAAACTTGAACGAATCCATTCCAGCACAAAGTCCGCATCGTGAAGCTCGAAAAGCCCGTCGCAGAATTGTTGCAACGAAAGGCTGACCATGAAAGAGATTAAGGCGTACATCCGGCCGCTCGTGGCGAATCGCATCGTCAAGGACCTCGAAGAGGCCGGAGCGAAAGACTTGACCCTCATCCGGGTGGACGCGATCAAGCCGCTGCCCTATCAGACGCGGGAAGACGAAGCGGCCTTGGCCAAATGCGTCACGCGGTGTTCTGAGGTCGCCAAGCTGGAGCTGGTCTGCCGGGACGACGAGGCGAAGCTCTTCGTGGAACTCATCCGCGCCCGCGCCCACACCGGCCAAAGGGGTGACGGGAGAATCTTCGTCAGCGAGGTGGAAGACGTGGTCAACATTCGCACCGGCGAAACCGGGGAGACTGCGCTTTGAACTGAATGATATGAAAACCGTTTCGGCCATGAATACCCAAACGGCGGGCTACCTCGTCATCTTCGGTATCTTCGCCGTCCTGCTCGGTGTGATCGGCTACCAGACGCATCTGGAAGACGCCGTGCCCGCACTGATATTCCGCGGCAGCTTCGGCGCGCTCCTGATCGGGTGTGGGATTCTGGTGGCCAAAGGCGTGAGGTTGAGCCGGCTGGCTGCAATGCTCACCGTCACGCTGCGGGCCCAATGCGCGTGTGTTCCGCGGGGGCCGCATGCAAGAGCAAACGTGGCAAAGAACAATTCTACCAGGAGTGCAAGCCTCAGGACGGAGGTAACGGGCCGGGCGCATTCAAATGGCCGGCCCACCGTGCGGGAGTATGTTGGTCGTGGGCACGAACGGGGAGTGAGGAAGGGACGAACGGACGTGCACGACTCGCGGTTGATCCCTCATTGGCATTTGCGGTTGAGCCACCCGTGAGTAAATTAGTGCGAGAGCGACCCATTCAATATGAAAGCCAAGAGCAAACAGGCAGTTCCGGGAAATGCCGCAAAGGGCGGACGGCGGAGCAGCAAGCCGCCGGTCCTGTCCCTGGGGCGGATTCTGGTTCCGATGGACTTTTCCGGCAAATCGCGGCAGGCACTGGAGTTTGCCGTGCCGCTAGCGGAGCGGTACGGGGGGAAGGTATTCCTGGTGCACGTGGTGCCGGTGCCGGTGGTTTCGACCTGGGAGGTGATTCCCGGCGGGGAGCATTATCTGACAATGGATATGAGCCGAGCAGTGGAGGAGGCGCGGGAGGCACTGACGACACTCGCGGCCAGGCTTGTCCCGGCGCCCGTGCGGGGGGGCGTACGTGTGCGGCAGGGCAATGCGTATTCCGAAATCACGGAGGCGGCCCGCCAACTCAAAGTGGACCTGATAGTGCTGTCCACTCATGGCCACACCGGTATGCGTCGGATGCTGATCGGGAGCGTGGCCGAACGAGTCGTTCGGCATGCGCGTTGCGCCGTGCTCACTGTCCGACGGCATTGACCCAGAAGGGAGACAAGTTCTATGTCCAACCAATACGACGAAGCCCGCCGGGCAAGGCAATCCGCCAAAGGTGCACTGTGGCGGCGGATCCTGGTGCCGATTGACTTTTCGAAGACGTCATTGCGGGCGTTGGAGGTGGCCGTGCCGCTGGCGCGTGATTACAGGGGAAGGCTGTTTCTCCTCTCGGCGGTTGAGCCGACGGTATTCACCGCCGGCATGGAAAGTGTGGCGATGGCCGTGCCCGACTCCGTGATCGCCAAGGAAGCCAAGGACAACCTCATCCGGATAGCGAGGCGGTTCATCCCGGCCACCGTGCCAGCGACCGTGGTCGTGGACCGGGGCCGCGCCCTGGACGTCATTACCCGGGTTGTGGAGGAGGAGGAGATAGACCTGATCGTGCTGACCACGCATGGCCGGGGCGGGCTTGACCGTTTTCTGTTGGGCAGCACGGCGGAACAAGTGGTGCGTCACGCGCGATGCCCGGTTTTCGTGGTGCGCGCGGCGCCGAGAAGCAAGCGATGAGAAAGGAAGTTCACATGGCACGAAAGAATGACTCAATGAAAAGGCAGACATTCTGCATGACCGCGCCGACGGCGATGAGCGTGCAGTTGGTGGGCGACTTTACGCACTGGCAGGAGGAGCCCATTGCGATGAAAAAGGGGCGGGATGGCGTGTGGGAGGCGGCCGTCGAGCTGCCCCCGGGAACTCACCACTACCGTTTCCTGGTGGACGGGCAGTGGCGTGATGACCCGGAGTGCAGGCTGCGCGTTCCCAACGCGTACGGCGGCGAAGACAGCGTGCGCCAGGTGGGCTGAACGCCGCCAGGGCGAGCAGGCCACGCAAGGATCAAGCTTGGCCCGCGGCACGACGCAGAGTGAGCCGAGCCAGGGTGGGAAATGAAGGGCCGACAGCCGATTTATGACAAAGAAACGCAAACGGATGCGGATCAGCGCTTCGAAATCCGAAGCGGTTGCAAACGCCGCTCTTGGAGCTGTGATTGGCGGGATCATCGGCGGCCCTGTGGGCGCCGTGGTTGGCGGCGTCACCGGGGCGCTGGTTGAGAAGGGGCCGACGCAGCGGGTGACGTCCGGAGATCAAGGCCCGCCGGGCGAGAGCGGAGGTGCCGCCGAAACCAGCGAGAGGCGGAACCTGCGAGCGTCCAAGCCGCGGCGTAAAGGCAACGGCGGGCCGGCCGCGATCGCTGCGTCACCGGTTAAGCCGAGCGGAAAACACGGTAGCAGCGCGAGGCGGCTTGGAACGTCGCGCGCGGTGCAATCATCATTCGCGGTGCGGGCGTTACGCTGATGACATGGAGGCGGCATGAAATGGTCACTGAAGCTGGGCACTTACGCTGACCGATGGGAGGCTCATGGGATTGCTCACGCTGGAGAACGTCAGCGAGGTAGTGATGGTGAATGCTGCGCTGGCCGAAGGGAATAGAGCCCTGTGAATAATAAGGTGATGATCACGAGGGCACGCTTTGACGCGGTGATCTTCGACCTCGACGGCGTCGTCACTCGCACCGCCAGGGTTCACGCCGCCGCCTGGAAACAGTTGTTCGACGATTACCGCGCGGAGCGCCTGCGTCGCAACTTGCCCGTGTATCCGCCGTTTGACATGGATCATGACTACCGCCTCTACGTGGACGGCAAGCCGCGTTACGACGGCATCCAGAGTTTTCTGAGCGCGAAAGGAATCGAGATTCCTTACGGCCACCCGGACGACCCGCCGGACAAAGAGACGGTCTGCGGCCTGGGCAACCGGAAGAACATTTTGTTTCAGCAACACCTGGAGCGCGAAGGCGTGCAGGTGTATGACTCGACCATCCGGCTGGTCCGCCGGTTGCGCGAGACCGGGTTCAAGGTCGCCATTATCTCCGCCAGCGAGAACTGCACGGCGGTGTTGAAGGCCGCGGGGGTTCAGGAATTGTTTCACGCGCAGGTGGACGGCGTGGTCGCGACCGAACTCCACCTCAAAGGCAAGCCTGCGCCTGATGTGTTCATCGAGGCGGCCAAGCGGCTCGGAACCGCACCGGGCCGCGCGGTCGTAGTCGAAGATGCGGTGGCGGGGGTGGAGGCGGGGCGGCAGGGTGAATTCGGCCTGGTCATGGGAGTGGATCGCACCGGCAAACCGGAGCGGCTCAAGGAACACGGCGCGCAGGTGGTCGTGTCCGACCTGGCGGAGGTGAGCGTGGGCGATGCGACCACCGCGCCCGGGGCGAGCACGGCGAACCTGCCTTCGGCGCTGGAGAGCATCCGTGAAATCCTCAAGTCACGCACCCAGCGTGTAGCGGTTTTTCTGGATTACGACGGCACATTGACCCCCATCGTGGCCCACCCGGAGGATGCGGTGCTGGCTGGCCAGATGCGCGAGGTCGTCAGACATCTCGCACGGACAAGCGCCGTCGCCGTGATCAGCGGTCGCGATCTTGCCGACGTGCGTGAGCGGGTCGGCCTGGATGACATCATTTACGCCGGGAGCCACGGGTTCGACATCGTCGGACCGGGCGGCTTGCGCCAGGAGAATCCCGAAGCGAGACAGTTTCTGCCGGCGCTGGACCAGGTGGAAACCGAGTTGCGCCGGAAGTTCGCCGACATCCCCGGCGCACAGATCGAGCGCAAGAAGTATTCCATCGCGATTCATTTCCGAAACGTGGAGGAGAGCCGCCTCGCCGAGATCGAGCCGCGCGTGGATCAGGTGGCCGGGCAACATCCCGACCTGCGCAAAGCTCAGGGCAAAAAGATCTTCGAGCTTCAGCCTGACATCGCCTGGGACAAGGGCCGGGCGGTGCTTTGGCTGCTTGCAGTTCTCGGGCTGGACACGCCGGAGGTGCTGCCGATTTACCTGGGAGACGACCTTACGGATGAAGACGCCTTCGAGGTGCTGCGCGAACGCGGCGTGGGCGTGGTAGTGCGCGACGAACCGCGCCCGACCGCCGCGCGTTACGCGCTGGAGAGCACGGCGGAGGTCGGCTCGTTTCTCGCGCTGCTCGCCACTCAAAAAGCCGCCCCGCCATGAACAAGTGGAATCTGGTTTACGAAGGCTTCGATCCCGACCAGGAGGGTTTGCGCGAAGCGCTCTGCGCCCTCGGGAACGGCTACTTTGTCACCCGCGGAGCAGCGCCGGAGTCGGCGGCGGACGAGGTGCATTACCCCGGGACTTATCTTGCGGGCGGCTACAACCGGCTGAAAACTGAAATCGCCGGGCGGGTCGTCGAGAATGAAGACCTGGTGAACCTGCCCAATTGGCTGTCGCTCTCGTTTCGCATAGGGGACGATGAGTGGTTCGATCTGCGGAAGGTGGAGATCCTCTCCTACGGCCAGAATTTGGACCTGCACGCCGGTTTGCTTACCCGCACCGTGCAGTTTCGCGATGCCAAGGACCGGCGCAGCAAGCTGACGCAGCGGCGCTTCGTCCACATGGCGCAGCCCCACCTAGCCGGCCTCGAGACGACCTGGCTGGCGGAGAATTGGTCGGGGCGGATGGAGATCCGTTCCGCCCTGGACGGCCGCGTCGTCAACAGCGGCGTCGCGCGCTACCGCAATCTCAACGGCAAGCACCTTGTCCCCATGGAAACGGCCGGTATCGGAAGCGACGCGATCTATCTCAAGGTGGAGACCTCGCAGTCCGAACTGCGTGTGGCTCAGGCCGCGCGCACGCGATGGTGCGTCTCTGACACATTCATCGAGCGTTCAACTCGCATCGTAGAGGAAGCGGGTTACGTGGCGCAACACGCCGAAATCGAGGTCGCCGAAGGTCATCCCGTCCGCGCGGAGAAAATCATCGCCTTGTACAGCTCGCGCGACCGGGCGATTTCCGAATGTGGCCTGGCGGCGCGTGAAGCCATCGAACACGCGCCGGGTTTTGAAGACCTCCTGCAAACGCATGGACAAGCGTGGCAGCGGCTTTGGGACCGGTTCGACATGGAGCTTGAGTTTGCGAATCACACCGCCGCACAGAACCAGACCTGTTTGATTCTGCGCCTGCACATCTTTCATCTGCTCCAAACCACGTCTCCCCACACCATTGATCTGGACGTCGGTGTGCCCGCGCGGGGCTGGCATGGCGAGGCTTATCGCGGTCACATTTTCTGGGACGAGCTGTTCATCTTTCCGCTGCTGAATCTGCGGATTCCCAACATCCCCCGCGCGTTGCTGAAGTATCGGCATCGGCGCTTGGACGCCGCCCGGCGCGCGGCGCGCGCCGCAGGTTACGAGGGCGCAATGTTTCCCTGGCAAAGCGGCAGCGATGGACGCGAGGAAACGCAGGTGGTGCATCTGAATCCGAAGTCCGGCCGCTGGCTGCCGGACCACTCGCACCTGCAACGTCACGTCAACGCCGCCATCGTTTACAAGATTTGGCAGTTCTATCAAGTGAGCGGCGACCTGGAATTCCTGTGTTTCCATGGCTCGGAAATCATTCTCGAAATCGCGCGTTTCTGGGCCAGCCTCACCGCGTTCAATGAGAAACTGGGCCGCTATGAAATCCTGGGTGTGATGGGTCCGGACGAGTATCACGACGCCTACCCCGGCGCGGAGAAACCCGGCTTGAACAACAACGCGTACACCAACCTGATGGCCGTTTGGGTGCTTTGCCGGGCGCTGGATTTGATGGAACTGCTGCCCGCCGAGCATTGTTCGCGCATTCGCCAGAAGGTGGGCGTGAAGGACGCGGAGATTCGTCGCTGGGACGACATCAGCCGCAAGATGCGACTGGTCTTCCACGAGGACGGCATCCTCAGCCAGTTTGAAGGATATGCCAACCTGAGGGAATTCGACTGGGACACATATCGCGAGAATCATGGTTTGGCGATGCGCTTGGACCGCATCCTGGAGGCCGAAGGAGACACGCCCAACAACTACAAGGCCTCCAAACAGGCCGACGTGTTGATGCTCTTCTATCTATTCTCCGCCGAGGAACTGCAGCAGTTGTTCGAGCGGCTTGGCTACCCGTTCGACCCGCAGATGATTCCGAAGAATGTTGAATACTATCTCCGGCGCACTTCGAACGGCTCAACGCTTAGCGAGGTGGTCAACTCGTGGGTGCTCGCCCGCTCCGACCGCGCCCGGTCCTGGTCGCTGTTCACGGAGGCGTTGCAAAGCGATTTCGCCGACGTGCAAGGCGGCACGACGCCGGAGGGCATTCACCTGGGCGCCATGGCGGGCACGGTGGACTTGATTCAGCGGTGCTACCTGGGCATTGAGACGCGGGAGGAAGTGCTTTGGCTGAACCCACGGCTGCCAGGTGAACTGACTCGTTTGCGCCTGCAAATCCGTTATCGCCAGGCTTCCCTCTGTCTCGACGCCACTCAGGATGTCCTGAAAATTCGCGTTCTGCATTGTCCGATCGAGCCGGTCCGCATCGGCTTCGGCGACCGGGCGATGGAGTTAGAAGAGGACGAGGAGGTGGAGTTGAACCTAACGACGCCGAAAGCGGCGACGCCTCGGCCCGACACAACGATGCTCAAACACGAGCACCAGGACTGATCACCCATGAAGGAATTATGAGTATGCTATTGGCTGGCGATCCCTATCCCCTCGGCGCGACCTGGGATGGCGAGGGAGTGAACTTCGCGCTGTTTTCCGAACACGCCAGCAAGGTGGAGTTGTGTCTGTTCGATTCGCCCTCGACGAAGAACGAATCCGAACGGCTGGAGCTGCCGGAGTGCAGCGATCTAATCTGGCACGGGTATTTGCCGGAAGTCCGGCCCGGGCAGCTTTACGGCTACCGCGTGCACGGCCCTTATGATCCGAAGTCGGGCCACCGGTTCAACCCGCACAAGGTGGTACTGGACCCGTATGCCAAGGCCATCGGTCGCTCGCTGCATTGGGGTGATGAAGTGTTTGGGTACCGCATCGGGGCGGCCGAGGCTGATCTCTCCTTTGACGAACGCGACAACGCAGCGTCTGCTCCGTTGGCAGCGGTGATGGACCCGGCCTTCGACTGGGGGAGCGACCGCCCGCTTCGCCGGCGCTGGCGGGACACGGTCATCTATGAACTCCACGTCAGGGGGTTTACAAAACGGCATCCGCAAGTGCCGGAGCCATTGCGCGGGACTTATGCGGGTCTGGTGTCCGAGCCGGCGCTGGTCTACTTGAAGGAGCTCGGCATCACGGCGGTGGAGTTAATGCCCGTGCACCATTTCGTGCAGGATTGGCATCTGCTCGAGCGCGGGCTTGCCAATTATTGGGGTTACAACAGCCTGGCGTATTTTGCCCCTGAGCCGGGACACGCGGCCACGCAATGCCCGGCGGAGGTGGTGCGCGAGTTCAAGTCCATGATCAAAGCCCTCCATGCCGCGGGCTTGGAGGTCATTCTTGATGTCGTCTATAACCACACCGCGGAGGGCAATCACCTTGGCCCTACGCTGTCGTTCCGCGGCGTTGACAACGCGGCC
Organism: uncultured Verrucomicrobiota bacterium; assembly: GCA_964507045.1. Classification (GTDB taxonomy): domain Bacteria; phylum Verrucomicrobiota; class Verrucomicrobiia; order Limisphaerales; family UBA8199; genus UBA8199. The sequence continues at coordinate 17,722 of CAZDOO010000035.1, read as the reverse complement.
TATTACCGGCTCGTGGCAGACGACCGGCGGCACTACATGGATTACACCGGCTGCGGGAACACGCTCGACATGACGCATCCGCGCGCGCTGCAACTCGTGGTGGACAGCCTGCGCTACTGGATCACGGAAATGCACGTGGACGGGTTTCGGTTTGACGCTGCGGCGGCCCTGGCGCGCGAGTTCCATGAGGTGAACCGGCTGGGGACCTTTTTCGAGTCGCTCCGGCAAGATCCGGTCATCTCGCAGGCCAAACTCGTCGCCGAACCGTGGGATATTGGAGAGGGCGGCTACCAAGTGGGCAACTTCCCAGTCGGCTGGACGGAGTGGAACGGCAAATACCGCGACTGCATCCGCCGGTTCTGGAAAGGCGACAGCGGTGTCATGTCCGAACTGGCCACGCGGCTCTGCGGCAGCAACGACCTCTACGCGCACAATGGCCGACGACCCGTGGCGAGCATCAACTTCGTCACCGCGCACGACGGTTTCACGCTCCACGACCTCGTCAGTTACGACGGCAAGCACAACGAGGCTAACGGCGAAGACAACCGCGATGGTATCAACGAAAACCTCTCCTGGAACTGCGGAGCGGAAGGACCGACCGACGACGCGAGCATTATCGAGTTGCGCGAGCAGCAGAAGCGCAATTTCCTTGCCACGCTGTTGCTGTCGCAGGGCGTTCCCATGTTGCTTGGTGGTGATGAAATGGGCCGCACACAGCAGGGCAACAACAACGCCTACTGTCAGGACAACGAAGTGTCCTGGTTCGACTGGAACCTCGACGCACGGCGTCAGGCGATGCTGGACTTCACGCGCCGGCTAATTCGTTGTTTCCGGGCTCATCCGACCCTGCGCCGGCGCAATTGGTTTCAGGGCCGCGCCCTGCGCGGCGCCGCGGCCAAAGACATCGTCTGGTGCCGCACCGACGGGCAGGAGATGAGCGACGAGGACTGGAGCGCGGAATGGATGCGCACCCTCGGCCTGCGCCTGGACGGAAAGGGGATTGACGTGCGGGATGAACACGGCCGCCCCGTGGAAGACGACACGCTGTTGATTCTGCTCAACGCGCACCACGAGCCGGTGCCGTTTACGCTGCCGGCGTTCGTGCCCAAGGCGCGGTGGGGGGTGGTCTTTGACACGCATCGGCCGGACCTCAAGCCGGACCAAGAGGTTGTGGCGGGGCTGGAGGCGCTAACGCTCGGGGGTCGCTCCCTGGCGCTGCTGCGGCTGGTCAGCTAGGGAGGGACGATGGGGACCCCCTCCTCGACCTATCGGTTGCAATTCCACCAGGGTCTCACCCTGCGGCGGGCGGTAGAGCTGGTGCCGTATCTCAGCGCGCTGGGGGTGAGCCACCTCTATGCGTCGCCGCTGCTGAGGGCGTGCCCGGGCAGCACGCACGGGTACGATGTTTGCGAGCATTCCCGGATCAACGCCGAGATCGGCACGGAGGAGGAGTTGGAGGAACTGGTGGTGGCGCTGCGGCGCCACGACATGGGCCTGGTGCTGGACATCGTGCCCAATCACATGGGCATTTGCGGGCGGGACAATGCGTGGTGGTGGGACGTGCTGAAGCACGGGCGGAGCAGCCGCTTTGCGGAGTACTTCGACATAGACTGGGAGTCGCCCGATCCGCGGCTGTGCGGCAAGGTGCTGGTGCCGGTGCTGGGCGACTTCTATGGCCGGGTCATGGAGCGGGGCGAGTTGAAGCTGGCGCACGAGCAGGGCCAGGTCGTGCTTTGCTACTATGATCACCGCTTCCCCATTTCGCCGGGCACGCTGACCCTGCCGGCGGATTCAATCCCGGAATTCCTGGGGAGCTTGAACGCAGAGCTGGGCGCCCTGGATGCGCTGATTCAACAACAACACTACCGGCTTACGGGCTGGCATCACGGCAACGCCGAGCTGAACTACCGCCGCTTCTTCGACATTACGACGCTCGTTGGCATCCGGGTCGAGGATCCGCGCGTGTTCGGCGCCGCACACGAATTGATCCTGCGCTGGTATGCGGCCGGCCTGATTGACGGGTTTCGCGTGGACCATCCGGACGGGCTGCATGACCCGAAGGAATACTTCGAGCGCCTGCGGGCCGCCGCGCCGCGAGCCTGGGTCGTGGCGGAAAAGATTCTGCAGCCGGGCGAAGCGATGCCCGAGGATTGGCCCATCGCAGGCACGACGGGCTACGAATTCATGCGGCGCGTGACCGGTTTGTTCGTTGACCCGGCGGGCGAGCCGCCGCTGACCGACATCTACGCGGAGTTCACCGGCGAGCCGACGGACTACGGGGTCGTCGTCCGGGAGAAGCAGCGTCTGGTGTTGCGCGACCTGCTGGCGGCGGAAGTGAGCTGGCTCACACGGCTGCTGGTGCGCATTGCGGCGCGCCACTGGCGTTACCGCGACGTCCCCGAGGCTGACCTGCGCGAGGCGTTGATTGAGGTGACAGCGCGCCTGCCGGTTTATTGCACCTACGTCCAGGCCCACCTGGGTCGTGTGCCTGACGCCGACGCCGCGGTGATTTCCGAGACTTTAGCGTGGTCGCGGCAACGGCGGCTGGACCTGCCGCCGGAGGCCTTTGACTTCATAGAGAACCTGCTGCTGCTGAGGTTACCTGGCGAGACGGAGCGGGAATTCGTGATGCGCTTCCAGCAGCTCACCGGTCCGACCATGGCCAAGGGCGCGAAGGACACCGCGTGTTATTGCTTCAACCGATTGATCGCATTGAACATCGTCGGCGGCGATCCCAGCCGCTTCGGCATGTCCCCCGGGGCCTTCCACGACCGGTGCGAGCAGGCCCAGCGGCGCTGGCCCCACTCGATGCTGACGACCTCGACTCACGACACCAAGCGCAGTGGGGACGTGCGGATGAGGCTTTGCCTCCTGTCGGAAGTTCCTCGTGAGTGGCGCAAGGCGGTCTTTCAGTGGTCAGCCCTGAACCAGAAGCATCGCCGGGGCGACTGGCCGGACCGCAATCTCGAATACTTCTATTACCAAACGCTGGTGGGGGCCTGGCCGCTGCCGCTGGAGCGAGCGCTTTTGGTCATGGAAAAAGCCTCACGCGAGGCCAAGCAGCACACCTCGTGGACGCGGCGAAATGAGGCTTATGATGCGGCCTTGCGGGATTTCGTCGCTGGCACACTGGGTGACGAGGAATTCACAGGGGAGTTGGAGCGGTTCGTCCGCCCGCTGATTGAACCGGGGCAGATCAACTCACTGGCCGAGACCCTGCTTAAGCTCACAACGCCGGGGGTGCCGGATACTTACCAGGGCGAAGAGCTGTGGGACTTGAGCCTGGTTGACCCGGACAACCGGCGGCCGGTGGACTTTGAGACGCGCCAGCGCCTGCTGGCGGAAGTGAGAGGCCTGTCCGCGGAGCAGGTCTGGCAGCGGCGTGAGGACGGGCTGCCCAAACTGTGGCTGATCCACCGCACGCTGGCGTTGCGGCGCGCCCACCCCGAGTGGTTTGGCGCGGAGGCCACCTATGAGCCGCTGTGGGCGCGCGGGCCGAAAGCCGGCCACGTGGTTGCCTTCGCCCGGTCCGGCAGGCTCGTGGCTATTGTGCCCCGGCTGGTACTGGGGTTAAAGGAGGGCTGGGGTGAAACGGAATTGTGCCTGCCCGCCGGCTCATGGCAGAACACGCTCACCGGGGAGGAGTGTGGGCAGGGGGCCTGCAGGGTGGGAGACGTATTGCGGCGGCTGCCGGTGGGCCTGCTCACGCGGAAGGACCCCCCGTGATGCCGGCGTTTCGAGTCTGGGCTCCGCTGCCGGAGAGGGTGGAGGTGCAGGTTGGCGACCAACGCTGGCCGATGCGCCCGGAGGGCGGCGGGTGGTGGACGGGGGAAGTTGAGCGGGCCGACGCGGGCCACGATTACGGTTTTGTGCTGGATGGCGAGGGGCCGTTTCCCGATCCGCGGTCGCTGTGGCAGCCCAACGGCGTGCACGGCCTCTCGCGGCTTGTCGCCCACGACCGCTTCCGGTGGGAGGACGCCGGGTTCCGGGCGGCGCCGCTTTCCGCGGCATTGATCTACGAATTGCACATCGGCACGTTCACGCCCGAAGGCACCTTCGAGTCGGCCATCGGGAAGCTGGACCATCTGACACAACTTGGCGTCACGCACGTGGAGCTGATGCCGGTGGCGGAGTTCTCCGGCAGCCGGGGGTGGGGTTACGACGGGGTGGACCTGTTCGCGCCGCATCATGCGTATGGCGGGCCGGACGGACTGAAGAAGCTGGTGAACGCGTGCCACGCACGGGGCCTGGCGGTCCTGCTGGATGTGGTCTATAACCACCTGGGCCCCTCGGGCAACTACCTGGCGCGGTTCGCGCCGTACTTCAGCGACCGTTACCACACGCCTTGGGGTTGGGCCGTGAACTTCGACGGCCCCCACAGCGACGAGGTCCGCCGCTTCTTCTGCGATAATGCGCTGATGTGGCTGCGGGATTATCATTTCGACGGCCTGCGCCTCGACGCGGTCCATGCAATCTTCGACGTGTCTGCCCAGCCTTTCCTGGAACAGCTTGGCGACGAAGTCAGGCAGTATGCGGGGCGAACCGGCCGCCCTCTGGTGGTTATTCCGGAAAGCGATTCGAATGACCCACGGCTGCTGTGGCCGGCGGAGCGGGGCGGCTTTGGCTTGGACGCCCAGTGGAGCGATGATTTTCACCACGCCCTCCATGCATGGCTGACCGGCGAGCGGGGTGGCTATTACGCAGATTTCGGCAAGGCGACAGACTTGGCTAAGGCGTTGCGCAACGCTTACGTGTATGACGGCCGTTATTCGGTACATCGGCAGAGGCGGCATGGCCGGCGGCCATTGGGCCTGAGCGGGCACCGGTTTCTCGGCTATGCCCAGACCCACGACCAGGTCGGCAACCGCGCGCAGGGTGAGCGGCTGAGCCAACTGGTGAGCCCTGGCCGGCTGAAGATTGCGGCGGCGGTGGTCCTGACGTCGCCTTTTGTTCCCCTGCTCTTCCAGGGGGAAGAGTGGGGCGCAAGCACGCCGTTTCAGTATTTCAGCGACCATCTGGAGCCGGAGCTTGGAAAGGCGGTGAGTGAGGGCCGGCGCAAGGAGTTCGCGGCGTTCGGCTGGAAGCCGGAGGATATCCCGGATCCGCAGGCACCTGAGACTTTTCTCAGGTCGAAACTGAGCTGGGAAGAGCAGTCGCGCCAGCCGCACGCCGGATTGCTCGACTGGCACCGCCAGCTCATGAGCCTGCGCCAGCGTGAGCCGGCCTTGTCGGATGGGCGGCTCGCGGGGGTGGAGACGCGGTTCGACGGGTCCGGGGGCTGGCTGGCAGTCGAGCGCGGTCCGATTACGGTTGTATGCGTGGTTGCAGAACGCCCGCAGCGGGTGCCGGTCCGCGCCGGGGAGCAGATGCTTTTGATGGCGTCAGACGAGGCAATCCGGGTCGAGGGCGGCGGCGTGGTGATGCCGCCCGACTCGGTGGCCGTCCTGAGAGCGGACTGACAGAATATGAGCGAAACTTTAAGCCGACTGTGGACAGAGATCCAAACCGTCATCAACTATCCCTTGCTCAAGCTGGGCGAGGGCCAGCTCACCTTGAACGGAATCATGAAGCTGGCGGTGCTGCTGGCGCTGGTACTGGTGGCGGAGCGGTACCTGCGCCGACTATTGCGGCGGCGGATTCTCGCCCACACGCACCTGGAACCGGATCTGCAATTTGCCGTCAGCCGTTTCGCGGGCTACTGCTTCTTGGCTTTGGGATTCTTCATCGCGCTGAAGGTGGTCGGGGTGGATTTGAGTTCACTGGCGATCGTTGCGGGCGCGTTGGGCATCGGCCTCGGATTTGGTTTGCAGAACGTGGTCAGCAACTTCGTGAGCGGGTTGATCATCCTGGCGGAGCGGCCGATCGGGATTGGCCATCGCATTGAGGTCGGCGGGGTGGCGGGCCAGGTGACGAGGATTAACTGGCGGAGCACCACCGTTGTGACCAACGACAACATTACGATCATCGTGCCGAATTCCGACTTTATCAGTCGTGCGGTGACTAACTGGAGCCACGGTGATCCCAAAGTGCGGCTGCGGCTGCCGGTGGGCGTCGCCTACGGGACTGAGATCGAGAAGCTGCGGGGTCTGCTCCTTGAGGTGGCCGTGGAGAATCCGGCGGTGTTGAAGGAGCCGGCGCCGTCGGTGCGTTTCCTCGGGTTCGGCGACAGCGCCTTGAACTTCGAGCTGGCGGTTTGGACCGTCACCATGGCGCAGAGTCCGACGCGGTTTCGCAGCGACCTGTTTATTGCCATGGAGCGCAAGCTGCGAGAAAACCACGTCGAGATTCCGTTCCCGCAGCGCGACCTGCATTTGCGTTCGGGGAATTGGGTTTGCTCAGTGTCGCCGACGTCCGGGTCCGGTCCCGTTGCTGCCGGGCCGGACTGAGCACGCCTAGTCAGGGCCAGGCGGTTTGGGCGAGTGGCCGTTGGCCCGCTCAGCCCGCTGGTGCCGGGTCTCCGCACGCGACACGCACTTGCGTCGCCATAAAGGGCTTGTCATCATGCGCACCACTTGGGATAAAGATCAACAGACGAACGACCAACAGACCATGCCAGACCTTGCAACGGTGCACATTTACGTCGCGATCCGGAAGCAGGACGATCGCTCTAATATCGAAGACCAGCTTGTATTGGACGGGGCGGATGTATCCACGTTCAGTTCCGCGAGCGACCTCTGGGAACGCTTCCAGGCGCGCCCGGCGCGGCTGGTGATTACGGACCGGCGGTTCGGGGATGATTTCGACGGTGTGCAGATGGTACGCAAGATCAGGAAACACTATCAGTTGCCTTACATCTACGTGATGATGCGGAGTGTGGAGAGTCAGCTTGAGGAAATCCGGGCCGGATTGGCGGCGGGCGTGGATGATTACCTGGTCAAGCCGCACAATCCGTTTCAAATCCGTTCGCGCGTGCTGGTTGCGTTGAGATGGCTGACCTACATTGACTCGATTACGTGGAAGCGGACTGAGGAAACGAGCGCGGGGCGCAGGTAGGGGTTTTCGCGCGAGGGTGTGGCGGTGCCGCCGGGCGGTGTGCGAGGGCACACGGGGCCGCAATGCGGGAGGGAGGCACGTGGATGAAAATGAAGTCTTGAGGGAGGGGCAAGATGCGCCAAACTTTCGGAGTAGCGGTATTGACCTATGAATTTGACGAGATTGGCGCGTTTTGTGCCGCGACTGCCAGGCCAGAGCCGGGCGATATTCCTGACGTGTGTGTATGGGCTGGGGGCGGGGCTGGCGGCGGTGGCGTTTCAGGTGGGGATGAATACCTTGTACCGAGTGGGGATCGTGCGTTTGTCGCAAGCGTCGACGGTCATTTTCCTGTTGGGCAGTCTGGCGGTGATTGTGACGACTTCGCTGGCCGTGGGAGTTCTGCTGACGAGGTTCGCCCCGGAAGCGTCGGGGAGCGGGATACCGCAGTTGAAGGCGGCATTTTGGAAGGATTTCGGGGTGGTGCCGTGGCGGGTGGTGTGGGTGAAGTATGTGGCGGGGGTGCTGAGCATCGGGGGCGGGTGCAGTCTTGGGCGGGAGGGGCCGAGCGTGCAACTGGCTGGTGGTGTGGCATCGAACCTGGCAGGACTGATGGGAGAGGCAAAGCAGAAGCGGCGGGCCGCGGCGGCGGCGGGGGCAGCGGCAGGGCTGGCGGCGGCGTTCAACACGCCGCTGGCGGCGGTGACGTTTGTGTTGGAGGAGATCATCGCGGATTTGAACAGCGCTTTGCTGGGGAGGGTGCTGCTGGCATCGGTGATCGGGGCCATGGTCGTGCATGGGTTGGTGGGGAAGCAGCCGGCGTTTGCGCTTTCGGACGTGGAGACTTCAGGATGGCTCGTGTATGGGCTGACGCCGGTGGTGGCGGCGGCGGCGGCGCTGGTCGGGGTGGTGTTTCAGAAATGGACGATGGGGCTGCGGGCGCGGCGGAAGGAGTTTCGGCGCGTGCCGGCCTGGGGGCGTCCGGCGCTCGGGGGGGTGATTACGTGGGTGTTGGGATCGGCGGTGTTTTTGCGGACAGGGCACTTGGGCGTTTTCAGCCTAGGGTATGACGACCTGTCGGCGGGGTTGGGGATGGAACTGGGGTGGAAGATCGCGGGCATCCTGCTGGGCACGAAGCTGCTGGCGACGGTGCTTTGTTACGGGTTGGGAGGGTGTGGGGGAATTTTCTCGCCGACACTTTTTCTCGGAGGCATGTGCGGGATCTGCCTGGCGGGTCTTTCGGCGCTGGCGCTGCCGATGAGCGGGCCGCAGCAGCTAACGCTAGCGGTGGTAGGGATGAGCGCATGCCTGGGTGCGGTGGTGCGGGCGCCAGTGACGGGGATCCTGATCGTGTTCGAGATGACACATGAGTTTTCGCTGGTGCCGGCGTTGATGGTGGGTGCGCTGGTGAGCCAGGCAATCAGCCGCAAGCTTTGCCGGCATAGTTTTTACGAGGAGATCCTGGTGCAGGACGGGCACCAACTGGAGCACGTGATTCCTCCGCGGGACCTGCGGAGCTGGCAGCAGTTGCCGGTGGCGGCGATCGCCAATTTTCACCCGGTGACGGTGGAAGGGTTGGAAGCCGCCGAGATCGAGAAGCTGTTGCGAGCGCATCCTTATGAACGGTTCCCCGTGGTGAACAATGGGACGGTCACCGGGATTCTGGCGCGGAAGGATGCGCAGGCGGCGGTGGCGGCGAAGTGGACGCCGAGGCTGGAGCCGGCAGTGACGTGTCTGCGCAACCAAAGCGTTGCGGAGCTGCAGGCGCGGCTGATCGAGTCAAACTCGATGATGGTGGTGCTGCTCGACCGTCCGGGCGGGCAGGTGTTGGGGGTGGTGACGCTGCACGACTTGCTACGGGCGCAGGTGGCGATGTCGGAGGCCGGGGCAGGGTGAGCCCTCTCATGGCGCGGTGCCAGTGCATAGCCCACCGACAGGGCTTTAAGCCCGAGGTTCCCTCGGTTGTTGGCTGGCTCCGGCGTTAGCGTCAGGCAACGGCCAACCACTCGCGAGCCTGGTCAAGGGCCGGGCGATCGAAGTAGCGGACTTTGGCGGAGGTGAACGGTTTACAGAAAGCCGCCATGCCGTGCTGCCATTTCGTCTCGCCGACAATGGCCAGGCGTTCGATGTCGCTGAAATGCTTTGCGTCGAGCTTGATGTCCTGCCAGAGGGCACCGGCGGTCCAGCCGTGGAAATCGTGCATTTCCACAAGCAGGCGGATCTTGCCGTGGGCTTTGACCAAGCGTTCGACCGCGGGGACGAAGTGTTCGTAATCTTCCTTGGCGAGTTTGCCGGTCAATTGGACTTCCAGCACCTTGCCGCCGTTGGTTTCCTTGAGCGTTACGGCGCTCATTTCTGTTACTTCATTCATAACACAATATAGCGCGGTAGTGGCGCTGGTCCAATGAGTGACAGCAAGAGATGGCAGCAGCCCGGAGGGCTGGTCTGGGGGCGCGGTGACAGGCTGAGTGACGCAGTGGTCCGGAAGGGACACCCTACCAATCAATAGGTTTGCGCGAGTGCCGCCCATGACGAAAAGTCGCGCAATGACAGGGTTCGCTGGGTGGAGGTCCACGAAAAAACGGCTGGGACTGGCCACGTATGGGTGCGAGCTAGCATCATGGATGGAATGGAGCCGTAGCAACCGCAAGGACCAGTGAAACTTGGGTAACTATAACGGGGGTGTGGTGTGACTATGTTGTGACTATTGGTTGAGTTGATGGGCTGAAAGTGAATAAACGCTTGATTTACCGAAATGGAATTGAAGTGGTGGCTGGGGGTGGAATTGAATCGCCGACACAAGGATTTTCAGCCGTTGCGGCGGCTGCGGCGTGGGAGCAGCCTCGGTTGCCATCAGTTGCCAGAATGCGAGTATTTCCTCCTATTCTAGCGGATTTCATGTTATTGAGTGGCCTCGCTTAGAATCAACGTTTCACCCTTGTGTTACAATGTTTGTCTGAGTGTTTAGACGCCTTTTGTCGGATGGGTGGAAAAATCTGATATAGTCCCTTCGGGATTTGGGGCTGTCGCTCCCGTGCCGCGGCCCCACAGAGGCGGACAGAATTGTCCCCGCTCCGACGAAAAAGGGCCGGGTCTGACGACCCGGCCCTGTGAACTATTCTGCGTTATCGCGGGAAAGCGCTACCTGCTCTCAACGCGGTAGTATCCCGGTCCCGGCACGGTGAATGTGCCAGGCGTGGCGGTGTTGGTATGCACCGGTGTCCAAGTGCCCATCGCGGCGTTAACGGTCGCCGATTGGAGCAGGACGAACTCTGAGCCCGCGCCGCCGCCGTAGGTGAGCGTAGTGCCAATCAGGTTGGTAATGGTCACCGGCGCCGCTAGGATGGCGTTTACCGTCACCGTGTTCGTGGCCGCCGAATCCGCAAACGCGCTTTCGTTATAGATCACGGAAGCCGAGACGTTATAAGTGCCCGGGGCGGGCGGTGTCCACGTGTAATTGAACGGCGCGGTCGTGACCGTGGCGAGCGCCACCTTGTTGGTATAGAACCGCACGGACTTGACGATGGCGTCATTGGTCGTGACGGAGGCCGACAGGCTGACCGTCCCGGGCAGTGTAAGGCTGGAGCCGTCGGCTGGCAGGTCGAGCGTGACCGCCGCCGGCGTCCAGGTGCTCTTGTTGGCGAACAACTGCTGCATCGGCACAGTGCACGAGTTGGAGATGATCGCGCCATTGTCATTCCAGAGGAGTTGAGCCGTGGCGGACTGCGTGCTCTCGAAGTACTCGATCAGGATGTCATGCTTCGCACTGGTCAGCGCCAGAGTCGCGCTGTGGCTCGTGGCGTATTGATTGGACCAGGAATTGATCACCAATTGCTTGTCAATCCATACCCGGGCGCCATCGCCACAGTAGAGGTTGAAGGTGTAGGTGTCGCTGGTCAGCGGCTGAATCTGGCCATACCACCGCACCCCGAACTTGTCGGCATTAACGCCGGCGCCGGGCGAGGCGGAACCCCACACGAAGTCAACGTTCGAATCCACCTCCGTCAGCGCGGGTGTGCCGGCCCAGGAACGGTTGTTGGCGAACGCCGCGCCAATGGTGTCCGACCATGAGGTGAGGTTGAAGTAATCGCCGCGCAAACCGTCGCCGGTGCCGACCGCAACATCGGCGGGCACGACTTGCAGCGAAATGGTGCGGCTGAAGACCTGGCCATTGACGCCTTGAACGAGCACGCGGTAGGAGCCGGTATCGCTGAACTGCGCCGTGGGAATCCCCTCGCTCAGACAGATGGCCGTCAGGCTGGAGACAACGTAGCTCCAGTTGGTCCCGGTCTCATCGGCCTTCTCCCACTGGTAGTACTGGACTGCCCCGCCGAGCGGATCGGTCGGTGTGGCGCCGACGCAGGTGTTGGCCGGGCTGCCGACTTGCACCACGATGCTGGCCGGCTGGTTGGTGATGACGGGCAACGCAACCGGCGTGGTCAGCGTGATTTCGGCAGTCTTAGCGCAACCGCCATCGTCAACCGACACCATGTAGCGGGATGAAGCCGCGTTCGGCACGGGGTTGATGCTATAGGTGCGATCGGTGCCACCCAAGGGACTCCAGGTCGAGGTTTCCGTGTCCCAAATGGACCAGGCATAGGTGTAAGTCCCTGACCCGGTTACAGTCACGCCCAATTCGGCGGTGCCGCCCTGGTAGATCGGAGTCGTATTCGTAATGGCGCCCACCGTGCCGTTGAACTTTGCGCCCGTGGTCGAGCCGACAGGCAACACGAGGAACTGGACCGTAATCGGAAGAGCAGTGCTAATCTGAGGATACTTCGCTCCGCTAGCAGCGCCTGCCTTGACGCGCGCCCAGCGAATATTGGCCGCATCCTTGAACTGCCATTGAATCCGGCAAGAGTTGGTGCCGTCGTAGGCGTTGTTCTGGCTGACCTCACTCGAATTGACCGCCCCGGGAAGGTAAGTGGCCGAAGGATCGGGATAGGACGTATTCGCGTTAGGAGCCAGGAAGGTGACGGCACTGCCGGCACTGTAACCTTCAAAGTTCTCAATGATGTTGGTTCCGTTCATGATCTTGTCCACGTAGATGTCATACGGGCCGCTGTCCGCGGCGATAAAGGTAAAGGCAATTGACTCCAAAGCGGCATACGGATCGGTGTCGTTGACTACGAAGCCGGTCAGCCAATCAAGCTCGCCATCCGAGTTGAAGTCAAACGTGGCTGTTTGCCAGCATCCGCTGGCAGGCAATTCGGCGCCGCCCACGGGTGCGCTGCCGGAGCCTTGCGCGAGGCCGGTCGCCTTGAGCCAGTAAGCCGTACCTGTCCCTGTCGTGCTGGCGCCGATGGGTCCCTGATACGCGGTATCCTTGTAATAGCCCAAGGTCACTTTGACGCCGGGATTGGCGCCGCCGCCGACGATGGCAGGCGTGGACGCCGAGCTGAGACAGCCATCCTTGGTCTGAATTGCGGTCAGCGAGTTGCCTTTAACCAAGGCGGTGGTCGGGACAACGAGCGCACCGGCCGCAAAACCTGCGGCATAGTTCGTCGAGCCGATTTGGGTGGCGCCCGCATAAACCGTGACATTGGTGGCGCCGGCGGTGACACCAGTTACATTAACGTAGGTCTGGTTGGCCGCAACCGGTCCTTGAACGGACACGTCTCCAGCCACACCCGCGCAGAGGTCAATTAGCGTGAACTTGAAGCCGTCAATATAGAGACGCTGAGGCGTGCCGCCCGTGTTGTTGTCGATCCAGCCACCCGTCTTCAGAAAGAAGATCTCTGGCCTGGTCACGCCGGCATTGTTAGTGATGTAGCCCAGCTCGTGCCAGGCAGTCTTTACGTGCTGCTTGTCAAATACCGTGCTATTCGTGCAGGAGGCCGTCACGGTGCCACTGGGCGACCAAGCGGTTATAACGACGTTGGTGCTGCAACTGACAGTTCCGTGGGCGACTTCGATCCGGTAAACGCCGCCAGTAGTGCCGAGCGTTGGCCTCACCCGCCAGTTTGCGTCTCCAGCCCACGCATAGACAGATTTCGTCCGGGAGGGAATGCTTGGCGCGGTGGATATTTCCCCTGAGCCAGCAGTGGATATAGAAGTGGTTAAGCCCAACGGGTTCCAGTCTATGATCGTGCTCGAAGTGAGCGAAGAGCCGGTGAAGGCGGTAACATAGACAACATCTGCGCGCAGGGATAGCGCGCCGAAGCTGAGAAGAGCCAGCACTGCCAGGAGCAGCCTGACTGGGGTGGGGGATTTGGATTTATGCATAGGAGTTGGTACTTTGTTATCTGTCATGTTTGCGGTTGAAGAGTCTCGTGACTCATATGACTATAATCAATATCATCAGAAAGGGCCGTGGAATCAACCCTTTTCTGCGTCGAGGCCTCACATATTCATGTAGGGGTGGGCCGTGGCCCGTTGAGTGAATGATTGGTCCGCGGGCGCGGGGATAAACTCCAGCACCGCGTGGGGGCACGGGGCCTACAACACTATGCGCTCGCCGCTGTAGGCCGTGTGCCCCTACGCGGCGTCCCGAAGGCTGCGATTCGCAGGCTAGGGTTCGTGGTAAGGCTGGCCGGAACGGTACAATTCAAGCCGACACACGAACCGCTCGAGCAGATTGCTTTGCCCTTGAACAACCGCCAGGTCGCAGACCCTCTGCTGGATGCCGAGCGCTTCTGAATACCGCCCAGCCTCGGCATAAGCCGCCGCCAGGGTCGAGAGTAACCAGAGGTTTGTGCGGCCGGTCAGGTTGCAGGCGCGCTCGGCCAGAGGCACTGCCTCGCCGCCGTTGCGGAATTCGGCGCTCGGGTGGGTGGCTTGTAACCACGCCAGGTTGTTTAGTACCCCGGGCCAGTCCGGGCGCAGATTCAGGGCGCGACGATACCACTGGATGGCCTCGCTGATCCGGCCTTCCTGCGACAGCACGTGGCCTAATTCATATTGCGCCTCCGGCAGATTGGGGTTGAACTGCACGGCGGCGGTGAGGTGGTGCTCGGCTTCCTGGAGGCGGCCATGTCGAGAAAGCATTTCACCCAGGTTGTTGTGAGCAATGAAATTGCCGCTCGTCACCGCCAGGGCATGTTCAAACAGCGTCGAGCTGTTTCGCCAATACCCGACTTGTCGGCGGCTGAGGTCCGCGCAAATGAGTAGAAACGCCAGGGACCCAAACAGCAGAATCCTGGGCGGATGCGGCCATCGGCGGGACCCTTCCGCCACGGTCCAGACCAAGGCGAGCGACAGTCCGGTCAGCGGCAGGTAGGTATAGCGGTCGGCCATCGCTTGCGCGCCGACCTGCACCAGGCCCAGCACCGGCACCAGCAGACCCAGAAACCAGAACCACCCAACCACGCAATAAGGCCGCTTGCGCCACCCCAGCACGGCCAGACCCGTAATCAGCACCACCAGCACGCTTGCCCCGCCCACCACCGACACCGGCCAATGCATCGGATGCGGATAAAATACCGCCAGATCCTCCGGCCAGAAGGTCTTGCCCAGATACCGCGCGCAGGAAACCACCGCATTGGCCGCCCGCGCCGACAACGCAAGCTGCCGAAAATACTGCATCGCCGCCTCCTGCACCATTAACGTCGCCAGGATTGCGGAGGCGGAGAAGACCAGGAACGGGACCTTTTCAAGCAGCAGACGCCGTGCGGTGCGCCCAGCCCCGGTCCCGGGCTGCCACCGGCCCAGCGGCCAGTAGTCCAGCAGCAAGAGCAGGAAAGGCAAGGTCACCAGCATGGCCTTGCTCATCAGGCTCAGGGCGAAGAGCAAAAGGGACAGGAGGTAGAAACGTGAAACCGGTGGCGGGGTGCGGGGTGCGTGGTGCGTGGCCGGCGCGCCTGGGACTTTGGATTGAGCGTAGCGGACGTAGGCCCACAGGCTGAGCAGGCCGAAGAACGTGCTCAAGACGTCCTTGCGTTCGGCCACCCAAGCGACCGATTCGACGTGCAGGGGGTGAAGGGCGAACAGGGCGGCCACCAGGGCGCTGCGCCATTGCGCGCCGGTCATTTGCCGGAGCAGCAGGAAGAGCAGAATCGTATTGGCGGTGTGGAACAGCAGACTCGTAAGGTGATGGCCGGCGGGATTGAGCCCGAACAGTTGCACGTCGAGCATGTGCGAAATCCAAGTCAACGGGTGCCAGTTGGCCGCATAGCCGGCCTGAAAGGCCCAGGCGATGGCCCGTGCGTTGAGGCCGACCTGAAGATGCGCATTCTCGGTTACGTATTGGGGATCGTCGAAGTTGATAAACTCGAACTGTCTGACGGGCCAATACACCGCCAGGGTGGCGGAGCCCAGCAGGGCGCAAACAAGCATGGAATAGCAACGTCCGCGCTTGCTTGCCGCGTTCACGTCCATGAACCATGCAACCTATTCCCTCCTGACGCAAGAGCTTATTGTCTTCGGCGCTTTGGCTGGCTGATTGCACGACCCTCTTGCTTCGGTTGCAATCCACCGTTGCTCGTCCCATGTCGGCAGCCGCAGGAAGTCAAACGAGGCGGGAAACCAGGCGCTACCGAGCCGTCACTTTTCACCGGCCCGCCGCGATCATTGTTCGCGATAGGCACGCCGGCTTTGATAGAGCTGCAGCCGGGTTTCGGCGAGGTTGAGCAGGTCCGGCCGGCCGGCAGCAGCCGCCAGCCGGCGGGTTTCCTGGGCTGCCGCAATGGCCTGTGCGTAGTCGCCGGCTTCGGCATAGGCTGCCGCCAGTGTCGAGAGCAGCCAGAGGTTCGTGCGGCCGGTCAGGCTGCAGGCGCGCGCGGCCAGGCGGACGGCTTCGGGTCCGTTACGCACCTCCGGGCTCGGGTGAGTGGCCAGGACCCACGCCAGGTTGTTGAGCACCTCCTGCCAGTCCGGGTTCAGCTTCAACGCCGCCTGGTATTCGGTGATCGCCTCCGCTACCCGGCCTTGCCGATGCTGGATTTCCGCGAGAATCTCATGGGTTTCGGCGTTCGTGGGATTCAGGCGTATAGCCGTGCCGAGGTGTGCTTTTGCCTCGTCGAGCCGGCCCTTTTCGGTGAGGGCCTTGGCCAGGGTGACATAGGTATCCGGAAAACCCGGGTTGGCCTGCAGGGACTGCTGGCAGTGCTGGATGACCAGCTCAAGATCATCGCGGAGCGGGGCAGACGGCGGGGCCTGGCCGGGCGGTCCGAATTGCAGATGCACGACTTGTTGCTCGACGGAGCGACGCTGAGTGTCCTGATACCGGCGCAGGGCTGCGCCCGCCAGGTTGCCGTGGGCCACCCAGTTGCCCCGAGTGACGGCGGCGGCGTGCGCAAAGATGGTCTCTGTGTTGCGCCAGAACCGAATCTGGTAGCTGGTGAGCCCGGCGCACAGGACGAGCAGGAGCAAGCCGGCCGCAAGGCCGGCCCGGGCGGGAATTCGCCGCGCAGTGAGGCGCTCGCTGCTCCCCCAAACCAGCAGGATGAATATCCCGGTCAGCGGCAGGTAGGTATAGCGGTCGGCCATCGCTTGTGCGCCGACCTGCACCAGGCCCAGCACCGGCACCAGCAGACCCAGAAACCAGAACCACCCAACCACGCAATAAGGCCGCTTGCGCCACCCCAGCACGGCCAGACCCGTAATCAGCACCACCAGCACGCTTGCCCCGCCCACCACCGACACCGGCCAATGCATCGGATGCGGATAAAATACCGCCAGATCCTCCGGCCAGAAGGTCTTGCCCAGATACCGCGCGCAGGAAACCACCGCATTGGCCGCCCGCGCCGACAACGCAAGCTGCCGAAAATACTGCATCGCCGCCTCCTGCACCATTAACGTCGCCAGGATTGCGGAGGCGGAGAAGACCAGGAACGGGACCTTTTCAAGCAGCAGACGCCGTGCGGTGCGCCCAGCCCCGGTCCCGGGCTGCCACCGGCCCAGCGGCCAGTAGTCCAGCAGCAAGAGCAGGAAAGGCAAGGTCACCAGCATGGCCTTGCTCATCAGGCTCAGGGCGAAGAGCAAAAGGGACAGGAGGTAGAAACGTGAAACCGGTGGCGGGGTGCGGGGTGCGTGGTGCGTGGCCGGCGCGCCTGGGACTTTGGATTGAGCGTAGCGGACGTAGGCCCACAGGCTGAGCAGGCCGAAGAACGTGCTCAAGACGTCCTTGCGTTCGGCCACCCAAGCGACCGATTCGACGTGCAGGGGGTGAAGGGCGAACAGGGCGGCCACCAGGGCGCTGCGCCATTGCGCGCCGGTCATTTGCCGGAGCAGCAGGAAGAGCAGAATCGTATTGGCGGTGTGGAACAGCAGACTCGTAAGGTGATGGCCGGCGGGATTGAGCCCGAACAACTGCACGTCGAGCATGTGCGAAATCCAGGTCAGCGGGTGCCAGTTGGCCGCATAGCCGGTCCCGAAGGCCCAGCCCAGGTTTGGCCACGTCAAACCGTCCTGGATATGAGTATTCTCGGTTACGTAGCCGTGATCATCGTAGTGGATGAAGTCGTTCAGGCAAACCGGCCAATAGGTGGCAAGTGTGATTCCCGCTAAAACCACACAAACGACGAACTTGCGGGTGAGGAAACTCATGAGTGACTCACGTAACGCACGTGGGATGATGGACTTGGGCAACCGCGGTCCTCAACTCGAAAATTGGCAGCCGGCCGTTTTGGGGCGTAGCTGGGCATTACCGCCCCCTCACACCAGGTGAATCCGTGAATTCCTTTGAGATTGGCCGGCTTGGGCGGCCCGGAATGTGGGTCAGACTCAGACCCGGACAATACCCCCCTCTCTGCTGGCTCACCTCACCGTCACCTCACCGTTACCTCACCGTTGAACCTCTGCAAACCTTGCAGAG
>CAZDOO010000034.1:0-53703 GCA_964507045.1 uncultured Verrucomicrobiota bacterium | reverse complement strand
AAGTCCCCTATGTGTGAACACGGTTGTCGGGCCTCTCATAACGAGGGGCACGATGACTCAAACATTAGACCGAGGCAACTGCGGAATCGCGAGGTTCCGTGGGAAGGAAGCCAGAGGTCAAAGCGGATGAGCCGACGAACAGAAAGACCATATAAGGTTGACGGAGCGGACAAGCTGGCACGACACAGCGCTGTCCGGTGTTCAAGGAACTGGAGAGGCACGGCCTGCGCTTTGCGCGCTACGCCGACGACTTCCTCATCCTGGTCAAAAGCCTGCGGGCAGCCCAACGGGTCATGCAAAGCATCACTCGGTTTGTGGAAGTCCGGCTCAAGCTGGTGGTCAACCGCCAGAAGAGCCGGGCGGCAGCCCTATCCTCCTGCGCCTTCCTCGGCTTTCAAATACGCCGGGGCAGGATTGTGTGGACGGAGAAGGCCCGAACGCGGTTCAAGGAACGGATACAGGCCATCACCAGTCGCAGCCGTGGCGTCTCGACCTATTGCATGTTGAGCGAACTGCGGCGCTACGTGGTGGGATGGTTGAACTACTTCGGTATCAGCCAGGCCTATGCGGAGATACCGGCAATGGACCAATGGCTGCGGCGGCGGGTGCGCATGTACTACTGGAAACAGTGGAAACGCGCCCGCGGACGGCGGCGGAACCTCATCCGCCTGGGCATTCACCCGGCGGAGGTATACAAAGCCACGCACAGTCATCGGGGATATTGGTGGATGGCCGGCAGCAGCATCGTCCAGCGAGCGCTGGACACCCGCTGGCTGACGGAACGGGGAGTGCCCAACATCAGGCAACAGTGGATCGAGATGCATTACGGCCAACGGAACGAGCAATTCAATCCTGAGGCCGTTAATCTAACCGGAACCGCCGGATGCGGACCCGCATGTCCGGTGGTGTGGGAGCCGGGAGGTTAACCCTCCCGGCGACCCGATTGGCCGTTCTCATCGCGTCTGTCTCCATACATGTCGAAACTCCAACCAAACCAACAGGGCGGCCACTGCAATAAAACAGAAAGCCGCGGCTATCCATCCCCATAGCCGTGAATCGATGGCCGGTGTCACGGCGAGAAGGTACAGGGCATGGCCGAAGCATGCGAGAGCAGCGACGAGGAGGATGCCAAAGCCACCGAGAGCGACCAGCTTCAGGTTGCGTTGCGAGGCGGGAGACAAGCGACTAATCCCAAGGGCGGCTAGCCCGCCGGCAATGCCCAGGAGCACCACGTACAACAGTCGCACTGGCTTAGCGGAAAAGTAACCGACGTCCTCGTTCGTAACGAAGAACTCGTAAATGTCGTGAATAGTCAAGCCCGCGATCAGCACGAGACCGAGAATGAGCGCGATACGGCGCATATATTTGATTACGGCCAACGGGGCATATTAAGCTCAAGTGCCCAACAAGTGTCAGTCCAGTGAGGACTGACAGTTGTTCGGCCAAAGCTATCTTGGTTCGTTAGGCTGCATTGTCGTCATAACGAAATCTCCTGATAAGTCGGATGCTAACCCAAACTACGCCGAGAATCCACAAGCCAAGAATCGGCCAAGCATACGGACCAAAAACCAGCAGAAGCAAAGCAACATATCCGGCGACCAAACAAAATACTCCAAAAAAGAACCAGCGAAGAAATCTGGCGCAGCTCTTGTTGATCTTTCTCGCGCTTATCATGAAAACTCGATGCGGCAACTAACAGTATGTTTGGCCCGAAGTGACCCGTAGAATGGGCGATTCCTTTGGAGGGGCCAATCTCATGTAGGAATTCTGCAAGGCCAGCACCGTGTTGCCAATAGCAGAATTCCCGTCACCCCCCCCGCAAACAGGGCCGTTGTGCCAGGCGCATGGCACGCAGCCGATACTTCACTGCCGAGCTTTGACGCCCCGGTAGATTGTCGCGCCGGGCGTTCTCACCAGGAATCCCAACGGGGATTCCATCCTTCAGCCCGGGGTTGCGAGGCACGAGCTACCCTGGGACACCGACATCCAAAAGACCATCAACCCTGAAAGGTTTGTAGCCATCCTCGCCCGCCCACGCCGGCTGCCGGAGGCTACAACCCCCTCAGGGTTGACCTCTCCCGCCCAAGACACCCGGGCTAGCTCGTGCCTCGCAACCCCGGGCTGAAGGCTGAAACCCCTTCCGGGTATGCAAACGGCCAATGCCAAAGACCGCACACTCAACTTTCAGCCCGCAACTGAGCCAAGTTGGCACAGTGGGGTCCTGGAGGAAACCAAGCCCTGTGAATGGCCGGCGCGGGTGGGGAAGGCCGAAAATGCCCGGACATGGCCCTGATCAACCCAGGCGAAGCCCCCTTTTTGGCGAAACCGAGCCAAGCCAGGCGCCCGCCGCCACCTCCGGCTCTCCCCCGGCTCACCCCACCGTCTCCTCACCGTTACCTCACCGTAGTACCTCTGATAGCCTATCAGAGGTACTACGGTGAGGATACGGTGAGGTAACGGTGAGGTGAGGGATGGGGACGGTGGGGGGCATGCCTGTCCGCCGCGACCAAGCCAGCCCCGCCTGCGGCGAGGACAGGGGAAGGAGCGTCTGGCTGGCGGTCAGCGAAGAAGTTCTGGCCATCGGTTACAGCAGCTCGCGCCGACGCGAGGAGGTTCAGAATTCCTCAGAAACGGGACTTGATTAGAGCCTCCTAACGTCGGCTCCTACCAAGCTCATGAGTTGACTCCGCCCGATTCGAATGTCGCCATGAATGCGGCCCGATGGGGTCCAGATTCGCGGATACGCGGCGCCATGGCGCCAGGGCTTGCCAGACAGGTTATGCGAAGGTAACCTTTGGTCATGACGACAACCGTCGAGGCCATTTATGAAGACGGGGTGCTTCCACGGAGGTTGCCGTTGCCTGAGAAAGCCCATGTCAAGGTGACGATTGACAGCGGCACCGCCCCCTGTGAGGACAGGGAAAGGAGCGCCTGGCTGAAGCTGAGCGAAGACGCTTTGACCACCACTTGGGGGAACCCCGACGACGACATCTTCAATGAGCTTCTCCAGAGGTGAAGTCGTCCTGCTGCCGATTCCTTTCACCGACCTGACCAGTCGCAAGGTGCGGCCTGCGGTCGTTATTGGGCACAGCAGCCATGCGGGAGACTTGTTTGTCGTACCCATCTCATCAGTGCTGCAGAACGTGGATTTCTTGCTTCAAGGTGGCGGGCGGCGGGGTTGAACGTGCCTTGTGGAGTGAAGTCGCAGATCGCCACCGTCGAGGACAGACTGGTCGTTAAATCGGTTGGCTTGCTCTCCCCGCCTGACTCCGTGGCGCTTGAGAAACGGCTACGGACTTGGCTCCAGCTTTAAGGCCGGGACGCCGCATCCGGCGCAGCACTGCGACCATCCATAGGCAATCGAAAGGAACACAGAGGCCGTAGAAAGCGCGGAGAGACGCAAAGGCGTGTTAGCCAGTGATGATGTAATCTTTGGGCCGGAGCCGGAGATGACAATACCGTCCACGAGCCTGTTCATCTGCCGCTGGCAACGAATTGCGCGATAAACTCCTGCGGCGATAGCGGGCGGGGCCTGTAACCGGCGTCCGCCAACGGGGCGAAATGGACATCTTCCGTGAGCAAGTAGTCCGCATCCGCGGTGATGGCGCAATCCGTGAAGATGTTGTCATCGAGGTCGGCGGTAACGACACGGAACTGGAATGACGGTGTAACGCGGAGGAGGTTTCCGCTGGTGAGTTCGGCTAGGTCCATAAGCCGCGCCAGCTTGCGCCAGCGGGCCGGCCCGCTCAGGCGTGTAAGGACTTCTTCGTATTCCAGGAGAATGGGAGTGGACACCGCCCAAGTCAGACGTCCAGCAATCCAGGAATCCAGAATTGGATGAAACGGATGGTGCTGGGCGAGGGCTTGGACTACCGCGTTGGTGTCGAGGCAGACAATCATCCTCTGCGCAATTCGGCGCGGGCTTCGCGGATGATCTCGGGCAACCGCTCGAGCTTGCCCGAGCGGCGGTCTTGCTCAGCTTCGGCTGCAAGCTCGCGCCATAGCCGCTCTTTCTCCACGGCCAACAAAACCCGATGGAGCACCAGCAGGCTTTCATCATCCATAGCCTCAACGCGCTGGATGATCTCCGGGCGCAGTTTCTTCGGCTCCAACACGCTCGAATTCATACTCCTAATATGGTGCCATTGAGTGGGTAGCGCGAGACATTTATGGGGGCAAGGCGTAAATGCCCAAAGGAGTATGTAGCCAAGCATGACCATGAGAGCGATCATGACCGCCGACGTGAGGAGGCTCAAAATTCCTCAGCAACGGGACTTGATCAGAGCCTCCTTACGTCGGCTCCTGCTCAAGACTGAGTTGGTTGGCGAGCCGCCAAGCCCAGCTCCAACTGCGTTCCGCCGGGGCGGCGGAAGAAGGCCGTGGACAACTCCGGCCCTTCGCCGGCCCAACCGGCGCGGCGGCATGCGGCGTGGAACAGGTCGGCGATTTGTCCGGCGAAGATGCCTTCGCCCTCCAGGCGCAAGCCAAACTTGGAGTTGTTGAGCTTGCCCCGGCGCATCGCGCGCAGGCGGTGCAGAATCTTGTCCTTCTGCCGCGGCAGGTGCTGGTCCAGCCATTCCTCGAAGAGCGGCGCCACGGCCAGCGGCAGCCGCAACAGGGAATGGGCGGCAAAGGCCGCCCCGGCTTTCGCGGCCGCGGCGACGACCGCTGGGATTTCGTGGTCGGTCAGGCCGGGAATGACCGGCGCCACCAGGACGCCGGTGGGGATGCCGGCAGCCGCCAGCGCGGTGATTGCCGCCAGCCGCGCCACGGGCGGGGAGGTGCGCGGCTCCAGGATTTTCCGCAGCTCCGTGTCGAGCGTCGTGAGCGAGAGGTACACCCGGACGGCGTGGCAGCCCGCCAGCTCGGCCAGCAAATCCAGATCGCGCGTCACGAGGTTGTTTTTGGTCACGACGGTCACTGGGTTGCGGAACTCGGCCAGCACCTCCAGGCAGCGGCGGGTCAGCTTGAGCCGGCGTTCGACCGGCTGGTAGGGATCGGTCACGCCGCTCAGGGAAATGACCTTGGGGACCCAGCCGGGCGCGGACAGCTCGTGGCGCAGGAGCCGGGGGGCGTCCTCTTTGACCATGATCTTCGTTTCGAAGTCCAGCCCCGCCGAGAAGCCGAGGTATTCGTGCGTGGGCCGCGCGAAGCAGTAGATGCACCCGTGCTCGCAGCCGCGATACGGGTTGATGCTGTGCTGGAAGCCGATGTCCGGGCTGTCGTTGCTGGTGATGATCCGGGCGGTGCGGTCGCGGAGAAAGACCGTGCGCGGCAGCGGGTCCTGCTCCGGGTCCCAGTCCGCGTCGCGCTCCAGGGCAAAGCGCTCGAAGCGATTGGGCGGGTTGCTGCCGGCCCCGCGGGCCGGCGGCGTGGATCGGCTGCCTTTCACTGGCTCCAGTGTACGCGCGCCGGCGCCCGCCGGCAAACCGCCCGCGTTACGACTGCCGCACCGTCTCGACCATGGCGAAGATATTCTCCAGGGGTGTGCCGGCCTGGACGTTGTGGCAGGAGCAGCAGATGAAGCCTTCGCGGCCGGCGCCCAGGGTGCGCAGGAGCTCGCGCACCTCCGCGCGCACCTGGTCGGGCGTGCCGCGCGGCAGGACGGTCTGGTTGTCCACGCCGCCGTGGAAGACGACGCGGGCGCCGAACTCGCGTTTCAACTCGACCGGGTCCATCCCCGGGCAGGCGTGCTGGATCGGGTTCAGCACGTCCACGCCGCAGTCGAGGATCGGCTTGAGGAGCGGGCGGGCCGCGCCGTCGGTGTGATAAAAGACGCGCAGGCCCTGGGCGTGGATGAGGTCGCACCAGCGCTGGAGACGGGGCTGGAGGTGGCGCTCCCACATTCGGGGCGAAAGCAGCAGGGATTTCTGGCCCGCGATGTCATC
Source organism: uncultured Verrucomicrobiota bacterium (assembly GCA_964507045.1). GTDB lineage: Bacteria > Verrucomicrobiota > Verrucomicrobiia > Limisphaerales > UBA8199 > UBA8199. The sequence continues at coordinate 47,815 of CAZDOO010000034.1, read as the reverse complement.
GCTGATGAAGACCAGATCGAGATATTGCCGGGCGCGGGCGAAGAACCGCCGCATCATCTCCGTCTGGATGGCCTCGATGCGGTCGAGCGTGGCCTCAACCAGCTCAGGGTTTTCCACCAGGTCCATCAGCGCCTGTTCCAGGCCGCGGAGCTGGCAGTAGATCTCGAGGAACGACACCCAGGGCCCGATCACCGCGTAGTCCTGCGCCGCCCGGCGCGCCAGGTCCAGGGCCGCGTCGTAAGCGAAGCGGTCCGCCCGGGGCCACCAGGGATAACGTGCCACCGCGGCGGGGGTGTCGTAGCCCGTCATCGGCGCCGTGCCGAACTCCGCGTAGCGCGCCTCGCCGGCTTGGATTTCCTTGAGCGGCACGCCCCACATGGTGCGATCGCCGGCGGATTCCGCGCCCGCGCCGGACTGCGCCCCGGCCCGGTCGCCGGCCTCGGTCTGGTAGTCCATGAACACCCAAACGATCTTGTCCAGATCGAGAGCCCGCCACATGGCGAAGTCGTCGGGGGCGCCAAAGTGCCGGCGCAGGGCGGCGGCGATTTCAGGCGTGTGCCAGAGATCCACCGGGAGGCGGTCCACGGGTTGGCGGTCAAGGATGGCGAGGACGCGTGCTTTGTGATCCATGGAGCGGGTCAGAGGTGGCTTGGACAAGCAATTGGCGGCGCGGGCCTGGCGGAGCCCGGGGTCATTGGCCCGCGACTATTCGACAATTTTGGGAACCATGAACAGGCCATTGGCTTGCGCGGGGGCGTTGCGCAGGGCCTCTTCGTTGCTGAGGGAAGGGCGGACTTCGTCGGGCCGGACGACGTTCACCAGCGGGAACGCGTGAGCGGTCGGCTCGACCCCGGTGACATCCACTTCCTTGAGCTTCTCGATGTAGCCGAGAATGCTCCCCAACTGCCCGTGAATCTTCTGCTCTTCCTCGGGCGAAAGCGCCAGCCGCGCGAGGTGGGCGACATACTTGACGTCAATTTCGACCGCGGCCATGTTATTCTTCGTCGAACTTGCGGTTGATGAGCGTTTCCAGCTCGACCAGCGCCTGCGAGGCGTCATGGCCGTGAGCATGGACGGTGACGGTGCTGCCGGGGCCGGCGGCGAGCATCATCAGACCCATGATGCTCTTGCCGTTGACCTTCTCCCCGTCCTTCTCCACGAAGATGTCGCAACTGAAGCGGTTGGCGGTCTTGACAAACATCGCCGCCGGCCGGGCATGGATCCCCAGCTTGTTCGACACACGAAAATCTTTGGTCATGACGGTTCCGCCGCCCGCGATCACCTTTGCGCTCATTCGGTCTGTTGGCTACAATAAACCGAAGTAACGACCGGGCGCCACTGAATTCTACAGTTTTGCCGCCGCTGCCATCCGCGAGATCAGCCGGTCATTGAGTTCCTTGGCCGGATTATACCCGGTGGCCTTGAGCTTGGCCTGGAAGGCGGCAACCTCGACCAACCGCGCCAAATCGCGCCCCGGGCGCACGGGAATGGTAATATGCGGCACGTCAATGCCGAGGATCTGGACGAATTCCTCCTCCATCCCCAGGCGGTCCACATCCGTCACCTCGTTCCAGGCCCTGAGGGTCACCACCAGGTCCACCCGCTTCTCGTGGCGGATGCTCTTGACGCCGAACATGGCGGCGACGTTGATGATGCCGATGCCGCGCACTTCCATATGGTCGCGGGTGACCTCGGCGCTGGTGCCCACGATTTCTCGGCCATCCACCAGGGTCACCTTGGTAATGTCGTCGGCCACCAGGCTGTAGCCCCGCTCGATCAGCGCCAGGACACTCTCGCTCTTGCCGATGCCGCTTTCGCCGCGAATGATGACGCCCATGCCCAGGATGTCCACCATGCTGCCCATCTCGGTGCCCCGGGGCGCGAACATCATTTCGAGCGCCAGCGTGGCCAGATTGATGAACTTCATGGTCACCATCGGGCAGCGGAAGATCGGGACCCGCGCCGCCTCGGCGGCTTTGGTGAAGAGCTTGTTCGGGCTCAGGTTGCGGGAGAAGACGACGCACGGGACTTTGTGGGAAAAGAACATCTCGTAGCGTTTGGCCTGCTCCTCGGGCGGCAGAGATTTCAGGAAGAACGCCTCAGCATTGCCGATGGCCTGCACCCGTTTGTGGGCGAAGTAGCGCGTGAACCCGGACAGCACCAGGCCCGGGCGGTTGACGGTGGGCTCGCGGATGGCCCGCCGGAGCCCGCTGGCCCCGGCGACTAGGTTGAGTTGCAGGGCGCTGGCGTGCTCGGTGTAGAACCGCTCGACAGTGATGGCGTTAGGCTTCATAGATTGAACTCCGGCCCCAGGTAGATTTCGCGAGCCTTGGGATCGTTGACCAACTGCTCGCCGACACCCTCGTAAACGACTTCGCCCTTGTGAATCAGGTAGGCCCGATCCACCAGCTTCAACGTTTCCCGCACGTTATGATCCGTAATCAGCATCCCCAGGCCCCGCTCCTTCAGCCGGCGCACGATCTTTTGCACCTCATAGACGGCGATGGGGTCAATGCCGCTGAACGGCTCGTCCAGCAGCAGCAGCTTGGGGCTGGTCACCAGTGCGCGAGTGATTTCCAGCCGCCGCTTTTCGCCGCCACTCAGCGTGTAGGCCTTGCTCTTCGCCAATCGCGCCAGGTCCAGCTCGTCCAGCAAGTATTTCAGCCGCACCGCGCGCTCGGTCCGGCTGAGCCGGCAGGTTTCGAGGACGGCCAGGATGTTCTGCTCGACCGTGAGCTTGCGGAAAATGGAGGGCTCCTGCGTCAGATACCCCATGCCCAGGCGCGCCCGCTTATGCATCGGCAGGCGGGTGATGTCGCGCGCTTGAAACCGCACCGCGCCCGCGTCCGGCTTGATGACGCCCACGACCATGTTGAAGGTGGTGGTTTTGCCGGCGCCGTTCGGGCCGAGCAGGCCCACAATCTCACCGGCGGCGACCGTGATGGAAACACCGTTGACCACGCGGCGCTGGCGGTATTCCTTCACCAGCTTCTCTGTGGCCAGCAGCTTACCATTGGCTTCGGCTGCGGCCGGTTGATCGGACTGAGTCGTTTTCAAAGCAGTCAGTAGTTCAATGCGGATTTTCGCTCGGCGGCTTTACCGCGGATGAATGTAATTCGTGGCGGCGGCCGGCGCCGTGCCCTGAAAGTTAAACTTGCCCGGCGTTGCCAGTTTGTGGTTCGACATGTCCAGCACGATGAGGTTGTTGCGGATCACCACGTTGGTGGCCTCCAAAGTCGCCGGGGTGCCGGTTAGTTCCATTAAATCATTCGTGAGCGCAGCGGTCAGGCGGCGCGTGTAAACGGCCTTCTGGCCGGTGCCATGATACTTCTGGCCCCGGTCGTCCAGCAGGTCAAAGACCACCGCGGGCTCGGCGATCATCCGGTGCCCGTCCTTGCCCAGTTCCGGCGGCGAAAGCAGCGCCAGGTGGTCACAGGTCCACCGCATCTGCGGATGTTCGATGCGGACGCCGCCCTGGAACAAAGCCGAGTCCGCCGCCAGGGCGTAGTCCCGGCAGTAGATCTCCGCGAACGCGGGAGCGCCCGCCTTTGCCTCCTGGCCGGAAGCTGGCTTGCCGGCCCCCGCCAGGGCGGATTGGCCGAGCTCGGCTGCCGGCAGTTTCATGTATGCGTGGTCCCGCACGGACATCTCCCCGCCCGCCAGGTTCACCCGCATCTGATCGCCCTTGCCCTCGCGGAGACCGTCCCGCCAGGTGGGATTGCCGATCAACTCCAGCAGGCTGTTGGTGGCGGTGTATTCGGCCCGGGTCGCCGTGAAACGCCGGTCCGCCTGCGCGATGACAACCTCCTGCTCGGCAACCATCTGCTGCAGCTCGTTCGTGCCGACGAAAGTGAGCGTCATCAAGCCGCACGTCATCTCCCCTTGCGGCTGGTCGCCCAGCCGGTCGGTGACGCGCACCTGGTCGCGAAACACGGCGAGGTTGGTCCGGAGCACGTAGTTGTCACACCGGATTTCGACGAGCCGGTTGGTCGGCGGCGGCACCGGGGCCGACGCGGAAGCCGGCGGGGAGAGGAAGCCGGCGGCGCCCATGCTGGACGCGGGCATCTGGAGCCGGGCGTGGCCGTTAGCCCGGTACACCCGGTTGGTCCGCTCAAATACCAGGTCGTCGCCGCTCCCTTCCCGTTGCTCGATCCGCCACGTCGGCTGCCCCTTTAACTGGATCACCTCCGTGTCCGCCGAGTAGAACGCCCACTCGCCGGTGGCATGGGCCTGTTCGTAGTCCACCACCACGTGCTCCTCGGCCGTGAGGCTTTGCAGCCGGTGCTCGGTCAAGGGCAGCAGGATGGTCAGCTTGCCCGCAGTCGAGTTCAGGTTCGTTCCCGTCACGCGCACATTCCCCTGGTAAACACCCCGGCCCGGCACCTGCGCGTATTCGAACTGGTCGGAGAAGATCTCGATGCCCGCCGCTGCCGCGGCCGGGCGGTTCGTGAGCGGGGTGGCGGCTGGCGGCCCGAACAGTTCCGGGTGAAGGCTGGTATGGACGCGATTGGACACCAGCAGGGTCGAATTGGTCTGCTGCCACAGGAAGCCCTCGCCCTCGATAGCGAACTTGCCATCCCCAGTCTGCAGGCGCAGCGGCCCCGAGGAACTGAGCGCGCGCTGGACCGGATCATAGAGGCACTCGGGGGCTTCCACGGTGAATTCGCGCTCGCCGTTCTCACGAAAAGTCTGCCGCCTGGCCCCGGTCACTTGGATGCGCCCGTCCGGCAGGCGCTGCGCCCGGTCGCCTTCCAGCAGCGACTTCATCTGCGTTTCATGCGGCGCATCGTAGTATTCGGTGAACTTGAGGGACTGCCCGCTGATGACCGGCTGCGCCCACCCGGGCCGGGCGACAATCGCCAGGCCCAGCGCCACCACAACCGGCGCAACCCAGACGCAAGAATGGCTTCTCCGGTGCATCATTGAACCGCCGAATGAACCCGCACCAGACGCTTGAGCAGCGCCGGCATCTCCGCCAGGGGAATCATGTTCGGGCCGTCGCTCAGGGCCTGTTCCGGCCGGGGATGGGTCTCGATGAACACCCCGCCGGCGCCCGCCGCCACCGCGCAGCGTGCCAGCACCGGCGCAAATTCGCGCTGTCCGCCCGAGCTATCCCCGCCGCCGCCGGGAAGCTGCACCGAATGCGTCGCGTCGAAGATCACCGGGAAGCCAAACCGGCGCAGGATCGGGATCGAGCGCATGTCCGCCACCAGGTTATGGTAGCCGAAGGTGGTGCCGCGCTCCGTCAGCAGGAGCTTCCCGGCGCCGGCGCTCTTCGCTTTGCCAATCACCTGGCCCATCTCCTCGGGTGAGAGGAATTGCCCCTTCTTCAGATTCACAACCCGGCCCGTCCGGACCGCTGCCGCAATCAGGTCCGTCTGGCGGCAAAGGAACGCCGGGATCTGCAGCACGTCGGCCACGCGCGCCGCCGGGGCGGCCTGGGCTTCGGTGTGAATGTCAGTGAGGACCGGGACCCCGACCCGCGCGCGCACCTTGGCCAGCACTGCCAGCCCCGCGTCCAGGCCGGGGCCGCGGAACGATTTGGCCGAAGTGCGATTGGCTTTGTCGTAGCTGGCCTTGAAAACGTAGAACACGCCCAACCGCTTACAGGCGCGCTTGAGGGTTGCGGCGACCTCCAGGCAGAGCTTTTCGCTCTCAATGACGCAGGGGCCGGCAATCAGAATCAACCGCCCCGGCACGTTCAGGGATTTCCAGATGGCGGAGTCGCTAAGCACACCCAGTTTTTACCAGCCGCCGGGATGAATGTAAATGGCCCTCAGATTACCATGCCGTGCGGGAGGACGCCGTTCTTGGGGATGATCACGATGCCGTCGCGGATGTAATAGTTCGGATGGTCCACTTTTTCGGGCTTGCCGGCGGGAGAGATCACCACATTGTTTCCGATGCGCGCGTTCTTGTCCACGATGGTGTTCTCGATGCGGCAGTTGGCGCCGATGCCGATACGCGGCTTGCCGGCCTTCTCGTGCTCCTGGATGGATTCAAGCGATTCATAATAGTCGCTGCCCAGCAGAATCACCCGGTTGAGCACGGTGCCGACGCCGACGCTGCAACGCAGCCCGATGATGCTGTGCGAAATGACGGCGCGGTTGAGGATGCAGCCGTCGGAAATGACCGCGTGGTCTATCTGGGCACCGTTGATCTTCGAGCCGGGCAGGAAGCGGGGGCGGCTGAAGATCGGCGCGGCCATGTCGAAGAAGTTGAAACGCGGCAATTCGCTGGTGACATCGAGGTTGGCCTCAAAGAAGGCGCGGATGGTCCCGATATCCTCCCAGTAGCCCTGGAAGACATGGGAGAACACGCGCAGGTCCTGGATCGCGCCGGGAATGACGTGTTTGCCGAAATCGGTCAGCTTGTTGTCCATCAAGCGGCGAATGATGTCGCGATTAAAGACATAGATGCCCATGGAGGCCAGCAGCAGTTCGCCCCCTCCCTTGATGCCCAGCGGGCCGTGCCAGGCGGCGGGCAGTTGGAGCGAATCCAGCACCGCCGGGTCCTTCGGCTTCTCCACGAAGCGCGTGATGCGACGCTCGGCGTCCACCTGCATGATCCCCAACGATTGTGCCGCCTGCCGTCCGACGGGAATGGTGGCGACCGTGATGTCAGCGCCGGTTTCGGCGTGCTGGTTGATGATCTCCCGGAAGTTCATCCGGTAGAGCTGGTCCCCGCTGAGGATGAGCAGGTAGTCCCACTCGTGATTCAAGAAGTGAATCAGGTTCTTGCGCACCGCATCGGCGGTGCCCTGGTACCACGAGTTGTCGGCGTAGGTCTGCTCGGCGGCGAGAATTTCGACAAAGCCGCCGGAGAAGTGGTCGAACTTGTAGGACTGCGAGATGTGCCGATGCAGCGAAGCGGAGTTGAACTGGGTCAGGAGATAGATGCGCCGCAGGCCGGAGTTGATGCAGTTGGAGATGGGGATGTCCACCAGGCGGTACTTGCCGGCCAGCGGTACGGCAGGCTTGGCGCGCTCCTTGGTCAGCGGGAACAGGCGGGTGCCCTGTCCGCCACCCATGATCACCGATAGCACGGTGCTGGTATTGGCAGTTTGGCGGCTGGTGTGTGACATGGCAAAGCTCTGCCGGGTATTCTAGCGATTAAGTTCGAGCGCTGCAAACGGGTTATTTGCGAAACCGCCGGGCTCGGGTTCGGCCGGCGGGGGGGCAGAGGTCCGCTCGGCGGGCCCCGTCCGGGCTTGGGGGGTGCTGGCGACGCCGGGTTGTGGCGGGGGCGGCAAGTGTCCGCCTTCGAGTTGGGGCGGCGCCTTGGGTCGCTTGTTGCGAGGCAGGGGGGAAATCATCACATGGATGCCGCGCCCGATCAGCTTGGGTTCAAAGTCGGGGTGCCCGTAAGCGGCAATGTCGGCGAGGAACTTCTGGACAACTGCGAAGCCGAATTCCGTGTGCGCCATTTCCCGGCCGCGGAACTTCAACGCGATCTTGACCTTCATATCCTCACAGAGGAACCCGATGGAGTGTTGCAGCTTCACGCTCAGATCGTGCGGGTCAATCTTGGGGCTGAGCTGCACTTCTTTGACCTTGTTGGCGTGCTGGTGCTTCCGGGACTCCTTTTCGCGCTTGGCCTGCTCGTAGCGGAACTTGCCAAAATCCACCAGCCGGCACACGGGCGGAATGGCGTTCGGCGCGATCTCGACCAGGTCCACGCCCTCGGCGCGCGCCCGGGTCAGGGCGTCGCCCAGGGACAGGATTCCAAGCTGGTTGCCGTCCGTCCCGATGACCCGGACCTCGCGGGCGCGGATCTTGCCGTTAACCCTGACGAACGGACCGAAAGGAGAGGAATTACGTGAAGGAAAGGGGCGACTCAAGACACCCTCGTGGGTTGAGACCGATTCATGCAGTTGTTGTCTGAACCATACAAACAGTCCGACCGCGATAAATGATAAGTCCTAGTTAATGCCAAAGCGCAGCCTTGGCAAGCGCGTAATTGCGCCCGCCTAGCGGTCCCGGCGCAGCAGGAATTCCGCCAGGGCTGCGAGTGCCACAGCTTTGCCTTTGAACGCCTTGAGCGAATCAAACGCGCGCCGGGTCAATTGGGCGGCGATCTTGCGGGAGCGGTCCAGCCCCACGATGGCGGGGTAGGTCGCCTTTTGCGCCCGGGCGTCCTTGCCGGCGGTCTTGCCGAGCTTCTCGCTGGTCTGGGTGACATCGAGGATGTCGTCAATCACCTGGAACGCGAGCCCCACGTTGTAACCGAAGTTCGTGAGCGCCTTCAGTTGGGCGGGCGCGCAGTTGGCGCTCATGCCGCCGAGCCGGGCTGAGCAACAGAGGAGGGCGGAAGTCTTGCGCTCGTGAATGTAGCGGAGCTGCCGGGCGGCAATACGCTTCCCCTCGCCCTCCAAATCTGCCACCTGCCCGGCGATCAACTGTAATGAGCCGGCGGCGCGGGCCAGTTCCAGGATGACAGTCTGGTGCGAATAGCGGGGCCAGCCCCGGCAGCGGGCGGCAATCTCAAACGCCTGGGTCAGCAGGGCGTCGCCGGCGAGCACGGCGATGCCCTCCCCGAACACTTTGTGGTTGGTCAGCTTGCCCCGCCGGTAATCGTCGTCGTCCATGGCCGGGAGGTCGTCGTGGACCAGCGAATAGGTGTGGATGCACTCGACGGCACACGCCAGGGGCAGGGCATTGGCTTCGGCGCCGCCGCAGGCGGCCGCGGCGGCGAGGCACAGGGCGGGGCGGATGCGTTTGCCGCCGGCAAACAGCGAATAGCGCATAGCACGGTGGATGGTAGCCGGCTTGGCGGTGGCGGCAGGCAGGAAGCGGTCGAGCGCCCCATCCACGGCGGCGGCCCGCGTGGCGAGAAACGCCTGCAGGTCAAAGGGCGGTTGCGAGCGGGAACTGGGGGTGTTCATAGTGCCGAGCATGCGCGTCGTTGTAGAGAAAGCGGATGGCGGCGGCAAGCATTCAGAATATTTCTATTGCGCTCGGAGCCGCGGCGACTATCATTCACAGTTCGATTCTGGACACCTGAGCTTTGAACGCTGAATTTGTAAAAAAGGCATTGGAGAAGGTTGGCAATCCCAACGTTCTGGTCAACTTGATTTCACGTCGCGTCCGCCAGCTCACTTCGGGGGCGGGCAAGCTGAGCCGGCCCCTGGTGGCGGACACGGGAAATCTTGGGGCGGCGGACATCGCACTGCTCGAAATCATTGAAGATAAGATCGGGTTTGAGATGCCGGAGTTGGTGCAGTTGGTTCGGCCGACGGCCAAGAAACGCAAGCGGCATTAAGGCACCGCTGTCGGGGCGCAATCGGGAGACGCAGGAAGGGGTGGCAGCGAACGCGGCCAAGCCGCCGCTGAGGTTGCGACGGAATTGATTTTATGGCCGACATCCTGACCAATTCCAAAGCCCGGCACAACTTCCACATCCTCGAGACTTTCGAGGCCGGTATTGTGTTGCGCGGCACGGAGGTCAAGGTCCTGCGCGCCGGCAAAGGCCAGATCCGCGATGCTTTTGCGCGCGTGGAGAATGGCGAGGTGAGTCTTCACAACGCGCATATTGACGAGTATTCCCACGGGAATCTTCAAAATCACCAGCCCAAGGCACCGCGCAAACTGCTGCTGCACAAGTCGGAAATCCGGAAGCTGGCCGGCCTGGCGGCGGTCAAGGGCAATGCGTTGGTGCCGCTGGCGTTCTACTGGAAGAACGGCAAGGTCAAAGTGGCTCTGGCAGTGGGCAAAGGCAAGGCCCAGTACGACAAGCGGGAAGACCTGAAACAGCGCGAGGCGGACCGCGAATTGAAGGGGGCGACGATGCGGCGGCTCAAGAATGATTGAACCGGCTGAAAAACTGTTTGCAATCTGCTGCGCCGCGTGAATTTAATGGCCCGGTAAATCGTCAATTAGAACCCATGCTTTCGAAAACCAGGTTAAACGCCACGTCGAAAGCAGCGGCGGCAGTTGTGCTGCTGCTGTTTTCGTTCACGGGCTGCCAGCATTCCCAGCCCAAACCGTCCGCCCCGCCCCCGGCGAAATACAGCAAGAGCTATGATCCGGAGATCAAGGAGATCCTGGACCTGGCCAACAAAGGACATTGGGAGGAGGCGCAGACCAAAGCCACCGCCTTGCGCGACATGGCACCTAAGAATCCGGTGGTGGAACGCCTCTACAATTGGGTCAACCAGACCAGCCAGCAGCGGCGGGAGCAGACCCTGGAAAATGATATCCGGGAGATTGACGCGAAGAACTCAGTCTTCAGCCCCACCCTCCCAAGCCTGCTCAAGGAGAACCGGGACCGAGGTCTGCCGGCGCGAAAGGACATTCGTGACGCGGTGGATCGCATCGAGAATATGCCCTGGATTCCCGACAGCTATGGCAAGACCGTGAGCGAGAAAGGGCCGTTGTTTGAGTTTGAAAGCGAAAAGGGCCGCATGGTGAAAGTGCTGGAGAAGGAGGTCACCATTCACCTGGACAATGTCCCGCTCGAAGCGATGCTCATCAACCTCAGCCAGACAGCGGGTGTGAACATCGTGGCCGACAAGTCGCTGCCGGCCCTGAAGCAGATGCTCAGCGTCAACCTGGACAAGGTGAAGATGGGCGAATTCCTCCGATATGTCGGCCGCAACTACGAGCTGCAGTTCCAGGTTGGCGACGATCTGGTCTGGGTTGTGGATGCGAAGGACCCCAAACGGCTGATGGAGGAGACTCGCTTTTACCGTCTGCGCAAGGGGTTTGTGCTGCCGGCAGAATTCGGCGCCCCGGACTCCACCAAAACGACCACCACCGCCGGCGCCGCTGTTACCGTCAGCGAAGTCCAAAAGCTCCAGAAGTTTGTCAACGACCAAGCCCCGGCGCTCCCGGCCCTGGAACGGGCCATCACGAACCTTTTCACCGGCTCCAAGTACATGATTGATTACGAGCGGAACCTCGTGGTCGCCCGCGGCACGCCAGAGCAACTCAGCGTGATGGAGAACATCATCAAGGAATTCGACCGCCCGATCCAGCAAGTGCTGATCGAGGCCAGGTTCATCACTATTTCCAAGCCGGCGTTCATGCAGTTGGGGGTGCTGTGGCAAACCGGCCGCCGGAATCTAACCAACGGCACGCCCGCGGATTTCACCGGGCTGGTGAACAACCAGAATTTTCCCACGGCGATCGGCCCTTCCGGCTCGCTGAATCCGGCTGTGGGGGGCGGGATCTCGGAGGTGTTTACCAACGTGTTAGGTGCGGCGGACCTGAGCGCCACTATCAGCGCGCTGGAGCAAAGCGGGGAAAGCCAGACGCTCAGCGCGCCGCGCCTGACGGTTCTCAACAACCGCCCCGCCACCATCAGCGACGGCCAGGTCCAATACTACTATGAGGAATACAGCGTCTCCGCCACTGTGCAGCAGTATTACAGCGCCTCCTCGATTTATCCCAGCGGCAAGCCGACGCGGGTCACCGCCGGCGCGGAGTTGAATGTGCTGGCCAGTGTCAGCGGCGACGGTCGGAACATTCTGCTGGCGCTGAATCCCAAGGTGAACACCCAGGTGCTGCTGCAGACCTATACCACGGTGAGCCAGGTCAACTCCGCCGGCAACGCGACCAGCAGCTTTGAAATCAAACTCCCCACTTACCGCACGCAGGAGTTGTCCACGCGCGTGGCCGTCAAATCGGGCGAGACCGTGGTTATGGGCGGGGTGCTGGAGCGGGAGAAATCCACGTATGTCGAATCCATCCCGGTCCTGGGGGACATTCCGCTCCTGGGCGCGCTGTTCCGCCGCCGGACGGAGCAGGATACTCCGCGCTACCTGCTGATCTTCGTGACGGCCACGATCGTCAAGGACACGGGCGAATTCCTTGTTTACGAGGACGAGACTTCCGCCACCAATTCGCCTGCGGTCTTAAGGTAAGCCGGGAAGCGTCCCGGAGCCATGCGCTTGTCATGTTGAAGCCCAACCGAATGCAGCCGCCGGTGCGGCGGGTGCTGGCACTCGATGCCGGCAGCCGCTGTATCAAGCTGCTGCTGGCGGAAAGCGACTTCGGCCGTCTGCGGATTCTCAGGGAGGAACTGATTGATCTGCAGGCCGAGGGCCTCGTTTCCGCGGATGAGATCAAGGCCCACCTGCAGGCCCGCCTGGCGGAATGGGGCCAGCCGCCGCTAGCCCTGATCCTGCCGCAGCACCTGTCCACTTCCCAGGTCATTGACCTGCCGCTGGCGCCGGAGAGCGAAGTGGAGAAGTTGATCCGGGACGAAACCATCAAGCTGAGCGGTGTCAGCGAAAGCCGGATTGTTTATGACTTCGTCCGCACCGATGCCGCGGCCAAGAACCGGCAGCAATTCTGGGTAACCCTGGCGCAGGAAGGGGATATTCGCGAGCGCATCCAGCGGCTGGGGGTGGAGCCGGAAGACTTGTGCGAGGTCACCACAACCGCCAATGCCTTGATCGCCGCTTACCGCGCCATCAGCCCGCTCTCGTCGCGTGCCATTCTGGTGCACCTGGGCGCCCAAACCACGGTGGTGGTTGTCCTCCTGGCAGGCCAGGGCGTTTTCGCCACTAGCTTTCAGATGGGCGGGGATTTCTTCACCCGTTCGCTGGCGCGGCTGCGAAACTGTTCCGAAGAGACGGCGGAATCCGTGAAACGCGCCAGTAATCTTCTGAGTGGTCCGGACGCGTATCCGAGTTTTGCCGGGGTGGTGGATGGTTGGGTGGCGGAGTTGAAGCGCCAACTGAACGAATGGTTTGAACATAATCCTGGGTTGGCGCCGGATGCCGCCTCGTTCGAACTGGTTGCTTGCGGCGGCGCCTTTGACCAATCGGGGTTGCTTGATTACCTGAGAACTCAGGCGGGATTGAACCTGCAGCCCTGGCCGGAGGGCGCCCAGCCCGGAACCGTCTCGCCCTCGAAGCGGTTCGAGGTCGCCTTTGGCGCCGTGCTCCAGGCGCTCGGACACAGCGCACAACCCGTTTCCCTGATGCCGGATGATTACCGTGTCGCCTGGCGAAAACGGCTGAGCCGTCAACGGCTGGAACTGGCCAGTCTCGCGCTGGCAGCGTTTTGTGTGCTCATCCTGGCGTTTGCCACCTGGCGCCAGATTTCGCTCATCAGCCACAAGCGGGCGCTGCTGGGCAAAGTCCAGGCAGCCCAGGAGGCGGTGGAGGCCAATGACGCGCTGGCGGCCGAGTTGTCAACTGAATACGAGAGCTTCCGCCCTATGTTCGCCAGCCAGCAGAACACGCTCGACACCCTGAAAACGCTGGCGCTGCTTCAGCAGACGCGCAGCAATCGCAACTTCTGGTACGTGCTCTTTGCCGATCAGCAGAGCTACTTCAACCAGCCGGCGGGGCTTTTGCTTACCAACAAGCTGTCCCGAACCAACGTGTTTGCGCCGGCGGCCAGCCGCGCCAAGAGCGGCCGGGGCAATGCCGGGGACTCTTCCGTGTCCGCGATGACGGCCACGAACCTCTCCCCGGCCAAGGCCGGCTTCATCGCGGAACTTTGTATTCCCGAAGATGCGGATGGCGCGCGCCGGGTGCGCCGGGAGTTGGTGGACGAACTCAAGCAGCAGCGGCTTTTCTCGAAGGTGGACTTGCTGTCGGACGATTTGCGCCGGAACCTGGCGGAATCCAAAGTGGTAATTCCTGACCGCAACTTCGTGCTGGCACTGGATTTTGCAGAAACGTCATTCCAGCAGCCGGTGCCGGGGCGGAAGCCGCTGGCGGGCGCCACGCTGCGGACAACCACCAGGCGCGCGCCCCGCCTGCCCTCGGCCCCGCCGGAAAACGGAGAGCTGGCCCCCGTAATTGCGCCGTGAGGATTCCATTCAAAGAGTATCAGCGGCGGGGTCTCATCCCGCTCGCCGTGCTGGCGCTGGCGGGCTACTACCTGTTCGTCACCCGGCCGCTGGCGCGCCGGGCGGCCAGCCTGGAGACGCCACTCCAGCAAGCCAAGGTCAAGCTCCTGGCTTCGCTGGACCAGACCAACGCGGTGGCCATTGATTTCCGGCACATCACCAACCAGCTTAGCGAGACCCGTCAAGCCCTGCGGATTCTGGAGAACGCGAAACAGCAGGCCACTTCCCGGCTGCAGCTCAATCCGGCTGTGCGGGCCAGGATCCATGCCGACTTCCAGCTCGTTGACTACGAGAACGAGCGGAGCAAGCAGTCGGACGACCTGAGCAATTTAGCCAAGCAGCAGCAGGTGACGCTCGAGCCCGCCGTCTTGGCCGGTTTGCCAGAACATACCGCTGACATCAAGCAACCCACACTGCTCTGGGCCGGGCTCTCGCTCACCGAGGGGTTGCTCCGAACGGCTCTGCAGTGCAAGGTGTCCGCCATCCACTCGCTCGAGGTGACGCCGGTCCTGACGAATGCGCCGCCTACCAACGGCACCGAACGGCTGGTCGAGATGCCCTTGCAAGTCGAGTTCACCGCTCCGGCTGCCAGCGCGGCCCGCTTCCTCCAATGTCTGCCCCTGCGCGCGGAGGAGATTCGCGCCGCCGGTTTGCTGGAAGCGCCGGCCGACAAGCCGGTGCTGTTCGTTGACCGGCTCGTGCTGCAGAAGCAATCGCCGGACAAACCGGACGAAGTGCATATGTGGTTGCGCGCAGTCGGGTTTGTGCTGAGAGAATAGTCGCATGCCGCCGATGGTCAAAAGAGCCCTGAAAAGCCGCTGGTTTGCCGCTGGCGCGCACGCCGGCTTGTGGGTGCTGCTGGGCCTGGCGCTGGCCAATCTGGGCGGCAGGGTCCCCGAGCTGCGGGACGCGGACGCGGTGACCGTCCCGCTGCAGAACACCGCACCCGTCGAGGGGCTCGAACAACTCTTCTCGCCGGGAGTCTGGCCCGCGTCGCTGGACGCCACCAACACGCTGAATGCGTTCTCCACCCGCCACTTCATCCCGCCGGCTCCGCCGCCGCCCCCGACCACCCGCAAGATCGCGGTGACCTACCTGGGCTTTTACCAGGCTGGCGAGGGCCCCACCCACACGATGTTCAAGCTGGGCGAGGCATACCAGGATGCGCCCACGGGCACCCAGATCGCCACTAACTTGTTTATTGCCAAGGCAACGATCGAGGCGCTGACATTGACGAACCTGGCCGCGCAGACCAATATTCTGCCTCTGAACGTGAAGAAGGAACTCGAGGTTCCAATCCAATGAACGAAAACCAGGACCCAGCCCGGAAGGAATCCGGCGACCTGTTGCTTGAGCTAGGCAAGCTCACCGAGCAGCAATTGGAGCAGGTCCGGCGCCGCCAGCAGCGGCTCAACCTGCCGCAGCATCGCGCGATTGTGGACCTGAACTTCGCGTCCGAAGAAGACACCTGGCGCGCCCTGGCTGCGGTCAACCGTCTGGAGTTCGTTGATCCCTTCGCGCTGGAACTTAAACGCGACACCTTGGAGCTGGTGCCCATCAAGTTCATTTTCCACTATCATCTGCTGCCGCTGGGAATCGAGGAAGACTGTCTGACCCTCGCCTTCAGCGAGCCGCCGAGCCAGATCGAGCAGGGCAATTTGCGCCTCCTCCTGAGCAAACGCTTCAAGATCGTGCTCGCCACGCCCAGCGCGATCCATGCCGTCATCAAGAAGAACTTCGGCCTCGGCGCCGAGACGATCCAGAAGCTGCGGGAGGAGCGGGGCGGGGCCGAGATCAGCCAGGAGATCGTCTTTGACGTGCAGGGCAAGGAAACCGACTCCGCGCTCGAGGCTACGGTCTCGGCCTTTGTGGACCAGATTCTACAGGAGGCGCTGCGCCTCAAAGCGACGGACATTCATCTTGAGCCCTACGCCAATTCCGTCCGCCTGCGCTACCGCGTGGACGGGATTCTGGAGACGGTGCCGGTGCCGGCGGACATGCGGCACTTGCAGCCGGCGGTCGTGTCGCGGCTCAAGATCATGGGGGGGCTGAACATTGCCGAGAAGCGCCTGCCCCACGATGGCCGCATCGCCATGAAGACGGGCAACGAAGACTACGATCTGCGCGTCTCCATCGTGCCCACGAAATACGGGGAAGCGATCTGCCTGCGCATTCTTGGACGCCAGAGCCTTTACCTCGACCTGGGCCAACTCGGCATGGAGCCGAATCAGGAAGCCGTGCTGGCTCAGTTGACCCAATTGCCGCAGGGAATGGTGCTGCTGACCGGCCCCACCGGCAGCGGCAAGACCACCACGCTTTATGCCGCGCTGGCCCAGGCCAACGACGAAGGCCGCAAGGTCATCACGTTTGAAGATCCCATCGAATACCAACTCGAAGGCACCGTGCAAATCCAGGTCCGCGAGCAGATCGGCCTGTCCTTTGCCACCGGGCTGCGCTCCGTCCTGCGCCACGATCCGGACGTCGTGCTCGTGGGCGAGATTCGCGACTTCGAGACCGCTGAGATCGCCGTCCGCGCCGCCCAGACCGGCCACCTCGTCTTTTCGACCCTGCACACCAACGACAGCGTCAGCGCCGTCACGCGCTTGCTGGAGATGCGGATCGAGCCCTACCTGATTGCCTCCTCGCTGGTCTGCAGCATCTCGCAACGGCTCGCGCGGCGCATTTGCCGCCACTGCGCCGAGGAAGACCTGACCATACCGAAATCCACCCGCGAGGAAATGGCCGCCGCCCTCTCGCTTCCCGCCGAGCAGGTCAAAGCCTGGAAAGGCCGCGGCTGTGTCGAGTGCAACCAGAAGGGTCACCGGGGCCGGGTGGCCATCTATGAGTTCTTCCTCCTCAACGAAGCCATTATGGACCTTATCCGGCCCGGTCTGCGAACCGGAGAACTCCGTGAGGCGGCGCGCAAACTGGGGTGGCGCTCCTTGCGCGAGACAGCCTGGCTCAAGGTGCAGAAAGGGCTGATCCCGATCTCGGAGCAGGATCGGTGGACCCGGATGATAGACCCGGCCGCCCTGCTGGCCAAAGGGTGATCCCCTCCGGCCTGTTGACGGCGCCCGCCGAATCAGGCCTTGGCCGCCGCCGCTTCCTTCTTCCAGGTGCGCTTGGGCGCTTTGACGATCAGGCCCTTCTTGATGGCCTTGGCGGAAACGCGCACATAGCGCACTTCGCCGTTAACGACGGCTTTGACTTTCTGCAAGTTCGGCATGAACCGGCGCTTGGTAATGGCCGTAATGTGCGTGCCGATACCACCGCTCTTCTTCGATTTTCCACTGCGCCAAATGATGCTGCCCTTGATGGGGCGCTTACCGGTCAATTCACAAATTCTAGCCATACAAGTCCTGTTTGAATATCAACTGGCGGCAATACTAGCAGGCGCGCGCTGTCCCGCAAGCGGTATCGGCTATAGAATGCAGAAACCCTGCAACGGCAACTCCGTGGCGACTGGCTGCGGCACCCCAGGAAAACTCACTGTATGCCCATCAGGTGCATCTCACCGGTTCGTGTGAGCAACTCGCTATTTTCCAATAACTTACACCGGTTTACACCCTCTGCCGCTTCCCCCCAGTGAAACCGGCCCCTCGCGGGGGGCGCCGACATTCTTGTCGGCCACCGGGTCAATTCCTGGCCGGGCCGACAGGAATACAGGCACTTGTTACAGGCCGAGCTGCGCGCCGCACCCCTTGCGGACCGGGGTCGGCTCGCGGTCCGGATGGCCCAAAAGCCCAGTAACATCCCGATCCGGGTCAAATTCCGCTCCCCCTTGGCCTACCTCTCCGTCTCCTCACCGTCACCCCTCCCTAGCACCTCTCATAAATTATGAGAGGTGCTAGGGAGGGGTGACGGTGAGGAGACGGTGAGGAGACGGTCGGGGGCTGGCGCAGGGATGAGGGGGAGCCCGGTCGAACCGGGAGGGTGCCGGGTTGTGCCGCGCACAATGGGCGCATCCCGGATTATTACAGGAAAGTGAGATGCGCCTCGCGCCGGATCGCCCGGCGAAAAGGTTTCCACAGCGGTTGTGGTTGTACTATGTTCAGACTTATGCAACACCGAATCTGCGGCCTCTTGATTGTCGGGATGGCACTTTTGTCCGCGCACGCTCTCCGGGGTGCGGAAACGAACCATAACTTCGCGAAGTGGGAAAAGGAGATCGCCGCCTTTGAGCGGATGGATCGCACCAACCCGCCGCCCAAAGACGCCATTCTGTTTACCGGGGCCTCGAATATCCGCCGCTGGAAGACGCTAGTCCAGGATTTCCCCGGCTACCCGGTTCTCAACCGTGGATTCGGTGGTTCGGAAATCATGGACGCCACGCATTTCGCCGACCGGATTGTTTTCCCCTACGCTCCCCGGCTCATCTTTCTCCGCGCCGGGGGCAATGAGATGTGGCGCGGGAAGTCGCCGGAGGAGACGTTCGCGGATTTCAGGGCTTTCGTCGCCAAGGTCCACGCGAAATTGCCGCAGGCAGACATTGTGTACATTGGGGGCAGCGCCAGCCCCGCGCGTTTGACGCAAAACGACAAGGTCCGGGCGCTGAACACCATGATTCAGGACTTCCTCCGTGGAAAACCGTATCTGAAGTACCTGGACACCTATTCCATGGTGCTGGGGACCAATGGCCAGCCGCGCCCGGAGCTTTTTGCAGCGGACGGACTCCACTTTAATGCCGCGGGCTATAGTCTGCTGGCCGAAAAGGTGCGTTCGTTTCTGCCGCCGCCCGTTGCTTCGGCGAAGTCGCAGTCCCCTCCTCCGCCCCGGGTGATCTCCCGGGGTAAAGCCGCGCACCGTTACCAAGCCTTCCCCGATGCCTGCCGGCTCAGGGATGGCGCCATTGTCGTGGTGTTCTACGCCGGCTACACCCATGTCTCGATCGCCACGGACGAGTTCCCCCTCGGCGGACGCCTCTGCCTGGTTCGCTCCGCTGACGAAGGGCGCACCTGGACGGAACCGGCGGCTCTGTATGATGACGCCGACGACAACCGCGACCCCCACATCTTTCAGCTCGATAACGACACGCTCATCTGCACTTTCTTCTCGCTGACTCAAAAGAAACGCAAGGCCTTCACGGGTGCCGCGCAGTCCGGGGATGCCCGCGCCGGCCAGGCGAAGCAAGCCGCCGGCGTGCAGATCATTACCAGCCGGGACAACGGCCAGACGTGGGACGCCAAGGCCCGGGTGATTATTCCGGACTGGTACTGCTCCGCTCCCGTGCGCCAGCTTCCCGACGGCACCTGCCTGCTGGGGCTCTACCGCGAAGACCCCGAAACACATCTCAGCATCGGCGGCACCGCGCGTTCACCCGATCGCGGTCTGACTTGGGAAGCGCCCGTCCCAATTAGGGCGCCGGGCATCTCGCTCAACGCGGAAACCGACATCATCCGCCTCACCGACGGCCGTCTCTATGCCGCGCTTCGCTCCACCAGCAACGATATGTACTATGCGATCAGCGACGACAGCGCCAAGTCCTGGTCCGAGGCGAGGAAAGCCGGTTTCCAGGCCCACTCGCCGCATCTCAACCGGCTCAGCACCGGGGAGATCATTCTGAGCCACCGCCTGCCGCACACCGCAATCCACATCAGCCGCGACGACACGAAGACCTGGCAGGGGCCGTACGAAATTGATACCTGTATTGGCGCCTACCCGGCCACCGTTGAGCTCAAGGATCACAGCATTCTCATCGTCTATTACACCGAAGGCGGAGACAGTGTCATCCGCGCCCGGCGCTTCAAGCTCACCGCAGACGGCATCGAGTTCCTGCCGTTGCCGTGACCGGCGCGGGGCGATTGAGGGCCCGCCGGCTGGCGGGCGCGAAATGAGTATTGAGTATTGAACTCGGCGCGCCGGGAGGCTATTTGTCCTGTATGCGACGGTCATGGATCTGGGTTTTGCTGGTGGGGTGGTTTGCGGCGGCGCTGTGCGCGCCGGCGGCTACCGGGCGCGTGATCAAAGTGCTGCCGCAATTTCTTGATCTCAAAGGGCGGAACTCGCTGTCCCCGAGCCTTTACGAGCGCGACGTCTATCAGGCCGACCTGCGCGACCACACCAACAAGTGTTCCGGGATGTGCTTCAACGTGCAATGGAAGTCCAAAGGCCAACCGGCGGGGCCGCTTAAGTTGCGATTGGAATTGCGCGGCACCGCGCACGGCGACTTTCCCAAGCAATTGGTGCTCGAAGCGCCCGTGGAGCCCTGCCGCCGGCTAAGTCGCTGGGCCCGAATCAATCTGGTCGGCAAGGAGTACGAGGCTTTGGGCAAGGTCACCGCGTGGCGGGTGACCTTGTGGGAGGGCTCCCAAATGCTGGGCGAACAGAAGTCGTTCCTCTGGTAGGCGCCAGCGCGCCGCCATTCCCGCAGCCGGCTTCAGCCGCGCCGGCTTTCCTGGGTGCGCAGGGCCTGCTCATAGCACTCCAGCGCCTCGCCAAACCGTTCCATGCGATTGAACAGCCCGCCCTTGTAGAGATAAGCCAGCGTCAGGGAACTGTCCGCTGCGATAGCCCGATCGTAGCAGGCGATGGCTTCGTCCAGCTTCCGCAACCGTTCCAGCGCCGCCCCCTTCTTGACCAGGGCCTCCGAATGGTTCGGGTCCAGCGCCAGCACCTGGTCAAAGCAAGCCAGCGCCGCTTCCGCCTGTTCCAGGTTCAGCAGGGATTGGCCCTTGCCCAGCAGCACGGCGGTCTGCGCATTCTCCGGAGCCGCCGTTGCCCCGTTCGGCAGGGGTAATGCAGGGTTTGCTGTCTGATCCGGCGAGCTGCCGTCATGCAGCGGCGGCGGCGGGGTGTGTTCCAGTTGGTGAATACGCTTCTCCAGCCGCTCCAGCGCGCCGAGCAGCCGCTGATTGGAATGCTCCGCCGGGTCAACGGCGACCACGTGCGTCTCGCCCGCGCCCAGCGCCGCGAAGGATGGGCCTGGACCCAGTGCGTGGGTGGCGGGCAAGGCCGCGGAGATTTCCGCCAGCCGATTGATGGTTCGCCACTGGAAGTAGGCCATGAACAGCATCGCCAGCAGCCCGAGCGCCGCGAACAACCCGGCGACGACCAGCATCGCCCGGTTGGAGCTTTGCATCGCCTCCAGTTCCTGCGCCCGCTGCAGGACCAGGGCTTGTTCAATGCCTTGCAGCCGGGTGCCGAAGGCTTTGGCCGTCTCCGCGGCGGCGGCAGCCGCTTCCTGGCGGTTGCGTTCGATGGCCAGTTCCGTGGCGTGAAGCTGTTCCTGAAGCTGCAAGTAGCTGCGCAGCATCTCCTGGGCGTTGCGGTCGTCAGTTCTTTCGGCGACTGACGCCGCTGGGCCGCTGTCGGCGGCACGGGTGGCTGCGGAGAAGCAGCCCAGTGCCAACATCAGGCACGCGCAGCGCAGCAAAGCCGCGCCGGGAATTATGATGTCACTAAACCGGCTCACTGCGTCAGGAGAGTGGGCCAGCCTACGTGCGCTGTCAAGGGAGCAGCCGATTGATCGCCCCATCTTTTCCCTTGTGCCGGCGGGCTAAAGAGCTTAAAGCCCAACAGCCGTTTTAATGAAATCGCCGCAACTAGAGAATGTAAATTGCCAGGGGACCTCTGGTCATAACGCATGCAGAACTTTGCCCTATCCTTAATTGATGTCCGCAGCCGGCTTGCGAGGTTGGTTCTCCTCGCCAGCCTGCTCACGGTTTCTCACGCCGCGGAGCTTCCTGCCGCAGATATTGCTACCCGGGAAACCGTTGGCCGCATCGGCCAGAATCGCTTCTACACCCCAGCCAATCAAGTCCTCACCCCGGCCGGGTTGCAGGTCGAACTGCCGGGGATGCGCCCGCAGGTGCTTGCCCTGAGCCCAAACGGGCGATTCCTGGTAACCGCCGGTAAGACGCACGACCTGGTGGTCATCGAGCCGCGCTCCGGCAAGGTGCTTCAAGAGGTGCCGCTGCCTTCGGAGAAGGACCAGAATCCCGCGCCGGACCCGGTCTCCGACCACATTCTGCAACCGGATAAAGAGGGACAGGCAAGTTTCACTGGGTTGACGTTTTCTCCCGACGGCCAGCGTCTCTACCTGGCGAACGTTGACGGCAGCATCAAGGTCTTCGGTGAAAGCGGCGGCAAGTTGGAGGGCTTATTCACCATATCGCTGCCGCCAGCCAACCTGCCGGGCCGCAAAGCTGAGATTCCCGCCGGCCTCGCCGTGTCCCGTGACGGCCACCGCCTCTATGTCGCCCTGAATCTCTCCAACCGCCTGGCCGAATTGGATGCCGCCACGGGTAAAGTGTTGCGCCTCTGGGACGTGGGCGTCGCGCCCTTCGACGTGGTGCTCGCGGGCGCCAAGGCCTATGTGAGCAACTGGGGCGGACGACGGCCCGACACGAACAGCGTCACCGGCCCTGCGGGGCACGGCACACTGGTGCGGGTGGACCCGGTGCGTCACATTGCCAGCGAAGGCTCGGTGTCGGTCATTGACCTGAGCCGGGGCGATGGCAAGTCCGAGAACCGAAGCCCGCAGGCCGAGATTCTCACCGGTCTGCATGCCTGTGCCTTGGCCCTCTCCCCCAACGGGCGCTGGCTGGTGGTCGCCAATGCCGGCAGCGACACCCTCAGCGTAATTGACACGCGCAAGGATCGGGTAGCCGAAACCATCTGTGCCCGCCAAAACCCGGCGGACCTGTTCGGCGCTCAGCCCAACGCCCTGGCGTTCGACCGTTCCGGGCGGCGGCTCTACGTCTGCAACGGCACCCAAAATGCCGTCGCCGTTTTCAACTTCGACCCCGGCAAATCGCGGCTGCTGGGGCTGATTCCCGTCGGCTGGTTCCCGGGCGCCATTGCTCATGACCCGCAGCGGAAGATGCTCTACATCGCCAACATCAAAGGCGGGGCCGGCACGGAAACGCTGAATCCAGGTAAGAAATCCGGCCATAACTCCCATCAGTATCGCGGCACGCTGTCGCTGGTCAGTGTTCCCTCTGCCCGCGAGCTGGCCGAGCACACCCGCATCGCGCTCGCCAACATGCGGTATCCGCTTCTCAAGCAGGCCGCCCTGCCGCCCCGCCCCGGCCAGCCGCCGCGGCCCGTGCCGGAGCGGGTGGGCGAGCCCAGCGTCTTCCAGCATGTCGTCTATATCATCAAGGAGAACCGCACGTACGACCAGGTGCTGGGTGACATGAAAGAGGGCAATGGCGATCCTTCGCTGTGCGTTTTCGGCGAGCGCATCACGCCCAACCAGCACCAGCTCGCCCGCCAGTTCGTTCTGCTCGATAATACCTACTGCTCCGGCCTCCTGAGCGCCGACGGCCACCAATGGGCCGATACCGCCATCGGCACCGATTACATGGAGCGCTCCTTTGCCGGCTTCCCGCGCAGTTACCCGGACGGCATGGAGGACAACGATGTTGACGCCATCGCCTACTCGTCCGGCGGGTTCATCTGGGACAACGCCATTGCCCACGGCAAGACGCTGCGGGATTACGGCGAGTTCGCCATCACCGAGACGCGGTGGGCCGATCCGGCGCGCAAAGGTTCCCCCGGGTTCCTCGATTTCTACCGTGACTTCGTCGGTCAAACCGGCGCCATCAAGATTTGGAGCCGCCCCGCCATCGAATCGCTGCGGCCCTACCTGGCCACCAACACCGTTGGCTGGGGCTCAGAAATCCCGGACGTCTTCCGCGCCGCCCAGTTCCTAACCGACCTTAAACGGTTCGAGCAGCGGGGCGATTTCCCCAACCTGATCCTCATCTGCCTGCCCAACGACCACACCAGCGGCACCAAGGCCGGCTTCCCCACCCCCGACGCGCAAGTGGCGGACAACGACCTGGCCCTGGGCCGGATCATCGAAGCGCTTAGCCGCAGCCGGTTCTGGCCCCAGACATGTGTCTTCGTGATTGAAGATGACCCGCAGAGCGGCTGGGACCACGTCAGCGGCTTTCGCACCACCGCCTACGTTGCGAGCCCCTACACCCGCCGCGGGGTAACGGTGAGCACCCAATACAACCAGACCAGCCTCCTCCGCACGATGGAACTGATGCTCGGTCTGCCCCCAATGAACCAGCTCGACGCCACCGCCACGCCCATGACGGACTGCTTCACCAATGCACCCAACCTTACTCCCTTCGTCGTCGTCCCCAACACTGTTCCACTTGATCAGATGAATCCCGACCCCAAGAAGGTCTCCGACCCGCTCTTGCGCAAGAACGCTTACGCCTCCGCCCGGCTTCCGCTTGACCAGATTGATCAGTGCCCCGAAGACCTGCTCAACCGTATCCTTTGGCATGCCATGAAAGGTTCTCAGGTCCCCTATCCTGCCTGGGCGGTCCACACCCCACAGGACGACGACTGATCCTTTCGGCTGCGGTGGAATTCCGGAGGCTGGCATCGTCTCTTGCTCCGCCCGCGCTGAGCTAATAAGCTGGCGTTATTCTGTGAACCACGTCCTCCTCAGGTGTGCTATGAAACGAATAACTGCACTGCTCCTGGTGGCGCTGGCACCAGGTCTCGCCTCGGCCAGGGAATTCCATGTTTCCACCAGGGGCAATGACCAGGACAAAGGTTCGGCGTCCCGGCCCTTCCGCACAATCTCCGCCGCCGCGCAAGTCGCGCAGCCGGGGGATATCATCACCGTGCATGAGGGTGTCTACCGCGAGCGGATTGCCCCGCCGCGTGGAGGCACCTCCGACCGCCAGCGCATCGTCTATCGTGCCGCGCGGGGAGAGAAGGTCGAGATCCGGGGTTCGGAAGTCGTCAAGCACTGGGTGAAGGCGCAGAACGAGGCCTGGAAGGTGACCTTGCCCAATTCATTCTTCGGCAGCTTCAACCCCTACAGCGACCTGATCCGTGGCGACTGGTTCAATCCCCAAGGCCGCAAGCACCACACGGGCGCGGTCTACCTGGACGGCGACTGGCTGTCCGAGGCGGCCAAGCTGGACGACGTGCTGAAGCCGGCGGGTGCCACCGCGCTCTGGTTCGGTCAGGTGGACAAGGACAACACGACCATTTGGGCACAGTTCAAAGGGGCAAATCCCAACGAGCAGTTGGTAGAAGTCAACGTGCGGCGTGCGGTATTCTACCCCGAGAAGCCGGGCGTCAACTACATCACGGTGCGCGGGTTCGCCCTGCGGCAGGCGGCCACCCCCTGGGCGCCGCCCACCGCCGAGCAGGTGGGGCTGATCGGCACGCATTGGAGCAAAGGCTGGATCATCGAGAACAACGAGATCAGCCACTCGCGTTGCTCGGGAATCACGCTCGGAAAGTATGGCGACCAGTGGGACAACACCTCCGCCGACACCGCCGAGGGGTACGTGAAGACCATTGAGCGCGCCCTGGCCAACGGTTGGAACCGGGACACGATCGGCCATCACCTCGTTCGCCACAATGTCATCCACGACTGCGAGCAGACGGGGATTTGCGGCAGCCTTGGGGCGGTATTCAGCCGGATCGAGAGCAATCACATCTACAATATCTGGGCGCGGCGACTGTTCACCGGCGCCGAGATGGCGGGCATCAAGCTGCATGCGGCCATAGACGTGCGCATCCAGCACAACCGGATTCACCGTGCCGGCCTCGGCATCTGGATGGATTGGATGGCCCAGGGCACGCGCATCACGGGCAACCTCTGCTACGAGAACACAACGTTTGACCTGTTCGTCGAGGTGGACCACGGGCCGTTTCTGGTGGACAACAACCTGTTCCTGTCGCCCGTCAGCCTGTCGGATATGTCAGAAGGGGGGGCCTACGCGCACAACTTGTTCGCGGGACTCATTCAGAGCCGCCCCGAGCCGCATCGTGAGACACCGTACCACCCGGCGCACTCCACTGCCATTGCCGGCTTGGCGGATATCATGGGCGGCGATGACCGGTTTTACAACAACCTGCTGGTTGGCAAAGGCGAAGCTGCCGCCGGCTACGGGTTGCGGGTCTATGATCAGTGCGAGTTCCCGCTCCAAACCGGCGGCAATGTGTACTGCCACGGGGCGCAGCCCGGTACTCGGGAAACAAACGCGGTCAACCTGGCGGGAGTTGACCCCCACGTGCGGCTGGTCGAGGAGGGCCGGCAGGTGTTCCTGCAGTTTGGGTGGCGCCCGGAAATGCGGAACCCACAGACGACTTTGGTAACGACCAGGCTGCTGGGTAAAGCCAGAATCCCGCGGCTGGCATACGAGAATCCGGATGGCTCGCCCCTAAAGGTTGATCGCGATTACTTTGGCCAGCGCCGGAATACTGTGCACCCCTTGTCCGGCCCGTTCGAGTGCTGGGCAGAGAAAGAACTCAGGCTCAAGGTCTGGTGAGGGCGCGGCCGGGTGCGCGGAGGTTGTGGCCCAAGCCCTTCCCTGGCGGGCGTGCTTTCCCTTGTCCCAGCAGCCAGCAGCCGTTGAGGGCCGGCTTGCGGCTTGCGCTTCGCAAACCTGAATGCTAGACATCTCTGCGTATGTTATTGCCCGTTGGTAACAGGACTCCGGCCGTCCTTGTGCGGTCCGCCCGGGAGCCATGAATCGCCTGTGACCGCCAACCAATTTGCCATAATCCGACCCATCAAGAAACTGTTATGAAACTGAGATTATCCGCTGTTGTATCACTGCTCCTGGCTGCCGCCGGCTTGCCCGCCGCCGAACCTTTTTTCTTCATTCAAATCACCGACCCCCAGTTTGGCATGTTTTCGGACAACAAGGAGTTTGCCCAGGAGACCGCCAGCCTGGACCTGGCCGTTGCTACCATCAACCGGCTGCATCCTGCCTTCGTGGTGATGTCCGGTGACATGCTGAACAAGCCGGGCGACGCGACCCAAACCGCCGAGTATCACCGCATCATGAGCCGGGTCACTCCCGGCATTCCCGTCCACCCCGTCGTCGGCAATCACGACATCGGGAATGCTCCGACCCCGGCTGACATTGCGATCTACACCAACAACTTTGGCCCGGATCACTACACGTTCCGGCACCAAGGGTTCGTCGGCATCGTGCTTAATTCCGTGATCATTCACACGCCGCAGCAAAGCGCCAGCCTGTTTGCCGAACAGGAGCGCTGGTTGCAGGCCGAACTGAAGGCGGCGCGCGCCCAGAAACCCCAGCACCTCGTTATTTTTGTCCACCATCCCTGGTTCCTGAAGACAACCAAGGAAGCCGACGAGTACTTTAACATCCCGGGCGAACGCCGGGCCCGCTACCTCGGGTGGTTTCATGAGGCCGGCATCAAATACCTCTTCTCCGGTCATTATCACCAGGATCTCGTGGCTCGCGATGCCGGCTTTGAAGCCGTCGCCACTGGCCCCGTGGGCAAGCCGCTCGGCAACGGCAAGTCCGGCCTGCGCATCGTGATCGTGAGGGACGGCGGGATCGAGCATCATTTCTACCACTTCGGCGAGTTGCCCAACTCGGTTGACCTCGTGACCCCCAAGCCCAAACGCACGGCTTCGTAGGCTTCCCCGACGCGCGCCATGGTTCGGTTCCGCCCGCCCGCAAAGGCACGGGGGGCGCGGGATCGCCTTGCTGTCTCCAGGTCCGGCCCGCGCCAGCGCTTTCCCCGGAAGTGAGGCGTCTGCCCGCCGGGTAGCCCCGGCCGCCGCCCCCGCCTTGCTGCCGCCTGACCGCAGAAATTGATTGAAGAAGGAGAGCGAATGGAGCAGAAATAGTGCGGTGAGCCATGATGCACCTGCTTCACAGTTTGCGTGCCGGGCTGATAACAAGGCGCCTCTGCCGCAGTCGCGTTGTGTTGGACGGCTACATGGCGAGCTGGAGTTTAATTCCCGGGAGACAGTCGAAGGCTGCTTAAGGAACTGCGTGCATGATGCCTGAGAAGATGAGTGAGCCGCCCGTTCCTCCGCCGGCTGCGCCGCGAAGCCAGTGGTTATGGTTTCCCCGCCCGGTGGCGTGGATCGTGCTGGTGATTGCGCTGGCGGCCAGCGCAGGCGCCTGGTTGATCGCCAGCAAGCACGCAAAATCGGAGGCGCGGAAGCGGTTTGACGAGGAAGCCGAAAGGATTGAGGGC
The DNA here is from genome assembly GCA_964507045.1 of uncultured Verrucomicrobiota bacterium. Taxonomy (GTDB): domain Bacteria; phylum Verrucomicrobiota; class Verrucomicrobiia; order Limisphaerales; family UBA8199; genus UBA8199. The sequence continues at coordinate 20,059 of CAZDOO010000034.1, read as the reverse complement.
GCGTTAACTGAGCGGATGCGCATTTACGAGGACGTCTTGCATGGAGCGGCCGGCCTGTTTGCCGCCAGCATCAGCGTGGAGCGCGGGGAATGGCGCGCGTACCTGCGGAGCGTGTCCATCGAAGAGCGGTTCCCGGGCATTGACGGAGTGGGCTTCGTGGCCTATGTGCCGCGCGCCGAACTGCAGACGTTTCTGGAGATCACGCGCAAAGACAAGACACCTCGTTTTGCCGTGAAGGAATCCGGCGCCACCAACGACTTGTTGGTCATCAAGTATATCGAGCCGGAGACGCGTCACCGCGCCATGCTGGGCTGGGACATGTGGGGGGACCCGGAGCAACGCGCCGTGGCGGAGCGGGCCCGTGATACCGATCGCGCGGCCATGAGCGGCTTGCTCACTTTGCAGGTGCAAGGTCGCGGTTCGCAGGCGGGCTGCATGTTGCTGTTGCCGGTGTACCACCACGGGATGCCCACTGGAACCAAAGCGGACCGACGGGCTGCCATCGAGGGATGGGTGTTTGCCCGGTTCGTCACCGCGCAACTCATGCTCGAGGTCATGGGCGGCAACCATCCGTGGCTGCATTTGCGCATCCTCGATGCCGGCGCCTCCGAACCTGACGACGTGATTTTCGACGAGGATTCAAAGCTGACGGCGATCCGGCCGCAGGACCAAGCCCTGTTCTTGAAGACCAGCCTGGTGAAGTTCGGCGGCCGGACGTGGAAGCTGAATTTCGCGACCAAGCCCGCTTTCGAGGTGGGCCACCGGCGCGGTGCCGGCTTCGGGGTGGGCGCCGTCGGGGGCCTGATCAGCCTGCTGCTGTTCGGCATCGCCTGGTCGCTGAGCCACACGCGCGAGCGGGCGCTGGCCATGGCGGCGAATATGACCCGGACCTTGCGTGAAACCAACGAGATGCTCGAACACGAACGGTTCCTGCTGCGCACGCTGATGGACAATGTGCCCGAGCGCATCTACTTCAAGGATCGGCACAGCCGTTTTCTGCGGACCAGCCGGGCGTATTCGCGCGCGTTCGGTCTGGCTCGGCCCGAAGAGGTCATCGGCAAGTCGGATTCCGATTTCTTCTCCGAGGCGCACGCGCGCCAGGTCTATGAGGACGAGCAGCGGCTGATGGCCGCCGGCGAGCCGGTCACCAAAGAAGAGAAGGAAACCTGGCCCGACGGCAGCGTGACGTGGCTCTTGGGCACCAAGATGCCGCTGCGCGATGAACGGGGCAGTATTGTGGGCACCTTCGGCATTGCCCGCGACATCACCGACCGGAAGCGGGCCGAAGAGGCGCTGCGCCAGGCGAAGGAAGCCGCCGAGGAAGGCAGCCGGGCGAAGAGCCAGTTTCTGGCCAGCATGAGCCATGAGCTGCGCACGCCGCTCAATTCCGTGATCGGATTTGCCAACCTTCTGCTCAAGAACAAGGCCGGCACCCTCGGTCCGGCGGAACTCAACTTCCTGGACCGTATCCAGGCCAACGGCCGGCATCTGCTGGCGCTGATCAATGACATCCTCGACCTGTCCAAGATTGAGGCCCGCAAGGTGGAGCTTCACACCGGCCCGGTGGCGCTGGATGTGCTGGTGCGCGAAACCGTCGCGCAGCAGGAGAGCCTGGCGCGCGACAAACCGGTGCAGCTCGTGGTGGACGTGCCCGACCGCGTGGCTTCCATCCTGAGCGATGCGGACAAGCTCCGGCAGGTTCTCATCAACCTGATCGGCAACGCGCTCAAGTTCACCGAGCAGGGCAGCGTGACCGTGCGGGTCGTGACGAACCCCGCCGATCATCACCCCGTCCGCCTCGAGGTGATTGACACCGGCATCGGCATTCCCCGGGAGAAACTGGGCGTGATCTTCGAGGCGTTCCAGCAGGCCGAGACCGGCACGACGCGCAAGTACGGCGGCACGGGTCTGGGGCTGACGGTCTCGCAAGCGCTCTGTCAGCTCATGGGTTACCGCATTGAAGTCGCCAGCGAGCCGGGCTGCGGCTCGACGTTCCGCGTTCATCTCTCACCCGGACCAAAGCCCGCGGCCACAGACACTGCCGTCACCGTGCCGGGGGCGGAACCTCCGCTTGCCGCCGCCGCGCCCGCCAGTCTCCACGGCAAACGGGTGCTGGTGATTGACGACGAACTCGACTCGCGCACCCTGCTGACCCACACGCTCGCGGAGTTTGGCTGCCAGGTCCATACGGCTAATTCCGGAGCCCAAGGCCTGCGCTTGGCGCGCGAGCTCCGCCCCCAGCTCATTACCGTAGATTTGATGATGCCGGAACTGGACGGCTGGCAGGTCATCCGCACGCTCAAGGCGGATCCGGTCCTGTGCCATATCCCGGTGATCGTTGTCAGCATCGTGGCGGGGGAGAACCGCGGCCGCATCCTCGGTGTGGTGGATGTGCTGCAGAAGCCCGTCAGCCGCGCCGACCTGCTGGCAGCACTCCATCGCTGCCTCCCGCTCACGAATCCACGCATCCTGATTGTGGATGACGAGGCGGACTCCCGGCGCATGCTCGCCGCCCACCTGGAGAGCGAGCCCTGCGAAGTGCGCGCCGCGGTGGACGGGCGCGAAGCCCTGGCGATCATGGAGACCTTCCCGCCCGACCTGGTCCTGCTTGACCTGATGATGCCGGTCATGAATGGCATGGCGTTCTTGAAACAGATCCGGTCAACCCCTCGATTCCAGTTCCTGCCCGTAGTGATCGTCACGGCCAAGGAACTGAGCCGGGTGGAAGCGGAGCAGTTGCGGCAAATGACCGAAGCGGTCGTGGAAAAAGGCGAGTCCTTCAGCGCCGACCTGAGGCGAGTCCTGTGCCGATTCCTGCCGGGAGGCAAACCATCATGAATCCAGCTCCAGCCGTCTCGCTCCTGATTGTGGATGACGATCCCGTGTTCGCCGAGTTCGTGCGGCAACTGGTGCGGTCGCTGGGTGGGGAATTCCCCTGCGCGCTGCAATGGATGGACTCGGCGGAAACCGCGCTGCTCGAGCTGGGCCAACGCCAATACGAGCTGATGCTGTTGGACTACAACCTTCCCCGGGCGAACGGCCTGCAAGTGCTGGCCCAAGTCCGTGAATTGCCCCCCGAGCGGCAACCCGCGGTCATCATGCTCACCGGCAGTGGCAATGAGAGCGTCGCCGTCGAAGCCATGAAACGCGGCGCCCAGGATTACCTGTCCAAGTTCGGACTGGAATCCGCCCCCCTGCTGCGAGCCCTCCGCAATGCCCTGGCGCAAAAGCAATTGGCCGACCAGGTGGCCCGCTACCAGGCCCAGACCCGCGCCGACCTCGAAATGGCCCGCCACCTTCAACAATCCCTCCTGCCCGACCGCTACCCCGTCTTCCCGCGTTCGGCTTCACCCGCGGAATCGAGCTTGCGCTTCTGTCACCGCTTTTGCCCGGCGACCGAGCTCGCGGGGGACTTTTTCAGCGTGCTGCCGCTGTCCGACACGCGAGCCGGCGTGTTTATCTGCGATGTGATGGGGCACGGCGTGCGCTCGGCGCTGGTGACCGCAATGGTGCGGGCGCTGCTGGGCCATGCCGCGCCGCGCACGGCCGATCCCGGCCGGTTCCTTGCCGATATGAACCGCCGCCTCGGCAGCCTGCTCCAGCCCGCCGACAGCCCCATGTTCGCAACGGCGTTTTACCTTGTGGCCGACGTGGGAGCGGGCCGGCTGCACTATGCCACCGCCGGCCATCCGCCGCCCCTGCACCTGCAACGCTCCGCCGGCCGGGCTGCGCCCCTGGGCGTCCCGCCCCACGCCGGGCCCGCGCTGGGGCTCTTCGGCAATGCCACCTATGCCACGGGCGAGTGCCCGCTCGCGGCCGGCGACGCGGTCCTGCTTTACACGGACGGGTTGTTTGAAGTGACCAGCGCAGACACCCAGGAAGAGTATGGATCGCAGCGGCTGCTGACTGCCGCGCGCCAGCATATGCACCTGCCGCTCCCGGACTTGTGCGACGCCCTTATCGCCGATGTCCGCACCTTTGCCGGCCAAAAGGCTTTTGACGACGACGTGTGCCTGTTGAGCCTCGAAGTCGCGCGCCTGGACACTGGAGGCGCCGCCAGAATTGACTGCAAGGAAGCAGCGCCATGAAACACATCGCCGTTATCGAGGACAACCCGGACAATCGCCTGCTGGTGCGGGTGATTCTCGAACCGCTCTACGAGGTCACTGACTACGAAGACGGTACCGCGGCGTTGGCCGGCATGCGGCAGCACCAGCCCGACCTGGTGCTGCTGGATGTGTCGCTGCCGGAAATGGATGGCACCGAGGTCCTGGCGCGCATCCGGGCCGATGCCCGCCTGCGCACGCTGCCGGTCATTGCTCTGACCGCGCATGCCATGACGGGGGACCGCGAGAAGTTTCTGGCGTCGGGCTTCGACGAGTATGTGACCAAGCCGATCGTAGACGAGGCGCTGCTGCTCGGCGCGATTCAGAAGCTGTTGTCCCGAGACCGGTTGCCTGGAACCGCAGTCACGAGCGAATCGCTCAACCTGGATTCCGCGGCCCTGCAACGATTGCAGCGGCTGGGGGGCGATGCCTTTGTCTGTCGAATGATTGATCTGTTCCTGGACTACGCCGTCAAGCGCATCGCGGAGGCGCGCGCGGCGCACGATGCCGGCAACTTTACGGTCCTGGAAAAAGCCGTTCATCCGCTCAAGTCCAGCGCGGGCAATGTCGGCGCCGGCCGCGTACAGGCATTGGCCGCGCGAATCGAGGCGCTGGCAGAGCAAGGCCCGACCGCAGCGCTGTCCGGCGCGCTGGGCGAGTTGGAGCAAGCCTTTGCCGTCGTCAAGCCCGAGTTGGAAGCAAAGCGGCGCGGCTTTGCCCCGCCGGCGAAATGAAGCCGCCTTTACAGATCGCCGCCGCCGCCTTAACGTCTGGCGTGAAGTGAGTGTGCTCGTGGTGCGAACCAATACCACAACTTAACGGCCTATGAATCCTGACCTGAAAGATGACCCGGCTCCCGTGCCCAGGCCGGTGCGGGTGCTCGTGGCGGAAGACTCGCCGCTCAACCAGCAGGTGGCGCTCAAGCAACTGGAGAAGCTGGGTTACCAGGCGGAGGGGGTTGCGGACGGCACCGGAGCGCTGGAAGCGGTCCGGCGCATCCCCTACGACATTATTCTCATGGACTGCCAGATGCCCGAGCTCAACGGCTACGAGGCCACCTGGCAGATTCGGGATGCCGAGAAGAAGCAGGCCTCGGCTGCCGGTCCGGCGCGGCGCGTCTATATCATTGCCATGACGGCGAATACCAAGGCGGATAGCCGGGATAAATGCCTGCAAGCCGGGATGGACGATTACATCCGCAAGCCCGTCCAGTTGCCCGAGCTGGAGGCGGCCATCCACCGCGGGCTGGCGGATCGCGCGTCGCAGAAAGCACTCGACAAAGTCATTGACCCGGTCGTCATTGCCGGCTTGCGCCAGTTGCGGACACCGGGCAAAGCCGATCCCCTGGCGGAACTCATTGATTTGTTTTTGCACGAAGCCCCGGCGCACCTCCAAGCCCTGGAGAACGCGGTCGCCCAGAATGACCACAGCTCGCTGGCCCGCACGTTCAATGCCGCGGTCCGCCTCAAAGGCAGCGCCATGAACCTTGGCGCCCGCAACCTGGCCGCCCTGTGCGACGAGATCGAGCAAACCGCCCGCAACTGGTCCCTGGCCGACGACGTGCCGCCGCTGCTCGAGCGGACGCGGCGGGAGCTGGGCCGGGTACAGGAAGCGCTGGAGAAGATCAAGACCTGCCAGGGCACGGAAGCCTGAACGGCTGGTGTTGCCGGCGGTGGCAGTGGCTAAACCGGCACGCCCAACGCAGTCTCAGCGCCGCCGGCGCGCCGGTCCGAAGAAGTACCCGCCCCGCACGCGTGCTCCCCGCACTCGGCCCCCGCCGCCTTGTGGCTGGCCCGGCTTGCCCTGCTCGAACAGCGTGGTGTAGCGGTAGTCGAAGTTCTCCAGTTTCACGCGCGGAATCTTCTGGCTGATGAAGTGCTCGATGGCGTTCACGTGCCGGATGTCCTCGGCCACCATCAGCGTGTAGGCGTCGCCCGTGGCCTCCATGCGGCCGGTGCGGCCGATGCGGTGGATGTAATCCTCCGGGTGTTGCGGCACGTCGTAGTTGATGACATGGCTCACATCGGCGATGTCCAGCCCGCGCGCGGCGATGTCGGTGGCCACCAGCACCTCGAAGCGGCCTTCGCGAAAGCCATGCAACGCCTGCTCGCGCTCTTTCTGAGTGCGGTTGGAGTGCAGCACGGCCACGGCGTGATTATTCCGCTTCAGCAGATGCGCGACCCGGTCGGCGCCGTGTTTGGTGCGGCAGAAGATGATCACCGAGTCGTAGTTCACGCGTTTCAGGATTTCGAGCACCAAATCGGCTTTCTGCGCATCGGACACCGGATAGATCACGTGATTGACCGTGTCCTTGGGGGATCGGCGCGCGCCGATCTCGATGGTCTGCGGATTCCGCATGGCCCATTGGATCAGCGTCTCGATCTCCGGCGGGATGGTGGCGGAGAACAGGGAGGTGTGGCGGTTGCGCGGGCAGCGATCCAGGATGCGCCGCACATCCGGCAGAAATCCCATGTCCAGCATGCGGTCGGCTTCGTCCAACACCACGAACTGGACGCGGTCGAGCTTGCAGGTGCCGCGCTGCATGTGATCCAGCAGCCGGCCCGGCGTTGCCACCAGCACATCTACGCCGTCGCGCAACGCGTCCAACTGCTTGCCATAGCCGACGCCGCCAAAGACAACGGCGGTGCGCAGGTTGGTGAACCGGGCGAAATCGCGAATGGCGGTCTCGACCTGGGCGGCCAATTCGCGTGTCGGCTCGAGCACCAGCAGACGGGGCTGCGGGCTGTGCTGCCCGAGCTTGGACAGGATGGGCAGCGCGAACGCCGCGGTCTTGCCCGTGCCGGTCTGCGCGCTGCCGATGACGTCCTGCCCCGCGAGGATCAACGGCATGGCGCGGAGCTGAATCGGCGTCGGCTCAACATAACCCATCGCCCGCACCCCTTGCAGCAAGGGAGCAGACAGACCAAATTTAGTAAATGGCATAAGCAGTATTGTAAAATGCACTGTAGCCGCTGACGTCAGTCGGCGGCTACTCGATTACGAGAACAGGCACCGAGCAGTTCAGGGCGGCGACGCAACGGGAGCGGCCGGAGGTTCCCCCGGCGGCGGGCTCGATGCGGCGGGCGCGGCTTCGCTTGTCGGCGGTTCCAACGGCACTTCCGCGGGCGCTGTCTCGCTGATAGCGTCGGGCGGTTCTGCCACCGCTGGCGCCGGTTCCGCGACAGGAGCCGGCAGGGTTCCTTCAAGACTGGGCTCGGATGCGGCTGCCGGGACCGCGGCCGCAGCTTCGGCTGGCGGCGCGAGCTTGGCGGGCTTGGCAGCGGGCTTGGGCTCCGGCTTGGGCAGCGGCTTCTTGGCCAGCTCCAGGATGCCGTTGGCAAACTCGATGACATGCCCTTCGTGGATCAGCCAATGCAGGTCGGCGATGACGGCCGTTTGTTCGGGCGTCGGTGCGGCGCTTTCGGCCGGCGCCGCCGCCGCCGGCGCCTCGGCCCCGGCGGGCGCGGCAGCCGGTGGCGCGGGTGATGGCGCCAGGGCTTCAATCAGTTGCCGGCGGGTGCACTTGGCGGTCACGCTGATGTACTCAACTATGCGCTTCACGCCCTCGGATACCGGCGTCGCCGTCACATCGAGGTAGCGGGGCCGCGCGACGCAGACATGCGTCAGCGTGCGGTTGACCTTGAAAAACTGCAGGCCGTGCCCGGCGAACTGCTGGCTGAGGACCGTGGCGAGCTGGAGCGGGAACCGCCGCTGGTCTTCGCAGACGCTGCGGACCAGGCGCGCCAGATCGGGGCTGCGCAGCGACCGCGCCGCCACGCCGTTCAGCGTGTGGCTTTCGACTGGCTTGATGATGCTTTCCTTGTGCGTCTCGCGGAAATGCTTTTCGACCTCCTCCATGGTGCCCAGCCGGAGCGGTTCGGGCATGTTGAGGCAGACGTAGTCCGTCTTCCAGCTTTGGTCATCCACCCACTTCTTGACGACCTCTTCGTCGCGCACAATGCGCACGCGCGACTTGTATTCCTCGAACGGCATGCGCGAGAAGCGCTCGGCGTGTAGTTTGCGCAACTGGTTCTGGTAGTCGTGATGGTTCGGCGGGCCGAAGATGACCCCGCTGATGCCGCACTGCGCGACAAAGGTGTATTTGCCCTTCGGCGGCTCGGTGGCTGTGCGTTCCGCCTGGTAGAACGTGGTGAAATGCTTCTTGAGAACGTGCGCCACCGCCTCGTCCTCGGACAGCCAGAGCGTATCGTCCAGCGCGCACACAAACAGCGGCTGGATGGGCTGGCCCTGGGCGTTCTTCTTCACACTGAACAGCACGCTGTGCCGCTCCGGCTTCTGGAGAACCATCTGCGCGATGTCGAACAGCGGATACGCCCGCCCCGTCATCTTGATCTGCCGCGCCAACGATTCGACGCCCTTGTCGTCCGGGCGCAAGCTCGCCTCGATTTCCGGCAACGGTGGTGGCGGGGGGCGGCGTTCGCGTGGCTCGCCCCGGCCATGCTCGGACCTGGGGCCGCGAAACGGACGGCCGCGCCCGTCTTCGGACCGTGGCGCGCCGCCCTCGCGTCCGGGCGAACCCCGGCGTTCCCCGCGCGGGCGATTGCCGTCCCGGCGCGGCCCGGACGGGCCATCGCGGCGGGGCGGGCGGGGACCACGGCGGTCCCGGTCGCCGCGGCGGTCAAATCGTTCAGTCTCGCCCTCGTAATGGGCGTACTTCGAGGCCGAAGGCTCTTGCGCCCAGGCGGGCAGAAAGAGTTTGTCCAGATCAAGTTCGCTATCAGGCAATATACTCATTGCGTTACACTTAGGCGCTTTTTGCGGTGCGCCTTGCAAATACCGCAAGTCCAGCATGGAACGGCTCCGGCCTAAATGCAAGCGTTGGCTGGCATTATCCCTGAAGTCCCCCGGCCCCCGCCGTGTGCCAGCATTCCCTCTCTGCACCGGCTCCACACCGTTACCCCTCCCTAGCACCTCTCATACTTTATGAGAGGTGCTAGGGAGGGGTAACGGTGAGCAGACGGCGAGGTGCCGGGCCTGCCGGCGGGAATCGCGGCTGAGAAAGGCATTAGTCCATAAATTGGCCTATTTGGGTGTTGCCCACATGCCGGCGTTTCAGCCGATTACCCACAGGCCTCGCCAATTCCGGCTTCAATATCCCGGTGCCCTGTAACACGTCCTGTCCCGGGGCAACTGGCGGGAGAAGCATCGGCCCGCCGTTGCCGTGCTGGCCGGCGGTGCCGGACACCGCGCAAGCCCGCCGGTGTTCATGCCGCCGCCGCCGGAAACCTCGGACCAGTCAACCGAGCAGCATTGCCTCCAGGTCTGAAAGCAGAAGGATGAAACTTCAAAGCCACAGCGCGCCGGGAGCACCCCCGCTGCGCTTTCCCCTTCCGCCCTCTGCCTTTACCAGTGTCGTCATTGTTCGCATTGTTTCCGGGCGCTGACCATCTGCTCCAGCTTGTCGAGCCGCGCTTTCAAGGCCGCGTTCTCGGCACGGCTTTCTTCCAGCTTCTGGTTCAAGGCCTGGATGGCGGCCAGCGCGACGCCGTCGGCGTCCACGGTGGCAATGGCGGTGGGGATTTCGCCCAGACCAAAGGCGGCGCGGAAATCCTGGGCCATGGGGCCGACGTGCTTGACCGAGGTGTCCTCGGTCTTGAACCGCCATTGCTGGATGGGCAGCTCCGCCACCTTCGCCAGCACCGCCGCCGCATCCACGGGCGCGAAGCCGGTCTTCTGGCTGCGGTCGGAATTGGGAGTGATAGTCCCGGTGGCGTAGATATTGCCGGCCACGACGAGTTTCTGGTTCGGGCTGTTGGTGCCGATGCCGATGTTCCCGGAGGTGTTCCAGCATAGGGCAAGGTTGGTGGTCGAGCCGGATTGCAGGGTGCCCAACCCGCCGCCGCTGTAGCCGAAGAGCACCGGGCCGTCCGGGCTGGCGCCGGCGAACGGCTTGCCGCTGCCAAACCATCCCAGGCCGTGGTTGAGATCATTGCGCAGGTAGAAGTTCTTGTCCGAGAGGTAGGCATTGGAGCTGAGAACGAGCAGGCCATTGATGCCCACATTGCGGGCGTTATCCCAGACCAGCGCGAGGTTGGTCAGGGAGCCGGTGTTGGCGCCCAGAGCCCCGCCGCCGCCGCCATAGAGCACCGGGCCATTGACGTTGACACCGCCAAAGGTTTTCGGCGAGCCGTACCAGCCCAGGCCATGCAAACCGTCACCGCGCAGTTGAATGTCCTGGTCGTTCAGGAAGATGTTGCTGGAAACTTGAATCGTGCCGGCCAGATAGGTGGCATTGTGCGTGCCCGGCGCGCCGAGGCGGATGACGCCGCTTTCGGACGCCGCGCCCGCGTTGCCGACGCAGATGTTGTTGTGACCGTTGGTCAGGTTGGAGCCCGCCTGATAACCCAAGGCGATGTTGTTGCTGCCGGTCGTGTTGAGGAAGAGGGCTTTATAGCCGAAGGCGGCGTTGTTGGAGCCGCTCGTGTTGGCGAACAACGCCTCGTAGCCGGATGCGCTATTGGCGCTGCCGCTGGTGTTGGCGTAGAGGGCCGCCGCGCCGTGCGCGGCGTTCTGGCTGCCGCCCACATCGTGGGCAAGCGCATTGACGCCACTGGCGGTGTTTTCGGCGCCAGTTGTGGCGGCGCCCAGCGCGCCATAGCCATACGCGCTGTTGTTGGCGCCGGACGTGGCGGCATCCAGCGCTCCCGCGCCGACACCGGTGTTGAAGTTGCCGCTCATGGTCAGGTTGCCGGCGTTGGCTCCGGCAAAGAAGTTACCGGCGGCAAAGGCCCGCATGACGGGCGCGGCGCCAAAGCTGATGGCCCCCGCACCGGCGGTAGTGTTGGGGAGATACAAGTTGCCGGTGAGCGTGAGGTTGGAGGCGGAACCCGACTGGATGGCGAGGGAATCGGCCGCCAGCGGGCCGTTGAAAGTGGTTTGCCGGTCCGCCTGAATGGTCAGGTTGCTGGCCACGGTAATGACCAGGTCCTGCTGCGCCGCGATTTGCAGGTTGGCCGCGGCGGTAAGCTTCACATCCTGGCTGACATTGACCTCCAGGTTGTTCGCCACCTCGACGTTCATGTCTTTGGCCGCCCGGAGCCGGAAATCCTGCCCGCCCGCCAGGTCGTCGAACTTGATTTCGTTGACCTGGCTGGGCTGGGCTTTGCTGCCCGTCGAGCGGATGGTGGAGACGGTCTTGCTGGCCGGCAGCTTGTACGGCGGCGGGTTGTTCCCATTATAGAGGCTGCCGGTGACCACCGGCTGGTCGGGGTCGCCCTGAATGAACGAGACGAGCACCTCGTCGCCGATCCGGGGCAGGAACATCATCCCGCGGGTCTGGCTGCTGGCCATCAGGGTGGTGACGCGCAGCCAGGCGCTGGAGTTCTGGTCGTTGGTGCCGTAGCGGTCCCAGTGGAACTGCACTTTCACCCGTCCGTCTGAGTCCACCCAGATTTCCTCGTCGTCCGGGCCGGTGACGACCGCGGTGCAAGGCTGGGCCTGGGGCCGGGGTGTTTGCCGCGCCGGCCGGTAATCCAGCGTGGCGGGGATGGCTGTGAATTGATTGCCGTAGAAGAGCGTGCTCACGCCGTTGGTCCGGCGCACGAAGCCGGCGTGGCGGACCTCGGTGACCAGGTAGGCGCCCCCGAGCCCTGCGCTGGTCTGATCCACGAGGGTAAAACTGTAGCCGGGGCGCAGGTCCGGCGCGGTGGCCGAGCCGGCCAGGGCCGCCCGCTCCACGGTTTGCCGCGCCTGCCGCACCTGCGCGATCTGCGTGTCGTAGGTGCCGGTGGGGACCGGTGTGCCGAATTCGTACTGCTCGCCCACGCCCGCGCTGCCGGTTTTGGATTTGCGCAAGCCGCTCAGGCCGTTCGGGTTCTGGTAGTTATAGGCGCCGACAGTTGATTTGAGCGTGGATTGATGCCTGGCCTTCTGGAAGGTGCGAATGTATTCCCCGGCGGCCGGGACGTTGGTGGCGGTGTCGCCGTAGTAGGCAAAGGGCGAATTGGGTGCGGCCTGATAGGCGGAAGCGCTGTCGGCAAGGACGAGGGTCGGCGGGCTGGCGCTGTGATTGAAGAAGTAGAAGATGCCTTCATATTCGAGCAGGCGGTTGAAGAAGTTCAAATCTGTCTCGGCATACTGAATGAGGTTGTCGTGCTTGGTGTATTCGCCGGCAAGGCTTAAGGTCGCGCTGTTGCCGGTGACGGTTTGGTACAGGGCGGCGGCCACTTCATGCGCTTTGAGGTTCTGGTTCACCCTGTAATCGGTTGTAAGCGCCAGGTGGGCAAGCGGCGGCTCGATGCGCACCGTGTAAAGGGGCCCGGAGGCGCTTGCGCCCGAGAGCGTGCAAGCGGTGATGATGCCGCCGAAGCTGGTGGTGCGGTTGTTGCGCGTGAATGCCAGGGTCGCGGTCTGACCCAGTTGCGCATCCGGGTCCAGCGCCGAGCCGGAGGCTTGCACCTCCACCACGTAGGCATAAGGACGGGAGATGCCCTCGCTGCCGGAAAAGCCTGTCACCGTGCCCAATGGCGCCCCGTTCACGCTCAGGCTGAAGGCCGGCGTCACCCCGTTGGTGGCCGGCACCGAGTACAGGCTGGCAAACGGCAGAGAAGCGCCGCCGACCGCCTGCACCGTGCCCTGAAATTCCTCATAGGCCGCGCTGCCGCCGTCGTCAAGCCGGTCGCCCTTGACCGCCCCCGCCGCGATCTTATCCGTGGTGACGGCGCCGCCCGCCAGCATGTCCGAGGTGATGCCCCCCGCGCCCACACCCGATGCCAGGATCGCGTAAGGTGTCGCCGTCAACTGCTGCCGCGGCGAGAGTGTCGTGAACGTCGTTCCGCCATTGGTCCGCACGCCCATGCCGAGCCAGCACGCATCGCCGGCAAAGACACCGGTGCCGAAATCCAGCGTTACGGTGAACAGGCCGTTGCTGACGGACGTGGCGGCATTGGTCAGCGGCCCGGCGACCACACGGCCGCCCGCCACGAGATTCCAGATGCTGAAACGCAGGTCGTAGATGCCAGTGGCGGCGTTGGTGCCATCCGTTAAGCGGCCCTGATAGGTGAAAGCGGTGCCCTGGGCATAGCTGGTTGAGAGTTGAGAGCTGAAGGTTGAGAGCAGGGCCAGCAGCGTGAGCCAACTGGCGAGCGCGCGAGATGTCTTCATAGGGTCGGTGCGATCGTGTTTGGTCTGTAAATAGCATCAATCAAAGGGCCAAGCGAATTAAATGCAACTTCCTATTTTTGCGGCTTTCCATATATGGAGAGACAGACGAGCCCATAGAATCAAGGGGTCGGGAGGAGGCTTCTGTCCTGAGCGTGGACGCCCAAGGGACTCCTGACTTGGATGTTCTGCACTTCACATCCTGCGCCAACAGACGTCGGCGGCTACTATTCTCCAAACACGCTCTTACGGTGGACCGGTGCCCCGGCGCAGGGCGTAGAGGCGATTCATCGTGGCGACGTAGAGCGCGCCGTTGGCGGCGGTGGCCGTCGAACTGATCGGACGCCCGAGGTCCGCCGTGGCGAGGAGGTGCTTCTCCCGGCTCGCGGAGAAGATGTAGAAAGTGCCGCTGCGAGTGCCGAGATAGACTTTGCCGTCGGCGGCCAGCGGCGAGGCCCAGGCTTCGCCTTTCAGTTCGTGGGTCCAGCAAGGTTTGCCGGTCGCCGCGTCCACACAATGGAACGTTGGCCCGCAGTCGGCGATGAAGGCCAGGCCGCGGTAGATGGCTGGGGTGCCGAGGACATGTTTCCGCAGGGGATAGGACCAGACCAGGCTATTGGTGGTGATGTCGCCGGCGCCGGTGGCGTCCAGGCACTTGAGCCAGGCTTCGTTCTTGCCCCACCAGATGTCGCCGCCGCCGGCGACGTAGAGGCGGTTGTCCTGGAAGACGGGCATGCCGAAGAAGTCGCTGGGGCTTTCGCGGCGGTTGCTGACGTAACGGTGGACGTTGGTCTTGGGGGCGGTGGGGTCGAAGTCGAAGAACCAGACCCGCTGGAGGGAAATGGGCGGATGGAGTGATGGAGTGGTGGAGGGTTGGGCAGGCGAGCTGGAGCGCATTACTCCATTACTCCAATGCTCCATCGCTCCGTTTGTCAGCGTCTCGAAGGCATACACGATGCCGTTGCCGGCGGCGAAGAAGAGGCGGGGGCGGCCATTGACCGTGGCCAAGGAGGGCGCTGACCAGGTGCTGTGGAAGATGTTGGGGGCGAGGTGCTCGTTCTCGCGCGCGACGAGCTGGCCGGTGCGCTTGTCCAGCACCACCAGGCTCGGGGCGTCGGGGGTGCGGATGCGGCGATGCGTGTTGTCCACGCCGGTGCCGGTGTTGAGGTAAAGGTAATCGCCGTGGATGAGGATGCCGCTGTGAGCGGCGTCGTGGGACCAGATGCCGGCGCCGGTGGTGAGGTCGAACTGCCAGACAATGCGTGGCGCGAGCGCTTCTTCATTCTTCAGTCCGCCCGCTTCCTTCACCGCGAGACACAGGACTTCGCCGCGGTTGTTGACAAGATAGACGCGGTCATGCTCCACGGTGACGGGGGAGGCGATGCCGCTTTGCGGCCAGTCGAAGTAGATGTCCTCGGTGCGCTTGGAGAAGACGAGTTGCCACAGGAAGCGGCCGGTCCGCTCGTCGAAGCACATCAGGACGCCGCGGTCGCCCCGCTGAGCGGGGTCGCGGGGATGGCCGTTGTTGGTGCCGATGTAGATGCGGCCTCCGGTGACGATGGGGGTGGAGTGGGTTTCGGTGCCCAGCTCCACCGACCACTGGATATTGCTGCCGGTTTGGGGATCGAAAGCATCGGGCAAGCCGCGCTCGTCCGAGATCATGTTGCGGGTCCAGGCCTGGCCCCATTGCGGCTGGTCGGCTCCCTGGGCCGGAAAGCACAGGACTCCCATCGCCAGACCGCTCAACAGCAGGCGGTTCGGCAGCGCGGAGAGTTGTGCCATGCCCATCATACACCAGCGGAAAGCGGGCAGCATCTCAAGGCACGGCCAGGGCGCGCTCCAGCCGCCGCCAGAGATCTTCCGGGTCCTCCAGCCCGACCGAGAGGCGGATGAGGCTGCGCGGGACGCCGCATGACTCGGCCCACTCCAATTCGGTGTAGTACGCCAGCAGGGTGAAGGGGCACGCGAGTGTGAAGACCGTGCCGAGGCTGGGCCCTTTGCAGAACTCGAGCCGGTCGTAAATGCCTGGGGCTCTAGCCTCCCCGTTCTTCGGCAAAAAGGTGAGCAAGGCGCCCCAGCCGCCGTCCGGGCGGCGCACGGCCTCATAGGCTTCGCTGAACTCCCATTTGGGGTACCAGACGCGTTCGATGGCCGGATGCCGGCGCAAGCGCTCGGCCAGCAGGAGGCCATTCTGGTTGTGCCGCTTCATGCGCTCCGGGAAACCCCGGGCCTGGGCATCCAGCACGACGGCATCGTCGCCCCACAGCAGTTCCTCGTGCTGGGCGGTGATGATGGGCTTGAGCTCGTGGTAGAGGGGAGATCGGGGATTGCAGATGAGCGCGCCGCCCATGGCGTTGCCGGTGCCGACGAGGAACTTGGTGAGGCTGGTGGCGATCAGGTCGGCGCAGCTGCTCAAGTCCACATTGGCGGGGGTGGCGACGACATCGTCCACCACCAGCGGCACGTGTTGCTCGCGCAGCAGGGGACTGATTTGGCGCACATCGGCGGAGCCCAGCAGCGGGTTGCCGGGGATTTCGCAGAAGCACGCTGCCAGCGGCTGCCGGCTCAGCAAGACGCGCAGTTCCTGCGCAATGCTGCCCAGGTGATGCAGCAGCACGCTGCCATGGCCGAGCTTCTCCTGCAGCTTCAGGGTATCCACGTACGGAAAGCCCAACTGGGCGGTGGGTCTGCCGGGAGTGCGCTGCATGACGGCCTGGAGGGCGGCAAATTGGGCTGCCATCCCGGTTGGGGCCAGGAATACATCGTCTTCGGCGCAGTCGTAGAACCCGGCCAGTTGCTGGCGCAGGGATTGGCGAACGGCCAAATCTTCGGCGAGTGGCGCGTGGCCGGCCAGGTGCGCTTCGGCCTGACGGGTGGAAACGATCAGCCCGGTATGCTGCCAGAACGCGCGCAAAGCGGTGGTCCCCGCGTCGCTGGTCACAACGCCATGAATGCCGCGGAACGCCAGGACTTTGGCCTGCTGGCGGCTGGTGCGCTCGATAAACTCCGCGCACAGCCTGGCGGCGCGGAGCGAGGGAAAGGGCAGGCATGGCCGTCCGTTGCCGATCTGCCGCGCTAGTTCCCGCACTTGGGCATGGATGAAAAAGCGCGGGTAACCGCTCGTGAGGGCGTTGACCACCTCAGGCTTCTTTTCTTCATAGCCCACCACATCCTGCCAGCGCGGGAGGGCCACCGATACGGTGTGCGGCGACGCCGGAATCGGCTGGCCCAGCTCGTGGCCCTGCCAAACGGGGTTCGAGAATAGATCACGCTCAGGCATGGTGGTCCTGGACGAGAGCCTACGTGGTCTGGCGCCGCAACGCGAATGCTAATTGGCTGGGAAAGGCGCGGACACAAGGCGGCCTCAGGCCCGCGTTGGGCCACGACCGCTGGGGCTATCGGACCGCGAACGGGGATGGCTCGCGGTTCGGGGCTTTGGGTGAGGTCAGCCGCTGGGGCTACACGGCCGCGAGCTGGCGGTGGTTGTGGCTCAAGGCCCACTGCCCGTAGTGCTTAATCTCTTCCAGGCAGCGGCGAACCGCTTTCATGCCGATCGGGCTCGGAGTGCGGCGCAGGCCCTCCGGCCCCTTCACCGGGCTGGCGGTGCAGGCGGCGATCTTGTCCTCGGTGACTGCAGACGCGCGCTTTACCAGGTCGTCGGCGGTGAACTCGTAACGCCCGTTGGTCCACTGATAGCCCAGCAAGTCTCGGAGGACGATGCAGCCCTGCGTCCGGCTCATATCCACCGCCGGCGGCGCCAGCAAGGCGGTGGGGTTGTCCGTGATGGTTATCAGGATGGCCTCAATGGTGTTGAGCTGCGGGTCGCGCTCGTAGGCAAAGGGCGCGGTCCTGATTTGCAGCTTGCTCAGTTGCTGAGTGATCGCGGTTTCCAGTTCGCCCACCCGGCCGGTAAACCACAGCGGCACCGCGAAACGAATGGTGCCCGTCGGCGCCATCGGGTCCGTGCAGGTGTCGAACGTCACGAAGTCCATGAAACGGCGCTGCCACCTCATCCCCTGGCGGGCAAACATCGGCTCCAGCACGGTGCCCGACAGGTAGTCGCACAAATCCATGACCCGGTGGGTGTGCCAGAGGGTTTGTTTCTCAGCGGTAGTAAAAGTCAGTTGGCGGCGCATAAGTTTTCAGTTCAAGCTGTTGTCGGCAGTAAAACGGTCTTGCGGCGGGCCCTGCTCAAGCCTTGGTCCGGGTTCGCTGGTCTAGCGAACCGAATTCTTGCTCTGCAAATCGCATGCCATTCGCTGAAAGCCGGTGAGAACCCCAATGTTTACAGGCTTTGCGGTCGTTATCGCGCCTCGTTTCCTCACACGAAGTTTCGTCGCCAACGAATCTTCGTTAGTGGATTTACGAATTCGAGCTTGCCACCCGAATGGCAGGTGCCTGTTCGCCGCTGAGGTGCGTTGGCTGGGAGTCCGAACTGGCCTTGCGAGGGTCTCAGGGCGGCTTCGGCCGGAAATGCCCCTGAGCCTGAAGCGGATTGCCCGACGGTTACCGACACACACCGAGATCGATGATTCCAGAGAGTGAGTCGCCGTGTTGATGGACTGCACCCCCAAGAAAGTCGCACGCGCGGAAGCGACTCACGGCTTATGCGGCGTGACAAACTGCCGCCGGTGCGTTAAAACTCTGCTCAGCAGATGAGTTACACCATCGTTCAATGAAAGCGATCCTAGCCGCCATTGTCATTCCTCTTGCCATGTTAGCCACCTCCGCCCAAGCCAAAGAACCCACCCTCGCTCCCGACCTCGTCATCCTCAATGCCTCCATCCACACGATGGACCCTGCCCGGCCGACCGCCGAAGCCGTGGCGGTTCTGGGCAACCGCATCGCCGCCCTTGGCTCGAACGCCGAGATTCGCGCGCTCGCCGGCCCGCAGACGCGCGTCATTGATGCCGCCGGCAAACTGGTGCTGCCGGGCTTCAACGACTCGCACGCTCACTTTCTCATGGGCGGATTCTCGCTCGCCAGCATTGACTTGCGCGACGCCGCGTCGCCCGAAGAGCTGACCCGGCGCGTGAAGGAATACGCCCGCAAGCTGCCCAAGGGCCGCTGGATTCTCGGGGGCGACTGGGACCACGAGAACTGGCCGGGCGCCCCGCTGCCGACCCGGGAGCTGATTGATGCCGTCACCCCGGACAACCCGGTGTTCGTGCGCCGGCTCGACGGCCACATGGGGCTCGCCAATAGCCTCGCCCTCAAGTCGGCGGGCGTCACGCGGGAAACCAAAGATCCGCCCGGCGGCGTCATCGTGCGCGATCCCAGGACCGGCGAGCCCACCGGCATCCTTAAAGATGGCGCCGAGGACCTCGTGGAACATGTCGTGCCGGACAAGACTTTTGAAGAGAAGCATATTGCCGCTCGCGCCGCCACCGAGCATGCCGCGCAGGTGGGCGTGACCAGCCTCACCGATATGTCGGCGGATGCGGATGTCGGCCTCTACCAATACATGCTTGAGCGCGGCGAACTCAAGACGCGCATCTACGCCATCCGCTCCATCGTCTCGTGGGAGGCAATGGCCAAAGTCGGCGTGCGCGCGGCCTTCGGCAGCGACCGGCTGCGCATCGGCGGCCTCAAGGGCTTTGCCGACGGCAGCCTCGGCTCGTCCACGGCCTTCTTCTTCCAGCCGTACAACGATGCGCCGGACACGCGCGGCCTGCTCTTCGACCAGATGCTGCCCGAGGGCATCATGCTCAAGCGCGTCGAGGGCGCGGACCAGGCCGGCCTGCAAGTGATGATCCATGCCATCGGGGACGAGGCGAACTGGCGCATCCTGCAAATCTACCGCCAGGCGGCCGAGAAGAACGGCCCGCGCGACCGCCGCTTCCGCATCGAACACGCCCAGCACCTGCGCGCCGGCGACATCCCCCGCTTCGGCCAGCAGAAGGTCATCGCTTCGATGCAGCCTTACCACGCCGCCGACGACGGGCGCTGGTGCGACAAGCGCATCGGTCCGGAACGCTCCAAGGGCACCTACGCCTTCCGCACGCTGCTGGACACGGGCGCAGTGCTGGCCTTTGGCTCGGATTGGACCGTCGCCCCGCTCAACCCGCTGCTGGGCCTCAAGGCGGCGGTGACGCGCCAGACCCTGGACGGCAAGCATCCCAACGGCTGGAACCCCGAGCAGAAGCTCACGCTCGACGAGGCTATTCGCGCCTTCACCGTCGGCTCGGCGTACGCCGAATTTGCCGAGCAGGCTAAAGGCACCCTTGCGCCCGGCAAACTCGCCGACCTGGTTATGCTTGACCGCGATCTCTACCAGATCAGTCCGGCGGACATTGACAAGGCGCGCGTCGTTCTTACGGTCATGGATGGCCAGGTGGTCTGGCAGGCCAAGTAGATGATTCCGCACACCATGCAGGCCGTGGTTTACCGCGGCACGAATGACTTGCAGCTCGAAACGGTGCCGGTGCCGCGCATCGGGCCGCAAGACTTGCTCGTTCGCGTGGCCGCCTGCGGCGTCTGCCCGACCGACATCAAGAAGATTCAGTATGGCACCCTGCCGCCGCCGCGCGTCTTCGGCCACGAAACCGCCGGCACCATTGTCCGCGCCGGGGCGCGAGTCAGGGGATTCAAGGTCGGCGAGCGGGTGGCGCTGCACCATCATGTGCCCTGCCTCAAGTGCCACGCCTGCCGGCACCGCGCCTTTGCCCAGTGCGCCCAATACAAGCGCACCGGTATTACTGCGGGCTTCGAGCCGGCCGGCGGCGGCTACGCCGAGTACGTGCGCGTGATGCCGTTCGTCCTGCCGGGCGTGGTCAAGATACCGGCCCGCAACACGTTTCTGGAAGGCGCGATGCTGGAGCCGGTCAACACCG
>CAZDOO010000033.1:0-54719 GCA_964507045.1 uncultured Verrucomicrobiota bacterium | reverse complement strand
GACCGCACACTCAACTTTCAGCCCTCAACTGAGCCAAGTTGGCACAGTGGGGTCATAGCCCTGTAAATGACCGGCGCGGCTGCCGGAGGCCGGAAATGCCCGGAAATGGCCC
Source organism: uncultured Verrucomicrobiota bacterium (assembly GCA_964507045.1). Lineage (GTDB taxonomy): Bacteria > Verrucomicrobiota > Verrucomicrobiia > Limisphaerales > UBA8199 > UBA8199. The sequence continues at coordinate 54,607 of CAZDOO010000033.1, read as the reverse complement.
TGATCAACCCAGGCGAAGCCCCCTTTTGGCAAAACCGAGCCCAGCCAGGCGCCCGCCGCCGCCTCCGGCTCGTTCCCGGCTCTCCCCACCGTCTCCTCACCGTTACCTCACCGTTACCTCACCGTAGTACCTCTGCAAGGTTTGCAGAGGTACTACGGTGAGGTAACGGTGAGGAGACGGTGGGGTGAGGGATGGGGACGGTGGGGGGCATGCCTGTCCGCCGCAACCACGCCGGCCCCGGCCGCTGGAAGGCGGGTCGGTGGGAACCTTTCCTGTTTCCCGCGAGGGAGGGCTCAGATACCCCGTTCGTTAACGATCTGGTTCTTTTCTCCCAGCACAATGACCTGTGGTTGCCAGGACTTGGCCTGGGCCATATCCACCTCGGTAAAGCTCATGATCGTCAGCCGGTCGCCCCGTTTGCCCAGGCGGGCAGTGGCGCCGTTCAGGATGATGGCGCCGGAGCCCGGTTCGGCGGGAATGGCGTAGGTCTCGAATCGCTCGCCATTGGCCATATTGCCGCAAAGTATCTTTTCGTAGGGCACCAGGCCCACTTTGTCCATGAGATCCCGGGCAATGCCCAGGCTGCCCTCATAGTTCACGTCGCCCGCAGTCACATACGCGCGATGAATCTTCGACTTTAACACATGCACCAGCATAAATAGGCGCCCGGCGAAGAACTCTCCGCCAGCCGCTTCCGCAGTATAGGACCGCGCGCGGAACATGTAAAACTGCTTCGGCGCCGGGCGCTTGCCTGGATGGGGACGGGCCGCTGGCGGCGCCGGGCGCCGCACGGCGCTTTACTGGCGCTCGTATTCGCCCTTGTTGACGCGCTTCAGGACGGTGAACCCGGCTTTCTTGGCGTCGGAGATCGAGAGCGACTTGGGGGAATTGAAGGTGGACCAGACCCGGCGGACGGGCTTCTTGCACGCCGGACACTTGGTCAGGGGTGCGGCTGACAGGGGCCGGCGCAGCGTGAACTTGCCGCCGCATACCACGCAGCTCCCTTCGCAAAGCTCGTATTCGTAGAGAGGCATATCCGTCAGTCTCTAACTTACAGTGCCGGGCCCGAACCTCCAAGTCAAGGACGCCGAAATCGCGTCGAGATCACGCCGGTCTGGGCGGGCGCCACCTGCCCCCCTCCGATTGGCCCGAAATCGGGTCCACCCGTGACCTACAAAACGTTGACTCCTGCGGCAAAGAGCCGACACTCCCCCGGCAATGACGGCCCCCGGCGCTCCAGCAGTTGAACTGCGCGGACTGATCAAGCGCTTCGACAATGTCCTGGCCAACGCGGGCGTAAGCTTGCGGGTGGAGCCCGGCACCATTCATGGCGTCATCGGCGAGAACGGCGCGGGCAAGTCCACGGCGATGAAGCTGCTCTACGGTCTGCTGCGCCCGGACGCCGGCGAAATCTTCATCCGTGGCAGGAAGCACGACTGGGCTTCGCCCTCGGACGCCATTGCCGCCGGGATCGGGATGGTCCACCAGCATTTCATGCTCGCCGGCCCCTACACGGCGCTGGACAACATCCTGCTCGGGGCAGAGCCGCTGCGGTGGCGGTTGGTAGACCGCGCCGGCGCCCGCGCGCGCCTGGAGACCCTCTCGCGCCAATACGGCTTGCCGGTGGACTGGGACCGCCCGGTCGAGGAGCTTGCCGTCGGCGTACAGCAGCGGGTGGAGATACTGAAGCTGCTTTACCGCGAGGCGAATATCCTCATCCTGGACGAGCCCACCGCGGTGCTCACCCCGCAGGAAACAAACGCCCTTTTCGGCAACCTCGGGAAGCTGCGCGCGCAGGGCAAGACGGTGCTGCTGGTCACGCACAAACTCAAGGACGTGATAACCTTCACAGACCGCGTAACGGTGTTTCGCGCGGGCCGAGTGACCGGCGAAGTGGAGACGGCCCGGACCAACCCGCAGGAGCTGGCCAACCTCATGGTCGGGCGCAAGGTGGCACTCGACCTTGAGGTCCCGCCCGCGCGCCCGCGGGCGGAACTCGCGCTCGAAGTCGCGGGCCTCAGCCTCGCGGACTTGGCAGGCGCCCGCCGCCGGCTCAGCGAGATCAGCTTCTCGGTGCGGCGCGGCGAGATTGTGGGTGTCGCCGGCGTAGAGGGCAACGGCCAGTCCGAGCTGCTGCAGGCCATCTTGCACCCGCGCGATTTCCGCACCCGGACGACGGGCATGGTCCGGATTTGCGGCGAGGCGGTGACGGCCCGCGACGCCGAACGAATCCGCGCAATGGGAGTCGCGGTCATTCCGGAAGATCGCCAGCAGGAAGGGCTGCTGCTGGAGCGGCCCCTTCGTGAGAACTTTCTCCTCGGCCTGCAGCGGAGCCCCCGGTTCAGCAAGGCAGGCTTTATTGATTCGAAGGCACTTGCCCGCGCCGCCACACAGGCGGTCGCTGACTACGACGTTCGCCCGCCCGACCTGAACCTGCCCGCCGGCAAGCTCTCCGGCGGCAACCAGCAGAAGCTCATTGTGGCGCGCGAGTTTCAGCGGCAACCGCGGCTGTTGATCGCTGCGCAGCCCACGCGCGGGGTGGACGTCGGCGCCATTGAGCTCATCCACAGCCGCATCGTCCGCGCCCGCGATGAAGGCGCCGGCGTGCTGCTGGTTTCCTCCGAGCTGGACGAAATCCTGACCCTGTCGGACCGCATCCTCGTAATGTTCGAGGGCCGTATCGTGACGGAATACCGTCGCGGCGAGGCGACCGAACGCGAGCTGGGGTTGCGGATGGGGGGGGCGTAAGGCACTGCAACCGGCAGCCGGGGAATGAGGCCTCCCGCCCCCCCCCAAAAAGCCCGCTCCGAAAGTGCAGGAAATAGTTGTTGCAGCCGAAAGCCTGTTTGGTATATTCCACGCTCCGTTTGCCCGGGAACCCGGCTGCGCTGTCGCTGCCGGGCAGGGCGTAGGAATTTAAACCGAATGCCGACGATTAATCAATTGGTCCGCAAGGGCCGCAGCAAACTGAAGCACAAGTCCAAGTCGCCCGCCTTGGAGAATTCGCCCTTTCGCCGGGGCGTTTGCATCCAGGTGATGACGCGCACTCCCAAGAAGCCGAACTCCGCCATGCGCAAAGTGGCGAAGGTCCGCCTGACCAACGGGCATGAAGTTATTGCCTACATCCCCGACGAAGGCCACAACTTGCAGGAGCACTCGATCGTGCTGGTGCGCGGCGGTCGCGTGAAGGATTTGCCGGGTGTCCGTTACCACATAGTCCGTGGGACGCTGGACGCCGCCGGCGTGGAGAAGCGCCGCGTCAGCCGCTCGAAGTATGGCGTGAAGCGTCCGAAACCCGGCGCCAAGCCCGCGGCGGCCGCAGCCGCCCCGGCGCCCGCCCCGGCCGCGTAACCCAACCCTGTTATTTAACGATTTAACTCACTTAACCCCTTAAGGAACTCATGTCTCGACGTCGTCAAGCGACCAGGCGGCCGATCCCCAAAGATGCGAAATTCAGCAGCACGCTGGTGACGCGCTTGGTCAACACGGTAATGAAACGTGGCCAGAAGAGCGTGGCCCAGCGCATTGTTTATGGCGCCTTTGAAGAGCTCGCGGCCAAGAACCCGGCCACCAGTCCCCTGGAAGTTTTGCAGCGGGCAGTGGATAACGCCAAGCCGCGCCTGGAGGTCAAAGCCCGGCGAGTCGGCGGCGCCACCTACCAGGTGCCGCTGGAAGTCCCGGCCGACCGGCAATTCTCGCTGGCGTTGCGCTGGCTGGTTGATTTCGCCGATGCGCGCAAGGGCGTGCCGATGAAGGAAGCCCTGGCCGCGGAAATCATGGAAGCTTACCAGGGCCAGGGCAATGCCATCCGCAAACGCGACGAGGTGCACAAAATGGCCCAGGCGAACAAGGCTTTCGCTCATTTCCGCTGGTAATCACTTTCACACCAACGCCCCGAAGGCCGCACCGACCCGGGGCGTTTTTATTTTCACCTGAGTAACCCGCAATGGAAACTGTATCTGAGACCAAGAAACCGGCGAAGGGCAAAGGCGCCAACACGCCCCAAAGAGCCTACTCGATGGAGCGCACGCGCAACATCGGCATCGCCGCGCACATAGACGCCGGCAAGACCACCACCACCGAGCGCATCCTCTTCTACACCGGACTCATCCACAAGATGGGCGACGTGGACGATGGCAACACCGTGACCGACTGGATGGAGCAGGAACGGGAACGCGGCATTACTATTACCTCCGCGGCGACCACCTGCTACTGGACCCAGAAGGACGATGGCACCTACAAGTCGTTCCTGGGCATGCCCCACCGGGTCAACATCATTGACACCCCGGGACATGTGGATTTTACCGCCGAAGTCGAACGTTCCATGCGCGTGCTGGACGGCGCGGTGGCGGTCTTCTGCGGCGTGGCCGGCGTGCAGCCGCAATCGGAGACTGTCTGGCGGCAGGCCACCAAGTACCGCGTCCCCCGCATTGCCTTCGTCAACAAGATGGACCGCACCGGCGCGAACTTTGAAAACGCGCTGAGCGACATGCGCAAGAAGCTCGGGGCCTACGCCTACCCTGTCTTCCTGCCCATCGGCAAAGAAGACTACCTGAGCGGCGTCATTGACGTCGTGAACCAAAAGGCGATTGTCTATGATCCAAACGACGATTCGGGTCTCAAGTACCAGATCACGGACATCCCGGCCGAGCTGAAAGAATCGGCCAAGGCGGCCCTGGCGGAGTTGATTGATGCGGTATCCAACAAGGACGACGCGATTGCCGAGCTGGTCATCGAGAATAAGCCGATTACCCCGGTAATCCTCAAGGCGGCCATCCGGCGCCTGACCTGCAAGATTGAGTTGGTCCCCGTATTGTGCGGCTCGGCCTTCAAGAAGCGCGGCGTGCAGCCGCTCGTTGACGCGATCATTGACTATCTGCCGTCGCCGCTCGACGTGCCGGCGGCCGTCGGCATCGCGCCGGGCACGGAAGCGAAGGTAGAAGTCCCCTCCGACGACGACAAGAAGTTCTGCTCCCTGGCGTTCAAGCTGTGGACCGACCCTTATGTGGGCAAGCTGGTGTTCTTCCGGGTGTATAGCGGCCGGCTCAACAAGGGCGATGTGATCTACAATCCGCGCACACGCAAGCGCGAGCGCGTGAGCCGCGTCCTGATGATTCAGGCCGACAAACGCATTGACGTGGAGACGACCTTTGCCGGCGATATCGCCGCGCTGGTGGGCGTCAAAAACATCACCACCGGCGACACGCTCTGCGACGAGGACTTCGAGGTCATGCTCGAACCCCCCACGTTCCCGGAGCCGGTTATTTCGATGGCGGTCGAACCCAAGACCAAGGCCGACCGCGAGAAGATGGGCGAGGGCCTGCAGCGGCTGGCCGAGGAGGATCCCACCTTCCGTTGCTTCACCAACGAAGAGACTGGCCAGCTGATCATCGCCGGCATGGGCGAACTGCACCTCGAGATCATCCGCGACCGGCTGTTCCGCGAATTCAAGGTTGCCGCCAATGCCGGGGCGCCGCAGATCGCTTATCGGGAAACGGTCACCAAAGCCGCCGAAGGCGAAGGCAAGTTCATCCGCCAGTCCGGCGGGCGCGGTCAATACGGCCACGCCTGCATCACCCTGGCGCCCAATGGGCGCGGCAAGGGCGTTGAGATCGAGAACAAGATCGTCGGCGGCGCGATTCCCAAGGAATACATCCCGGCGGTGATTGATGGCGTCGAAGAGGCTATCAAAGGCGGCGTGCTGGCAGGCTACCCGGTGGTGGATGTGAAGGTAGAGATCGTGGACGGCACGTTCCATGAAGTGGATTCCAGCGAACTGGCCTTCAAGATGGCCGGCATCTTCGCCCTGAAAGAAGCGGCCAAGAAGGCCAACGCGATCCTGCTCGAGCCTATCATGAAGGTGGAAGTCACCACGCCCGACGAGTACCAGGGCGATCTGCTGGGCGACCTGAACCGGCGCCGGGGCAAGATCATGCACATCGAGGCCAAAGACGCTTCAACCATCCTGACCGCCGAGGTGCCCCTGGCCGAAATGTTCGGCTACGCGACGGCAATTCGATCGCTGTCCAAAGGCCGTGCGGCGTATTCGATGGAGCCGTTCCGCTTCGAGCCCGTGCCGAGCAGCATTGTCGCCGGCATTCTGGATGGCGCCAAAGGCAAGCCGGCGGCTCGCGCCTGAGGGCTGGGCTACTTGCCCGCGGCCTTGGCTTTTTGGTATTCGGCTTGCGCCCTGGGCAGTTCGGCCTTGAGGTTCTGGATGCGCTGCTCGTCGAGCGGATGGGTGCGCAAGAAGGATAGTCCCTGGCTGCCGCCGTGCTGGCGGTTGTAGTCCGCAAACCGCTGCCAGAAGGCGATCGCCGCCGCCGGGTCATAGCCGGCGCGGGCCATGTAGAGCAGCCCGATGTAATCGGCTTCCGCCTCCTGCTTGCGGCTAAAGGGCAGCAGCACGCCAACCTGGCTTGCCACCCCGTATGCCTGCCCCACCAGCGTCTGCGTGGCCTGGCTCGTACCGGAAGCCAGCGCGCCCGCCGCACTGCCGCCAAGCTGCGCCACCATCTGCTGGCTCATCCGCTCGGCGCCGTGATGCGCGGTGGCATGGGCGACCTCGTGACCGATCACCGTCGCCAAGCCGGTCTCATCCTTCGTGATCGGCAGGATGCCGGTGTAAACACCCACCTTGCCGCCCGGCAGGCACCAGGCATTGGCTTCCGCGCTGTCGAACAGCACGAACTCCCACTGGGCGTTCGGAAGATTGGCGACGGCGGCAATGCGCTTGCCCGCGCGCTGCACCATCGCAGTGGTCTGGGCGTCCTTGCTAATCGGAGTCTTCTGCTTGGTCTGCTGAAACTCGGTCACGCCCAGCTTCATCTCCTCGTCCGCCGAGATAATGTTCAACTGGCTGCGGCCGGTCTCCGGAACCGTCGCGCAGCCGGTGAAAAACAGCGCGCCCAGGGCAGCCACGGCCACCCCCGCCCAAACTCGGAATGATGACAATCTCATAGTCTTGTGTGTTGTTAACCAGGTACTAGTATCATGCAGCCGCGTCGGACGCGAGCAAGTCGAAAGCGGCTCCCTAATCCGGCCCGATCCTTTTGTCCTTGATAATCCGCACGGTCGGGGCTTTCCTGAATAAGATTCAAGATACACAATTACGAACATTTATGCCTCTTCCCTATCGCACGAATCCCGACCTGGAGGCGGTGCCGGTCTATCAGCCCGGCCGGCCCATCGAGGAAGTCGCCCGCGAGCTCGGTCTGTCCGCCGACGACATCATCAAGCTCGCCTCCAACGAGAACCCCCTCGGCCCTTCACGACTCGCCGTGGCGGCCATGCGCAAGGCGCTGGCCCAGTCGAACCTCTACCCGGATGGCAATGCGTTCTATTTGAAACAGAAGCTCGCCGCCAAGCTCGGCGTGTCCCCGAACCACCTGATTCTCGGCAATGGCTCCAATGAGGTGATCGAGTTCCTCGGCCATGCGCTCATCGCGCCCGGCGCCGAAGTGATCGTGTCGCAATACTCCTTTGCCGTCTATGCCATCGTCACCGCCATGTTCGGCGGCAAACTCGTCGTGGTGCCCGCCAAGGATTACGGCCATGACCTGGATGCCATGCTGGCGGCCATTACCCCCAATACCCGCCTGATCTTTGCTGCCAATCCCAACAATCCCACCGGCACCACCGCCCGCCCGGAGGACCTTGCCCGGTTCGTCGCCGCGGTGCCCGAGAACGTCGTTGTCGCCCTCGATGAGGCCTACATCGAGTTCCTCGAAAAGCCCCTTGATCTCGTGCCGGAGATTCGCGCCGGCCGGAAGCCGAACGTGCTCCTGATGCGTACCTTCTCCAAGATCTACGGCCTCGCCGGCTTGCGCCTCGGCTACGGCATCGGCCACCCCGACCTGATCGCCGAGCTGGAGAAGATTCGCCAGCCCTTCAACGTCAACGCCATCGCCCAAGCCGGCGCGCTGGCGGCATTGGACGATACCGCCCACGCCGAGAAGACCCGCCGGAAGAACTCCAGCGGGCTGAAGCTCTACGCCCGCGCCTTCCGCAAGCTGGGCCTGCAATTCGTCCCTTCCCAAGCCAACTTCATCCTCGTCCGCGTCGGCGAAGGCCAGCGCGTTTTCAACGAGATGCAGCGGCTGGGTGTGATTGTCCGGCCCATGGGCGGCTACCAGTTGCCCGAATGGATCCGCATCTCCATCGGCACACCCAAGGAGAACAAGCGCTGCCTGGAGGCCCTGAAGACCGCTCTCGCCAAGTCTCAACCGGCTGTTATACAATCCGGCCTGAACTAACGTGAAACTGACTGATCTGCGGGGCATACTGCAGTACATTCCGCAATTCCGCGAAAAGACGTTCATCATCAACGTGGACGGAGCAATCGTCACCGACGAGAACTTCGCCAACATCCTGGTGGACATCGCCGTCCTGCGCTCCCTGAGCATCCGCATCGTGCTCGTGCACGGCGCCTCCGCCCAGATTCGCGCGCTCGCCGCCGAGCAGCGCTTCACCCCCTCCAATCTCGACGGCACCGGCGTCACCGACGAAGCCACGCTGAAACTCGCCCTGACCGCCGCTAACCGCCTGACGCACGAGATCCTTGAGGGCCTCTCGGCCAACGACCTTCGCGCCGCGTGCACCAACGCCGTCATCGCCCATCCCGTCGGCATCCTCCACGGCGTGGACCAACTGTTCACCGGCAAGGTCGAGCGCGTGGACGTCGAGATGCTCCAGCAGCTCCTCGACCACGGCATCATCCCCGTCCTGGCCCCGTTGGGCTTCGACGGCGAGGGCAAGACCTACCGCGTCAACTCGGACGGCGTCGCCCTGGCCGTCGCCGAGGCGCTCAAGGCCACCAAGCTGATGTTCATCACCACCCACGATGGCATCCGGGTCGGCGACCGCGTCATCCGCCAAATGCCCCTTGCCGACCTCGAATCGGTGCTGACGCTCCAGAAGCCGGACATCCACCCCGACCTGCTTTCCAAAGCCATTCATGCCGCCGCCGCCTGCAAAGCCGGCGTGCCCCGGGTCCATGTCATCAACGGCTCCCTGCAAGAAGGGTTGCTCGCCGAAGTCTTCACCAACGAAGGCGTTGGCACCCTGGTCTATGGCAACGAATTCCAGCAGATCCGCCGCGCCCTGAAGAAGGACATCCGCAGCATCCTGAACCTGACCCGCGGCTCCGTCGAAACCGAGGAACTGGTCAAGCGCACCCGCTCCGCCATTGAGAAGCAGCTTGGCGACTACTACATCTTCGAGATAGACAAGAACCCCGTTGCCTGCGTGGCCCTGCACACCTGGCCCGAGCACGGCAAGGGCGAGCTGGCCTGTCTCTACGTCAGCCCGGCCCATGAGAACCACGGCATCGGCCGCAAGCTCGTCCAGTACGTCGAGAACAAGGCCCGCGAGCTCGGCCTCAACGAACTCATCGCCCTCTCGACCCAAGCCTTCACCTATTTCCAATCCAAAGGCGGCTTCGTGGAGGGCACCCCCCATGACCTCCCGCCCGCCCGGCGCGAGAAATACGACCAGAGCGGCCGCAACTCCAAGGTCCTGCTCAAAAAGCTCAAGTAGACACCCCTGAATCAGGATGGGGGTATCGCCAGACCTCTCTGCTTCCTCCTTGGCGGCATCGAGCTATTTGGACGGCACGCCCGTTCAGGCGCGCCCGCGCAACTGGTCCATCAGGCGCAGGATGCCTTCGCGGAGGTCGAACAACTCCTTGCGCGCTTCCGTAAGCATCGGCTCCGGCAGCAGCTTCTTCGGCGCGACGGCTTCCAGTCCGGCCTGGGACTTGTGCAAATGATCCAGCGCGCGTTTCAGGTACGCGACGGTGAATGCAGGGTCCAAAAAGCCCTGCCCACGCGCGGTGCTGTTCAAGGCTCCGGCCAGCTTTGCGCCCGTGGTTTGAAACTCAAAGAGGAACTGCTCCAAGTCCCGGTCATCTGAATCACCCAGGCCCAGTTTACCGGCTTGACGCCTGAACTTGAACGCGCTTTCGGAGCAGCGATGCTGCAGCGGGTGCCGGAGATCCCCGGCTGCAGTCCGCATCCAGTCAATGCCCTCGCGGTGCGGATCGGGCTCGGGTTCGGGCTCGTTCAATGCCTCTTCGCAGGCCGCGTTGATCTCCTCGATGCGCTGCTTTTCCACCTCGGCTTCTGCCTCCGTCAACTCGCGGTCCCAGCCCATCTCCTTGGCGATCTGCGCCTCGGCCTCGTCGGAGTCGCCGTATTTGTCCAGCAACTCCCCGTATTTGTCCGTGCGCGCGTCGCACTCCTTCAAGAACTTCTCATAGTCGTGCTCGTCCCAGGGCTCCTCGGGGTCCTTCTGCCCGCGTTGCTGCTGCTCGATGCTCTCGGTGAGCCGCTTCATGAAATCTTCCATGCCCGCGGCAGCCTGCCGGGCGCGCTCCTCATTCTCCTCCGGCGTCATCCGCCATTCCGGCGCGGAAACCGTCAGTTCATAATCCACGCTCTCGATGACGGCCCGCCCGTTCGCCTCGCTAAACCATTCCAGATAAAGGCAGTTGGCCATGTGCTCTGGCGGCTTCTCCTTCCGCTGGTACATCGCCATGGCCTCCTCCAGCGGGACGTCGAATACCCGCACTTTGCGTGAGGCAGTGAGATCGCCGACGGTGCCGCGCTGGATCGGGTCCAGCGAATCAAGGTGCGGATGCGCAATATGTTGCTGTGGATTGGTGAAGGTGAGCCGGCAGCCCGCGAGGTCCGACCAGGCGTTGCCCAGGAGTTCGAGCACCACCGGTTCAGCCCGTCCCTCCACCCAGATTCTGCCGCGCACCTTCCCCTTGACGCGGTTATCCACCTCGCCGCGCGCCACGCTGTCATGAATCCGAAAGGCCATGCCAGGATAATGCGCCCTCGATAGGCCAGCGACAAGACCAAGCCAGCTCAGTTAAGCAGAATTAGCCCGGGTGAAATCGGATCAGGTAATCGCCCGGGGTGAGAACTGGCACGGGAGACCGCTTGAAGTGCTTCACGTTGCGCGAAATGATGAAGGCGGCGCCATTGGCCCGGGCGGCGGCCGCTTGCAGGGCATCTTCAAAGTCGGACATGCCCCATCCGAGCGCTTGGATAATCAGCGGCGAGTCGGCGGCAACCACGCGAACATGGGGCAGCAACGAGTCTCTCAAGAACGGCACCGCCGGTTTGCCGTACTGGTAGAAGACATTAGCGATGGTGTGGTAAGCCACCATGCCGGCCAGCACGCGCTGCCGGCAAAGACAGAGCACCTGATTTGAAGCCGCGTAATGTGGCTGCCGCTTCTCGACAACGTCAAACACCACGTTCGTGTCAATCAGCACATTCATGTTCAGGCGTGCTTCCGCGACAGGTACTGTGCCCGCTGATCATTCCTCCGCCGCAGCGGCTTGAGCGCTGGGCCGCTCCAGAATTCGTCCTTGGCCCCGGGGGCTTCTGGAATTCGCAGCAACTGCTGATCCACCAGGTCCGACAGGCTCGTTTGGCGGATTTGGGCCAAGCGCTCCCCCCGGGCCACGGCTTCCACCGACAGGTATAGGTTCTTGCGCGCTTTCATGCACACACAATAGCCTGTATGCGCACAAACACAAGCCTCAACCCGCCCCAGTTGACTTGGTCGCCGCGCCCGTTTAGCCTGCGGATGATGAATGCGCTGCAAGATTCGCTGCTGGAACTCATCCGCCGCACTTCGGCCGAAATCCCCGACGACGTGCACCAGGCCATCCTGGATTCGCTGGAGCGCGAAAAGCAGGGCACCATCGCCGCCAGCGCGATGAAGATCATCGAGCAGAACATCGCCCTGGCCAGGAACAAGTCGCAGCCTATCTGCCAGGACACCGGGAGCATTATTTTCTATGTGCACTGCCCGCAGGGTTTTGACCAGCTCGGCTTCGAGCAGGCGGCCCGCGAGGCCGTGAAGCTGGCCACCAAAAAGGGGTTCCTGCGCCAGAACTCCGTGGACTCGATCACCGGCAAGAACGACGGCACCAACGTCGGGCCCGGCTCGCCCATCCTTCACTTTCACCAGCACGCATCCGAGGAGGTCAGCGTGCGGCTCGTGCTCAAAGGCGGAGGCTGCGAGAATGTCGGCACTCAATACTCTCTGCCCAACGAGAAGCTGAAGGCCAACCGCGACCTGGACGGCTGCCGCAGGGCGATTCTGGACGCAGTCCTGCAGGCACAGGGCAAGGGCTGCGGGCCGGGCATCCTGGGCGTTTGCATCGGTGGCGACCGCGCCACGGGCTACGAGTTCTCGAAGCAGCAATTCCTGCGACGGCTCGACGACACCAACCCGAATCCCGCACTCGACAAGCTGGAGCGGGACATTGTCGAAACGGCCAACAAGCTCGGCATCGGGCCGATGGGCTTTGGCGGCAAGACGACGTTGCTGGGCACCAAGATCGGCGTGCTCAATCGCCTGCCCGCCTCCTATTTCGTCAGCATCAGTTACATGTGCTGGGCCTACCGCCGTCAGGGCGTGACGCTCGATGCCAACGGCCAGGTCCAGAAATGGCTCTACTGAATGAAAACGGAGTGTTGGAGTAATGGAGTAATGGAGTGTTGGGAAATCGCGCCATACGGTTCCGCGCGTCGGTTGACTCGTTTCCCCACTACTCCATTTCTCCACTACTCCATCGCCCCGTCCCCCCCATCACTCCCTCACTCCAACACTCCAATACCCCGATGATCTCGCTCACCACACCTGTTTCCGAGGCCGCCGTGCGCGCGCTGAAAGTCGGCGACGAAGTCGGCATCACTGGCACCCTGTTTACCGGCCGCGACGCGGTTCACAAATACCTGCACGACGGCGGCCAACTGCCGCCCGGCGTCAGCCTCAAAGGCGGCATTCTCTACCACTGCGGCCCGGTCATCATCAAGGACGAGCAGGGCAACTGGAAGTGTGTCGCCGCCGGCCCTACGACTTCCATTCGGGAGGAGCCATACCAGGCGCAGATCATCCGCGACCTCGGCTTGCGCGGAGTGATCGGCAAGGGTGGGATGGGTGAGAGAACGGTCGCCGCTTGCAAGGAGCATGGCTGTGTTTATCTGCACGCGGTCGGCGGCGCGGCCCAGGTGCTCGCGGATTGCATCAAGCGCGTGCCAAACGTCTATTTCATGGAGAAGTTTGGCGCGCCCGAGGCGATTTGGGAATTCCAGGTCGTCAGTTTCCCCGCCGTCGTGACGATTGACGCGCACGGCAATTCGCTGCACAAGGAAGTCTTCGCCGCCAGCCAGGCCGAGCTGGCAAAGTACGTGTAGCGGCGGGCAATCCGAAATCTGGAACCAGGTGGGGAAGCTGCGGGCCAATGCCCTCCGCAGAGGCGAGGGGGCGGGACAACCCGGTTACGAACTCGGCCTGAATTTATACTTCCCGCCGCCACGAGCGCGGCTCATAATCCCATTCGATAGTTCACATCCAAAAGAGAAAGACAACCTATGGGCCTGATTGATTATCTCAAAACCCAGTTCCTGGATATCATCCAGTGGCAAGACGATTCACGCGACACGATCTCCTGGCGCTTTCCGGATGAGGACAAAGAAATCAAGCGCGGCGCGCAGCTCATCGTGCGGGAATCGCAGGTGGCGCAGTTCATCTACCTCGGCCAGTTCGGCGACACGTTTGGCCCGGGCAAACACTCGCTGGTGACCGATAACATTCCCATCCTCTCGACGCTTAAAGGCTGGAAATACGGGCTGGAATCGCCGTTCAAGGCCGACGTGTATTTCGTCAACACCCGCCTGTTCACCGGCAACAAGTGGGGCACAGCCAATCCCATCATGATGCGCGACGCGGATTTCGGCATCGTCCGGGCGCGCGCCTACGGGACGTTCGACTTCCACGTCGTGGACCCGAAACTGTTCCTCAAGGAAGTCGCCGGCACCGACGACCACTTCCGCCTTGATGAGTTCGCCGACACCATGCGTTCGCGCATCGTGAGCGTGTTCACCGATGCGCTGGCGACCGCGAAGGTGCCGGTGCTGGACCTGGCGGCGCGTTACACGGAACTGGGCGAGGCGTTGCTGCCGCTCATCAACCCGGCGGTCACGAGCAAATACGGCCTGGAGATTCCGAGCTTCATCGTGGAGAACGTCTCCCTGCCGCCCGAAGTCGAGCAGGCCATTGACAAACGTTCCAGCATGGCGGCGATTGGCAACCTGAACGACTACGTGAAGTTTCAAATGGCGGAGTCCATGACCAAGGGCGGCGGCGAAGCCGGGAGCATGGCTGGCACCGGCGCGGGCCTGGGCGCCGGCTTGGCGATGGGCCAGCAGATGATGGCCGCAATGGCTGCCGGCCAGGCAACTCCGCCAATCGCTCCCGCGGGCGCCGCGACGGCCGCCGGCGGCCTGCCGGAATTGCTGGGACCTGCGGACGCGGCGAAGGCGCTCGGCGTCAGCGAAAGTGATGTGCTGGCGGCGTTGGCGGACGGCTCGCTCAAGGGCAAGAAGATCGGCACCGCCTGGCGTATTACGCGGGCGGCGCTGGATGAGTTCTTGAAGAGTTGAGGGAGTCAGTCAGGGGAATGCTTGGCAAGGGAATTCAAAACAAGCCGATATTCCCTTTCCCATTCCTCTGACGACCATTTCCCTGACAACCATTTCCCGGACTAAAATGCCGATCCACTGCCCAGTGACCATTCCATGCCTGGATGCCAAGGCATTCGAGAAGCTTGACTACCGGGTGATGGGCCATGCCTACGCCAGCCAGAACGAATTGGGCCGTCTTTGCGACGAGTGCGCCTACGAAGCCGACCTGCAAGCGCGGCTCCTGGCCGATGGCTTCCGTTCCGTCCACACACAGGTTCCCGTTACCGTCACCCATCGCGAGTTCTCGAAGACCTACCATCTTGACCTCGTCGCCGATAACGCGCTTTACGAATTGAAGACCGCCGCCGCGTTTGCCGGCGAACACAAGGCGCAACTGCTGAACTACATCTATCTGCTGGGGCTTCAACGCGCAAAGTTGCTCAACTTCCGCCCACCCAGCGTTGAAGGCCGGATCGTGGCTACCAGCCTAACCCCGGACGAACGCCGACGATTTGCCGAAGTGACGGGACGGTGGAAGGAGCTGACTCCTGCCTGTGCCACGCTGCGTCAGACGCTGTGTGAGTTGTTGGCGGATTGGGGCGCATTTCTCGACCTCACGTTATACCAGGAGGCACTAGTCTATTTTCTTGGAGGTGAAAGCACCGTTGTCCGCCAAGTCAGCCTGAACCGGAATGCATTGGCCTTGGGAGCCCAACGCATGCTGGTGCATGCTCCTGGAGTTGCCTTCCGGCTGACGGCACTCACCAAAGCTGCTGACTCAGTCGAGCCGCATTTCCGGCGTTTGCTGGCCCTCACCGATCTCCAGGCAATTCAGTGGATCAACCTGCACCATGCCCAAGTCGAGTTCACCACCATCTCCAGGTAGGCAGAGGAATACTTGTCCATGGAATGAGAAACAGGTTCTTGTCTTCATTCCCTTGACAGAAATTCCCCTGAAAATCCTCACCTGACGAATTCCTATGGCTGAAGCCACTGCTCAAAAGAAGTTCTCCTGCCCCGCCTGCGGTGCGGAGGCCCAATGGAATCCCGCCAAACAGGCTCTCATCTGCGCCTTCTGCGGCACCACTTCGCCCGCACAGGTCGAGCTGACCGCCACGGGCGAGGCGACCATCAAGGAACATGATCTGGCAGCCGCCTTGCGTACCATTCCCGACAGCGCCCGCGGCTGGCAGGCGAAGAAGACCTCTGTCAAATGCCAGAGCTGCCAGGCGATCTCGGTGTTCGATCCCGAGCGCGTTGGGCAGCGCTGCGATTTCTGCGGCTCGTCGGCGCTCGTGCCCTACGAGGAGGTCAAGGACACCTTCACCCCCGAAAGCCTCCTGCCCATGAAGGTCAGCGAATCCCGGGTCCGGGAAGATATCCGCCGCTGGTATGGCAGCCGCTGGTTCGCGCCCAACAAACTCAAGCGCGCCGCGCTTACCGACACCGTCAAGGGGCTCTATATCCCCTACTGGACCTTCGACGCTCAGGTGCACGCGGACTGGACCGCGGAGTCCGGCTACTACTACTACGAGACCGAAACCTACCGGGACGCTGACGGCAAACAGCAAACCCGCCAGGTGCAGAAGGTGCGCTGGCAGCCGTCTTCGGGCTCGGTGAACCACTTCTTCGATGACGAACTGGTAGCCGCCTCACGCGGGGTGCAACCAGACCTGTTGCGGAAGGTGGAGCCGTTTCCGACGGAGCAATTGACCCCCTACAAAGCCGGGTATCTATCTGGCTGGGTGGTGGAGCGCTACCAGATTGACCTGTTGGGCGCCGCGCGGCAGGCGCGGGAGTCCATGGACGCGCAGATGACCTCGCTGTGCGCGCGTGAGGTGCCCGGCGACACCCACCGCAATCTGAACGTGAACTCGGACTACTCGGAGCAAATGTTCAAGCATATCCTCGTTCCGGTGTGGTTGCTGTCCTATGGGTACGGCGCGCGCACATTCCAAGTGGTCATCAACGGATTCACCGGCGCGATCGCCGGCAGGTATCCCAAGAGCTGGGTGAAGATTCTGCTGGCGGTGCTGGGGGCGATGGCGGCCGTCGGCCTGGTTGCGCTGCTGAGCCACTTACGCGCGGGCTCGTGACGCTGGCTGCGGCCGGCAATCCACAGGAGAGGAGCCGGGCTCGCGCGCTCCGCGAGCCGGTCACTGTGGCGGGGCGTCAATCAGCTCGATGCGCCGCAGGTGACGGCCGCCCTCGAAGGGCGTCTCCAGCCAGACTTGGACAATCTGGAGCGCGGTCTCAAGGCTCATCATCCGTTGGCCGAGCGACAGGACGTTGGCGTCGTTGTGCTGGCGCCCCAGCCGCGCGGACTCCACATTCCAGCACAGCGAGCACCGGATGCCCTTGACGCGGTTGGCGACGATCGCCTCGCCGTTGCCCGAGCCGCCCAGGACAATGCCGCGGTCAAACTCGCCCCGCGCCACCGCCTCGGCTACCGGCCGGATGAAAAGCGGATAGTCCACCAGTTCCTCGGAATGCGTCCCGAAGTCGGTGACGTTGTGGCCCAACCCTTCCAGGAATTCCCTGATCTTGCCCTTATACTGGAACCCGGCGTGGTCTGAACTGATGGCGATTTTCATGCGCTGAATTGTCCTGGCCTTAGCTTGCCATGCCCGGCTCCACTCCGCCAGCCCCCATTCGCGGCATTCAATGGTGAATGGTAATGCCGTGCTGGCCCGCAGCGCTCCGCCCCGGCAAGAAGGTTTGAACAGATGGAGCAAGAACGGCGTCTTAAGCCCGTGACCACGTCGGCAACCTTGAAACTCACCCGCGCGCGGAGGTGCCATCATCGCCAGGAGAGCGCCTTTGCCGCTCGGCCAAAGCCGCGCACCCTGTCACGCATCATCCCTCTTCTCTTGGCGGTTACCACCGTGTTTCTTTCTGGCTGTGATTTCGTAACGGGGAAGATTTCGCTCTCTGACCCGCGCCTTGCCCCGATGCTCCAGGCGATAGCCGCAAGCGACAGAACAGCGCTTGGCTTCGCTCCCATCCCCACCAATGCGGCGGTTCACTTGGATCGACATTCCAGCGCGCGCTACGACGCGATGCTCATCATCTACAGGCCGGCGCCATACGCCCGCGATTACAGCAACATTGAGCTCCGCAAGACGGCAACTGGATACCAGTGGATTCGCGAGTATGAAACTCACTATGGCCCAAAGACATTCACCCAGAGTGGACACACCGCGCACGAGTCAATTTGCATCGCCTATGACACCGATGGGTGCTCAGGTTTAGCGCCCGGCGAGATGGCAATTATTATCAACGGACCATCCTTCGAACCGCTCGAGAATCGGCACGACCTCACACTCGAAGAGGTCCGGCCGATTCTGAAAAAGTGGAGTCAGAAGCCTTGAGGTAAACATGTGGCCTGCACTGGGCGCGGCAATGACGGTCAATCAGCGACTTGAGCAGGCCGAAGCCCTGGCCCTGGCCGGCCAGCTCGATGAAATGACCCATCCACTGAACGCGTGAGCCGTAGCGGCTTTCGGCAGAAAGCCGCATTTTTCCCAGGCGCGAAATCAGCTCTGCCGAGCCGCCGCTACGCGGTTGAAATGAAAGAGCCGCCCCCAGATGCCAGGGGCGGCTCGTGAATCTTGCGCCTTACGGCCTTGGCGGCATTACTTCTTCTTCGCCGGCTTCTTGGCCTTCTTGCTGTCTGCCTCTTCGAGGGCGGCTTGGGCTGCGGCCAGCCGCGCCACGGGCACGCGGAACGGCGAGCAGCTCACGTAAGTCAGGCCGATGCGGTGGCAGAACTTAACGCTGTTCGGGTCGCCGCCGTGTTCGCCGCAAATGCCCAGCTTGATGCCAGGCCGGGTCTGGTTGCCCTTCTCCGCGGCAATCTTCATCAGTTGGCCCACGCCAGTTTGGTCAACCGAGGCGAACGGGTTGGTCTTGATGATTTCGTTTTCCTGATAGGCCGGGATGAAGGAGCCGGAATCGTCGCGGCTCATACCCAGGCAGGTCTGCGTCAGGTCGTTGGTGCCGAAGCTGAAGAACTGCGCGGTCTGGGCAATTTCGTCCGCCGTCAGCGCGCCGCGCGGGATTTCGATCATGGTGCCGACCATGTAATCGAGCTTCACCTTCTGTTCGGCCATGACCTGTTTGGCGACGCGGTGCACGATTTCGACCTGGAGGTCGAGCTCCTTCTTGAAGCCGACCAGCGGGATCATGACTTCAGGCTTCACTTTGACGCCCGACTTCTGGACCTCGGCGGCGGCTTCAAAGACCGCGCGGGATTGCATCTCGGAGATTTCCGGGAAGACAATGCCCAAGCGGCAGCCGCGGAAACCGAGCATCGGGTTGAACTCGTGGAGTTCCTTCACCCGCTGCTGGATCTTGTGCACAGGCACGCCCATTTTGTTCGCAAGATCCTGCTGCGCCTTTTCCTCGTGCGGGAGGAACTCGTGCAGCGGCGGGTCCAGGAACCGGATGGTGGCCGGGAAGCCCTTGAGGGCCTTGAAGATGCCCACGAAGTCGCCTTTCTGGTAAGGCAGCAGCTTCGCCAGAGCCTTCTTACGCTCTTCGACGTTCTCCGCGAGAATCATCTCGCGCATGGCGTCAATGCGGTTGCCTTCGAAGAACATGTGCTCGGTGCGCGTCAGGCCGATGCCGGTGGCGCCAAACGCAATGGCGTTCTCGGTCTGGTCCGGCGTGTCGGCGTTGGTGCGCACCTGGAGCTTGGTAACCTTCGAGCACCAATCCATGAGCTTCTTGAACATCTGGTAGGTCTCGCTCTTGGAGCCGTCAAGGGTCTTCTGGACGAGAACCTGGACGATCTCAGACGGCGCGGTCGGGAGCTGCCCGGCATAGACGTTGCCCAGGGTGCCGTTGATCGAGAGATAGTCGCCTTCGTTGTAGGTCGTGCCAGCGGCCGTCACCGTCTTGGCGGCGTAGTCAATCTGGAGGGCACCAGCCCCGCAGACACAAACTTTGC
This sequence comes from uncultured Verrucomicrobiota bacterium, assembly GCA_964507045.1. Classification (GTDB taxonomy): domain Bacteria; phylum Verrucomicrobiota; class Verrucomicrobiia; order Limisphaerales; family UBA8199; genus UBA8199. The sequence continues at coordinate 35,167 of CAZDOO010000033.1, read as the reverse complement.
CCATCTGACGGGCAACCAGCGCCGCGTGTGAGCTAACACCACCCTTGGCTGTGAGAATGCCTTCGGCGGCGATCATGCCGCGCAGATCTTCCGGCGAGGTCTCGTTGCGAACCAGCAGCACCTTTTCGCCCTTGGCGGCGGCGGCGGCGGCGCGGTCGGCGTTGAGATACAGCTTGCCGGAGCCGGCGCCCGGACCGGCCGGCAGACCTTTGGCAATAACCTTGGCGGCCTTCTCGGCTTTCGCCTCGAAGATCGGCGCCAGCAGCTGGTCGAGCTGGTCGGCCGGGTTGCGCTTGATGGCGGTCTGCCAGTCAATGAGCTTCTCGTTCACCATGTCAATCGAGAACTTCAGTGCGGCAAACGCCGTGCGCTTGCCGTTGCGGGTCTGGAGCATGAACACCTTGCCGTCTTGGATCGTGAACTCGAAGTCCTGCACATCCTTGAAATGCTTCTCCAGCGTGCTGCGGATGTTGTTCAATTCCTGGAACGCAGCGGGCAGGTGGTTGACCAACTGTGTCACCGGTTCGGGCGTGCGCACGCCAGCAACAACATCCTCGCCCTGCGCGTTGATGAGGAATTCGCCGTAGAACTCCTTCACGCCGTTGGCCGGGTTGCGCGTGAACGCCACACCCGAGCCCGAGTTGTCGCCCGTGTTGCCGTAAACCATCGCCTGCACGTTGACGGCCGTTCCCCATTCGGAGGGGATGCCGTACTTGCGGCGATACACAATGGCGCGGTCATTCATCCAGGAGCCGAACACGGCGCCCGCGGCGCCCCAAAGCTGCTTCCACGGATCTTGCGGAAATTCCTTCCCGGTGCGCTCCTTGATCAGCGCCTTGAAACGGGTAACGAGTTCCTGCTGGTCGGCCGCGGTGAGCTTGGAGTCCTCGATATCGGCGTGATACTTGTCATGCTTGTAGCCGTGGATGACGACCTCGAAGGGCTCGTGATCTTCGCCGGCGCGCTTCTGGACGCCCATGACCACGTCGCCATACATCTGCACGAAACGGCGGTAGCAATCCCAGGCAAAGCGCTCATTCTTCGTGGCGGCGACCAGCGCCAGCACCGTTTCGTCGTTCAAGCCCAGGTTCAGGATCGTGTCCATCATGCCCGGCATCGAATCCCGCGCGCCGGAGCGGACGGACACCAGCAAGGGCATGGCGGTCTTGTCGCCGAACTTCGTGCCCATGATCTTCTCGATGAAAGCCACGCCCGCCTTCACCGCCGGCTCCAGCGTCTTGGGGTAGGTCTTCTTGTTCTCGTAGTAGTAGGTGCAGACTTCCGTGGTAATCGTGAAGCCCGGAGGCACCGGCAAACCAATGCGGCTCATCTCCGCCAGGTTCGCGCCTTTGCCGCCCAGCAGCGGCTTCATGCCGCCATTGCCGTCAGCCTTCTTGTTTCCAAACAGATATACGTATTTTGCAGTTTTTGCCATAAAGTGTCAGTTCTAATCAGTAACAACGTTCAGTTCACCAGGTTTCGCCGGAAAGATTCCTCCGAAACAGTCCGCGGAGAATAGCAAAGCCAGCGTGGGTGTCAAGCGCAGCACAGAACCGTCATGCGCCGGGTGGCCCCGGCGCGAGACCGCCGGCCGGGGCAATTCAACGGATCCCGCAGCCGCGAACATTAAAGCGTTTTCAGAATCTATGCGCCGAGGTCAGTCTCAAAGCTCCCTCATGTAACCCGTGGGCAATGGCAGCAACGAAACTGATGGCATGGGGAGCGCGCGCGCCCCCGCAGGCCGTTTTCCACGCCCTCGCGGAAAACAAACGGGCTTTGCGCGTCTGGCGCTGCGGTAAGGGAGGTCGGGCAGATTCCGACCGGCGAGGGTGCCGGTCGGGACACGCGAGACGCGTATGCTGCCCGAAACGAACCACTTTGTTCCGGTCCAGGCAATCATCCCAGCCATTTCGAGCCTACCCAGCCTCAAAACAGCCTTCCAAACGCTGTGTACAAGGGGTGTACAAGGGATGCTCACCGGATGCACATCTTTATACCCATTGTGCATCCCTTGTGCATCCGGTGTACTCCCCTTGTACACGCTTTGAGAGACCGAAAAATAGCCTTCGGCGACGACGGGGACAGCCTTCAGTATTCCTCGGGCTTTTTCTGTCGTAACCCTTCCCTTTGCAGGCACTTGCCGGTTTCCATGAAGGGCTGTTTGCCGGATGATGACGCTGTAAGCCGAATCTCGACCTTTTCAGTCGATTTTTATCTGGCTGGTGGCGAAAAACACCTTCTGCCTGGAGGTGAGGTGGAGCTGGAGTGTGTGAGCCAGAATGAAGGTTAGGCCTTGGGTCTGGCCGGTATCGGACACCCACTGCCATCCGAACATGTATCTGGCACAAACGGCCAGGTTGTGGCGGCAGGGTTTGAGGAGCTTAAGGAAGCGGTCGAGGTCGCTGTCCTTGACGTGGCAATGGACCAGTCGCCTGCCCTGGCGGTCCACGACGCAGACGCGCTGCCGGCGTTTGACGCGCGAGAACTGAGAGCAGCAACGGTTCTGGCCGAGCGCTTTTGTAATATATCTATGTATCAAGATATGTTGATTTATGATTTGCACATGCTTGCCTTTACCGTTAGGTTCCGCCTGATGGCCGCTAACTGGCGCACCTCGAGGGTGTCCCAAGCCGGCCACGCGCTGAAAGAGTGGAATGGTTGAATGCTGGACTTGAACTCTAAACTCGAACGAACAACGGAACTGGAGCGCTTGCTACGCGAGCGGATTGTCATGCTCGATGGCGCGATGGGCACGATGATCCAGGCGCATAAGCTGGACGAGGCCGCGTTTCGGGGGGAGCGGTTCAAGGATTGGCCGCAGGATTTGAAGGGCAACAACGACCTGCTGAACCTGACGCAGCCGCAGATCGTGGAGGCCATTCACCGCCAATACCTGGAGGCGGGGGCGGACATCATCGAGGCCAATACATTCAACTCCACCACGATCTCGCTGGCGGATTACCGGCTGGAGAAACTGGCCTACGAATTGAACGTGGCGGGGGCGCGCAACGCGCGCGCTGCCGCGGACGCCGTCATGGCGGCGCAGCCGGGCCGCGCATGTTTCGTCGCCGGCGCCCTCGGGCCGACCAGCAAGACTGCGTCCCTTTCTCCCGATGTCCACAACCCGGCGTTCCGCGCGATCACCTTTGATCAACTGGTCGAGGCTTATCGCGAGCAGGTCCGCGGCCTGCTCGACGGCGGGGCGGACCTGCTGCTGCTGGAGACGGTGTTCGACTCGCTAAACTCCAAGGCCGCGCTGTTCGCCATTGAACAATCCTTCGAGGACGCCCGCCGCGTGCCCGTGATGGTCTCCTTCACCATCACCGACCGCAGCGGGCGCACCCTGTCGGGGCAGACCGTCGAGGCGTACTGGAACTCGATCTCCCACCACAAGCTGCTAAGCATCGGCATCAACTGCGCGCTCGGCCCGAATGAGATGCGGCCGTTCATCGAGGAGCTGGCAGGGATCGCGGACATCTATGTCAGCGCCTATCCGAACGCCGGGTTGCCCAACCCGATGTTGCCGACCGGCTTCCCCGAAACGCCGGAGACGCTCGCCCCGCAGCTCAAGGAATGGGCGGAGAACGGCTGGCTGAATATTGTCGGCGGCTGCTGCGGCACCACGCCCGCGCACATCCGGGCGGTGGCCGAGGCGGTCCGCGGCTTGCCCCCGCGCGTGCCGCCGAAGCGCGAGCGGGCTACCCGCTTGAGCGGGCTGGAGGCGCTGACCCTTCGCCCGGAGGCGAACTTTGTCAACATCGGCGAGCGCACCAATGTGACCGGCTCGCCCCGGTTCGCCAAGCTAATCCTGGCCGGCAATTACGAGGCCGCGCTGGCCGTCGCCAAGCAGCAAGTGGAGAATGGTGCCCAGATTATTGACGTGAACATGGACGAGGCGATGCTGGATTCAGAGAAGGCGATGACGACTTTTCTGAACCTGGTGGCCTCAGAACCGGACATCGCCCGCGTGCCGGTCATGATTGACAGCTCGAAATGGTCTGTCATCGAAGCCGGTCTAAAGTGTCTCCAAGGCAAGGGGATTGTGAATTCGATCAGCCTCAAGGAGGGCGAAGAGAAGTTTGTGCGGCAGGCGAAGCTGATCCGGCGCTACGGCGCGGCGGTGGTGGTGATGGCCTTCGACGAGCGCGGCCAGGCGGATACGTTCGAGCGCAAGACCGAGGTTTGCGGACGCTCGTATCGCCTCCTGACCCAGCAGGCCGGCTTTCCGCCCGAAGATATCATCTTCGACCCGAACGTCCTCACCATTGGCACCGGCATCGAGGAACACAACAACTATGCCGCGGACTTCATCCGCGCGACAAAGTGGATCAAGGAGAACCTGCCCTTTGCCCGCGTCAGCGGCGGCATCAGCAACATCTCCTTTTCGTTCCGGGGCAACAACGTCGTGCGCGAGGCGATCCACTCGGCGTTTCTCTACCATGCCATCCGGGCCGGGCTCGACATGGGCATCGTGAACCCCGGCATGCTGGAGGTGTATGAGGAGATTCCCAAGGCGCTGCTGGAACTGGTGGAGGACCTGCTCCTGAACCGCCGGCCGGATGCCACGGAGCGCCTGGTCAAGTTCGCCGAGAGCATCAAACAAAAGGACGAGGCCGAAGTGGTGGAAGCGGAATGGCGCAAAGGGACTGTCGAACAGCGCCTCAGCCACGCCCTCATCAAGGGCATCACTGACTTCATTGACCAGGACACGGAGGAAGCCCGGCAAAAGTATGGCCGGCCACTGCTGGTGATCGAAGGCCCGCTCATGCAGGGCATGAATGTCGTCGGCGACCTGTTCGGCTCCGGCCGGATGTTCCTGCCGCAGGTCGTCAAGAGTGCGCGCGTAATGAAGAAGGCCGTCGCGTATTTGTTCCCCTTCATGGAGGCGGAGAAGGCGGCTTCGGGCAACCACCAGCCCCAAGGCCGCATACTCATGGCCACAGTCAAGGGCGATGTGCACGACATCGGCAAGAATATTGTCGGCGTGGTGCTCGGCTGCAACAACTACGAGGTCATTGACCTAGGCGTGATGGTGCCGGCGGAGAAGATTCTGCAGACCGCCCGGGAGCAAGGCGTGGATATCATCGGCCTGAGCGGGCTGATTACTCCCTCGCTTGACGAGATGGTGCACGTCGCAAAGGAAATGGGGCGGCAGGGCTTCAAGCTGCCCCTGTTGATCGGCGGCGCCACCACCAGCAAGGCCCACACCGCGGTGAAGATCGCTCCGGCATACCCGGAGCCGGTGGTCCACGTGCTGGACGCGTCGCGCGCCGTGGGCGTGGTGAGCAGCCTCCTCAACCCCCGCCTCAAACCCGCCTATGTCGAAGGCATCCGCGCCGAATTCGACCAGCTCCGCGCGCAACACGCCGGGCAGATGGCGAAGCCGCTCCTCAGCCTCGAAGAGGCCCGCCGTCGCCGCACGCCGATTGTGTGGCAGGCGAGCGACATCCCCAAGCCCGCCTTCACCGGCCTGCGCGTCCTCGCGTCCGATCCCGCGGCACGCAGCACGCAACACTCCTGCCCCATCAACCTGCCCGACCTGGTCCCCTTCATTGATTGGTCACCGTTCTTTCACACGTGGGAGCTGCGCGGGCGCTACCCGGACATCCTGCAGAATCCCGAGGCGAAGCGGCTCTTCGACGACGCGCAGGAACTGCTGCGTGAGATGATCCGCGAAAAATCGCTGGCCGCGCGCGGCGTATATGGCTTCTTCCCGGCCAATGCCGTCGGCGATGACGTCGAACTCTATACCGACGACTCCCGCACCCGGGTCCTCGCCACGTTTCATTTCCTGCGCCAGCAGATGGACAAACCCCAGGACCAGTTTAACCATTGCCTCGCGGACTACATCGCCCCCAAGTCGCCCCAACTCTCAACCCTCAACCTTCAACTCCCCGACTACCTGGGCGCCTTCGCCGTCAGCGCCGGATTCGGCACCGAGGAACTGTGCCGGAAATTCGAGCGGGACCAGGACGACTACAACTCGATCATGACCAAGGCGCTGGCCGACCGGCTGGCCGAGGCGTTTGCCGAGTTCCTGCACCAGCGGGTCCGGCAGGAATGGGGCTACGGCCAGAACGAGAACCTGACCAACGCCGACCTGATTCGCGAGCGCTACCGCGGCATCCGGCCCGCCGCCGGCTACCCGGCCTGCCCGGACCACACCGAGAAGTGGACTCTGTGGAAGCTGCTCGACGTGGAGAGGAACACCGGCATCAAGCTGACCGAGAGCTGCGCCATGTGGCCCGGCGCGAGCGTCAGCGGCCTCTACTTCGCCCACCCCGAGTCGAAGTACTTTGCGGTCGGCAAGCTCGGCCGCGACCAGGTGCTGGACTATCACCGCCGCAAGCAAATGGACCTGCCCGCCGTCGAGCGCTGGCTCGGCCCCTACCTGAACTACGAACCTGCCCCTGCGGCGTCGTAGGATCCAACGTGAGGAGGCTCTGAAGCGTTTTCAGAATTTGTGCAGCCGTAGACGTCAGTCGGCGCATGCGGCGTTTGGGGAAGATCAGACCGGTGGCTGGCCTGGCTCCGGCCAAACCAAGGAAGTCTTGCCGATTGCACGTAACCAGAATGGATTGGGTTTGTGCCGTGTGAGGGCACGCGGCCTACGGAAGTCCAGGACCAGGCTGGCCCTTCCGTAATAATCCCCCCCGGTCGGAGACTTGTCTTTTCCGATTTGCGCCCTAGACTAGGTACATGAAGAACGACGTGCTTCCGGTGCAGATTCGCGGCATCCTGCCCGCCAACAGCGGGTGCGCTCTCTTCGTGGGCAATGATGAAAAGGTCTTTGTCATCAACGTCGAGCCGAACATGGGTGCCGTCATCGGGATGTTTCTCCGGCAGACCCCTAAAGAGCGGCCGCTAACCCACGACCTGATCCAGAGCATCTTCAAGGGCTTCAGCATCAACGTCGAGCGGGTCGTCATCACCGAGATGAAGAACTCGACCTACTTCGCCCGCCTGATTTTGCAGCAGCAAAATGAGCTGGGCCGCAAGATTGTGGAGATTGACGCCCGCCCCAGTGATTGCCTGGCCCTCGCCACCGCCCAGAAGCGCCCCATCTTCGTCACCAACTCCCTCTTCGAGCAAGTCGAGGATATGAGCGAGGTGCTGGAGCGGATTAACGAGCACGGCAGCGAGGCGGAATAGGCAAATGCCCGCTGCCGCTTCCAAGCAGGCCACCCCGCTGGCGCTGGTGTGCGGCGATGATGATCTCGCCGCCAAGCGGCGCGCAAAGGAAATCTACCTACAGTGGACCGAAGAGCTGGGGGGCATGGATCACGAGATCATTGATGCCAACGTCTCCAACCAGGACGAAGCCTTCCAGGCCCTAGGCAAACTCCGGGAAGCCCTGCAGACCCTGCCCTTCTTCGGCACCGGGAAAGTCGTCTGGTTCAAAGACTGCAATTTCCTCAGCGACGAGAAGGCTGCCACCCAAGGCGTCACCGATGCGCTGGCCGAACTGGCTGGCGAGCTCAAGGAGTTTTCCTGGCAAAGCGTCCGCCTGCTCATCAGCGCCGGCAAGGTGGACAAGCGCAAGGTCTTTTACAAAACCCTCGATAAGCTGGGCGCGATCGAGAGCTTCGCCGGCTGGTCCGTGGATGACCGCGATTGGGCGGGCCAGGCGGAGGCGTGGGCGCGCAAAGCCCTCCGCTCCCGCCAGAAGGAGATCTCCGACGAAGCGCTCGCCGAGCTCGTTGACCGCGTCGGCCCCAACGCCCGCCAGCTCGACAACGAGATCGAGAAGGTCGCCCTCTACGTCGGGGATCGGAACGAAGTCGAGTTTGACGACGTAGCAGCCATCTGCACGCGCAACAAGACGGCGCGCGCCTTCGCGCTGGGAGATGCCCTCGGCGACCGCGATCTGCCCCGCTTGCTGGCCCGGCTGGATGAGGCGCTGTGGGAGGTGAAGCTGGACCGGCAGAAATCGGAGATCGGCTTGCTCTATGGGCTGATCTCCAAAGTTCGCGCGATGCTCCTGCTCAAGGAGATGCTCCGCGAAGGCTGGGTCAAGCCGGACATGGATTACAATCGGTTCAAGGCGCAGCTTGGCAATGTGCCGGCGGACCAGTTGCCCGAAGACCGGCGGTTCAATCCGCTGGCGATCAACCCCTATGTGCTCTACAAGGCCCTGCCCCAGGTGAAGCTTTACAGCGAGGCCGAGCTCATTCGCGCCATGGACTTGTTGTTCCAGTGCAACCATCGCCTCGTGTCCAGCGGCCTGGAGGAATCGCTGGTACTGCAGCAGACCCTGGTGCAGATCGTCGGCAGCCCCAAACCGCGGACCGCCCCGGCAGGGACAAGGGCGCGCGCGGCCGCGTCTGCGGCCGCCTGGCGTTGAAGCCGGCATGAGCACGCCGTCAGCTAAGATGCTGGTCATGGTGGGCGAGCAATTCGCCTGCATTCGAATCATTGGGCGGGCGAACTTCTCCTCGAGTGTGGACTTCAAGGCGCTGATCAACGAGCTCCGCCAAAAGGGGTGTGACTGGTTTGTGCTCGACCTGTCCGAGTGTGTGCTCATGGACAGCACCTTCCTGGGGGTGCTGGCCGGGTTCGGGCTCAAGTTCAGCGCCGGCAACGGAGTTCGGGACCGCCACGGGATCGAGCTGCTTAACCCCAGCGCGCGGATCACCGAGTTGCTGGAAACGCTGGGTGTGCTCCACCTTTTCCGACTGACCCAGGGCTCCTTCAGCCCCACGACTCCCACCCAGCCCCTGGAGCCGGCGCCGGCGAACCCGACCAAGGCGGAGATGACGCGCACCAGCCTCGAAGCGCACCAGACGTTAATGGACCTGAGCCCGGCGAACGCCGCCCGGTTCAAGGATGTTGCCCGGTTCCTCGCCGAAGACCTGAAGAACCAGAAACCCGCTCAGCCGTAGGGATGGAACGGGCGCAGGTTCCACTCCTCGACCAGCGCCTTGGGAATCTCCTCCAGGAAGCGGGACGGCTGTTGGAGCATATCTCCCTGGTGGCCGTAGCCGGCGCGCACCAGCGGATAGCTCAGGTAAAGCTCGTTGCGCGCCCGCGTGATGGCCACATACATCAGCCGCCGCTCTTCCTCCTCGCCTTCGCTTGTCTCCAGCGAGCGGTCCGAAGGGAACAGTCCGTCACAGAGCATGATGATGAACACCACGTCGAACTCCAGTCCCTTCGCCTGGTGAATGGTTGATAGCCGCAGCCGCTCGTCGTCCTTTGGCGCGGGCTGCCCGTCCTCCGCCTCCAGATTGGAGAGCAGGGCAAGCTGCGTCAGAAAGTCCTCCAGCGTGGAGAATTGACGCGCGAACACCGCCAACTGCTCCAAGTCCTCCAGCCGGGAGCGGTAGTTCGCGTAGTTCTCCTTCAAGTAATCTTCGTAGCCGGCCTCAATCGCCAGCTCGATCATCTTCGAGGCGCTGGCCCGCACCTCCTCGGCCTGCAACTGCGCGACCGTCGCCACGAATTGCGCCCAGGCCACTGCCGCCTTCTTGGGCACCACGCCGGCGGCGGCCTGGAGGAGCGTTGCGAGGGGCGAGGGGGCGACAGGTTGCGTGTTGCGTGTTGCCTGCCGCGTGCTTTCGGCCTCCGGACTCTGCCCTCTGCCTTCCGCCTGCTGTCTTCCGGCTACAAACGCCTTCCAGAGCTTATCCGCCCCCTTGCCGCCAATGCCCGGCAGCATCTGGACCAGCCGCTTGAACGCAAGCTCGTCGCGCGGGTTGGCCACCAGCTTGAGGTAGGCGGTCACGTCCTTGATATGGGCCTGCTCGAAGAAGCGGATGCCGCTGGTGATGCTAAAGGGGATGTTCCGCCGCGTCAGTTCGAGCTGCAGCTCCAAGGCGTGGAAATGGGACCGATACAGCACCGCCATCTTGTTCAGGTCTCCCCCTTCCTCGCGCAGCTCCAACACGCGCTGCGCTACAAAGGCCGCCTGCTCCGCCGCGTCATTGCATACCACCGTGATGGGCTTCGGCCCCGGCTTGCGCGCCGGCGCCAGCTCTTTGGCGAACTGTTGTGCGTTGGCCACAATCGCCGCGTTGGCCACCTGCAGAATCTCGGGTGTGCTGCGGTAGTTCGTCTCGATCTTATAGACTTTCGCCGCCGGATACCGCTCGGGGAACTTCAGGATATTCTGGAAATTCGCGCCGCGCCAGGCGTAGATGCTCTGCGCGTCGTCGCCTACTACCATCACGTTGTGATGCCGCGCCGCCAGCAGGTCAATCAGGTCGCTCTGGAGCTTGTTGGTGTCCTGGTACTCGTCCACCAGGATGAACTGGAAGCGCCGCTGGTATTGCTCGCGCACCTCCGCGTGCTCCTGCATGAGCCTGAGCCACAGCACCAGCAGGTCGTCGAAGTCCATCGCGTTGGTCGCCCGCTTGCGCGCCGCGTAACGCTGCTGGATGTCCAGAATCTGCGGCGCAAGCTGCTCGAAGTATCCGTATTGGCGCTTCAGCACTTCCTGCACGGTCTGATGGGTATTCACCGCCAGCGAGAAGATGTCGCCCAACACCTCCGCCTTGGGAAAGCGCGTCGCCTTGGTATCTATGTCCGACTCCGCGACGCAGGTGGTGACGAGGTGTTTGGCGTCCTCGCGGTCCAGGATGGTGAAGTCCCGCTGGTAGCCGAGCCGGGTCGCATGCTGGCGCAGCACCCGGTTGCCAATCGAGTGGAACGTCCCCCCCCACAAGTCCGCGAGTTCCTGCCCCAGCAAATCGGCCACGCGCCGCATCATTTCCTTGGCCGCCTTGTTGGTGAACGTGAGCAACAACACCCGCTCTGGAGCGATGCCCTGCTCCAGCAGGTAAGCCACACGATAGGTCAGCGTGCGCGTCTTGCCCGAGCCTGCTCCCGCGATAACGAGCGAAGGGCCGGGCGGGGCCGTCACCGCCGCATACTGCTGCTCATTCAATTCGCGGGCGTAGTCAATCTGCAGATGGACCGGCGCCCGAAACGGCTGCAACACATACTCACGCGACATTCCCCAACCGTAGTCAGCGCCGCAGCCAATGTCGAACCGGGAATGGGCTCACCGCCGGCCAAGGACATATCGTGGCACGACCACCCCCTCAATACCGGGAATCCGTCAATTCCTTTGGGATTGGCCGGCCCGGGCGGCCCGGAATGCGGGCCAGGCTCAGGCCGGGGGAATACCCCCTCTCTGCTGGCTCACCTCACCGTATCCTCACCGTTACCTCACCGTTAAACCTCTAACTTCAAGTTAGAGGTTTTACGGTGAGGATAGGGAGAGGATACGGAGGGGTTACGGTGGTGCGCTGGTGCCAGGGTCAGGCCCTCGGGGGAGAGGGAGTCCGGCCGAACCTGCGGTGGGGGTGTCGAGATACGCCCGACGGCCAAGGCTCGGCCCTCCGACGATCAGCGGTCCGAGGCAGCGTTTCGGCTATTAAGGCTGGTGTTGATGCCGTCTTCGGGGTCCATTAGAGTAAGGGTGTGAGCGCATTGGATGAGCAGCAGCAAACGGCGTCCCCGGCAGCATTGATGGAGGACATTCAAAAGGGCTGGAATGGGCTGAAACTGCGGGTGGAGCAACTGGAAGTGGAGCGCGGGGCGCTGGAACAGGAGAACAAGGCGCTGCGGGCCTTGCTGGAGCGGGCTATTGACCATCGGCAGAAGTCGCATAGCGAACTGGTGCACATCGTGACCGCGCTGGTCAGCAAGCTGCCGCTCAATGATGTCGGCGTGATCGTCTCGAAGTTGGTCGAGCACAACACCAATGTCAGCCAGGCGCTCGCGGGTTTGGCCAAGGGCACTATCGAAGCGGACTTGCCCGAGCCCGAAATCCTCAAGACCCTGGGCCAGACAAAGCGTGACCTGCTGGCGGCGCTCGAACAAGCAACGGTGGAACTGACCAAGCTGGACCCACCCCTGGAAAGGGAATTGCTGGAGTCGCTGAGGACCGATCCGGAGCTATTCTTTTCACCACGAATGGTGCGGGCCATCCGCTGCTTCGCCAAGGGGCAGGTGCCGCGGGAGCGGGTTATCCGGCAGTTCGGCGAGGAGGCCTTGATCTTCTTCAAGGATATGACCACCGACCCGAAGCTGAACCCGCGCCCGAAGCCGGAGGAAATCGCACTGGCGTTTCGGAATGATTTTGAATCCATATTCCAGCAACAGGCCGCCCTTTTGCCGGACAAGCGACCGCAACTGGAGGCCCTGTACCAACAGATTCAACGGAGCAAAGCCCCCACGGACCAAGCCCGCGCGCAGAAAAGCGCCTTCCAGCGCCTGTCGTTTGTCATCGAGCTCCTTTACTATTACGAGCACCAGAACACGGAAGCACCGGACGTGGTTTTCGCGCAGCGCCTGCCGGGTTTGGTGGAGCAGTTGGGAATCGCCGGGCCCAAGGGGTCCCTGGACGAAAAGCTGATCCTGCAGGTCGAAGCATTGCTGGCCTTCGTCGTCAACCCGCACCATCGGCTGATGATTGTGAACAACGTCGGCAAGAGCGGCGGGACCGGGAAGACGCTCAAATACGTGCTGCGGCTGCGCGGCGAACCGGGGTCCGAGCTGGCCCAGGTTGTGGCCGAGTTCGTGCGCCATCTGGTTCCGCCGCCGCCGGAAAAGCCGCCCTCGGCCCAGGCTGTAGCCGCGCCCTTGCGGCTGTTGCGCCCCGAGGTGCAGCGGCAGGTGGTCAAGGCTATCATGGCCTATGACCGGATTTCAAAGCCGGACGCCGAGGCCCTCGGCAAAGCGCTCGGCGCGGAGCTGGGGCTCACCGGTTTGGAAGAGCAATCCCGGGGGCAAAGCGCACTGTCGCCCGAGATGGAACGTCAGGCGGCCTGGGCGAAAGTCAAAGAGCTCATTGCGAAGCGAACAGACGCGGCGGCGGTTGCCAGCGTGATTCGCGACCGTTTGCACGCGAAGTATGATGCCGATGAAATCCGCCAGAGCTGGATCACGCTCACCGAGGCCGACCCCATGTCGTTGATCAAGATCTACTCTCAACTGCCGTTTCGCGCGGATGGCAAGACTGATCCCATCGCGCGCACCGTGATGGAAACCTACGTAACACGGCTGACGCACGAGAAGTACGCGGGCACGTATCACAAGATCGTCAACAGCCTGCGGATCATGTTCCATGCGAAACCCGACAACCCCGCGCTGCTGAACTTTGTGGCCCTGGTGAAATGGGCCAGCCCGGAAGCGGCGACCCGGCTCTGTTCTGATGTCGGCATGCCGGAGCCAACCCACTAGCCGGGACGGCAGGATTGGCGCCATGAGTCGCTGCGCAATGGATACCACAATCAAGATCGCGCTGGTGGGCACCGGCATGTTTGGCGGCGATGTGCATGCGCGGGCGTATGCGGACCTCCAACGGGCGGGCCTCAGCCCGCAGCTCGGGCGGGTGGGGCTGGACGGCTGGGCGCGGGAGTTCACGCCGATCAAGTTCCAACTGGTCGCGGTGGCTGCGCGCACGGCGAGGTCGGCCCGGCGCGCCCGACAAAACTTCAAATGCTGGACCGGCCATGCGCCTAGAGCCTTCGCCGGCCCAAAGCCGTGGCGGGACATCCTGCGCGAGTTTCCGGACCTCGATGTCATGGCCGTGGCCACGCCGGACCCGTTGCACGCGGAGGTCATTCTCGCCGCCCTCAAGGCCGGCGTGCACGTCCTCACCGAGAAGCCGATGTGCCTGGACCTCGGGGAGGCGGACCGGATCATTGACCTGGCGCGCAGGCGGAACCGCATTGTGGCGGTGGACATGCACAAGCGCTACGACCCGGACCACGTGCGCATTCGCGAGGATATCAAGCGGCGCATCGGCAAACCGCTTTACGGCCTCGCCTACCTGGAGGAACCGCTGCACGTCTCGACCCGCACGTTCAAATGGGCGGAGCAGAGCGACCCTTTCAGCTACGTCGGCACGCACTGGGTGGATTTGATTTACCACTATTACCGGAGCAAGCCGGTGTCGCTCACGGCGGTGGGCCAGAAGCAGCGGCTGGCGCGCGACGGCATCAAGGCCTACGACGCCGTGCAGGTGCGGGTGGATTTCGCCAACGGCATGAGCATCAGCTTCCACAACAACTGGGTCACCCCGCCCGATTTCGAGGGGCCGGTAAACCAGGGCCACGAGATCGTCGGCACGGACGGCAAGGTGGAAAGCGACCAGCAGGACCGCGGTCTGCGCTGGTGGAGCCTCGGCGGCGGCAGCCGCACGGCGAACAATCATTTCACCCGTGAAGTGAAGCGCCCGGACGGGTCGGCGGCCTATACCGGCTATGGGATTGACAGCCTGACGGCAGGATTGGCGGCCATCTGCCGCGTGAAGTTCTTTAGCGCGACCCGCGCCAGCGTAGCCGACCTGTATCCCACAGCCGAGGAAGCCCGCATCACCGTGGCTATCGTCCACGCCGCACGCATCGTGCGCGATCTAAACTTCAAGTACCTGCGCGCCGGCAAAGGCGCGCCGGTCACCGCGCGTTTCGGCCCGGACGGGATTACCATCGTGGATCCACTCGCGGCCGGCAGGGGCAGGAAGTTGGGGCGGATCTACCGCAAGCCGATCTGAACCCTATATCAGAAAGGCTGGCAGTCCCCTGCGCGGCGTCGGGCGGACCGCAAGGAGGCCGGAGCAATCTCAGGTGCGAGTTGGCGACGCGCACGGAATGACTTGTCCTGCCGGCAGATTCCACTTCCGCCTTTCCATCCGGATTCATCCGTGTTCATCTGTGGTCCGATTTATGGGCAAAGAGTTTAGCATCACGCCGCGCAACGTCGCGCGGGTCGAAACCAAGTATCGCCGTATTGTCACGCCGTTGCCGCACCCGGATTCGGTGCCGACGCTGGAGAAGCTGCGCCAGTTTGAGCCGCAGTCCATGCGCGGGCAGCCGCCGCTGGTTTGGGACCGGGCCGAGGATGTGTTCGTCTATGACAAGTACGGCAACCGCTGGCTGGATTGGAGCAGCGGCGTCGTGGTGACCAACGCGGGCCATGGCGCGCCCGAAGTGCGCCAGGCCATTCTCGACCAGGTCAACAGCGGCCTGTTGCACAACTACGTGTTCCCCAGCGAGGAGCGCGCCGCCCTCGTGGAACAGCTCGCCGCGGTCGCCCCGAAGGGGCTGGAGAAGGTCTTCCTGCTGACGACCGGCTCGGAAGCAACGGAGTGCGCCATCAAGCTGGCCCGCTCGCATGGCATCCGCAAAGGCGGCAATCAGAAGATCGGCATCGTGGGCGCGGAGCGCGGTTTTCACGGGCGGACGCTGGGCGCGCAGCAAACCGGCGGCATTCCCGGACAGAAGGGCTGGATCGTCAACGAGGACCCGGCGATTGTGCAGGTCCCCTTCCCCGACGGCTACTGGACGGAGGACACGAGCTTTGATTTGTTCCTGGCCACGCTGGCCAAGAAGGGACTGCGCCCGGAGAACGTCGCGGGCGTGATGTTCGAGACGTTTCAAGGCGTGGGGCCGGACTTTGCGCCGGTGGAGTACATTCGCCAGCTCGCCAGGTGGTGCAAAACGCACGACGTCGTGCTGGTGTTCGACGAAGTCCAGGCCGGGTTTGGCCGCACGGGCAAGTTTTGGGCCTTCGAGCACTACGGCGTCACGCCGGATGTGATTTGCTGCGGCAAAGGTATCAGCAGTTCGCTGCCGCTCTCGGCGGTCATTGGCCGGGCGGAGATTATGGATCAGTTCGGTCCGGGCTCGATGACCAGCACGCACACGGGCAACCCCGTTTGCTGCGCGGCGGCAATCGCCAGCGTGAAGAAAATCCTGGCGGAAAACCTGACTACCAACGCGGCGCGCCTGGGCGAAGTCCTGGACACCGGCCTGCGGGCAATTCAACAGCGACACGCCGAAGTCATTGGCCACTACAGTTGCCGCGGGCTGGTGGGCGGTTTGCAGATCACCCAGCCGGGCAGGAAAGAGCCAAACCCTGATTTGGCGCATGATATCGTCGAGCGCTGCTTCCACAAAGGGCTGCTCTTCTTCGCGCCAGTGGGCGCCTGGGGGCAAACGGTGAAGATCGCGCCGGCGCTGACGATCAAAGAGGAAGCCCTGTGCGAGGGTTTGGCCGTGCTCAGTGAGGCGGTGGACGAGGCCGTCGCCGCCGCAAAGCAGCCGAAGAAGGATAGGCGCCAGGAGCCCGCGACCAACGGGGTTTTGGGCTAGCACCGCAGCCTTCGCAACACGCCATTACCCCGCGATTCCATTTTCCGCATTTTGGGGGTTGCAAATTGCGGGAGAAGCGGGCAGGCTTATTGGCTCTGGGTCGGGGCGTAGCGTAGCCTGGTAGCGCGCTTGTTTCGGGTACAAGAGGTCGTGAGTTCGAATCTCACCGCCCCGACCACTCTTTCTTCGGATTAAGCGTCATGAAGCTGAAGAATGCACGCTCGTAACCGATCGAGGTCTCCTCGGCTCCTGTAAGCGTTCGACCTCATAGGTGTCTCCCCCTCTCCCGGCCAGCACCACTTCCCAGGCCGGCGACGGCGAGAATAGGGGGTATCCCGGGGTCACGCCGGGAACACGCCGTCCGGGCACAGGGCAGGAAGGGTAGAACGCCGAGGGTAAAAGGCGACATGAAGTAGCCGGTGGCAGCAGCGCGAGTGCAGCATTTTCAGCAGGTTACACAATCCAACCATAATTGCCGCCGGCGGACTACCCTTGCGGCTGGCTGGCAAACTGCACCCTTTGCCAGCCTCTATCCTGCCTCTTGCCTTCCACGCTCTGCACTCTCTCGGGAGACCTGCGACTACCGTTGCAGTAGCTGCGCCGGGGTCTTGCGGGTGATGCCGAACGTGAAGGTCTGGCCCTCGTGAAAACGCTCGCGCAGCTCGAAGTTCTCGAAAGCCACGCCGCCGGGTATGGGCCGCCGCGTCTGCCAGTAGGTGTAACGGGCGTTGACGGCGGCGTGCAAATCATCGTGGGCCGTGCCGCGCGGCTTCTTCCAATACTGGGTCACCTTGGCCCCGCCGTAATGCCAGAGCTGGCGCCCCGGGAAGGGGTACACCGACGCGGGATCATCCTCGTCGGTCGTCACCGCCACCAGCACATCGCCGGATGGGGTGCGCGCCAGGCGGTCGAGCGAATAGCTGCGATGCGGAGCAAAGCCCTCCCCCTGGTAGTCCGGGTAGAGCCGCAGGCTGCTGACGACCTCGTCCTTGAGCCAGAGCAAACGCGCGCGGGCCAGGTTGCCCATCGTGGCCGTGAGGATGCAGTAGTCGAGCGGCGCGCTGTCGGGATCAGCGTGGACCGCGACTTGGATTTCATCGGGCGCGTCGCTGCGTTGCGAGACAGCCAGGCGCACGCGGGCGCCGTTGTCGAAGGGCTCGACCCGGACGGTAACTTCGAGCTGCTCCACCCCCGGCGATGGCTGAGAGAGTCGGCCCGGCACCAGAACCTGCTGAGCCCCCCGCGCGGCCAGGTTAGTATCGCCCACCGCCCAAATCCGCTTGCCGCGGGCATGGTCGAGTGCGCTCATCTCCAGTTCACTAAAGCCCCTCTGGCCGCGCACAATCGGCTCGACGGCAATGAAGTTGATCAGGCTATAGCTGCCGTTGGTGGAGATGGGATAGCCGACGCGAATCAGCCCGCGGGGGCCGCTGGCGGAGCGGAATCCGCCCGGCGGCACCGCCCAAAGCAATCCGCCGCGCGCGCCCCAGAGCGGCTGGTTGGTATTGAGCCCGGCACGCACCCAATCGGCCGCCGACACGTTCTCGCCGCCGGCAAGCCAGACCACAAGGGCGGCGGCGCACAACCCCCACGCCGCCCCCAATGTCTTGCCGAAAGCTGAACCGTATGCCATGCGCAGATCAGGGCTCGAAGGCGATGAATTGGAAATTGTCAAGGTAGAGATTGTATCGGCCGAGGCCATCGGCTGGGACGATCGTCAGCTCGTCAAAGACCCCTTTGCCCGTGGTGGATTCGAGAATGCCGTTGCCGCTGCCAACAAAGGCCCGCACGGGCTCGGCGGGAATGCAGATACTTACCCACACCCACTGCCCGGCGCGAATCAGGTGGCCTTTGGGCGGGTCGGTGGTATTGTCCGCGACGCCGCCGATCCACTCAAGCGCCCCCGTCGTTCCGCCATCCGACCCAATAGGCCCGGTCGAAGACGTCTCGCGCAAGCCCACCGCCAGATAAACGTCGCGGTCGGCGCAGACGGCAAAACCGATCGCTTGCTGAAAGCTCACAATAGGATTGGGCAGGCTTGGAGCGTCCCAGGTTGCCAAACGCAGCCAGGGGCTCTGGCTGCTTGTCCCGGCAATGAAGCTCCAGCTTGCGTGCAAGACCTTCGAGCTCGTATTGCCCGCAGGAAAAGAGTTGGTCACCCGGATGA
The DNA here is from genome assembly GCA_964507045.1 of uncultured Verrucomicrobiota bacterium. GTDB lineage: Bacteria > Verrucomicrobiota > Verrucomicrobiia > Limisphaerales > UBA8199 > UBA8199. The sequence continues at coordinate 16,897 of CAZDOO010000033.1, read as the reverse complement.
AGTTCGGGGTGGTCAGGTCCACAAACTCGTGGGTGCTGCCGGAGGACGCCGGGGCGCTAAATAACACCCGGGCGCCGACGGAATAGGCCTCGAAATCGGCCAGGGAGAACACGTTGACCTGGCGCGCGCGATAGAAGCGATGCGGGTAAGCATCGGAGTCAACATCAACCAGTTGATCGAGACTGCCGCCCAGCCGCACGTTGGATAAAGGCGCCCACCACTTGAAGTCAGTGCTGGCTTCGACCAGGCAGGTCTGGTCCTGATTGCCTTGCACTGCCAGCGCGAAGCAATGCGCCGCATCCCAGCCGCTCGGCCCGAAGCTCAGCGGAACATACCGTTGCACGCGCGACCGGACGAGTCGGACCGCATCAGCTATGACCACCCTTCCGCCGGCTCCGGTGTTGTTCGCCAGTTGCACGCAGCCGTTCGTCCCCGCCGCGAAGTATTTTCCCCCCGCAATCTGGACCCACCCCCCGCCACCAGTGGTTTGGTTCACGAGCGAAGTCACCGAGCCGCCGGAATACGAAACCACCCAGGGCGCGTTGGTCGCGCGATTACTTCCTGCGGGATACCAGATATAGACATCGTAACTTCCCGCCTCGCCAATGAACGGCCGATAAAGCGCGGTCGCCGTAGCCGGGCCATCAGTCGTGCCGGCGTAATGATAATTAGTCCCATACCGGCCCTCCGCCGAGCTGCTCACGGTCCAACTGCCCGTGTAAGTGGCTTGAGGATTGTCCAGGACGAGATCGTGCGGGGAAGCGGCAAAATTGCCGGTGACCGACATGCTGTTCGTCACCAGAACGGTGAGCGGATTCAGCGTGCTGGAAATGTCACCCGACCAATTGGTGAAGCCAAAGCCCGTGGCCGGAACACCGGCCAGTGTAACAGTGCTGTTCGGCGCGTGCCCCGCCTGGTTGGGAGTCAAGCCCACGGTGCCGTTTCCGGTCGCGGAAATCCTGACCGGGAGCAACGTGGTTAACCCCGCGACCAGCGAGGTGACCGAGCCCGAAATGTTTGCAACCACCACCTGATAAGCGCCCGCATTCGTGAGCTGCACATTGGTCAGGGCGAGGCTGCTGGCCGTTGCCCCTGCGAGAGAGACCCCATTCAGCGACCACTGATAATCGAGCGGCTTTACCCCTGCCGCGCTCACGCTCAGCACCGCATTGCTTCCCACCAGCACGGACTGATCCTGCGGCTGGAGGACAATTACCACTCCCGTCGGCACCAGCCCAAAATCCAGATCCGCCACGGTTCCCGCCACAATCGACACCGTTTGCGTCGCCGTCGCATAACCCGGAAACGAAGCGCACACGGTGTAGAGACCCGGCGCCAGGTCCACGGCACCGTAGAAACCGGTGGCATCGCTCGCCAGCGTGTTCGTCGCCGGCCCGCTGAGCGCAATGGTCGCGCCGTCCAGTTCATGGGTCAGGTCGTCGTAAACGAAGCCCTTCAAGTGTCCCCGCGTGGCAGTACTTTTCCACGGCCTGTCCGGCGGAACATCCAGTGCGCTGAATACCGGTGGCGAAACCGGATCATAGGCCGTCGGCAGCGTTAAAGCGTTCAGGAACACCGAAATAGGCTGCCGCTCGTTATTGTTGCTGGCGTAACTGTAGCAGCACACTCCGTCGCCGCGGTTGCCCTCGGGCGTCGTTTGGCGCGTCAGGCGAATCTGAACCAGGCTGTTGGAAATGGTGTTCTGGCCGATTGCAGGGCCCACAACCGCCTGCCGGTTGTAGCGATGATTCTTGATGAAGTTGTTCCACCTCGCATAGGCTGATGCCGAGGTGGACTGGTCAAAGTAGGTCATGGGCATGTTCAGATCCAGGATTCCTTCCTGCATCCACACCAGCCAATTCTGCATCACGCTGCTGTAAGCGCTCGTGCTCGGGAAATCCGCCGCGTTGGTAATGCCCGGCGAGCCGGTAAACACATCGGCCGAGAGCACGACATGCGGTTTCATGGCGATTGCCGAAAGATACACCTTGCGCACCAGGGCGGTGACCTGGTCACGGCGAAACGCCGTCCAGGCCGGGTCGCCGGCGGCGGGCCAGCCGGTGCGGTTGAACTTGGAGTTAAACCGTGCCAGGGCGGCATCGCTGTAGCCCCACGCGGTTCCAGGATAGCGGATATAGTCCCAGTTCAATCCATCCACCTCGTAGCGCGAGATGATATCCATCGCCACGTTGAAGATGTGTTTTTGCACCTCGGGATGCCCCGGATCAAAGTAGTAATCCTCACCATTGCTGCTGAACGACCCCGTGCTCATCCGGTTCCGCCAGTCCGGATGGAGATTGAGCGGGTGATTGGTCTGCGGCGGCGGGCTGACCCCCATCCAAGCCGGGTAGGTTACGACCCAGCAATGAACCTCCAGGCGGGGGCCGTCGTTCGTGCTGTGCGCTTTGGCAATCAAATCCGCCAGTGGATCGAAATCGGCCGCCACGCCGGCATTCTTGGGCTCGAGAGTGGAATTGTAGAAAGCGTCCGCCCGCCGGCGGACTTCAACCACCAGCGCGTTGAAATGGCCCGCACGGGCGTCGCTCACCAATTGCGAGATCTGCGTGGCGTTAAACAGGCCCGAACTCCAGCTATCCACCCAGAGCCCCCGAAACTCCTCCGCAAACGCCCCCGGCCAGAGGCAGGTCAACATCAGCTCGACTGCCAGCACGCCCAGGCTCTTCTTCCGGCGAAGGCCCCCGCGGGCAAAAACGACATTGCTCATCAGCTCTGGATGATAACCAACTCGGCAGAATTACAATCCCAAACCACCGTTTGACCGCCCGATTCCGCAACTCAGCAGTCATCGCTCATGCCCCCCCAGGCCGTCGCTCATCCGATCGGGAAAAGACCTCCCGAACGGCGGTGCCGGCGCTGCCGCGTCAGACCGCACAGACGCAACAATCCCACCGGTCAAGGCGTCCGCCTGCGGGGGGATGCCCCAACTCTTTGAGCGGGGGGCGCGGCGCGGCATATCCCTTCACCGGCTGCCCCCGGAAAACGACCGGCGCGCTTCATGCAATCTTAATGCCCGCTTCACGTTGTCTTAAGGCCCCTGGTCGTAGAGTCGCGGCATGAGAAAGAGAACTATGTTTCGCTCGCGCGTCCCGGTTGCAGTGCAACCACCGCACGTGAGGCGCTACTTCTCCTCAGCGGCCGCCCCAGCCGCGGCCGCGCTGGCCCGTCAACAAGCAAAAGCAACCGTGGTGGCCTCGCGGCAGGGCCAGGCCGTGCGACCGCCACTTGTGAAAAGATCAAACGTATGAAGAACATCATTCGACTCGCAGTCGCATTTGGACTCGGCGCGGTCAGCGCCCTCGCCCAGCAACACCCCCGCGGTCCCGGCGGCCCGCCCGACCAGGGACACCCGCCCGTCCCGCCGCTCGTGGCGGCATTGGATGCCGATAAAGACGGCGCTCTGAGCGCGGCGGAAATCGCCAACGCCAGCACCGCGCTCATAGCCCTGGACAAAGACGGCGATGGCAAGCTCGCCGCCACCGAACTGATGCCGCCGCCGCCCGGCGGGACCAATCAACTCAGGGCCACTCCGCCCCCGGGCGCGAAGCACCCGGCGCCGCCGATAATAGCCGCGCTCGACACCAATGGGGATGGCGAACTTGACGCCACCGAAATCGCCAACGCCGGCCCCGCCCTGCTGCAGCTCGACACGAACGGCGACGGCATGCTGTCCACAGACGAACTGCGCCCCAAGGGACCGGGCGGACCCGGCGGACCCGGTGGTCCCGGCGGCCCCGGTGGTCCTGAAGGGCCGGGCGGCTCCAGCAGCGCCGATCAAACGCAGACTCAGTAGTCTCGACGAGCTTTGCCCCCAGCAAGCATGCATGCTGGCGGTGCACAACAAGCCGGGAGGAGACGTGCCGGGTCTGTGAGGACTGCCCGCCGTTTCTTCCCGGCTCACCGGGCTCAGAAAACTGCGCTGGCCGGCTCCGCTTTTGCTCAGAGTCTTGTCGCGGCTGCTGCTGGCGGCACTGGCGGCAGCCACCTGCTTCAACTAACGGCACGGCAAAACGCCAAGCCGGTCCGGTCAGGGCACCGAGTCGGCCATTGTGAGGCGGCGGAATTTGGCGAAGCGGTGAAAGGTCAGGTAGTTCGCGTCGTGATTGTTATGGGCGCCACCCTGACCGTCGTCAAAAGCGGTGCGGCAGGCGGCAATGAGGTCCTCGCCGTCGAACTGCCAGTCCACGTATTGGAAGCCGTGTTTGGCGACGTCGGGGTGGTGCAGCAGGATGCAGCGCACCTCCCAATTCAGCAGGTCCGGCGACGTGGTGAGAGCGAGGGTGTTGCGGACCCGGCCAGCCTCAGCGGCGCGGTGGCGCTCGCCAATAATGCTGGCCAGGGACCAGTAACGCCTGGTTTGCGGGTCAAAGCGGATGGTGAACTTCTTGGCCCCGCCGGGGAACCTGACGAAACCAGTCGCGGGATCGAACGAGGCGACCTTGCCATCCGGGGAGATACGCACGATGGCAGCCTTTTCATCAGCCGACTTAGTCTGCACGCGGAGCACATCTACCAGTTCGCCGGCGGGCGTGACGACGGCATTGCCTTCCAGCCAGGCGCCCATGTCGCCGCCATTCCAAGCGCGGGAGCTGGGCAGAAAATTGCTGCACGTCCAGTTCGTCGCGTTGAGCAGGTCCGCATCCACGGGAACGGACAACATGCCGGCGCGGTAGTTGGTACCCCAGCCGAGCGGGGGATTGCGCCATTCCATGGCCCGCCAGAGGCGTCCGGCATGCTCAATCACCGGCATGGGCGCGCAATGATACTGGCCGTCGCCGCGCAGCAACCCGGTGGCGCTGTTGGCCGGCGAGGTCCAGGTGGCACCGCCGTCCGCTGAACGGCGAATCAGGACATTGCCATGGTGCTTGTCCGGTCCGATCAGGTAGAGCGCGCCGCGATGGACGAATAGGGTGGACCAGAAGGCCCCGTCCAAGGTGGAGATCCGCTTCCAGGTGACGCCGCGGTCGCGGGATTGAAAAACGTGGGAGACGGCACGGCTGTGCTCGGTGCTTTTCGGTCCAAACTCGTCGTGGGAGGCAACGTAATCACCGTTGGTCAGAACGGCCAGGCTGGGCGAGCCAATATAGATGCCCGCAGCCGCCGGGCTGTAGTCAATGACGACGCCCGGCACGACGGGCTGCCTGGCATCCAGCACGAGATTCGTCTTGGCGCTGGCCTCCCTTAACAGGCAGGTCAATGCCAGGGCGGCCAGGATTTGCAGGCGTTTCCGTTGCACAAGGTTCTTCATATTCGATTCATTGTTCCGTTCCGGCTGATACATGGCACAAATGCTAGCAAGTGCGCAATCAAGTTATTACCAAGCTCGCAGCAAACGCCTTCCCCCGCCCTTGACATCCCGCCGCCCGAGGTTATAATACTTCGATACTTGTCGAATTATCATATATGAACTTGCGTGAATTCATGGCCGTCTCCAAGGCCCTCGCGGATGAGAACCGCATCCGCCTGCTGCTGGCCCTTCAGCACGGCGAGCTGTGCGTTTGCCAGATCACCGAGCTACTCGGCCTGGCCGTCTCCACCACTTCCAAGCACCTCTCGATTCTCTACCAGGCAGGGCTGCTCGACTCGCGGAAGGAGGGGCGTTGGACGTACTACTCCCTCCCCGGCAAGGGAACGCCGACCGCGACACGAGAGGCGGTGGCCTGGGTGCGACGGTCACTGGCGGAGAGCAAGCAGGCGGCCGAGGACGCGAAGCGGCTACAGAAGGTCCTGGCGATGGACCTGGCCAGGTTATGCAAACGGCATTGCGGAAAATGAAGGTGCTTTTCCTCTGCACCGGGAATTCGTGCCGAAGCCAGATGGCTGAGGGCTGGGCGCGGGCGCTCAAGGGCGGCGTGCTCGAGGTTTGCTCGGCGGGGATTGAGAAGCACGGGCTGAACCCACACGCGGTCAAGGTGATGGCCGAGGCGGGCGTGGACATCTCCCGGCAGTTCTCCAAGACGGTGGCGGAGCTCGGGCCGGTGGAATTCGACTACGTAGTAACGGTGTGCGGACACGCGGATGAGAATTGCCCGGTGTTCCCCGCCCGGACGCGGGTGGTGCACGCGGGCTTTGAGGACCCTCCCCAACTGACGCGGGACCTGCCGGACGGGGAGGAGAAGCTAGCGGTGTATCGGCGGGTGAGGGATGAAATTCGGCGGTTCGTGGAGACGTTGCCCGGGGCGCTGGATGAAACCCGGGCAAGAGGGGATTAATGCAGTGAAATGAGTTGCAGAGATTATGAAAACGAAGAGTGAAGTGGCGGTGGAGAAGTTTTTATCCGGATACAATTGTGCGCAGGCGGTTATGTATGCCTACGGTCCAGATCTTGGGCTGGACGGAGAGACGGCGCTGAAGGTGGCCACAGGCTTGGGCGCGGGAATGGCGCGACGGGGAGAAGTCTGTGGTGCAATCACGGGCGGGATACTGACCCTGGGCCTGAAGTATGGGCGGGGCGGCCAGCAGGATCGCACGGCCACTGAGCAGACGTACCAAAAGACGCTCGAGCTGATGGCGCAGTTTGAGCAGCGACACGGGTCCTGCTCCTGCCGCGTGCTGCTGGAGGGGTGCGACCTGCGGACACCAGAGGGGCAGCGGTTCTTCAAGGAGCACGATCTGCTCCACAAAACGTGTGTGAGATGCGTCCAGACGGTGGCTGAGGCGTTGGCTGGGATCATGCAGGCACCGACAGCACAGCCCCCTGGAGCGAGTAAGTGAGAGGTCTATAATGAAAGATAAGATAAGAGACAAAGAGGCCGTGCGCGCGGCAGTCCGGGAAGGCTACGGTCAAATCGCGCAGAAGGGCGGCTCGTGCTGTGGCGCGACGCCGACGTGCTGCGGTTCGACGCCGGTGGCCTCAAACCAACTGGCCCGCCACGTCGGCTATTCCCTCGAGGAACTGGCCGCCCTGCCGGAAGGAGCCAATATGGGGCTTTCCTGCGGCAACCCCAACGCTCTGGCTTCCCTCCAACCCGGCGAAGTCATGCTCGACCTGGGCAGCGGCGGCGGCTTTGACGTCTTCATTGCGGCCAGGAAGGTCGGGGCCTCGGGCCGCGCGATCGGCGTGGACATGACCCCGGAGATGCTGGTCAAGGCGCGGCAGAATATCGCGGCCTATCGTGAGCGCAGCGGGCTGGACAACGTGGAGTTTCGGCTGGGGGAGATCGAGCATCTGCCGGTGGCGGACAGCAGCGTGGACGTAGTGATTTCGAACTGCGTCATCAACCTCTCGCCGGATAAGGCGCAAGTGTGGCGCGAGATGGCGCGGGTGCTCAAACCGGGCGGGCGGGTGGCCGTGTCGGACCTGGCGCTGCTGAAGCCGCTGCCCCAGGAGATTCTGGAGATGGTGGAGGCGCTGGTGGGATGCGTGGCCGGAGCGGTGCTGGTGAGCGAGACGAAGCGGATGGCGCGCGAGGCCGGGCTGACGGACATCCGGCTCAATCCAAAGAAGGGTTACGTCGAGGCCATGACGGATTGGAACGACCCGCTCTACAAGAAGATCGTGGAACGTCTGCCGGCCGGGAGCGGGCCGGGAGATTACATCACCAGCCTGGAAGTCACGGCCAGAAAGGCGCGCGCGTGAAGCTATGAATGGCGCGTGTGAAGTGAGTGGCTCGAATGCGAATTGGAGCCGGGAGTTGAAGGTGCTCGGCGGCTTCGCCGCGGTCTTTGTGTTCCTGTTCTTCCTGCCGGTGGGCGTGCCGCGGTTTGACAACGCGCTGAAGGAGGGGCTGGAACTGACGAAGTGGTACGCCCAAGAGCATGTGCTGCTGTGCCTGGTGCCGGCACTGTTTATCGCGGGGGGCATCAGCGCGTTTGTGAGCCAGGCGTCGGTAATGCGCTATCTCGGACCGAAGGCGAACAAGGCGGTGGCTTACGGGGTGGCGTCGGTGTCCGGAACCATCCTGGCGGTTTGCTCGTGCACGGTGCTGCCGCTATTTGGCGGGATCTGGATGCGCGGGGCAGGTTTGGGGCCGGCGACGGCGTTCCTGTACTCCGGACCAGCCATCAACGTGCTGGCCATCGTGCTGACGGCGCGGATTCTTGGCATGGAACTGGGCGCGGCGCGGGCGATCGGGGCGGTGGTCTTCAGCGTGGTGGTGGGACTGGGGATGCATCTGGTCTTCCGGCGCGAGGAACAGGCCAAGGCGGCAGCCGCCGCTCAGATGCCCGAAGTGGAGGTTCGGCGTCCGCTTTGGCAAAACGTGCTGTTCTTCGCGGCGATGGTGGGCTTGCTGGTGTTCGCCAACTGGAGCAAGCCGGCGGAGGCGGCAGGGCTTTGGGCGACAATTTACGCGTGGAAATGGCCCATCAGCGGCGCCTTTGCCGCTGGGCTGGGTGGGGCACTGGGGTTGTGGTTTGGTTTTAAGTGGCTGGAACTGGCGCTGGCGGCAGTGCCCGTCGTCATCCTGAGCTTTGCTTTTCCGCAGGAACCGCTGATTCCGTTCATCGTTGGGTGCGCGGGATTGGTGGTTCTCTGCACGCGGCACTCCGGCGAAGGCCGCGAGTGGCTGGGGGCCACCTGGACACTGGGCAAGCAAATCTTCCCGCTGCTCATTGGCGGCGTGTTCGTGTCGGGCATCCTGCTGGGGCGGCCCGGACACGAGGGGCTGATACCGTCGGAGTGGGTGAGCCGGTCGGTGGGAGGGAATTCTCTCCTGGCAAACTTCTTCTCCTCGGTGGTGGGGGCATTCATGTATTTTGCCACCCTGACCGAGGTGCCGATTTTGCAGGGGCTGATCGGCTCCGGGATGGGCAAGGGGCCGGCGCTGGCACTGCTGTTGGCCGGCCCGGCGCTTTCGCTGCCCAGCATGCTGGTGCTGCGCAGCATCATGGGCACGAAGAAGACGGTGGTGTATGTGTCGCTGGTCATCGTCATGGCGACGCTGACCGGATTGTTATACGGAGCTTTGTTCTAAACTCAAACGAAAGAAAATTGATTATGCACATTCTTGTTATTGGACCGGGCTGCGCGAAGTGCAAGACGCTGGCGCAATTCACGGAACAGGCAGTGAAGGAACTCGGCGTTGCCGCCGAGATCAACAAGGTGACGGACTTGAAGCAGATCATGGCTTTGGGCGTGATGATGACGCCGGCGCTGGCGGTGAACGGCACGATCAAGGTGGTCGGCAAGGTGCCGAGCGTTGCCGAAATCAAGGCCATCCTGCAGCAGGCAGCGGCGTGAAACGTGATGTGAGAAGCTGAACTGCATTATGAAGACACCAATTAAAATCCTTATCGTGGCGGCGCTGGCTGTGACCGTGGTTGCGGCAGTGGCGCTCAAGCAGGGCAAAACGACGGCTGGGTCCAAGCCTGCCGCGACTGCGGACGCGGCGGTCGGTGCCAGCAAGCCAGGGCCGGCTACTACCGCGAAGTTGCCCCGGATGGTGGACCTGGGCGCGGGGAAGTGCATCCCGTGCAAAATGATGAAACCGATTCTGGATGAGTTGAAACGCGACTACGCGGATCGGTTCATCACGGAGTTCATTGATGTGTGGGAGAATCCCGACGCCGGGAAGCAATACGGCATCGAGGTAATTCCCACGCAGATCTTCTACGACACCGAAGGCAAGGAACGCGCCCGTCATGTGGGTTTCTTCGGCAAGGAGGACATCCTGGGCAAATGGAAGGAACTGGGCATTGACATCAGTCGCGGCAAGCCGTCTGCCGGGATCGTGCGAGAGACCCCGGTGGCGGCGGACACACGCCCGCGCGACAGCGTCTGCTACATGTGCGACGAAGACGTGAATCCGAAGACCAAGACGGTGGTGATGGGGCAGAGCGAACAGCGCGTCCTGTGCGGCCCGCACTGCTACTTCATCTACTTGTCCAGCATTGTGGGGGCGGACCCCAAGGCGGAAGAAGCCAAGGTGAGCGTGACGGATTGGTCGAGCGGCAGGCTAGTCGCGGCGACTGCGGCCAATTATCTCTATGGAATGGACTCGAAGGGGCGAGCCACCATCAAGGCGTTTGTAGATAAGGACGCCGCGACTAAGGAACAGCAGAGCAACGCCGGCAACCTCGTGTCGTGGGAGGTGCTGCGGTCCAAGGAACTGGCGACGCGGTGCGCGTTCTGCGACCGGGCGGTGTATCCCGAGGACGCCTGCGCGGTGAGGTTCGGGACAACGCGCGGCTACGGGTGCTGCACGCATTGCTCGATGGGGGTGGCCGCACGGCTGCAAAAGGACATCGAGGTCGAGGCGAAGGATGGTCTGACGGGGGAGATCATCCGGGTGAAAACGATGGATGGGCAAATCGCATCGCTGGAGCCCAAGACGGCAGTTGCCTGGTTCGGCCAGAAAAAGGGTCCGGATGGGAAATGGGTTTCGGCGGGCTGCTTCAAGCAGGGATTCTTCGCGAACGAAGCCAATTTGCAGAAATGGCTGGAGGCGCGACCGGCGATGACGGGACGGCAGATTACGATTGCGCAGGCACTGGCGGACAAGATGAAGCTTTCGCCGGAGCAGATCGCCAAGGCGTGCAAGCTGGGAGAGTGCAAGTAAGGCGGGGGGGGCGTGGCGCGTGTTGTGTGATGCGTGAAGCGTTTATGAAGCGGCGCATGGAAATCATCGTGATTGGCGTGGTGGTGGTGGCGGCGGCGGCGGCGGTGTTTGCCATTAAGCGCGGGGGGCGATCTGAATGCGGGAGTAGGGGTGGGCGCGCGTGCTGTCCAGTAATGCCGGGGATGAATGTGTGGCCGACAAATCCGTGGACGGGGGTTGAATCCACGAACGGGAGGCCCGGGGTGACGGCCGGTGAATCAATCACGAATCGCGCGCAATAGGTATGGATCAACTCTTTACCAACCTGAGTCACGCTGTGGAAGGCGCTCCCGGGATCGCCCTGGGCGCATCGTTCATCTGGGGCATTCTGAGCATCATCCTGAGCCCGTGCCACCTGGCGAGCCTGCCGTTGATTGTGGGGTTCATTAGCGGCCAGGGGCGGGTGAGCACGGCGCGGGCGAGCGGGATCGCGACGGTGTTCGCGGTGGGCATTCTGATCACCATCGCGGCCATTGGGGCCATTACGGCGGCGGCGGGACGGATGATGGGTGACATCGGCCGATGGGGCAACTACTTCGTGGCGGCAATCTTCTTTGTCGTGGGGTTGCACCTGCTGGGGGTAATTCCGATGCCGTGGTCGGGGCCGGGCCAGGTGAACATGAAGCGCAAGGGCCTGCTCGCCGCGTTTGTCCTGGGCCTGGTGTTCGGCATCGCGCTTGGCCCGTGCACGTTCGCCTACATGGCGCCGATGCTGGCGGTGACGTTCAAGCTCGCCGAAAGCAATCCGCTGTATGGGATTTCTCTATTGTTGGCCTACGGTGTGGGACACTGTTCGGTCATCGTGCTGGCGGGGACGTTTACGGAAGTCGTACAGCGGTTCCTGAACTGGAACGAGCAATCCAAAGGGGTGACGGTCGTTAAATGCATCTGTGGTGTGCTGGTGCTCCTTGGGGGCGTTTGGCTGATCTACTCGGCTCCATGACAAACTCAATATGAAACGCAGCCTCGTTCGTAAAGTGTTGCCCTGGCTGGTTGTGGCCGCAGTGGTGGCCTTCGCCGTGTATCGCCTCAAGTTCAGCCCGATGCCGGTGACGGCTTACAGCATCTGCCTGGGAGAGGTGCGGGGCGAGGTCATGGGAACAGGCACGCTGGAGGCGCGGGTCAAGACGACGATCAGCCCGCGGATTCAGGAGCGGCTGGCGGAGGTGCTGGTAGACCAGGGCGACGCGGTCAAGGTAATGGAGTTATTCCGCAAGGTCGCGCACGAGCGCGGAGCCGCAGTTCTGGTGGTGACGCATGATCACCGCTCGCTGGACGTTTTCGACCGGACTCTGGAGATGGAGGACGGCCGTTTGAAACCAACGCACAACTAACGACCCATAATTGATAAGCACAAATATGAAAACTCAAACTCAATGCAGTTGCAGTTCCGCACCGAAGTTCGTCTTTCCCTGCTCCGGCGCATCCGACGTGGGCGGTCTGTCCGACCAGGCGGCGCGCCAGATGGCCAAGGATGGGACGGGAAAGATGTATTGCCTGGCCGGCATCGGCGGGCGGGTGGAGGGCATCATGGCGAACACGAAGGCGGCGGCCCGACTGCTGGTGATTGACGGGTGCGAGCAGGAATGCGCCCGCAAGACGATGGAGCTGGCCGGCTTCAAGGGCTTCCAGCATCTCAAGCTGGCGCAAATGGGCTTGAAGAAGGGCGAAACGCCGGTCACGCCCGCCCGCATCCGCGAGGTGGCGGACAAGGGCGCGGGATTGCTGGCGTGCTGAGGGTCGTGAAGCGAGCTACAAACTCGTATGAGCAATTCGGCAACTGCGACGGCCAACGAGCTTGCCCAGCCGGCACCTAAGCGGCTGGCGTTCTTCGAGCGTTACCTGACGGTTTGGGTGTTCCTGTGCATGCTGGTCGGCGTGGCGTTCGGCAAGGTGCTGCCAGGTGTCACGGCGGCGCTGAGCAAGCTGGAGTTCGGACAGGGTTCCCAGGTCAATGTGCCGATCGGGGTGCTGCTGTGGCTGATGATTTACCCGATGATGCTCAAGGTGGACTTCGGCGCGATTGGAGGCATTGCACGAAAACCAAAGGGGCTGATGGTGACGTTGTTCGTCAATTGGCTGGTGAAGCCGTTCGGGATGGCGCTGCTGGCGTGGGTGTTCATGCAGAACCTCTTTGCGGCGTGGATTGACCCGGAGACGGCGCGCGGCTACACGGCGGGGCTGATCATCCTGGCGGCGGCGCCCTGCACCGCTATGGTCTTCGTGTGGTCGTACCTGACCGACGGCGACCCGGCTTACACGCTGGTCCAGGTGGCGGTGAACGACCTGATCATGCTGGTGGCGTTTGCGCCGATTGTGATGTTCCTGTGCGGCGTGGCGCACGTGGTCGTACCCGCCAAGGTGCTCATAACCTCGGTGGTGGTGTTCATCGTTATACCGCTGGCGGCGGGGTGGCTGACGAGGACGGCGCTCCTAAAATCACACGGCAAGGAGTGGTTTGAGCAGAAGTTCCTGCCGAAGTTCCATCCGGTGATGATTGGGGCGCTGCTGCTGACGCTGGTGCTGATCTTCGCCTTTCAGTCGAAGAACCTGACCAGCCGCTGGGTAGCAGTGCTGCTGATTGCCGTGCCGATTATCGTGCAGGTCTACTTCAACTCGGGGTTGACGTATCTGCTGATGCGGTGGCTCCGCGTGGAGCACAACGTGGCGTCGCCGGGCGCGCTGATTGGGGCGAGCAATTTCTTCGAGCTAGCGGTGGCGGTGGCCATCACGCTGTTCGGCGCAGATTCCCCGGCCGCTCTGGCGACAGTGGTCGGGGTGCTGGTCGAGGTGCCGGTGATGCTGTCGGTGTGCAATGTCTGCAACCGGACACGAGGCTGGTTCAAGAGAGGCCTCCAAGTCACGCAGTGAGACTTCTGGCGGCACGGACGCCGCTTGGTCGCCCTGGATCTCGCAGGCGGGCGCTCGCTAATTCAGGAGATAGCTGTTCAGACGCGGCTCGAAAGCGGGAACGAAGCCCATTTGTTCCAGAATATTCTGCCCGGACTTGGAAAGGACAAAGCGGATAAAATCAGTCGCGGCAGCGGTTTGTTTCTGCTTGTTGGTATAGAGAGTGAGAAATCGCGCGTAGGGATAGTGGCCTTCATTGACTGAAAAGAGGTCTGGCTGGACGCCTTGAATAGACACGGCGGCGACGCCAGCACGGCGGGCGAGTCCCATGCTCGAATAGCCGATGCCACCGGGATCCCGGGCTACCGCCTCGACGAGTTGGGCGTAGTTGGTGAAGGTTTGCGCTGCCGAAGCGTAGGGCTTGTTCTCCATTGCCATTCCTCGGAAGCCGAGGTGAGCGGCTGCGGCGGCATCGCGGATGCAGACCTGGACCGGCGCCTCCAGCCCGCCGAGCGGTTTCCAGTCGCGAACCGCGCCGGTAAAGACATCTCGCACCTGCCGGCGTGACAGATTCTTAACAGGATTGTTCGAGTTCACAATGATGGCTACCCCGTAGGAGCCGATCACGCGCTCGATCATCCTGATCCCGCGCGATTTGGCTTGTTGCAGTTCGTCCCGGGTTGGCATGCGGGAGGCGGCGGCGATGTCACACTCACCGGCCAGCAACGCAGCGAACCCTGAGGCGGAGCCTTTTGTTTCAAGAACAAAGACAACGTTCGGGTGGTCCTTCTGGTATTCGGCTACCAGGGCATGGGCCAGTTCCTCGCCAAAAATGCTCGATCCCCTGATGACAACTGTGCCTTCGACCGGCGGCTGGGTCGGCGAGGGGCAGCCAAGGAGAAAGAGGGTGATGGCGGCAAAGCCAAGGCACTGAGGGAGCCACTTTGGACCTTTGCCGACCCGCAAGCTGAAGGGCAATGACAACAATGGTTTCATAACACGCCTTTCTAACAGACACATCGTTATTCCATGCAAGAATATAGGCGCGGATCCGAATACTGCAAACGGGGCCACCGCAAAGAACATGTCTTCCGGGCTGGGAGGAATTGAGTGGAGCCAGTCATAGCTGGCAGGGCGTGGTGGCTAACGCTACAGGCTCTCCTGCCGCAAGTGCACCGGCCGGCTATCAACCACACAAACCGGAACCGTCTGCCCGCGGCACCAACCTCCGGCCGGTCTTTACACTTAAAGACCCGCCTTGATTCCAGGGGTAAGGAGCAGTGAAACTTCTGGCGCGATGTGGACACATCGCTAAAGTAATGTGAACTGCGTTGAACCCAACCAGGAAGGAAGCATTGATATGAAAGGCACCGTAACAACCGCACTGCTGAGCAGCCTGCTCAGCAGCATGGCATGGGCTGAAACCGTGAACTTTGACCGCCTGCCAACCGGCGCGCCGCCGCCCGGCTGGACGGCTGGCCAAACCGGCACGGGCGAGGCAAATTGGGCGGTGGTGGCGGACGAATCCGCGCCAAGCAAACCTAACGTGCTCAAACAATCAGGCGAAGCCGCCTACCCGGTTTGCTTCCGGAGTGACGCCAGTCTCAAGAACGGGTTTGTGCAGGTGAAATTCAAGCCCGTCACGGGCAAGGAAGACCAGGCGGGCGGGGTGATCTGGCGCTGTCAGGACGCGGACAATTACTACATCGCGCGGGCCAACGCGCTGGAGGACAACGTCGTGCTCTACAAAACGGTCGCGGGCAAGCGCACCTGCCTGGACATCGTTGGCCGCAAAGGCGGCTACGGCGTGAAGGAGAAAGTTGCTCCCGGCCAGTGGCACACGCTCCGTGTTGAGTTTGCCGGCGACAAGTTCAGCGTCATTCTCAACGGCAAAAAGCTCTTCGACGTCGAAGACCAAACTTTCACCGCCGCCGGCAAAGTCGGCGTCTGGACCAAGGCCGACAGCGTGACGCTGTTCGACGATTTCAGCTACGGCGACCAAGGTAGCTGAGAGTCGGGGGCGCGGCCGCAGCTCAGACAGGAAGATCGCTGCCGCTGCTGGTAACGGTAAGCTTGCCGTGTTTAACGCCTTTGGCGGCCACGAGCGCGTCGGCAATCTTCTTCACGACTTTGGCTTTGCCGCGCACGGCTAACACTTCCAGGCAGTTGTGGTGGTCGAGGTGAACGTGGAGGGTGGCTAGAATAACGTCGTGATGGTCGTGCTGGATGTCGGTAAGGGTGGCCTGGACGTGCTGTTTGTGATGGTCGTACACGAGGGTGATGGTCCCGGCAATCTCGCGATCGCCAAAGTCCTGACGATGCTCGACCAGGCCGGCGCGAATCATGTCCGCCACGGCCAGGGAGCGGTTGTCGTAGCCCTTCTCGCGGGTCATTTGGTCAAGCTGCCGGGCCAGGTCGCGCGGCACGGACACGCTAAAGCGGACAACACCGTCGGTTTTCTTGCGGTTCACGCGGGGAACGGTAGCAAAGGCCCGGGGGGCGTCAATAGATAGCCTGCGCACGCCGGTGCGATGATAATGCAGGTAAAGCTCACCCGCGGAGGACACGGGCTCAGCGGTCAATATTCTTGCGCACCCAATGGGCGTGCATGTCCAGGTAGATCTGGTTGCGGCCCCCGTTGTGAGCCGACCAACCGCCCGGGGGCGGGACACTATCGCCAACGCTCCACTGATCCTTGAAGCCCGCCCACCAGGGTTTTTCAAAGAAAGGGCTCATCAGCCATTCTTCATCCGACACGCTGGCTTTCCGGGCAAGCGCAACGCTCTCGGGCGTGCGCCCGCGGAGGTAACGGGCAGCGGCAGGATTGAGTTCCGCCAGCTTGTCACTGATGTAGTTGGCCCACCCGCGTTCGGGGGCGTTGGTGCCCTGCTCGCGCCACGGGCTGAGGAAGTGCCTTTGCCATTCGTTGGTGATCGCGATGGGCACCGGCGGGCTGAGCCATACCCGCACGTTCGGGGCGTAATGGTGCAGCAGCGGCATGAAGGACCCCATGGAGTTATAGCGTTTGCCGCCGCTGTCCACCGGCGGGGTGAGCTGCAAGTCGGAATCCGGCACGTGGGGCATTTTGCCCGCGTTGTCCGCCAGGTACATGGAGGTGCCCAGGGCGATCTGGTGAAGGTTGGACAGGCAGGCGGAACGCTGCGAGGCTTGCTTCGCCTTGCCCAATGCCGGCAAGAGCAACGCCGCAAGGATGGCGATGATGGCAATGACCACCAACAATTCGATGAGCGTAAAGGCTGAAAGGCGCGCGGCGGGCGGGCCGCCGGCTCGGCGAGCACCCGCCACTGAAGCCGACAGTGCCAACAGACGCATACAGTGCACGATGTGAATAAGAATGTTTCGCGAGCTGGCCGCCGAGTCAAAGCAAAACAGAAAGGCGGCAAAGAATGTGGCTCAGCACGGATTTCCGGGGAATGCCGACGAAATTTCGTCATCGGTTCGCCTCGGCAGCCACGAACCAGCAGGGTTCT
>CAZDOO010000032.1:0-56100 GCA_964507045.1 uncultured Verrucomicrobiota bacterium | reverse complement strand
TCGACCGCGTCGAACCCTAGACGGTTCCGGGGCGCAATGCGCGCAAAAATTTCGGGGGGTTCTCTCCTCCGAGGCGGAGGAGAGGGAGATATTTTTTTGGCGTGGCTTACCCAGGGTGGCGCTCGTTCCTCGCTGACCCTGGGCTACCTTCTTAAACCCCTGCGGGGTTTTCAAGCTGGCGGCGCCGGGCCTTCGGGAGGGGCTTCTCAGGGGCGAGTGGCAACCTTTAATTTCAAGCTTCACAATTAAAGGATACGGCCTTATCTTTTAATTCGTCCGGCCGGAATCAAAACTTGTTTAATTGCGCTCTATGCTCAGAGGTCTGACAGGTCACTACGCGCCGCTCCCTTCGGCTGCCGGGGAGAAGGCCCGGGCTTTCGTTCCGAATCCGCTTCCGCCTCATCCGCCGCTCGATCTTCAACCCGAGCTTCAGGAACTTGTGTCGCAGGCGATGCTGAGTCTTGGGAGGCTCGATGGCTTGGCGGCCGTGTTGCCTGATCCAAAGCTATTTATCTACTCCTACGTTCGGAAGGAGGCGGTGCTCTCCTCCCAAATCGAGGGGACGCAATCCAGCCTGGATGACCTGTTGCTGTTTGAGAATGACGCCACGCCCGGGGTGCCCTTGGATGATGTGCAGGAGGTGTCGAATTACGTTGCCGCCATGAACCACGGGTTGCGCCGCCTGAAGAAACTTCCGTTGTCGCTGAGGCTAATCAAGGAAATCCATGGCGTTTTGCTGACCAAGGGACGCGGAAGCAAGAAGGAGCCGGGCGAGTTTCGCCGGTCGCAGAACTGGATTGGCGGCAGCCGCCCCGGCAACGCCATTTTTGTGCCTCCGCCGCCGGACCAGATTTTGGAGTGCATTGGCGCATTGGAGAAGTTCCTGCATAACGACCCGGTCAAGACTCCGGTGCTGATTAAGGCCGCACTGGCGCACGTTCAATTCGAGACTATTCACCCGTTTCTGGATGGCAACGGGCGCCTGGGCCGTTTGCTGATCACGTTCCTGCTTTGCGCGGAAGGCGCGCTGCGGGAGCCGTTGCTGTATCTCAGCTTGTACTTCAAACAAAACCGGCACAGGTATTACGAACTGCTCCAGTCCGTGCGGATGACTGGGGATTGGGAAATGTGGCTGCGGTTCTTCCTTACGGGCGTAGCCGAGACGGCCGCCCAAGCCGCTGACACTGCCCGCGCCCTGATGGACCTGGCGGCTGCGGATGAGAAGCGAATTCAGGCGATCGGCAAGGCATCGGGTTCTGCCCTGCGGGTGCATCGGGTGTTGCAGGCCCAACCGCTGATCTCTATCGCCGCTGCCAGCAAGAGGTTACACCTCAGTTTCCCAACGGTAACCACATCTCTTCAGCATCTTGAGAAGCTCGGGGTCGTGCGTGAAACCACCGGCGGCAAGTATGGTCGGTTGTACGCTTACGATCGCTATCTGAAGATCCTCAACGCCGAGAGCTAGTCAGTGTTGGTGGCCTAAGCGATTGGCAAGCGGAGCGGCGCCCGGTGTCGCGGAAGGCGTCAACAAATTCCTCCATAAAGAATGGCAGAGCCTCGCTTGGCTCAGGCAAAAGCTGGCTGGACACAGGCAAGGGTGCCCGTTGGTGCCGCACCTCGCGCGAGAAAGGGGTGGTAACGTGGCGCCGATGGCAGACACGAATTTCACGAATTAGCACGAAGGTATGGCAGTCAATGCGACTCATCCTGATTACGAGACCGCGGCTCTTAATTGGTCGCGGGCGCGTGATGTGTTGGCCGGCGAGGATGCTGTCAAATCGGGCGGTGAGAAGTATCTGGTGAGGTTGGATTCGCAAACGGACGATGAGTTCGGTGCGTATGTCAACCGAGCGTCGTTCTTCAATGCCACCGCTCGCACTTCGGAAGCTTACCAGGGGCTGATCTTCCGTCCGCCTCCGTTTGTGAAACTTCCCGAAGGCGGGTCCGGTCTCGGCAAAGCGATGGAGGAGTTCGCAAACGATGTGGATATGCTGGCCATTGCGATGCCAAGACTAGGGCGCTCGGCTGCCTGGTTGCAGGCGTCGCGGATCTGGTCCGCTTCGCGGCGGCTGCGGGTGTGAAGACTCTCTTTTTGACGGTTCTGTGCGTCCTGCAAATAGAAGACGCCGTGTCGTCGGAAGAGCCAGTATCGGTTGTTCATGTTCAGCTTTCGTTGAGGCTAGCTGACACGAACTGAGGCCGTTACGGATTACTGGGCGGGGTTGTTTCGAGGGCTTTCGAATTGCGGCGGAATAAGTGTCCGATGCAAAGTACCCTCTCACTTTCCCCCCCAAAATGGCCTTTTTGACCTTTTGCCTCGGAGGAAGTCGTTGTACCCCAGCGACTTACGAAGTGGCTCCAGAGGCAGGGCTCGAACCTGCAACCCGCCGGTTAACAGCCGGCTGCTCTACCATTGAGCTACTCTGGATGCCAGACAGGGGCGCAAGTTACAGGGGCAGCTCTGTCTCGTCAAACGGATATTCGCGAGATCAATCATCATCCCGGACCTGGCTGACGGCCCAGGTGGGATAAGGGGTTTGCGGCCCCTTGAGCGCATGCCAGAGGATGCGGTTGAGCAGGTCTTCGGGACACTTGTCCGCCTCCTCCAACGGCAAGCGCGCTGAGGCACGGGCGTGCTTCCGCAGGCGCCGGTCGGAGATCTTCTTGGCCGGCGGATTCATCTGGTCCAGGGGAATGTTGTTGGTCAGGGCTGTGAAGGGCGTGAAGTCGGGCTTGTCGGTGAAGCAGGCGGTCATCGGCGTGGCGGTGGCATCCATCTGGTTCATCGGCGGGAGGCCAAGCATGAGCTCCATCGTGCGCAGCAGGCTGGTTTGATTGTATTGGGCGCTGACCACGGCGCCGCGCCGGGTGTAAGGGCTGGCGACGTAGCAGGTGGTGCGGTAGCCGCTGACATGATCCCAGCCCGCTTGCGGGTCGTCTTCGATGGCGAAGATGCACGTCTCCTTCCAGAAGCGGCTATGGCTGACGGCCTCCAGGATTTGGCCGAAGGCGAGGTCATTGTCCGCCGCCATCGCCGCAGGAGTGGGGCAGTTGGCTTTGGTGCCGCTGGTGTGATCGTTCGGCAAAAGGAACATCGTGAGGTTCGGGAAGTCCCCCGTCTGCTCGAACTGCCGGAGATCTTTGATGAACTGCGCCGCCCGAAAGACATCGGGAACCTTCAACTCCCAGCCAGCGGTATTGGTAACGAAGTAGGGGCGCAGCGATTCGATGGACGGCCCGGAGCTGATCTCGATCTCCCCCGCCTGATTCACGAAGTCGCGGTAGCAGTCCAGGAAGCCGGGCCCGCCCTTCCTGGACTTGTCGCGCCAAAGCGCTTTGGTGAAAGCGAACTCGCCGTAATCTCGCAGGGTCTTGCCGTGCGCAATGGCATTGTCCCAGATGAACCCGCTGGGCGAATACGCCAGCGCGTCCACGGCGCTGTAGGTTCCGCCGAAGGGATAGCTGCGGGGGAAGCCGGCGAAGGCCCGCTCCATGTAATCGGTGGCCATGGCGCTGTCGGCCCATTGATGGCCGTCAGCACTGAGGATGCCGGAGCAGTAGGTGTTGTCGAGCAGGACGAAATCACGCGCGACCTTATGGAGGTTGGGGGTGATCTGCTCGCCGAAGATGCAGAGCGAGGGGTCGCCGTTGCCTTGGGGCAGATCGCCGAGCACTTGGTCATAGGTGCGGTTCTCTTTAATGATGTAAATGACGTGCTTAATGAGACTCGGCTCGCCAACGCGCTCAGGAACGGGCCGGGGCGGCTGGCCCGGGCGCGGGGGCAGCTTGGCTGCCTGTAGCAAGCCATAGCGCAAGTTCGCCAGGGCGGTTTGGGTCAGGCGCGACAGCTCGCGCTCTTCCGGCACAGGGACGAGCGACACCGTGCCGAAATACTGGTGCGAGTTGAACTTCACCGCCTCGCCGGGCTCGAGGTGTTTCGTCGAGCCGATGCCTTTAATGTTGGCGACGTATACTGCACTGCGGGCCGGATCATAGGCGACCGCGCCGGGGAACCAGCCGACGGGAATCAGGCCGCGCAAATTCGACTCGCCGGGCTTGAAGTCAAAGATGGCCACGGCGTTCTGCGTCCCGTTGCAGACGAACAGCCTGCCGCCGGATTTGTCAAATTCCAGGGCGGTGGGCTGGGCTCCGAATAGATCCGCGGGGCTCTGACGGGCGCAGATGGTCTCAACAATCTGATCCGTGCGAGTGTCAATCACGCTGAGCGTATCACAGCCCGTGTTGGCAACGACGACCCAGCGGCCATTAGGCGAAGCGGCGATCGCGCTGGCGTGCGGGCCAGTAAGAATCTCGGCCTTCGCGCTGAGCACCTCAGACTTGGCGGCCGGCTGGTTCAGGTCAATGACCGAGACGGAACCCTCGGCCGCGATGTGCCGAACCGGGTCCACGCGCACCAGCGTGCCGCGGCCCGCGGGGCCGGTGACGGACTGGCTGTCGGGCCGCCGTCCGCCCCAGTTGCTGACATAAGCTTTCTGACCGGCCAGCGCCACGCCGAAGGGCGCGAACCCGACCTCCCAAAGGCGCAAGACGTGTCCATTGGCGGCGTTCAGCTCCGCCAGCCGGTTGGAAAGGTTGAGCACCACATAAAGCCGTTTGCCGTTCGGTGACACGGCAAGCCCGGCCGGTATTTCCTTGTCACGTTCCGGCGCGGTGGCCGGCGGCAGCGACATGGAAAACAGCCCCACCACCTTCCCGGTGCTCTTAACCCCAAACACTTTGATGTTGCCATCGGCGTTGGCCAGGTAGATGCGCGTGCCGTCGGGGGAAAAGAGCAGCCCGGTGAAACTGAGTTGGCCTGCTTTGTCCGGGTTGAGGATTTCTTCGGAGACGGAATCGGGCGTCGCTTTGGAATCCTTGTCGGACGGCAACGCGACGCGCTGCAAGATCTTGCCGGTCGCCGGATCCATGACGACGAGGTCATGGGTCTTCCCGGCCGTGACGAGCAGCCGACCGTTGGGACTGAGCGCGATCGCTTGCGGCCTCATGCCCGGCAGCTCGACCTGGATGCCTGCGGGCGTCAGGACTTGATTGGCCGGCGTGTAGTAGCGGTTCGCGCCCACTTGGCCAACCTTCTCCCGGGTTGAGAACGGCGAATCAGGAAGCGCCTGCCCATGACAGGGGATGGCAACGGACAACAGAACTGCCGCCAGAGCGGCGGCGCATCTAAAACAGCTAACGGCAAGACGCATTATTGAATCATGCCAGAACAATCAGCGTATGCGCAACTTGGCATTATGAAAGAACGCGGGGAAATGTGAATCTCATCCAGGTGACGGCCAAAGACAGTGCCTGGATCCAATCGAGGCGTTGCGACATGAGCAGCGAGGAGGCGGAGGGACAGGGGTTTCCCAAGCCCGTTGGCGAAGCGCCTGTGCCCCAACGGCCGCCGGGCATGCGTGTGCCTGGCAGGCCGCATCTTACTTTCCTGCAACAAACCGGGATGCGCCCGTTGTGCGCCCCCCCTCTCTACTCCCTATCCTCACCGTCACCTCACCGTATCCTCACCGTAGTACCTCTAATAAGCTATTAGAGGTACTACGGTGAGGATACGGTGAGGTGACGGTGAGCTAGGCCAGGGGGGAGCGGATTATAGCCCGGATCGGGATGTTACTGGGCTTTTGGGCCATCCGGACCGGGAGCCGAACCCGGCCCGCAAGGGGTGCGGCGCGCAGCCCGGCCTGTAACAAACGCCTATATTCCAGTCGGCCCGGGCAGGAGTTGACCCGAAGGCCGACAAGAATGCCAGCGCCCCTCCCCGCCCCTGGCAGGAAAGTGAGCTGCGCCAATGCCTGGTACTGCCAAAGATGCCAAGGTTGACTGTCGTTCGCTTCCCCATAGTATCTGCCTGAGTGAAGCACGCATTTCTACGCGGCTGCCTCCTGTTGCATGCCCTGATGCTGGTCCCGGTTCCCGCATGGCCGCAGAGTTCTGCCCGGCCGACCTTGGTGCGGGAGGTTTTGGACGGCAAACGAGACACAGCGCGCGTCTCGTGGTGGGGTTTTGATGCGAAGGACGCCACCGGCTATCTGCAAACTGCCATCAACTCGCGGGTTAAGACGCTCATTATTGACCGGCGGGAATCGGCCTGGGTCACCCGGCCTCTGACCGGGGTGAGCAATCAGAAGATTATCTTTGAGAAGGGCGCAGAACTGGTTGCGTTGCAGGGGGCCTTCCATCCAAAGGGGGATTGCCTGCTTTCATTTGTGCGCTGCACGAATGTGACGGTCCGCGGCGAAAAGAAGGACGGCGGCAAATCGGCTCGCATCCGCATGTACAAGGAGGATTATCAATCCGGCGCCTATGACAAATCGGAGTGGCGGCATGGCTTGAGCTTTTTCGGCTGCCGCAATGTGCTGATTCAGGATCTGACCATCGAGCGGACGGGCGGCGATGGGATTTATCTTGGCGCGGCTTCGAAGCAAGAGCCAAACGTGGACGTGGTAATCCGACGCGTGGTGTGCGCCGACAACCATCGCCAGGGAATCAGCGTCATCAGCGCGAAGAACCTCCTGATCGAAGACTGCGTATTGCGCGGGACACGCGGGACCGCTCCGGAGGCGGGGATTGATTTCGAGCCAAATGAGCCCGAGGAATGCCTGTTGAACTGCCGCCTGCGCCGCTGCGTGGCGGAGAACAATGCCGGCACCGGTTACCAGATCTGCCCGCAGACCATGAACGGCCGCTCCACCCCCATCTCGATTTGCCTGGAGAATTGCGTGTCGCGCAGCAACACGTTGCACGCCGTCCATGTGTGCACCGCACCCAAGGACGCGCCTCGAGGCCTGCTGCGCATCAGCCGCTTCGTTTCCGAAAATGACGGCCTGGCCGGCCTTTCCGTGCAGTTCAATCCCTCGGATGCGATGCGCATTGAGATGAGTCGTTCGGCCATCCGCAACAGCGCCCGGCAGGATAAGTTCTTTGCCCCGATCTACGTGGAGGCCGTCCCTTCGGAAAACCGCCCGGCAGGGAACATCCATTTCGACCACGTGACCGTGAAGGATGACCTGGACCGGCAGTTGTTTAAGACTAGCGACCGGAAGGGCCACGGCTTCAAGGACATCACGGGGCGGATACTCCTGGAGCGCAATGGGCAGAAGAAGACCATCACGATTGACGATGCGTGGCTGCGGCAAAGCAGCGCCGCGGCGGGTCGTGCAAAGTAGAATGGGGCCATGAATGCCGCCAGCCCGCTCATCCTGCTGCTGTCCGCTTCATTGCTGCGCGGCGCCACGCTTACTAATGTCGGATTTGAGGCGGGCCTCCAGGGCTGGCGGCTTTGGACGCGCGAGCACAACGCGGGAACGCTGACCCTGGATGAGCAGGTGCGCCACAGCGGCGCACGCGCCGCGCATATCGAACATCGCGGGCAAAGAGATTGGAGCCTGGAGCCCGAGCTTCGCTGCCCGGTCCGGCCCGGTGAGCTGTTCGTGATGGAGGCTTGGGTGCGGACCGAGGGCGAAGGGAGCGTGACGCTCTGCGTGTCCACCTGGGACGCGGAGAATAAGGCGGTTGACTGGGCCTATGCGGCACAGACCGCCAGGGCCAGCGGTTCCTGGCAGCGGCTGCGCACCCGCGTCCTGGTGCCCGAGGGAATCACAGACATCCAGCCGCGCCTGATTGGGGAGGGCAAACTCGACCTGCGGGTAGATGACTTCGTCTTCCGCGCCGATGCTGTGCTCAGCGGACGGCGTGCCGCGAACCTGCCGCCCACGCTCGGGCTCACCAACCAAATGTTAATGGTGACGCTGGACACGTCCAACGCCACACTGAACGTGCGCGACCGGCGGGTCCGACGAGACTGGGCTCAGAAGGCCCAACCGGGCGGCACGGTCTTGCTTGACGCAAAGGCCGAGGGCAACCAAATCCGGATGGACCTCTACGACGTGCCAACCGGCCTTGAACTCGCCGGCCGGTTGGAGCTGCTGCCCGATCAGGCCGAAGTTATTTTCGAGCTGGCGGGGAAGGGCGACATGATCTCGCCCCTGAAGTTTCCCCATCCCTTCAACACCGCGCCGGGGGATTACCTGGTCGTGCCCATGAATGAAGGCATCTCCTACCCGGTTGAGGATAAAACGGTGCCGCTCCACCGGCTGATCGCCTATGGCGGCCATGGGATCTGCATGGCGTTCTGGGGCGTCACCGACGGCCGCGCTGGACAAATGGCAATCCTGGAGACGTCGGATGACGCCGCCATCCAAATGCGCCGGCTCAACGGACGGCTGGTCATCGCACCCGAGTGGGATTCCCAGCGCGGGGTCTTCGGCTACCGGCGCAAGCTGCGTTATGTCTTCTTCGACCGGGGCGGGCATGTCGCCATGGCCAAGCGCTACCGGGCTCACGCGAAGCAAACCGGCTTGTTCAAGACGCTGGACGAGAAGCGCCGCGCCAATCCGAACGTGGATTTACTCATCGGCGCGGTCAACGTCTGGTGTTGGGATCAGGACGCAGTGCCATTGGTCAAGGAGATGCAGGCGGCAGGCATCGAGCGGATTCTTTGGAGCAACAAGCAATCGCCCGCCAACCTCCGGGCGCTCAATAACCTTGGCGTGCTCACCAGCCGCTACGACATTTACCAGGACGTGATGGATCCGGCCCAGTTCCCCAAATTGCGATGGGTGCATTCGGATTGGACCACCGCCGCCTGGCCCAACGACATTATCCTCAACGCCGCCGGCCAATGGCTCAAGGGCTGGGGCGTCGAGGCCCGCGACGGCTCGATAATCCACTGCGGCGTCATTTGCGACAAGCGCGCCCCCGAGTATGCTCACGCCCGCATCCCGACCGATCTGGCGTCCCACCCCTACCGCTGCCGGTTCATTGACACCACCACCGCTGCTCCGTGGCACGAATGTTACGCCACCAACCACCCGATGACCCGCAGCGAGAGCCGAGCGGCAAAGATGGAACTTCTGCGCTACATTTCCGAGGACTGCAAACTGGTGACCGGCTGCGAGACGGGCCACGACGCCTCCGTGCCTTTCCTGCACTACTTCGAGGGGATGCTTAGCCTGGGGCCCTACCGGGTGCCGGACGCGGGCCGGCGCATGAGTGTGATCTGGACCAACGTGCCGGAAATCGTGGCGAAGTTCCAACTCGGCCACGCCTATCGCCTGCCGCTCTGGGAACTGGTCTATCATGACTGCGTCGTGGCGCAGTGGTACTGGGGCGACTACAACAACAAGCTGCCGGCCCTCTGGGACAAACGCGACCTCTTCAACGTCCTCTACGGCACGCCCCCGATGTTCATGTTCGATCGCCGGCTCTGGGCCGAGAGCAAAGCTCGTTTTGTCCAGAGCTACAAGAACACCTGCCCCTACGCGCGCCAGGTAGGCTATGCTGAGATGACCGACCACAAGTTCCTCACACCTGACCGCTCGGTCCAGCGGACCATCTTCGCGAACGGCCAGGTCGTGACGGTCAACTTCGGTTCGGCGCCTTACACGATGGCCAGCGGGGTCAGGCTGGCACCGATGAGCTTTGAGAGCCGCGCGAAGTAACAGCTTGTGGCCGGCGGCCCCCAGAGTTTCTTGCCGCCCGCGCGGCAATTGCCGTCTGGTCTCGGGTTAGGGCTCCGCCAGCACCCGGCAGAATAGCTGGATGAAGGTTGTAGTCGCTGGGGAGCTGCGGAGAGTTGAGTTGGCGCTCTCGCCCAAGGGGTGCACGGACGAAACCCTGTATCTGTAAGCACCCCCATCAAGAATACCTTGCGGGTGGCAGGCGTCACTTCGGTAGGCTGACGGTGAATTCTGAGCCCCGATTGACTTGGCTGGAGACGGTGACGCTGCCGCCGTGGGCTGCGACCACCGCCTTGACCAGGCTGAGGCCAAGGCCCAAACCGCGCTGGGAGCGGCTCTTGTCGCCACGGTAGAGGCGCGCCCAGATTTTGTCCTGTTCCTCGGCGGGGATGCCGATGCCTGTGTCTTGGAAGAGCATTACGGCGCGGCGGGGCTCATCGCGCACGGAGATGGCGACGCTGCCGCCAGCTGGGGTGTATTTGATGGCATTGTCCAGGAGGTTGGCAAAGACCTGCCGCATGCGGGTGCAGTCCACCGCGGCTGTACATGGGGCGGGCAGGTCGGTGCGAATGACGATCTTCTTCTCCTCTGCGACGTATTCGTAGAGCTCGACAACTTCACGGGCGAGTTGGCAGAGGTTGGCGGGCTCGCGCTGCAGTTTCATCATGCCGGCCTCGGCTTCGGCGATGTCTGTGAGCGTGTTGAGCATGCTGAGCACGCGCTCGGACTCTTCGAGGCAATCGGCCAGCGCCTCGCGGGCGGCGGCGGGCTCGGCGCCGGGTTGCAGGGCGTCCTCAGCTACGCCGCGCAGGCGCGCCAAGGGCGTGCGCAGGTCGTGGGCGACATTGTCGAGAGACTCGCGCATGGCGCGGATGAGCGCCTGGTTTTTGTCGAGCAGGGTATTAAAAAGGCGCACTAGCTCGTCGAACTCATCATTGGACGCGCGCACCGGCACGCGGGCATCGAGCTGGCCGGTGCGGATAATGGAGCGGGCGGTGGCGACGATTTGCCGCACGGGCCGCATAGCGCGGTGGGCGAAGAAGGCTCCAGCGAGGAAGCCGAGCAGCACGGTGAGGGTGCCGATGAGCAGGAAGCTGCGGCGAATGGGATTGAGGATGGCCGCGCGGCTGTTGGTGGTGCGACCAATTTGCAGGATTCGGCCGTCCGAAAGCTCCAACCGGCCCAGGGTATAGTCGCGTTCGGCGTTTTGAGGGATGCGCAGGTAAGGCGCCTGGAAAAGGCCCTCCCAGCCGGGCACGTCCCGCAGAGCGACCCAGGCTTCCGGCGCGCTGATGATCAAATCGGTTTTGTTGAGGGGGTTAACCAGATGAACGAACATGGAGTTCTGCACCTCGGCGGGTTGGTTGTACACCCAACTGCGCAGCGCGGCGACCCCACCGGCTTCATACACGACCGCCGCTTCCTTGAGGCGGGCCTCCAGCACTTCCCGGTCTTTGCTGCCGACCGCGGCGGCCAGCAGGTAGTAAGCCAGCGCCAGCAGGGCGACGCTGCTCAGCGTAAAGATCAGCGCGTAGAGCAGGCTGAGCCGGACCCCGACATTGCGCCGCAGCGGTTCAAGCAGGCCGGAGAACATAGCCGACTCCTCGAATGGTGTGGAGCATCGCCCGCCCCCTGTCCACCTTGCTGCGCAGGCGGTGCACCAACACGTCCACAACGTTGGTCTGGGGGTCGAAGCTATAGTCGAAAATGTGCTCCAGGATCATAGTCTTGGTGACCGTGCGGCCGGGATTGCGCATTAGGTATTCAAGCAGTGCGAACTCACGGGGCTGTAGCGCAATGCTCTCGCCGCCGCGGTCCACGTGGCGGGTGAGCAGGTCCAATGTCAGGTCGCCCACCACCAGTCGAGTAGGTTCGGCGGTCTGGGTGGCTCGGCGGATGAGCGCCTGGATCCGCGCCAGCAGCTCGGAAAAGGCGAACGGCTTGGTCAGGTAGTCATCGCCGCCCGCCTGGAGGCCCTTGACGCGGTCGTCCACCGAGGCCTTGGCGCTGAGGATCAGGATGGGCATGCGCTTGCCCCGGGCGCGGAGCTGCTGGATGAGGCTCAGCCCGTCGAGCTTGGGCAGCATCAGGTCCACGACCGCGACGTCGTAGGCAATCGTTTGGGCCATGATGAGACCGTTCTCCCCGTCGGCGAAGTGGTCCACCGCGTAGCCGCTCTCCTTCAAGCCCTTGACCACGAAGGAAGCGATCTTCTTGTCGTCTTCCACTACCAGGATGCGCATAGGTTCGCCTACGGCTGTTTCCGCAAGACCGTGTCGCGCTGCGCCCAGTCCGGATTTGGGTTCGGATAATCCAGGTTGTAGTTGAGGCCCCGGCTCTCGGGGCGCCGCAGGGCACTGGCGACGATCAACTCCGCCACGGTGGCGATGTTGCGCAGCTCCAGCAGGTCGGGGGTCACAATGAAGTCCCAGTAATACTCCTGAATCTCCCCTTGCAGGTTGGCGATGCGCTTCTGCGCGCGCTGCAAACGCTTGTTCGTGCGCACAATGCCCACGTAGTCCCACATGAGCCGCCGGATCTCATCCCAGTTGTGTGACACGACCACCATCTCATCCGGGTTATGGGCGTTGCCGGAATGCCAGGGTGGGATGTTGAACTCGGCGGGCTTGGGACGGTCCGCAACGGCCTTCGAGGCGGCGCGATGGGCGCAGACGAGGGCTTCGAGCAGTGAGTTGCTTGCCAGGCGGTTTGCGCCGTGCAGCCCCGTGCAGGCC
This sequence comes from uncultured Verrucomicrobiota bacterium, assembly GCA_964507045.1. Taxonomy (GTDB): domain Bacteria; phylum Verrucomicrobiota; class Verrucomicrobiia; order Limisphaerales; family UBA8199; genus UBA8199. The sequence goes on along the minus strand of CAZDOO010000032.1, from coordinate 43,829 downwards.
ACCTCGCCAACTGCGTAAAGGCCGCGAATGTCTGTCTCGCCGTCCACGTTCGTCAGCACGCCGCCGCACTGGTAATGGGCGGCGGGCACCACCGGAATCGGTTCCTTGGTGATGTCAATGCCATAGCTGAGGCAGGTCTGATAGATATTCGGGAACCGGTCAATGATGAACCGGGCTGGCTTGTGGGTGATATCGAGCAGAACGTAGTCAGCCCCGCTCTTCTTCATCTCGCTGTCAATGGCGCGGGCGACGATGTCGCGCGGCGCAAGCGATTTGAGCGGGTGGGCATGTTCCATGAATTCGAAGCCTTCGAGGTTCTTAAGGACCGCACCCTCGCCGCGCACTGCTTCGCTGATCAGAAAGGACTTGGCCTTGGGATGATACAGGCAGGTGGGATGAAACTGCACAAACTCCATGTTGGCGACTGCCGCCCCCGCGCGCCAGGCCATTGCCACGCCGTCGCCGGTGGCAATGTCCGGGTTGGTGGTGTAAAGATAGACCTTGCCGGTGCCGCCGGTGGCCAGCAGGGTGACCGGCGCGGCAAAGGTCTCCACTTGTCCGGACTGCTTGTCCAGCACGTAAACCCCGAGGCATTGATTGTCGCCGACGTAGCCGAGCTTCTGGCTGGTGATGAGGTTAATGGCCAGATGATTCTCGAAGATCGCGATCTTGGGCTGCGCCGCCACCGCCGCCAGCAGGGCCCGTTCAATTTCCCGCCCGGTAATGTCCTTCGCATGCAGGATGCGGCGCTTGGAGTGACCCCCTTCCCGGCCCAGGTCCAACTCGCGCGCGCCGTGGGAGCGGGGAATCTCGCGCTCGGTGAAGTGCATGCCCAACTCGATCAGCTCTGCAATCCGCGCCGGGCCTTCCTCGATGATGGTGCGGACGGAGGCTTCCCGGCACAGGCCGGCCCCGGCTTCCAGCGTGTCGCGCACGTGCAGCTCGCAGGAGTCTTCCTTGCTGGTGACTGCCGCAATACCGCCTTGGGCGTAGTTGGTGTTGGACTCCGCGCGGTCCTTCTTGGTGATGATCGCCACGCGCCCATGCGGGGCGGCTTTCAGCGCGAACGAAAGCCCCGCAATGCCGCTGCCGAGAACGAGGAAGTCAAACTGCTTCATTTACAGCCGAGTGTTATCAATCAAGCGTGTCTTGCCGACGAACACCGCCAGCGCCATGTGGACGCCACCGGTGACTTCAGACACCGGTGCCAGCGTCTCCGGTTCAAAGAATTCCACGTAGTCCAGGCGCGCGGCTGGGGCGCGCTCAATAAACCGCTTCAGCTCCGCCTTGAGCCGCGCCGCCGGGAGGGGACGCGCCGCTTTGCGCGCCGCCGCCCGCGCTCGCTGCATCGCCAGCCAAAGCACCACCGCCTGACCGCGCAGGTCACCTGTAAGATACTTATTCCGGGAGCTCATGGCCAGCCCATCGGCCTCCCGCAGGATGGGCGTCACCACTATCTTCAGCGGGAAGTTCAGGTCGCGCACCATGCGCTTCACGATGGCGGCTTGCTGGTAGTCCTTGGCCCCAAAGACCGCCACCTCCGGCTGCACGATGTTGAAGAGCTTGGCGACGACCGTCGTGACCCCGCGGAAGTGCGTGGGCCGCGACTTGCCCTCCATCAGCCGCGCCAGTCTTTCCTCGGCCACGTAGGTGCTGTAGCCCGCGCCGCCTTCACACGGATACATTTGCTTGTTATTCGGAGCAAAGATCACGTCCACGCCTTCGGCACGGCACAGACTGGCGTCGCGCGCCAGGTCGCGCGGATAGCGGGAGAAGTCCTCGGTCGGGCCAAACTGCGTGGGATTGACGTAAATACTTACGACCACTTTGCCGCGCGGCCCAACCAGGCGGCGCGCCCGCTGGACGAGGCTCAAATGGCCGGCGTGCAGGTAACCCATCGTCGGCACAAGGCCAACGCGCACCCCTGTCCGTTGCCAGCCTCGCCCCAGGCGCTGCATGGCTGTCACTGACCTCACAATTCGCATGACTCAAGAGTGAGGCAGGCCGGAAACGGTATCAATCCCATAAACGGTCTTTAGCCTCTGGCCTGTAGCCATTATCATCCTGCTCCATGTCACTGCGCGTGTTGATCATGCCCGATAAGTTTAAAGGCACCCTTACGGCGCGCGCCGCCGCCGCGGCCATCGCCCGCGGTTGGCGTAAAGTGCGGCCGTTGGACTCTCTCGATCTCCTGCCCATGAGCGACGGCGGCGATGGCTTTGGCGAAGTGACCAGCGCGTTGCTCCATGCCAGGAGCCAGTGTGTCAAGGCAGTGGATGCGGCCCATCGTCCCTGCACGGCCACATGGTGGTGGGAGTCTCGAACCAAGACTGCCATAATCGAGTCGGCCGGTGTGATCGGGCTGGCGATGCTGCCGCCGAAACGGTTTCATCCGTTCCAACTCGACACGCTGGGTCTGGGGGCGGTTGTGCGGGCAGCCGCGAAGAAGGGAGCGGTGCGCTGCCTGATCGGCATCGGCGGCAGCGCCACCAACGATGGCGGCTTTGGGCTGGCGCGGGCCCTGGGCTGGCAGTTCCTGGACCGCAAGGGACAATTGCTTGAGCGTTGGACGGACTTGCACCGGCTCGATCGCATCCGCGCTCCTCGCCGCCGCCGTTGGTTTGCCCGGAATCTGGTGGCGACCGATGTGCAGAATCGCTTGCTGGGTCCGTGCGGCGCAAGCCGGGTTTATGGGCCTCAAAAGGGCCTGCGTCCGCAGGACTTCGCACTGGCCGAGCGTTGCCTGGGTCGCTTGGCACGGGTTGTCCAGCGGCAATTTGGGCGCGACTTTGCGTGGGTGCCGGGCGCGGGTGCAGCCGGGGGGCTGGGCTTTGGGTTGATGGTTTTTCTGGCGGCTGAGCTAAAGCCAGGATTTGATCTGGTTGCACGGCAAGCGGCACTCGGGCGCCGTCTGCGTGCGGCGGATCTGGTCATCACCGGTGAGGGCGCCATAGACCGCTCGACACTCATGGGCAAGGGCGTGGGCCAGATTGCGCGGCGGTGCCAAGAATTGAACATTCCTTGCATCGGCTTGGCTGGCATCGTCAGCGTGAGCAAAGAAACTGCGGAAGCCTTCACTCAAGTTCATGCTCTGACAGACCTTACTGTTGTCCGGCAAGCCAAAGCGCAACCAAAGCGCTGGCTCGAGCGCCTGGGCCGACGAATCGCGACCACTTTATGAAGTTGCAGCTGTCGGTGTCAGTCGGCGCACTCTGTGCAGATCAGCGCCGGCTGACGTCAGCGGCCACACTAAATCGGGTCGCCTCCTCTACCATCGGGCTTGAACTCGCCTCCGTCGCGGTTAACTTCTGACGCATGAACCTGGAAGATCACTTGGGGGATATTGTCCGCAAGGCGCGGGAGATGTCGAACGTCCCGGCTACCGCCGCGGCGCGCGCGGCTGGGCTGACGGAGTCGGAACTGGCAACGCTGGAGGAATCCGGCCAGGCGCCGAAGCAGCCCAACCTGGCGGCGCTCGCGGTGCTGGTGGGCTTGCATCCGAGCAAGCTGGAAGCCATCGCCAACGGCTGGCTGCCCTCCGCGAAGGATCTGAGCGTCTGGCGCGAGTTGCGCCCCATCACCACCGACGCGGGCGGCATGGCCGTGAATTGCTACCTGGTGTGGGATGAAGTGTCCCGCGAGGCGGCGCTGTTTGATACGGGCTGGGAGGCTGGACCGGTGGCGCAGTTAGTCGCTGAGAACCAACTGCAGCTTCGGCACATCTTCATCACGCACGACCACGAGGACCATGTCGCGGCCCTGGGCGCGCTGCGTCAGCAGTTTCCCAAGGTGCGCCTCCACTCCGGCTCCAGGAGCGCCCCTGTGGATCAGCGGAATCGCGCGAACGATTTCATTCACCTTGGCAGCCTGCGGATCACCAACCGGGGGACCCCGGGCCATTCCGAGGATGGCACGGCCTACATTATTGGCACCTGGCCGGAGGATGCCCCGCATGTAGCCATTGTCGGCGATGCGCTCTTCGCGGGCTCGATTGGCCGCGGCAACCAATCCTGGGACGTGGCCCGCCAGAAAGTGCGCGAGCAGATTCTGACCCTGCCATCCGAGACTCTCCTCTGCCCTGGCCACGGCCCTTTGACGACTGTTGCGGAGGAAAAGGTTCACAATCCCTTCTTCTGAACCGGCGCAGGCGAGCGTTCCTCCCGTGAAGTGCGCGACGCTAACAAGGCTTGATACTGGCAGCCCGGCATGAGACAAGAAGGGCATGAAACTCCGCCGCCCCGGTTGCCGCGTTATTGTCGAGTCATTGCTTTGCGCTGGGCGTGGCGGTTGCCAAACCGCTTCTTGCACCTTGCGCGATTTGGTCAGGCGCACGGAGCCAGGTCGGAGTGAGCTTCGCCTGGTCGGTGTCCAGAAAGACTGAGTCACCGACCGCGGCACCACAACCATGCAATCGGCCATCGCCAACCGGGAGAAGAGCGCCGCGGCGCTCAATTCGGTCGCCGCGGCCCTTCTGCTGACCGGCCTGAAGGTGGTAGTCGGCGTGCTGAGTGGCAGTCTGGGTATCCTGGCGGAGGCGGCGCACTCCGGCCTGGATCTGGCGGCGGCGCTTGTGACCCTCTTGGCGGTGCGGGCGGCCAGCAAGCCGGCCGACCAGGAGCACGCTTACGGACATGGGAAGGTGGAAAACCTCTCGGCCCTGCTCGAAACGCTTCTGCTGTTGGGAACCTGCGCCTGGATCGTTCGCGAGTCTTTCCTGCGGTTGACTTCGACCCACGTTCGGGTGGACGCGTCCATCTGGGCTTTCGCGGTCATGGGCATCTCTATCGCGGTGGACGTGTCGCGTTCCCGGATGCTGTATCGCGTGGCCGCCAAACACCGCAGCCAGGCGCTCGAAGCCGATGCGCTGCATTTCAGCACCGACATTTGGAGTTCAGCGGTGGTGATTCTCGGGCTGTTGGGAGTGCGGTTGGCGGGGTGGTTTCCGGGGTTGGGATTCCTGCTGCAGGCGGACGCCGTAGCGGCGCTGATGGTGGCGGGGATTGTGGTGGTGGTCAGCGGCCGGTTGGGCGTGCGCACCATCCAGGCGCTGCTGGACTCCTCGCCGCCGGGGCTGAGGGAACAGGTCAGAGCTGCCGTTACGGCGGTGGAGGGCGTCTTCGACTGTCACGCGGTTCGGATGCGCCATTCGGGGCCTTACTACTTCGTTGACTTGCACATCACCGTGGATGGCGAACAATCGCTGCGCGCCGCGCACGACCTGACCGAGCGCGTTGAGCAGGTGGTCGAAGCGATCCTTCCGGGAGCGGATGTGACCGTGCATCCCGAGCCCGCGCCGATCGCGGCGAAACCGCCAACCGAGCCAGGCGGCGCTATCTCAAGCTGACCCTGCAGGTGGTGCGGATCATGCCCTGAGTGCGTCACCCAGGGACGTTTGCTCGTGCAAGCCACGCCTCAATGATTTGATCAATCAACACCTGCAGTTCCGCAAACGTCCCCGGTTTGGCGGCGTAATGGTTGGCGCCCAGCTCCATTGCCCGGCGGATGTCGGCGCGAAAGGAGGAGCCGGCCAGGACCACCACCGGGAGGGAATGAGTGGCCGGATTGGCCCGAATCCACTGAAGCACCTCGAAGCCGTCCAGGCGAGGCATTTTCAAATCGAGCAGAACTAGGTCGGGGAATGGATGGGTTTCACGGTCACTGTAAGGATTTGCTCCGTCGAGGTAGGCCACGGCCTGTTCCCCATCCGCCGCCCACTGCAGTGAGAAAGGCGTGCCGCATTCCCTGCTGGCCAATCGGAGCAGGTCATAATCCTCCTCGCTGTCCTCAACGTAGAGCACCGTCGGATAAGCATGCTGCCCACTATCCATCTTCATCAGTTGCGCCACGCGCGGCGGGATGCTCGCGCTCGTTCCCACTAGGAGCTTGGCCCGCCACGCTTACCATCGCAGCCTACCATCCCTCTTGCGGAACGCGGTATGGGGTGAATACCCCAGCCTGACGCAGGGCTAGTCTCCAATTCGCAGCAACTCCAGGCCGATGATGTCTGAGTTGTCTGCCTTGAGCGCGGCAAGAAGCTCGGCGGGGGGCTCGGCGTCAAGCTGGATGCGGCAACTGGCCGCCGCGGCGCCCTCGAAGATCACGTTCTGCACTTCCTCGATGTTGATGCCCGCGCGGCGGATTTGGTCCATGACGAAAGCGAGCACGCCGACGCGGTCGTAATGGCGGACGACGAGCTGCCACTTGGCAGGCGTGCGCGTGGCGAGGTTGACGCAGTTCAACACGACGCCGGTCTTGAGGAAGGTGCGGATGATGCGGATGGCTTCCTCGGCGATAGCGTTCTGCGCCTGTTCCGTGGAAGCGCCGATGTGGTGCGTGCCGCACAGGTTGGGCAGGTCGAGGATCGGGTCGCTGAAATCAGCGGCGGCCTCGGCGGGCTCGGGGTCGAAAACGTCCAGCCCGGCACGGAGCTTGCCCTCCTGGAGGGCGGCGCGCAGGGCGGTCTGGTCAACGACTTCCCCGCGGGCGGTATTGATGAGGATGGCATTTGGTTTGAGCAAGGCGAGACGGGCGGCGTTGACGAATTTGCGGGTGTCAGCCTTGAGGGCGAGATGCAGCGTGACGATGTCAGCCTGCCGGAACACATCGTCCACGTTGTCGCAGCGCTCGACGCCAAGCACTTGTGCCTTCTCCGGTGTCAGCGAGCGAGACCAGGCGATGATACGCAGCCCAAAGGCCCGAGCACGGGTGATAACTTCCCGCCCGATCTGGCCGGCGCCGATTACGCCGAGAGTCTTGCCGAAAACGCCGTCGGCTCTCGAAAACTCCTTCTTGTTCCACTTGTGCGCGCGCAAAGCGGCGACGCTCTCGGGGACGCGGCGATCAATGGCCAGCAATAAGGCGAAGACCAGCTCGGCCACCGCAATCGAGTTCTGGCCCGGGCAATTGCTTACGAAGACGCCGCGGGCGCTGGCGGTTTTGACGTCAATCGTATTGACCCCTGCGCCCGCGCGCAGCACCAGCGCCAATTCGTCGGAGGCTCTGAGAGTGTCGGCGCTAACCTGTTTGCTGCGCACGACCAGAATCTTGAACGGAGCGATCAGACCCGGCAAGTCCTCAGCCTTGACGGCGGGTTGGTAGGTGACTTCGCATCCAAGCTGGTTGAGGCGCTCGATGTGAGCCTCGGAGAATTTATCAGCGATGAGTGTCTTCATTCATCTTCACCTTTCGAGCCAACAGTGCGTCCGGGCCGCCCCCAAAGCAAGTCCGAAGGCGACGCTAAGAAGGCAGCCTGGCGTGACCGAGGAGCACCCGCCGACCCGTCCCTATCTGCCGCGCTCCCACGCCGCGATGACGTTCTGGATGAGGGTATCCAGCTCCGGCTTAAGGTTCTGCTGGTGGGGATGCTCGCGCAGCCAACGGACGGATTCGCGCACGCCCAGACGGAAGGGCACGCGGCAGCGAAACTCGGGGACGAAGCGCTTGATCTTGGCGTTGTCGAATACGCCGGGGTGGGCCTTGTCGCCTTTGAGCGTGCCGGTCATCTGCGGGGCCATCTGGCAAATGAAATCGGTTGGGACCTTTACTATCTGCGGCGACTTAGCCCCCACTGCCGCCGCTATCTCGGCATAAATCTGGTTCCAGGTGAGGATTTCATCACTCGTGATGTGAAAAGCCTCGCCAATAGCCTCGGGATTGCCCACCAGGCCGGCCAGCCCGACGGCGAAGTCGGCGGCGGCGGTCAGCGTCCACGGGCTCTCGCCGTCGTCGTGCACATACACCGGCTCGCCCCGTTCCAAGCGCGAAGCGAATGTGTAGCTGCCGCTCGAGACTGGGTTCGGCACCCAACGCCTCGAGTAGGTGTGCGAGGGGCGCACAATCGTCACCGGGAAACCGGTCTCCTGCCGCTGCTGGAGGAGCCACTGCTCGCAGGCGAGCTTCTTCTGCGCGTAATCCCACCACGGGTTCCCCAGCGGCGTGTTCTCAGTCAACGGCAACCGCGGCGGCGGTTTGGCGTAAACGACGGTGGAACTGATAAAGACATATTGGCCCACGGCGCCGTTGAACAGCTCGTAATCCGCCTGTACATCGGGGAGGTCGTAGCCGAGGAAGTTAATTACCACATCGGGCCGCACATGTTTGAGGGCGGCGCGCATGCCGGCCAGGTCCTTGCGGTCCGCCTGGATGGCCCGGTAGCCGGACGGCACGGCGCTCCGGCCGCGGCTCAGAACGAGAATCTCGTGACCGCGCTGGTGGAGGAGCGCGGCGCATTCCGTCGAGATATTCCCGGTGCCGCCAATGAAGAGAATCTTCTGTTGCATTGCTGTTCGGATGGGGGCGCGCGCTTCCAGGTCTCTAGTCGTCCGGCAGCCGCAGTTCGGCTCGCAGCGCCGGCCAGAAGCGCATTGTGTAAACCCCAATTGATATCAGGTTGATCGCCACGCTCAGGCCTTCCAGCCCATAGACCAAAGTCTCGGGTGCCTGGCAGCACCAGCGGGGCGGTGCCTGCAAGTAGTAGTAGATCACGCAGATAGTCGGAAAGGAAATGAGCGTGCGCGCCTTGCCCGACCAGTTCGCCTTGGCGCTCAGATTGTGCAGTGCTCCCAGCGACCGCAGGAATGAGACCCACTGGTCGCGCAGCAGGAACAGAATCGCCAGCACCAGCAGCGCGCGCGCGTGACCGTGCTGGCCTACCCGGGCCGCCAGGTAAACCAGCGTGGGGAACGTGGTTAGATAAAACACCTTGTCGGTCATCGGGTCGGCGTAGCTGCCCAGGCGGGAGGTCACCTGGAACTTGCGGGCAAAGTAGCCGTCAAACAGGTCCGTGACCGCCGAGAGAATCATCGCCCCGAACGCCACCGTAAACCAGAACTCCGATACGGGATGACCGCAAAAGACACTGACTGCGAGGAACACAAAGATGAGCGGCGCGCGCACCAGCGTCAGGGCCTGGACGAAGTAGAACTTCCACCGCCGCGACGAGTTTATCTGCATGGTGCAATCGCCTTCCGCGTTGCACCGGGAACCGCTACTGGCGCGGCACCGGATGCAACACTGGAGCCGGCTAGTGCTTCAGCACCGACCGCACCCAATCCTGGTGGTCGAGATACCAGCGCACCGTCTCCCGGATACCTTCCTCGAACCGGTGGGCGGGCACCCAGCCCAGCTCCTGCTTGATCTTCGTCGCGTCAATGGCATAGCGGCGGTCGTGACCCGGGCGGTCCTTGACGAAGGTGATCAGCTTTTGCGAATTGCCGCCGAGCTGCGGGGCCAACTCGTCAATTAGATCGCAGATCAGTCGCACGATGGGGAGGTTCGCCCATTCGTTGTGGCCGCCGATGTTGTAGGTCTCACCAGCGCGCCCGCGCGTCAGCACCGTCCACAGCGCTTCCGCATGGTCGCGGACGTAGAGCCAATCGCGCACGTTCATGCCGTCGCCATAGACGGGGACCGCCTTGCGCGCCAGTACGCTCTGGATCACCACCGGAATCAGCTTCTCCGGGAACTGATACGGCCCGTAGTTGTTCGAGCAATTCGTGATGACGGTCTCCAGGCCGTAGGTGTGATGATACGCCCGCACCAGCATATCGCTGGAGGCTTTGCTGGCCGAGTAAGGCGAATTCGGTGCGTAAGGAGTGGCCTCGGTGAAGAAGCCGGTCGCCCCCAGGCTCCCATAGACTTCGTCGGTGGAGATGTGATGGAAACGGTGTGCAGCGCCCCCAGCCAGCCACGTTGCGCGGCACGCCTCCAGCAGGTTGAACGTCCCCACGACATTCGTGTGCACGAAGTCACCTGGGCCGGTGATGGAGCGGTCCACGTGCGACTCGGCTGCCAGGTGCATCACGTGGGTGATGCCATGTCGCTGCACGACCCCCAGCACGGCGGCCTTGTCCCGCAAATCCACCTGCTCGAAGACGTATTTCGGATGCTTGACCACATCCGCGAGGTTTTCGAGGCGCCCCGCGTAAGTCAGGCAATCGAGGTTGACCAGTTTGGCCACCTCGGGTCGGCCGATGACGTGATGGATGAGATTCGAGCCGATAAAACCAGCCCCGCCGGTGATCAGAAGATTCATCATTTGCTTCCTGTCCGCGCTGTTGACTAACTCTCAATAACCTGCTTCAAGCTTTCCTCCCAGTGCGGCAGCCGCAAGCCAAAGGCGCGCTGCAGTTTGTCGCACCCCAGCACCGAGTACGCGGGCCGCTTCGTGGGTGTCGGATACTCCGCAGTCGTGATGGCTTCGACCGCGGAGCACTTCCTCCCCGCCGCGGGCATCAAGTTGACGATGGCTTGCGCGAAGCCATGCCAACTGGTCACACCCGAGGCCGCCAGGTGGTAGGTGCCCGTGAAGGCGCCCGCCTCCTGCGCCGCCACAACTTGCTTCAGTGCCAGCGTCGTCGTCTCCGCGATCATGCGCGACCACGTGGGGCAGCCCACCTGGTCGCCCACCACGCGCAGCTGCTCGCGCTCGCGGGCCAGGCGCATCATGGTGAGCATGAAGTTCTGCCCCCGCGCGCCATAGACCCAGCACAGCCGGAAGATCAAATGCGCGCCGCCCGCCGCCCGCACCGCCTCGTCCCCGGCCAGCTTGGTGCGGCCATAGGTTCCCAGCGGAGCTGGCGCGTCCGTCTCGACATAGGGAGTGGTCTTGGTGCCATTGAAGACGTAGTCAGTGGAGTAATGCACCAGCAGAGCGCCGGCCTTCCGGGCCTCCTCCGCCAGGATGCCCGGGGCCACGCCATTAATCTTCATTGCCTTGTCCGGCTCCGACTCCGCCTTGTCCACGGCGGTATAGGCCGCGGCATTGATGATGATGTTGGGCCGGGTTTCGCGCACCCACCGCTGGATGGAATCGCCGCGGGTCAGGTCAATTTCCGGAAAGTCCACGCAGGTGATCCGGGCCATCGGCGCCAGCGTGCGGCGCAGCTCCCAGCCAACCTGGCCGATCTTGCCGATCAGTAGAATGTGTGGCTGGTCCATAGTCAGACAGCTCTGCCCGTTCTGCCGCTGGAGGTTAGCACAGCCCAAATCATGCGAAAAGCCGTTCGCGGGGCACCTCCCGCAGCCGCAGGCCCTTGGCGTCGCGCTCCGAAAGCAGCGGTTCCTGGCAGGACCATTCAATGCCAATATCCGGATCGTCCCACCGGAGGGTCAGCTCGTCCTGCGGCGAGTAGAGCGCGGTGCATTTGTAGTGGAACAACGCGGTTTCGCTGCGCACCACGAAGCCGTGCGCGAAGCCGGCCGGGACGTAGAACTGCCGCTTGTTCTCAGCGTTAAGCACCACCCCCTGCCACTTCCCGAAGGTGGGCGAGCTGCGCCGAATGTCCACGGCCACGTCGAACACCTCCCCTTGCAGCACCTGGAGCAGCTTGCCTTGCGGGTTCGGATTCTGGAAATGCAGTCCGCGCAAAATGCCGCGCCGCGAGAACGAGAGGTTGTCCTGCACAAAGTCCGCGTCCAGCCCCGCCTCGCGGTAGCGGCGCCGGTTCCACGTTTCCAGGAAGAAGCCGCGCGCGTCGCCGTGCACCTTGGGTTCGACGATCAGCAGCCCGGCAATGTCACACTTCAAAACATTCATCTGATCAGGGACGCAAGTTTCCGGCTTCGGCCATTATTCCCGCCCCAGCCGCTTGGCCTCTGCGATTACCTCGCTCAGGTATTCGCGGTACTCGCACTTGGGTATCTTGCCGAGCAACAGTTCAAACCGATCCAGGGACAGGAAGCCGCGCCGAAAAGCCGCCTCCTCCGGGCAGCCAATCTTGATGCCGGCCCGCTTCTCGATCGTTTGCACATAGGCCGAGGCTTCGTGCAGGCTGCTGCTGGTGCCGGCGTCCAGCCACGCAAACCCGCGGCTCAGCCGGTGCACGTGCAGTTGACCGCGCCGCAGATACTCGACGTTGACATCGGTAATCTCCAACTCGCCCCGCGCGGAGGGCTTGAGGTTCCGGGTGATCGCCACGACGCTGTTGTCGTAGATGTAGAGTCCCGGGACGGCGTAGTTGCTCCTCGGTTGCCGGGGCTTCTCCTCGATGGAAATCGCCCGGCCTTTGTCGTCAAACTCCACCACGCCATACCGTTCCGGGTCGTTCACGTGATAGCCAAAGATCGTCGCGCCGCCTTTGAAGTCGGCAAAAGCCCGGTAGAAACTGTCGCCGCCGTAGAAAACATTATCCCCGAGGATCAGCGTCACCCCATCCTTGCCGATGAAGCTCTCGGCGATCAGAAACGCCTGCGCAATGCCCTGCGGCTTAGGTTGCTCACGGTAATCAATGGACAAACCCCAGGCGCTGCCGTCCCCCAGCAACTGCCGGAACCGAGGCAGGTCTTGCGGCGTCGAAATCAGGCACAGCTCCCGGATCCCGCCTTCGATCAGCGTTGTCAGCGGGTAGTACACCATGGGTTTGTCATACACCGGCTGAAGCTGCTTGCTCGCCACCAGGGTTAGCGGGAACAGCCTCGAACCAGCGCCACCAGCCAGGATGATGCCTTTCATAGAGGCCTTACGATAAGGATTATGCGCCGCATTGCAATGAACAAACCGTCACAATGCCTCCTGCGGAACGCCCACACCCCCTCGGTCGTTACTATTCTCCGTGCGGGTGCGGACTCCCGAAACCCGCGAATGACCCGGCCTTGATTCAGTCTCTCGGCAGGGAACGTCTCCCGCTCTGCAAGGGGCGCCCTGTCCCATTGTGAGACAGGGAGGGTTCTTCAGCCTCACTCCTGCCGGTCCCCTCGGCGCTTCCTGTCACCTGCCGTATCCACGTCGTTACCACACCCTATCCTCAGGCTCACCTCTCCCTCTCCTCACCGTAGTACCTCTGCAAAGTTTGCAGAGGTACTACGGTGAGGATACGGTGAGGATACGGTGAGGATACGGTGAGGATACGGTGAGGAGACGGTGAGGAGACGGAGTGGAGAGGGTGGGGGTGCCGGCCCAGAACCCTGCTGGTTCGTGGCTGCCGAGCCGAACTGATGACGAAATTTCGTCGGCGTTCCCCGGAAATCCTTTATGAGCCGATATTTAGCGGTCCGATCGGAGCACCCACGCTACCAACTCCTCATTCGGGAGGCGCGCGGCGACCACGCGCAGGTTCGCCCTCGCGCCCAGGACCCGGTAGGCCGAGCGCACGGCATCGGTCGGGAAGCTCGGGCCGGTATTGTGCAGCAGCAGCGGGTGCGGCGCGGCAAGCACCGCTCCCCCCTCGAACGCGCCGAGGTTCCGAATGCCCGGACAAAACAGGTCCGGCGCGAGCAGGGCCGCATCGTTCGCAACGTCCAATTGATCGCAGTCGGCGATAACCGCTCCGGCGGCGGGCGCGGCCAGGAGCGCCCAGAGTCCAGCGCGGCCCGTGCCCCAGAGCACCACCTCGGCCATGCGTGGGCCGCGCGGGTCAACCCCCGAGCCGGCCACCGCGCAAACCGTTAGGAGGTCGCGCACTCGCTCCTGAAGCTTGGTGCGGTTGTAGGTGCCATAGAAACCGGCAAACTGGTCGGGCGGCTCCTCCGTGCTGTAGCGGTCCACCTCCAGCACCGCCAGGCCGCGCTGGAGCAACGCCAGTGGCAGTCCTGCCGGCATGGCCTCGGCGTCCACCGGCGCCGGCTTCGCCTGGTCACTGCAGATGACCACGATCCGGGGCGCGCCATTCGTAAGGCTGCCGGACGGAGCCCAGTAATTCGCGTAGATGCTCGCCCCCTGCTCCGAGCGGCTGATCTTGAGCCTCGCGGCAGTGAACTCGCCGGATTGCCTCACCCCTTCCGCCTGGCTTCGTGCCTGGCTTAAGGGCCACTCAACCTGCAGCGTATGCCGCCAGGCCGGCTCCATCAGCCGCTTGAATCGCTTCATGCCTGCTCTATTCCGGACCGTTAGCGCATCCCATTGCGCCCGGTGCAGGTTCTTCAGCCGTTCGATGAGCCGCGCTTCGCTGATGGCGTCTTCGGGCAGTCTGCCGTCGGGGAAGACCCGCAAATCGGCGTCCGCCTCTTTCTGGCAAGGCGCCTCCTGGTGCGCTGCGAGATCAGGATGCCGCGGCAGCCATTGCCCGAACCAGTCGTAAACCGCCTCCCGGCTGGTCTGATTGTAATTGTGGCGGAAATCAAAGCGCACATAGCGCAGGCGGTCCTGGGCGCCGAGGAGCTGGTAAATGCGCTCGATGGCGGGACCTTCGACCGTTGGCGTATCCTTTGTCCAATCCCCGGTGGCCGCGACCAGAATCTGCGGCCGCGGCGCGGCCGCGGCGGCGATTTCCATGTTCGAATACTCCACGCGCAAACCGGGCGCGTTCTCGCACAGGCAGCCTCCTTGCATGGTATGGGAAACCATCACCACCGGCGCCTGCGCCGCGAGCCGGTCCTCCACGGCGCCGAGCATAAAAGTCTGCGTAGCGCCGCCCGACGCCCCCGTGCAAGCCAGGCGCTTGCGGTCCACGTTGGGCAGCGACTCAAGGAAGTCCAACGCCCGGATGCTGTTCCAGGTTTGGAGCCCCATCAGGCTGATGTTCCAGAGCAAGTTGACCTGGTTGGTGGCAAAGCGGCGGTGACGCGCGTAAAACTGCTCCGCCGGCACCTCGCCGTGGTCGGGGAAGAAGGTGTCGTTATACCCCACCATATCATACGAGAACGCGATCATCCCCTGGCGCGCGAAGCCAATGCAGCGGGCCGCCACGTTGCCGTTCGTGCTGTTTACCAGGCGGCCCTCGGTCCAGTGTCCATGCGGGTTGAGAATCGCCGGGAACGGCCCCTTGCCGCGGCCGAGCGGCCGATACAAGTTCCCCGCGAGGTAAAAGCCGGGCAGCGGCTGGAGCTGAACCTTTTCCACGCTGTATCCCTCTCGTTCAACTCGGCCAAACACGCGCGCCTCCAGCGGGGTCTTCGCCGGCAGCGGCCACAGGCCGCAGCTCACGAGCACCTGCTGGCGAATCTCCCTGGCGCGGGCTTGCCATTCTGCCGCCGAAGCAACCTCCGGGAACTCGCGCGGCGTATTGGTGTCCTTGATCGCCGGCGGCGTGTTGGTGCCTCCCTTTTGCGGCTCGGCCGCTGCACTCGGCGCCGCCAGGCACGTCGGCCATAAGACCAGACCAAGCGCCAAGGCGACAAAGCTCCTCACGAGCGCACGGTGGTTAAACACGCTCATTGCGTGGAGCCCCTTGGAGCAACATGCAGCCTTCTTCCCCTCACTTCTGAGCATTCGTCAGGTAATTCAGATACTCGTTGAGCCGCGCTTTCATCTCCTTGCGCGGCACGATGGCGTCAATGAGACCGTGGTCGAGCAGGAATTCCGCCGTCTGGAAGCCGGGCGGCAATTCCGCTTGCGTGGTGTCCTTGATAACCCGCGGGCCGGCAAACCCGATCATGGCACCCGGTTCGGCGATAATGAGGTCCCCCACACTCGCGTAGCTGGCCATCACGCCCGCGGTGGTCGGGTGCGTGAGCACGCTGAGATACGGCAGCCGCGCCTTGGCATGATACGCCAGCGCGGCGCAGGTCTTGGCCATCTGCATCAGACTGAACATGCCTTCGTACATGCGCGCCCCGCCGCTGGTCGAGATGATGATCAGCGGCAGCGTCTTCTCGGTCGCCCGCTCGATCAGCCGCGTCAGTTTCTCGCCCACGACCGAGCCCATCGAGCCGCCCAGGAAACTGAAATCCATCACCCCGAGCGCCGCCCGGTGTTCCCCAAGCTTGCAGATGCCCGTCAGCACCGCGTCCTTCAGGCCGGTGGACTTCTGGTAGCTCTCCAGCTTGGAGGTGTAGGAAGCCACCCCGGTGAAGCTCAGCACGTCCATGCTGGTCATCCCGGCGTCCATTTCCTCAAACGTGCAGGTCTCCACCAGCGAATGAATGCGCTCGCGGGCGCCAATCGGGAAATGGTGCTGGCAATGCGGACAGACCTTCAGGTTCTCATCCAGCTCCTTGTCGAAAACCATCGTGGCGCACTTAGGACACTTGGTCCACAGGCCCTCGGGAATGTCCTTCTTCCGGGACTTCCGGCCGGGAAGCTTGGGCTTTTTGGCGAACGTCGTGTTGGCAGTCGCCGGCGGCGGCGTAACCGCCGGCTCCGGCGCCTCGATCCCCAGCGTCTTCTTGGTAAAGGACGTCGTTGTCATTGCTAAAGAGATTCCGGGCCGGGGGCTCAGCCTCAAGCGAAGCCTGCCAGCCATGCCCCGGTCAGGCGCGCCCGCAGTCCTCAGACCGCGGCTGCCACCCGACAGCCGCTAGTATTCAGACTCCCCGGGCAACTGTCCAGACTGAAACTTCGCCGGCCCCGGCGGCGGCCAGCGCCCGGGCGCAGGCGCTGGTGGTCGCCCCCGTGGTGAAAACGTCATCCACCAGCACGATTCGTTCGCCGTTCAGCCGCTGCCCGTCTCGCAGGCCAAAGGCGTTATGGACATTTGCCAGCCGCTCCTGACGGTTCAATTGCGTTTGCGTGCGCGTGGGCCGGATGCGCCGGAGCAGCCGCTTATTTACGGGAATCCGCGCCGCGGCGCCCAGCCGGTCGGCGAGACGCTCAGCCTGGTTGAATTCGCGCTCACGCCGCTTCGTGGGATGCAGCGGGACCGGCACGATCAGGTCCGGCCTCTGCCCGTCCAACACCGGTCCCGCCGCGGTAATGAGCAGATCCGCCAGGAACGGCTCGAACCACATGGCCCGCTGGTATTTATACCGATGAATGACCTCCAGCACGGTGTCGCGCGCTATCACCGCCGAACGCGCTGACTTGAAATGCCATTTCGTCTCCTGGCAATTGGCACATTCAAACTGTGTGGTGATATCCCCCTCGTAAGGCCGACCGCATCGCTCGCAGAAGGGCCGCTCAATAAACTGCACCCCAGCCCTGCAACCCTCGCAAACATAACCTTCCGCCGGAGTAGCCCTTGCGGTGCGGCAAAGCTGGCACACCTCAGGATAAATCCACCCCAGGCCAGCATTTAGCCAGCCCTTAACTGCGTCGTTAAGAATCCTCATCAGCCACCTCATGACAGAAACAGCCCCTGGCTATCGCCAACTGTGTCCTGCGCTCTAAAGAGAGCGGACGCGGTAGAAACGGGCAGGACAATTAATCCAGTCCGAATCACTAAAAAAGTTGGTGCCACCACTGAGGGTGTTGGTTTGCAACGGCAACCAAATACCGCCAGCCAGATTCGTGCAGGCATCCACCGCGACAGAGAGGTTGGTTGCCCAGGAGATTATGAAGCCGAACCCATTGCTGTGCACACCAAAGCTGGGACGACCGTTCAGAATCAACGGGTAAGGCAATGTCCACAGCGCCGTCGGCCGACTGCCAAACGTCGAACCCCAGCCGATGGTGCCTGGCAGGTAATAAACAGTCGTCATGTTGTCGCCATCGAAAACCCCCAACTCAGGAACAGGAGCGTTGCCTTGGAAATAGACGCCGGTGAGGTTGGTGCAGTATTCGAACGCCCCGACCCCGATATGGGTGAGGCCGTTACCGATCCAAACGGTGGTCAGGCTGCCACACGAATCAAAGGTCCAAATACCGATATTGGTGACGCTATTCGGAATAGTGATGCTGGGCAGGTTGGCGCACTGATAGAATGACTGCGAGCCGATGCTGGTGACGCTGTCGGGCAGGGTGACTTTTCTGAGGCTGCTGCAACCAGTGAACGTGGAATCCGGGATAGTGGTCACGCCGCCGCCGATGGCGATATTCGTCAGCCCGGTGCAAGAATAGAAGCACCCTCCACCGATCTGAGTGACACTGTCAGGAATCGTGACGCGGTTGAGGGCTGAGCAGTCCCTGAAGGCTCCCGAACCGATGTTAATGACACTGTTGGGGATCAGGACTGCCGCCAATGCAGCGCACCCGGAGAACGCACCGTTCCCTATATTCGTGACGCTGTTGGGGATCGTGATGCCGATGAGGCTGAAGCAGTTGCAGAACGCCGCGTCTCCGATGCTGATGACGCTATTGCCGATCGTAAGGTTCGTCAGGTTGCAGCAGTAGTAGAAAGCCCGGGCCCCAATATTAACGACGCTGTTGGGGATCGTGAGGCTCTTAAAGCCGCACTCGGCAAAGGTGGAGTTGCCGATATTCGTGACGGTGCTGGGGATTGCGATGTCGGCCAGGCCGCACCGGCCGAACGCCCCGTCCCCGATGCTGATGACGTTGCCGGGCAGCGTCACGCTGGAAAGCAGGACGCAGTCATAGAAAAGGGAGTCCGGGATTCGGATGACGCTGTTTCCAATGACGGCGCTGGTCAGGCGGGAGCAGTAAGTGAACACATTGGTTCCAACGCTGGAGACGTTGTCGGGAATCGTAATGCTTGTTATGCCGGAGCAGTAAGAGAAGGCATGGGCGCCGATACTGGTGACGTTGGGGCCGATCACGACGTTGGTCAGACCGGAGCAGGCGTAGAACCCGAATGCCCCGATGCTGGCGAGGCTGTCGGACATTATCACGCTGGTCAGCCTGAGGCACTCTTGGAACGCGGAACGGGCGATATTCGTTACGCTGTCCGGGATTGTGTAGTCTCCCGCTTTGCCCCAAGGGTATTGAATGAGTGTGGCCTGGCCTTTGTCAAACAGAACTCCATCCGCGCTACTGAAAAAGGGGTTGAGAGCATCCACCTCTATGGCGCCAAGGTTCCCGCCCGCATGGAATGCTGAACCTGCGATGTTCGTGATGCTGGCGGGGATGGTGAGGTTGGTCACGGTGGGAATGCAATAGAACGCATAGTTCCCAAGGCTGGTGACCGGGAGCTCATTGGTCGTGTCGGGGATGGTCACCGCACCGCCAGGGCCCGTATAGCCGGTAATCGTGATCGTGCCGTTGTTGGTCACGAAATTGAATTGGGCTTGTAGCACGGCTGGCAGCGTAAAGAGCGCCACTGCAAATACGCTTGCGCTTATGCCTCTGATTATGGTCTTCATAGCGACCAAAACCCTGATTCTGTGAGCTCCAGTTGACTGCACTAGTGTCCGCGATTCTCCCTTTCTTCCGGAAGATTGCAATACCTGATTATTTGCCCGCTGGCGCTCATGTTCCGGCCTGTCACCCCTGCCCCCCCTGCTCGCTCAATGGCCTGCCGTTCGAGCGTAAACTATTGCAAGTCAACTTGTTACAACAACAAGCATTGCGTTTACACATGCGTATAACGATGAATGACCTCCAGCACGGTGTCGCGCGCCACCACCGCGGAGCGTGCCGAATGGAAGCACCAGTCCATATCCCGGCAGTTGGTGCATTCAAACGGGCTGGTGATGTCCCCCTCGTAAGGCCGGCCGCAGCGCTCGCAGAACGGCGGCTCGATGAACCGCACCCCGGCCCGGCAACCGCGGCATACATAGCCCTCCGCCGGCGTCGCTCGCGCCCCGCCGCACATCTGGCAGACTTCCGGATAGATAAACGCCAGCCCCGCGTTGAGCCAGCCTCTAACGGCGTTGGCGAGCACTCCCAACCCTTGCATGACAAATAACGATAAGCCATTCGCCGACTTCAGCCAAGGCGCGTTTTCACAGTGGCGAACCGCTTGCCGCCGTGATAATAGTTGAATCGGTGTTTAGCGGCGCTAACAAGTCCGAAGCTCACGAGACGCCCTTGCCGGGGCCGTTCGGCCGGTTTTACTTGCAGGAACTGATCAACAGCGGCGGCATGGCGGATATCTGGCTGGCCACCGACGAGCGGCAGAAGCCCTACGCGCTCCGCCGCATGCACCAGCGCCTGCGCTTCAACTTGCTGGCGCGGCGGCGCTTCATGCGCGGCGCGGAGATTCTTTCCAAGATCGGCGACCACGCCGGCATCGTCGGCTACGTCGAGCACGGCAAGATCAAGGGCCAGCCCTACTTGCTGATGGATTACGTCGAGGCCTCAAATCTCAAGGAGTTGCACGCCCGGCAGGACCCGGTGCTGCTGGAGAATATCGCGCAAATCCTCATTGATATGGCCCAGGGTCTTGAGCACATGCACGACAACGGGTTCATGCACTTGGACTACAAACCCGAGAACATCCTCGTCAGTCGCAACGCCAACGTCCGCCTGGTGGACTTCGACCTCGCCCAGCCGATTCCCGAGAAGCCGAAGAGAGTTTCGAAGAAGAACCCCGGCACGCCCGCCTACATGGCGCCCGAGCAACTGCGCGGCGAGCCGATTACTCACCGCGTGGATATCTTTGCCTATGGCGTCGCCGCGTATGAGTTGCTCACCCAGCAGAAACCGTTCCCCGGCGACACCCCGGGCGAGATTCTGGCCCGGGAACTTGACCGCTCCGGCTTCGTCGCCCCGCGCCAGCACAACCCGGACATCCCGGCCGCCATGGAGAAGGTGATCCTTCGCTGCCTCGAACGCGACCCCGATCGCCGCTACCCGTTTATCGGGGTGATGGTCCGCGAACTCCAGGCGGCACTTTACGTCTGACCGGCGAGGAAGGTTGCTGGCCGGCGCCTGGCAGACTGAGAGCGAAACACGCGGGTCGTCGCGTAAAGGAATCTTCCCGCCAATGCCGTGGTCCGCACCATGTTTCTGCCCGGCCATGGTGTGCGCCTCGCTGCGGGTGACGGTTTCGCCAACGGCGAATTAGAGTTCGTGAAGAAGTAAGCGCTGTGCCGGACGCTTAAAGCTCACGAACGAGATCGCGCGGGCGGAAGCCCAAGGCTCGGGCGATCTTCACGAGTGAGTCTATTGAAGGAGATTCTTTTCCACGCTCGACCCGACTGATGAAAACCGTTGAGAGGTCGGCTTTCTCCGCCAACCTCTCCTGGCTCAAGTGCCTTTTCTTGCGCTTCGCACGAATCGCCTCACCCAGGAGGCGGCGGTGCTGCTGAATAGCGGGCATGGCCAGTTTAAGAAGCAGGAAGCGCGGAATGCCGCCATGTCGTTAACGACCATTTTGCAGCAGCTTTGTTCTTGCACTTTGCTGTGGCGCGATCATACTCGCAGCAACATCGCTCTCTCGGTCCGGGATCGAGGATGCGAAAAGAAAGGCAAGCCTATGAAGAATCGTCGTGTTCCGAGGGTAGCGGGTGCCGCACTTCCGACGGCTCAGCCCGATGGAAGATCAGGAGAAATGAAGACCCTGGAACGGTTCATCGGTGGCCAGAGGAGTGAGACAACAAAGGCCAGCAGATGGAATAAGGCGCGGTCGGCAGCTTACTGTGCGCTGTCGGTCGTCTGGCTGACGATTCTCCCAGTGGCTTTTGCCCAGCCGGCTAATGACAATTTTGCCGACCGCATCGTGATAACGGGGGCCAGTGCTTCGGTTGCCGGATCGAACGTGGGAGCCACCAGGGAGCCAGGGGAGCCTGCCCATGCCGGGTCTTCGTCCGTCTGGTGGACGTGGGTAGCCCCGACAGCAAACTCCGTAAGACTGGACACGATCGGCAGCGGCTTTGAAACCGTGCTCGCTGTCTATACCGGAACGGTTGTCTCCAATTTGACCTTGGTGGCATACGCAGGCCAGAGCCTCTACACGAACGGTCATTACGCCAGCCGGGTTGGGTTTGCGCCAACCGCGGGCGTCGAATACTCAATCGCCGTGGACGTCCTCTACGGCAGCGCCGGCAGCATCATGCTGAACCTTCTCACGGGGGTGCCGGTCATCACCAGCCAACCTCAGACCCAGGGCGTCCCGACAGGAACCGACGCAACTTTCAGCGTCGCCGCCGCTGGCGACCCGCCGCTCTTCTACCAGTGGAGGAAGGGCGGACAAGATATCCCCAACGCCACCAATGCGGTGCTGACACTTACGAACGTCCAGCTTGGCGATACGACGTCTTACGCCGTAGTCGTGACCAACAGTTTGGGCAGCGCAACCAGCGGCAATGCGGTCTTATCGCTTCCCGTCTCTGAGCCCTATCGCTTCACAACCATCGCGGGCAAGGCTGGAGCTGCCGGCAGCACCGACGGGACAGGCGATGTGGCACGGTTCAACCAGCCTGTCGCCGTGGCGCTCGACACCGAGGGCAACCTGTACGTCGCTGAGTACTATAACCATACGATTCGAAAGGTCGCGCCTCTCGGCACCAATTGGGTCGTGACTACTCTGGCGGGGTCGGCAGGCTCCGCGGGCTTTGTGGATGGGACCAATTCCGACGCGAGGTTTAACGGGCCCAACGGCGTGACGGTGGACGGGGCCGGGAATCTGTACGTGGTGGACCGCGCCAACAAAGCGGTGCGCAAGATTGCTCCCTTAGGCACCAATTGGGTAGTGAGCACTATTGCGACGGGGTTTTCCAGTCCTGGAGACTGCGCGGTCAATACCGCGGGCAGCATCTTTGTGTCGGACGTGACGCGTCACATCATTCAGAAGATCACTCTGGTCGGGACGAATTGGGTGATTACCCCCGTGGCGGGCGCGGCGGGGTCTTCGGGCACCACTGATGGAACGAACACCGCAGCGCGGTTCTTCAATCCCGATCGCGTGGCCGTGGATGTCGCCGGCAACCTGTACGTGGGGGACAGTCAAAATAGCACTATTCGCAAGATCACGCTGTATGGCACCAACTGGGTCGTCAGCACCATCGCCGGCAAAGCGCTCCAGTATGCCGCCGTTGATGGCACGAATAGCACCGCGCGATTCGATCACCCTGAGGGCGTCACGGTGGACAGCGCTGGCAGCGTTTATGTGGGCGACTATTGGAATAACACGGTTCGGAAGATTACGCCCGATGGAGTGACTACGACGCTGGCCGGGCTGGGGAAAACCGGGGGAAGCGCCGACGGAGCTGGCGGTGCGGTACGTTTCAGCAGGCCTAACGGCGTGGCGGCGGACAGCCACGGCATTGTGTTTGTGGCGGACGAATTGAACAACGCGATTCGGATGGGCCGGCCAGTCATTCAAATGCAACCCCTCCCGTCTTCCCTCTCCGGCCAGACTCAGACACAAGGCTTCGGATGCTCTGTTTCTCTGGCATCCGGTTTGAACTATCGCATCCAGGCATCCTCAAGTCTGAACACCTGGTTGGATTTGACCAACTTCACGCCTGCGGGGCTCGCCTTTTCGTTCTGGGACAATGGAGCAAACAATCTCCCTCAACGCTTCTACCGCGTGGTGAGCCCGTGAGCGCCACAGGCAAGCGGGCGTAGAACGGGGGCGACGGGAAACAAACCACTGGACCGGTTGAGAGTTGAGAAAGTCCATGGCCACACATCTGGCGACGTGCCGCCGAGGTGCGCCAGCTCGACGAGATTGACGCCATACTGCATTACGCTTAACTTTGTGCCATGAGCACGGTTGCTGAAATCAAGAGAGCGATTGAACAGCTCTCGCCGCAAGAGCGTTGCGAGTTGGAGGCGTTGCTGCATCCCTGGCCGGACGACGATTGGGATCGGCAGATGCAAGCGGATGCCGCGCCGGGCGGCAAGTTACACGACCTGATGTCGGCTTCCCGCAAAGACGCCGAAGCCGGCAAGCTCATGAGTTTTCCCCCTCGCGAGCAGAAGTGAAGTCAAAGGTTGACCCCACTTTCTGGCGGCGGTTTAACGCGCTGCCGTTGCAGGTTCAGCGGCTCGCCCGCAATGCTTTTGCGCTGTGGCTCAATGACCCGTTCTATCCCTCGCTCCGTTTCAAGAAGTTGAAAGATGACTTGTGGTCTGTCCGCATCGGCGACCATTACCGCGCTACAGGCTATTTCCTGACTTCCGACACGTTTGTGTGGAACTGGATTGGCACGCATCAGGAATACAACAAACTGTAACCCCAAAGTCTGCAAAGCGGGTTTCGTTGCCTGTGCGCATGGCACCAGACAGTTTGGGTCCCGCTGCTCTCCTTTATTCGAGGCGGTCCTTGAACTTCCGGCAAGCCGCGGCGGGATCTTCTGCCAGTAGAATGGCCGACACGACGCAGATGCGCCGCGCGCCCGCCGCCAGCAGGTCGTCCAGATTCTCCAGGTTGATCCCGCCAATGGCAAACCAGGGAATCCGGATGTTCGCCGCCGCCCAGCGCACATACTCGAGCGTAACGGGCCGGGCTGTGGGCTTGGTGCCCGTGGGAAAGACCGCACCCACCCCGAGATAGTCCGCCCCGGCGGCGATGGCGCGCCCGGCTTGTTCCGGCCCGGCGGTGCTTAGCCCAACCCCGACGGGAGCGACGCGGGCCTGCCTCGCACCTGCCGGTGCCGGCTCGGGGCGCACGGTTAAGGGGAGCTGCGAGACGTGAGAATACCCAGCGCCGAAGAAGTCCTCCTGACCCAAATGGCAGAACTCCGCGCCCAGTTCCCGCGCCAGCGAAGCGTGATCGTTGATCACCAGCCCGATCCCCGCCCGCCGCGTCACGGGCAGGATCGCCTCCGCCAGGCGGCGGACCTCGGCGAGGGGCGACTCCTTGGCGCGAAGCTGAATCAGGTCGGCCCCCCCATCGCAAAGCTGTTGCGCCACGGTTTCCGGCGCCCGCCCGCGCAGGCAAGTCGTATCCACGAAGGCGTACATTCGGCACTCGGATAGCGGTTTCATCCTATAGCCCTTGCTGGGAACTGGTTGCGGGTGGCGGCGCGCATATAAAGGTGGCCAACAGTACCGGCGAGTTCATGCCTGTCAACCCCGTAGCGCCCGTTCGCGTTCGAGCAGCGTCGGATGCGAGTAGTAGAACCCGCTGTAGAACGGATGCGGCGTGAGGTTGCTCAGGTTCTTCGCGTTCAGCTTGCGCAGCGCGCTGATCAACGGCCCTGGCTCGCTCATAACCTCGGCGGCGAAAGCGTCCGCCTGGTATTCGTGGCGCCGCGACCACCAGTGCGCCAGGGGCGAGAGCCAGAACGTGATGACGCCCGATAAGAGTCCGAACAGCAAGAGCGCGGGCACCATGCTCCCCGGCTCGAAACCGAAGCTCCGGTAGAACCACTCCTGCCCGGCGAGCAGCGAGATCAGCCAGAAGCCCGCGAGCGAGCTCACCGCTGACACCAGCAGCATTTTGAGGATGTGCTTCTTCTGGTAGTGCCCAATCTCGTGCGCCAGCACCGCCTCAAGTTCCGGCGCGGCCAGTTGCTCAATGAGGGTGTCGAAGAGCACGATCTTGCGGAAGCGGCCGAAGCCCGTGAAGAACGCGTTCGAGTGCCGGGAGCGCTTGCTGCCGTCCATGACCTGGATGCTGCGGGCGCGGAAGCGGGTGCGCGCGGCCAGGCCCAGCAGCCGCTCGCGCAGGGCGCCCTCGGGCAAGGGTGTGAACTTGTTGAACAGCGGCAGGATAAGGACTGGCGCCAGCACCAGCATCAGCAGTTGGAACCCCAGCAGCGCGCCCCAGGCCCACAGCCACCACCACGCCCCCGTCCACTCTACCAGTTTCAACACCAATACCAGCAGCGGGTAGCCCAGCACGATCGCCAACAGCAATCCCTTGAGCCGGTCCAGCCACCAGACCTTCTGCGTCGTCGTGTTGAAGCCGAAACGCTCCTCCAGCCGGAATTGGTCATGCCAATCCAGCGGCAGCCCCGGCAGCGACAGGGCTATGCCCACCCCCAGCAGAAACGCTCCCATCGCCCACGCGGAGCCGCCCAGCCATTGGATGCAGCCGTGGAACGCCCATGGCAGCACCAGGCTGAGCAACACCGCCAGCAGCACGGCGGAGTTCCAGGTCGCCTCCACTTGCTCCAGCCGTCCCTTGGCCAGCGTGTAGCTTACGGACTTGGCGTAGGTTGCTTCGTCCACGACGCCTTTGAATGCCTCCGGCACCGCGCCGGCATGGGCCACCACCTGGCGCCGGTTCAGCTGCTCCAGCCAAAGCTGGGCAGCCCACCGGGCCAGAATCAGCAGCAACGCGATTGCGGCGACCACATTGGCAGAGCTCACTAGGACAGATTAACGCGGACTGGCATCCGCCGCCACGTCGAAGTGGATAACAGCGTCTGGAACTGCAAAGCGCCGTCGCCGCCGCGCTCTGCCGGCGCGTTCCGGAATGCGCTTTTCCCATTGAGTCACCTTCCTGCCGTGGCTAGTTTGCGCCCATGCACATTCTCGTCACCGGCGGCGCCGGCTATATCGGCTCGATCTGCACCGAGGCCTTGCTCAGGGCCGGCCATCAAGTAACGGTCTATGACGACCTGAGCGAAGGCCATCGCTCGGCGGTGGATCGGCGGGCGAGGTTCGTCCTGGGCTGCCCCAACGAACCGAATCACATTCTGGACGCCGTTAAGGCGGCTCGGCCCGATGCCATCATGCACTTCGCCGCCAGCTCGCTGGTTGGCGAATCCATGACCAACCCCGGCAAGTATTTCCACAACAATGTTGCCAACGGCCTCAAGCTGCTCAACGCGGCGGTCGAATGCCACGTGAAGAAGTTTGTGTTCAGCTCCACCTGCGCCACCTATGGCCCGCCCGAGCGCCTGCCGATGACGGAGGATCTGCCCCAGCGCCCGATCAACCCGTACGGCGAGTCCAAGCTCATGTTCGAGAAGATGCTCCAATGGTATCAGCGGGTCCACGGGCTGCAGTTCATCGCCTTCCGTTACTTCAATGCCGCCGGTGCGAGCGAGCAGTTCGGAGAGCACCACCGCATCGAGACTCACCTCATCCCCAACATCCTGCAGGTTGCCCTGGGCCAAAAGCCGCGCTGTGAGATCTACGGCACGGATTACCCCACCCCCGACGGCACGTGCATCCGCGACTATATCCACATCCTGGACCTCGCGCAGGCCCATATGCTCGGCTTGGCCCCCGGCTGCCAGGGCTTTTACAACCTGGGCAATGGCGACGGCTACTCTGTCCGCCAGGTCCTCCAGATGTGCGAGAAGGTAACCGGCAAGACCATCCCGGCCATTGAGAAGCCGCGCCGGCCTGGCGACCCGCCTAAACTGGTGGCGGCAGCCGAACGGGCGATACGCGAGCTGGGTTGGAAGCCGAAGTTTCCCAGGCTCGAAGACATTGTCGCTGCCGCCTGGGCCTGGCACCAGCGGCATCCCAACGGGTATCCCGATTAGCGGGGCGCGTCCAGCACCCCGAACGGAAAGGGTGTGCCGGAATCAGGTGATAGCGAAGCCTTTGGCGGCGTTGGGTCCGGCGGCTACTTGGGCATCTGGCGGATAAACTCATCCGCGCGCGCGATCGAGGCGTTCATGTCTTCGATCAGCCGGGAAATGTCGGCCTGGATCTTGGCGGATTCGCCTCCGAGGGCGGCGATAGCCTGGGCGTTGAGCGTGTGCTTGAGCGCCAGCACATAATCGTGAAACTTGCGCAGCACCGGGTCCATGCTTTGCTCCGACTTCTTCAGCGCGGCGAGCATTTCGGCGTAGCGGGCGCGTGTGTCGCTCAATTGCTGCCGGCTTACCTGGCGCAACGATTCAGTCTCAATCTGTCCGTTTTCCTTTTCCCACTCGGCGAACAGGTCCCCGGCCACCGTCTCCACGTCCTGGACCCGCTTGTGCACCGCCGTCACCCGTGAAGACGCATCGTCGTAATCGGATTGAAGCTGGCGATAGCGCTTCTCGAGTGCGCCGCCCTCGAACCCGCTCAATTCCTTCAGGCGGGTAAGCGCATCTTTGAATTCCTGCTGTGCGCCTTTCTCTTCGTCACGCGCCGCCACCACCCGCTTCTTCAGCAGGTCGCGCTTGTAGACGCCAACGGTCTCGTAAGCTGAATACATTACGTTCCGGCACGATGAGAGAGACACCAGCGATACGAGCAACAGGCTGCCGAGGAGCAATCGTTTCATAGGAGCGATGCTCGCACTATTGAAACTTGGGGTCAATGATGAGCACGCGCCGCTTTCACGGCCAACGACAACGGGTGTGCACGCACCTGGACACGGGTGCGTGCTCGGGCCGGGAATGCCCGGACTAGTTGCCGCGGCGCAGTTCGGCGAAGCGGGCGGTGGCGTCTTCCCACGCGGCGGGCCTGCCGGGCCGGAAAGTGGCAACGTCGCTGGACTTGCGGATAACATCGCGCATCTCGGCCAGGGACGACAACTCGCCGCTGGCGCGCACCTGGACGAGCAGGTTGCCCATTGCGGTGGCCTCGACGGGGCCGGTGATGACCGGGCGCTGGCAGGCGTCGGCGGTAAACTGGTTGAGGATGCCGCTCTTGGAACCGCCGCCCACAATGTGAATGACCTCGATGCGGTTGCCGGTGAGTTCTTCCAGCCAGCCCAGCACTTCGCGGTATTTGAGCGCGAGGCTTTCATAGGCGCATCGGACCAGCTCGCCTTCGGTCTTGGGCACAGGCTGTTTGGTTTCGCGGCAGAAGTCCTGGATCGCCTTGGGCATATCAGGCGGGTTGAGGAAGCGCGCGTCATCGGGATTAACAATGGAGCGCAGCGCCGGGGCTTTGGCGGCCATTTGCGCGAGCTGGCCGTACTCGTATTTCCGGCCGCGCGCATCGAAGGCGCGTTTGCACTGCTGCACGAGCCACAGTCCCATGATGTTCTTGAGCAGGCGGTAGGTGCCGTCCAGGCCGCCCTCGTTGGTGAGGTTCAACTCCTGCGTGCGCGCGGACAGGGAAGCCTTCTTGACCTCGACGCCCATCAGCGACCAGGTGCCGGAACTGAGGTAAGCCCAGTTGGCCTTGCCGGTGTTCGCGGTAGGCACGCCGGCGACGGCAGCGGCGGTGTCATGCGTAGGCGGGGTCACCACGTTAACCTTGCGCAGGCCGGTCCGCTCCGCAACGCCAGACCGCAGCGCGCCCAGCCGGGTGCCGGGCGGCACCACCTTGGGGAAGATGTGCGTGGGCAGGCCGAACTGCTTCAGCAAACCCGTCGCCCAGTTGCGCGTAAGCGGGTGCATGCACTGGGTGGTGGTGCCGTTGGTAAACTCCACCACGCGCGAGCCGCACAGCGCCCAATGGATGAAGTCGGGCATGAGCAACAGCGCGTCCGCCGCTTCGAGCATGCCCGGGTTTGCCCGTTTCTGGGCGAGCAACTGGAACAGGGTGTTGAACTGCATGAACTGCAGGCCGGTCTGAGCGAAGATCTTCGTCCGGGGCACCTTTTTAAAGGCCCGCTCCATCATCCCGTTCGTGCGGGCGTCGCGGTAGGCGTATGGCTGGCCCAGCATCTCATCGCAGGCAGTGAGCAGCACGTAGTCCACACCCCAGGTGTCCGCGCCGACCGAGACGATGGACTTGCCGTACTTCTTTGCGGCCAAGCCCAGGCCGTTCTGGATTTCAGCCCAGAGCCGCACGACATCCCAGCGGAGTGAGTCGCCTAAGTACACCGGCCCGTTGGGGAAGCGGTGGATTTCTTCGAGTCGGATGGACTTGCCGTTCCAGAGGCCGGCTACGACACGGCCGCTTTCGGCGCCGAGGTCAATGGCGAGGTAGATGCGAGGCATGGGGGGGCAGTGGTTCGTGGTGCGTGGTGCGTGAAATGTAAAGCGAGACGCGTGGTGTGTGGGTCAGGAAAGCGGGGCTGGGGGCGGCTCGGGGGCGGCGGGCCTTCCCTGGTTGAGCTTGCCGCTGTAGGCCGCCAGCACAGTCGAAGAGAGCAGCAGCACCAGACCGAGGGCGAGCAAGCCGCGCGTGCGGCTGCTGGTGCCCTTCCATTCCCCGAGGAAGATGCCCAGCAGCGTGCTGAAGAGAATGGCGCTGGCCATCAGCACGGCCCAGCCGATGTAGGCCATCTTGCCCATCGCCGGTTCGCCGGTCTTGAAACAGATGAACTGGGAGCACCAGATGGCGCCCGCCAGGCCGGCAAACAGGAAGTTGCCCAGCAACGGCACGCCCTTGCGCGCGTAGTCGTCGGTGGTCTTGTTCTTGGCGTTGAGGTAGAGGCACCAGGTGGCGTTAACGAGAAAGCCGCCGAACAGAACCACCACCAGGACGGGCATGCCGTGCCAAGCCGTGGGGGTGATCGGCATGATAATGTCCGCGAGCCGCTCGAGCCTGGCCCCGCCTTGCAGGCCGAAGCTCATGGCTGAGCTCATCAGGCCGGAGAAGATGGCCACCGTGATGCCCTTCTTGAAGTTGTACTCCGCCACCGCCTTTTTCTTCGCTTCCTCGGGAAGCTCGTTTTCCTTGGACATGCCGGCCATGCCGACCAGCACAATGCCGGCCAAAGAGACCAGCACGCCGACCAGGGAAGCGTTGGCCGAGGGAGTGCCGACCAGGCTACCGATCTTGCCCGCGAGGATGGGGGGAATCAGCGTGCCTGCGGCGGAGCACAGTCCGCAGCCAATTGCCAGGCCGAGGCCGACGCCGAGGTAGCGGATCATCAATCCCCAAGTCAGCCCCCCCACGCCCCAGGCGGCGCCGCAAAGGCAGCAATAGAGCAGGGTCTTGGCTGGCGCATGCTGCAGCACCTTGATCACATTGGGCGAAGTAATCATGGCCAGCGTCCACGGCACGACCACCAGGCCGAACACCGCGTAGATGAACCAGTAGCTCTCCCACGCCCAGCCCTTGACTTTCTTGAATGGCAGGTAGAACACCGCCCCGGCCAGGCCACCCAGCGTGAAAATCAAGACGCCCAGCGCCGGATTCGTCGTTGCTTGCGTGAGCTCGTTCATACGCGTTTGGCAAGCACGTCCTTCTCGTAGCGCTTCACCTCAGCCAGCCAGGCCTCCCCGACCGGCACGTTCATCTTCTGGCAGTAGTAATCCCACACGGCGCCGGCGGGCAGGAGCTTCGCGTCCTCCATCAAGGCCAGGCGCGAGGTATAGTCGCCCTCCGCCTCCAGCTGCTTGAGCTTGTCAATGGGTGTCACCAGCGCGAGCAGGAGCGCCTTGACCATGTTGCGCGAGCCAATGACCCACGCGGCGATGCGGTTGATGCTGGCGTCGAAGTAGTCGAGGCCGATATGCACGCGGTTGGTGTAACCGCCCCAGACGATTTCCTGCGCGATGGCCTGCAGCTCGTCGGTGAGCGTAACCACGTGGTCGCTGTCCCAGCGCACCCCGCGGCTGACGTGCAGCACGATCTCGGGCACGTAGTTCAGCACCGAGGAAATCTTGTCCGCGATGCCTTCGGTCGGATGGAAATGGCCGGCGTCCAGCGTCAGCAGAATCTGGCGGCTGACGGAGTAGCCGATGTAGAACTCGGAAGAGCCCGGCGTGTAGCTCTCGGCGCCAATGCCAAACAGCTTGGGCTCGACGGAGTCCAGGTTGAGCTGCTTATCAATCTTCTTCTTGTAGACGGCGTCGAGGGATTCGACGAGGCGCTCGCGCGGGCCTTTGCGGTCGGCGGGCGTGTCCTTCATGCCGTCGGGAATCCAGAGATTGGTGACGCAGGTCTTGCCGAGGGCCTTGCCGATCGCAGCGCCGATTTCGCGGCAGCGGATGCCGTGCTCGATCCAGAACTTGCGGATGCCGGCATCGGCGCTGGTCAGCGTGAACCCCCCCACCACTTTGGGATGGGCGAAGTAGGTCTGGTTGAAGTCCATGCCGATCTTGATGGCTTTGGCCCAGGCGATCCAGTTCTTGAATTGGTCGGCGCTCAGCGCGTCGCGGTCCACCTTCTTGCCGCTCATCTCGGCATAGCAGGCGTGGAGATTGAAACGATGGCTGCCGGGAATGACGGAGAGCGCCTTTTCGAAGTCGCCGCGCAGCTCGCTGGCGGTGCGGGCCTTGCCGGGGTAATTACCGGTGACCGCGAGGCCGCCGCCCAAATCCTGGCCGGCGTTCTCGAAACCGCCGACGTCATCGCCCTGCCAGCAGTGGATCGAGATGGGTATCTGCGCCAACTGTTTGAGGGCTTTGTCGGTGTCCACGCCCAACTGGGCATACCGTTCTTTGGCAAGCTGATAGGATTGTTCGATGTTCTTTGTGTTGCACATAAATAGCGCTTCCGTGGTTGACGATGCTGAGTGGATACTAGGCCAGAGGTCCGACGCGTCAACACCTTTTCGACTCCCCGCATGCCTGGGCGCAGCCGGGGGGGCATCCGATGTCGTGCGCGCGGCAGGCCGGGCTCCTTGTCCTCCCATGGCTTCATCCTTGCACAAGGGTCCCTCCGTCTGCTCACCGTCTCCTCACCGTAGATGACAATGTTATCTACGGTGAGGAGACGGTGCGCATAGGGTGAGGTGAGCCAGTGCGGGGCGAGGAGTATTGCCCAGGTTTGCCCGGGCTTGACCCGCCTTCCTGGCCGCCCTGGCCAGACGTCCCTTAGCGCAGGAACCTGGCGGCCCGCAGGCGGGATCTCTCTGCCTCACATGTATATGTGAGGAAGCGGCCGCATTCTAGCATTGCAGCCCGGCTGCGGCCATGTTAGTTTGGCATTGTTAAAAGCGTTTATTCATATGCCACGAAAGTCAAAGGCCCCAGGAAGATTCCAACGGGTAATTTCGGCGTTCACGCTGATTGAGCTGCTGGTAGTCATCGCAATCATCGCCATTCTGGCGGCGCTGTTGCTGCCAGCGCTCGCGAAGGCGAAAGACAAGGCGATGCGGGCAAACTGCGTCAGCAATCTCAAGCAGGTGGGCTACGCGATTGCGATGTACGCCTCCGACTGCAACGACTACCTGCCGGGTCCCTGCTGGACGGGCATGTTCTTTACCTACCAGAAGAACACGGCCGACCCTTCCGATCCATATAATGGCTCTCTGGCGGGGTTCCTCACACCGTATCTGGCGTACAAGCCAGCGCAGACGGTCCTGCAGACTGCAAAGGTGGCCATTTGTCCCGCCTCCTTCAGAGTGCTGCCGAAAGTGACGCCGGTTCCGCCGCTCAAAGTGCCGATCAGCTACTTCTCGCTGAGCCGGGTCACCAACGATTTTCCAATCGGGGCGGATACGATAGATTTCCCCTTTGGCCGGCCGAACACGCCGGCGGCGCTTTCCAAGAAGCAGACGGCGTTCAAGCGGCCCTCGGATACCTGGGCCATGACGGACTGCGACAAGCAACTGATGACAGGCTTGGGTATTACCAGCACCACTTACTTGGACTACATCGCAGTTGACCCGGTGCACGGCTCCAAGCAGCCGGCAACGCGGAACTACCTCTATTTCGACTGGCACGTGGGGGCGATGAAGACGCCTTTCTAGCGTCTGCGGCTGCCTCCGAACTCCTCGGCCGGCTCAGGGATCAGCCGGGCCAACCCGTTTGGGTGCAAACTCCTTCGCGCGGCGCTTGGCTTCGGCGAGTTGCTGTGGCGTCAGCTTGTTCTCCAAATCTCTCAGGATGACATCGCCACTGTTCGGATCAGGCAGGCGAGCCGCTATCGCCGCCCACTGGTAAGCCTCCGCCAGGTCCTGCGGCACACCCTCACCTTTCGCGTATTCCCTGGCTAGCGCTGCTGCCGCCGCGCCAATCCCCTGATCCGCTGCCAGTTTGAACCAGCGAGCGGCTTCTTTGTGATCCTGTACGACGCTCTGCCCCAACTGGTAGCGCAGCCCCAGGCTGTATTGGGATTCGGCTTGTCCCTGTTCGGCCGCCTTGCGGAACCAGCGGGTCGCCTCGGCCGCATCCATCTCCACCCCCTGTCCCATCACATACATGACCCCGATACGGTGCTGGGCGACCGGATGACCTTTCAAGGCGGCGGGCAGCAGCAGGGCGAGCGCCTGGCCGTAGTCTCCGCTGGTCCAGCAGGCGCTGCCGCGCTTGACCGCTGCTTCAAGCGCTTGATGCTCCGGGCCGGAAGCGACTGAGTCGCCCGCCTCCGCCGGCTGCAACTGGAAGTCAATCTGCGCCAGGGTCATCTGCCGGAGGCTGTCGGTGGTGAAGGTGTGGAGCTTGGTTTCGTAGCCTTGCGCTGAGGCCGCCAGCGTGTGCTCCTCATGCCAGGTGCGCAGCTCGTAATGACCCTGCGCGTCGGTCCAGGCCTGCTGCGGCGCACGGTTGGGACGGGCACCGTAGGCGTTGTCATCCACCCGCGCCCCGGCAATCGGCTGGCCGGTGGCAGCGTCGGTGACAGTGCCGCGGACCACGAACGTCAGCGCACGCTGGCTGATTTGCTGCTGAACCTGCCTGGCGCGGTCCCGGGCCTTCATGAATGCGGGCAGCCCGACAGCCAGCAACACTGCTCCGATTGGAATCGCAAGGAGCAGCATCACTGCCGCCACTATCACCGCAGTAACCTTCCAGGCTCCGCCCCCGTTCGCGGGCTGTGCCGGTTCAAGAGCGGGGATGGCCTGTCCTTTGCCAAAAGCCGCGCGCACCTGGCGCTGGCTGAGCACCACCAAGGCCCAGATCCCGATGGGCAGGCCGATCAGGTTGCCGGGCGTGACCAGAATCGCCAGAATGGCCCCCGCGACGGCCAGGCCGTAAGCCTGGAGCCGCTTCATCGTCAAACCCGCGACCAGAATGATCGCGCTCAGCACCAGGGCCGAGAGCGGCACCAGCAGCATAGGCGCCGCAGCGACCCCTTTGCCGCTCGCCACGGCCACCGCGATGAGCAGGACCAGGGGGATCGCAATCCAGTTCAGGATGGCGGTGATGATCAGTCCAGTGGCCGGGCCTTTGACTTGTCGCAAGGCATCGCCGATGCCGGAAGCCGCCGGCGGCGGGGAGATCCGGGCGGGCGGTGCTCCGGATTTGGCGCTCCCGGCTTCCGACTTGGCAATGGTTTCCACGTCCGTCTTCACCTGGCTAACCTGCTGGTAACGGCGTTCCGGTTCCTTCTCCAGGGCGTGCAGGACCACTTCATCAAGTCTTACGTCCACGCGCACCTTCCTCGAAGGCGGCGCGAATTTCCCCAGCGGCAGCTCGCCGGTGAGCATTTCGTAGAACACCACGCCCAGCGAAAATATATCGGCACGGTGATCCACGGTGGCGGGCTTCTCGACCTGCTCGGGAGCCATGTAATGGGGGGTGCCCACCGCCTGCTGCTCGGCGGTCAGCGGCTCGGCTCGGCCCTCCGGACCCAGGAGCTTGGCAATGCCAAAATCGGCAATCTTCACCCGGCCCTGGGTGTCCATCAGGATGTTCTCCGGCTTGATGTCGCGGTGAATGATGCCGTGCTGGTGGGCGTACTGGAGGGCCTCGCAGATGGGGGGCACGATGGTCAGCGCCTCTTCCGGCGCCAGCTTGCGGCTTTGCAGCAGTTGCCGCAGGCTCAGGCCGTCCACAAACTCCATCAGCAGGTAATACAGGCCGTTGGCCTCGCCGAAGTCGTAGACGGTGACAATGTTGGGATGGTTGAGCCGGGCCAGCGCCTGCGCCTCCCGCGTGAAGCGTTCGGCAAAGCGCGGGTCCTTCTCTTTCTCGCGGGCCAGGATTTTGAGCGCCACGAAGCGGTTGAGGCGGGGCTGGCGCGCCTTATAGACCACCCCCATGCCGCCCCGGCCCAGGCATTCGAGCAGTTCCAGTTGCGGAAAATGGGGAGCAATCTCCTCCAGGGGCGGCGGCGGCTCCGGTTTCGGCGGCACCACCCGGGTGCCGTCGGGTCCGACTTCGCCGCCGGGCATCTCGGTTTGCGCTGATAGGTTTAATGCCATCAGGCAGCGCGGGCAGAGTCCCTCCGGGGCGTCGGGGGCAAGCGGCGTGCTGCACCGCTTGCATTTTCGGGCCATGTCTGCGTCTTCGTTCATCACTCTCTAATTAAGAAGCCAGGGCGGAATGTTACGGATTAAGACGTAACGAGTGAAACGTGATCCGTATGGCGGGTTGCACACTGGACCAGTGGATTCACGCGACACGGAGCCCGCACCACGCAACAGGCCCCCTCACTCCGCCAGCACGCTCATCAAATACCGCACCTCCTCCTCGATATCCGCCGCCCGGGAGACCGTGTGGGCAATCTCCTCCCGGAAGATCTCGCGGAACCGCTTGCGCAGCCGGTGCACCGCCACGCGCGCCGATGCTTCGCTCAGGCCCAGCGCGGCGGCGATGTCCGCGTAGGAGATTTCACCCCGCTCGGCCGTGAGGCACGCCTTCAGCCGCTCGAACTCCGCGACCTTGCCACCGGTGGCGAACTCCTCCCGCAGGCGCGTCATCGTATGGTCGAGCAGTGTCAGCGCCCAGCGTCGCTCGAACACCCGGTCGGCTGTGGCGCCCTCAACCGGCTCGATCCGGTAGCGCTGCTCGGCCAGCTCCGTGTCCAGCGAGAGCAACGGCTGGCCCCCGCCGCGCTTCTGGGCCCGCGCCCGGTCCCATTCGTTGGCCAGGAACCGTTTCAGCGCCACGATGAGAAAGGTGCGGAACCGGCCCTTCTCGCGCGCCGCCGCCTTCAGGTAATCCTTTTGCAGCAGCCGGGCGAAGAACTCCTGCGTCAGGTCTTGCGCGTCGGGCGGGGGATGGCCTTGTCGGCGAACATAAGCGTAAAGGGGATACCAGTAGGTGCGGCAGAGCGTTTCGAGCGCGGCTGCCGACTGCGGCGAATCTTTCCGCCGCGCCGACAGCACCACCGACCAATGTGTGGTCACAAACACCGGCGGGCACCCCCCGATTTCGGACGTAGGTGTCCTGAGCGAACGCCCCGCGGCTGTTTCGGCTGTGTTCACCACCCCCAGTTTAGCAGCCTGTCCCCACTGTCAACCGCAATCCGGGAGTTGGACTGCGGTGGCCGAGCGCCGCGACGACACTGCTTTCCAGGTGTGGCCCGGCCAAAGCCTTGTAACGCGGCTTGCCTCCCGCCGCAGCCTCCCCCCGCGGCACGCAGCCCGCCTGGCAGACTATGCCGCCCATCCGACCACACCGGAGATGCAGACGTTGATCCCCATGTCGAGCACCGCCAGCAGGTACAGAATGATGGCCACCTTGAAAGCCAGCCGCCGGTGCCGGTCTTCTTCCAACACCACGACCAGGGCAGTGACGCCGATGGATTGGATCATCAGCGCCGTGTCCAACATAGACCACAACTTGAAGTGGAAGCCGCCCGTAAATACGGACACGGCGAGGAAGAACGCTTGGATGCCCAGAAAGATCTTTACCCGCGTCAATTCATCCACCACTTGGGTCTGGCCCCCCGTGACTTCAGCCGCCGGGATGGCAGGGTTTTGCTGTGTGTTCATAGCTGCATTTACTCCATATGGG
The DNA here is from genome assembly GCA_964507045.1 of uncultured Verrucomicrobiota bacterium. Lineage (GTDB taxonomy): Bacteria > Verrucomicrobiota > Verrucomicrobiia > Limisphaerales > UBA8199 > UBA8199. Next base: position 7,088 of record CAZDOO010000032.1, on the reverse strand, counting down.
ATTGGCTTGATCGTCCTATGCCTGACGGCTCGTGTCAACGCTCTGCGCGGGCATGCCAGCCCCGCTGCGGCGGCACCACGGTAGCTCCCCTATGCCGCTCGACCCCATGGGTAGCATGTCGAAGCTTCCGCATCGCCGGCGGCAGGGAGCAACGGCGGGGTGGGAGCCAAATATTCGCATTGATCCCGGGCGCATTGTCTGGAGTCATGTAGCGCGTTGAAACGATTCATGAAAACGCCGACAACTCCTTCCATTCGGACTTCCTGCGCCGCAGCCTTGCTAATCTTCAGCGCGCTGTGCTGGGCCCAGGCGGCTGGCGCCCAGAGCCGCCCTACCGGTTCGAGCATGGCGGCCCTGGAAAAGCAATTCCGGGAACTGCCGCCCGAGGCCCGGCGCCTCACCGGCCCGCTTTTGTGGCTGCATGGCGACGAGACCAAGGAACGCCTGGAGATGTATGTGTGCAAGGTGGCCGAAGGCGGCAATGGCTGCTTCACCACGGAATCCCGCCCGCACAATGATTGGATGGGCCCCGGCTGGTGGCGTGATCTGGACATCTGCCTGACTGCGGCCAAACAGCATAATCTCCAGCTCTGGATCTTCGACGAGAAATGGTGGCCCAGCCAGGCGGTCGCCGGCAAGGTGCCGCCGCGTTACGCGGCCAAGCGGCTGGAGGCGGCAACGGTCGAGGTGGAGGGGCCCAAGCTCTTCGAGGCGGACGGCCACGGCGGGGACGGCTATATCGCTACGGTCGCAGGGCGGCTGACTGCCAATGGCCAGATCGAAGGACAGACGCTGATTGACCTCGCCCGTTTCGTTCACGGGGGCCATCTGCGCTGGGAATCCAGCGCCGGCAAGTGGCGCGTGCTCAAGTTCACCCACCAGCAGGCCCCCGGCCTCATCCAGCTCGGCGGCAAGCAGCTCACCGTGGACGGCGCGAGCCAGGATTGCGTGGACTGGTATCTGCAAACTGTTTACCAGCCCCACTTCGAGCGCTACCGGGCCGACTTCGGGAAAACCATCCGCGGCTTCTTCTATGACGAGCCGGAGACGCCCGGCGATTGGGGTACCGAACTCAACCGCGTGCTGGCCGAGCGGAAGGTGGACTGGAAGAAAGCTTATGTTGCCTACAAGTCGCAACTGGCCGGCGAAGACCAAACCGCGGCGCGCTACCAGTACCTGGACGCCCTGGCGGAGGCTTGGGGCCGCACCATGTATGGCGGCATCGCCCGGTGGTGCCGGCAGCATGGCGTGAAGTCCACCGGCCACTTCATGGAGCATTCCAAGCTCTACCAGCACCCCGAATTCTGCGCCGGAGACATGATGCGCCTTCAGGGGCACGGCGACATGGGCGGCATTGACGCCGTGTTCGACCAGTTCGTCATGGGCCGGCGCGAGACACGCGACGCGCCCTGCTGGCAGACTCCCAGGCTGGCCAGCTCCATCAGCCACGCCTACGGCAAACCGGACGATGTGACCATGGTCGAAATCTTCGGTGCGCGCGGCCAGGACCTCACCTACCCGGAAATGAAGTGGTGGACCGACCATATGCAGGTCTCGGGCGTCAACTTCCTCATCCCGCACTCGTTCAACCCGCGCGCCCCGAGGGACACCGATTGCCCGCCCTACTTCTACAACGGCGGTTTCGAGCCGCGGTGGCCCCTCTACCGCGTGTTCGCCGACTACACCAGCCGCCTGAGTCTTATGCTCACCGGCGGCCGCCACGTCTGCCCGGTCGCGTTGCTCTACCTCGGCCAGAGCGCACAGTGCGGCCAACACATCCTCCCCGACCAGATTAGCGAAAGCCTCCAGGACGCGCTCTATGACTGCGACTGGCTGCCGTATGAAGTGTTCGAGCGGAATACGAAGCTCAGCCACGGTGGGCTCAAGCTACGCGACGAATGCTACCGTGTGCTCATCGTGCCGCCGGTGGAAGTCATTCCCTATGCGACCCTGGCCAAAGCCAAACTGTTCTTCGACCGCGGTGGCGTTGTGCTGGCCCACGGCTTCCTGCCTGCCAAGTCCGCGACGCTCGGCAAGACGGGGGAGGACATTGCACGGTTGCGCGAGGCTATCTGGGGCCAGCCAACGCCCGGCTTGACCGTCTGCAAGACCAGCCCTGCCGGCGGACGCTCCTACTGGCTGCCAGCCCAGCCCACACCGGAGCAACTCCAGCAAGTGCTGGCCGGGGATGCCGGCATCCACCCGACCTTGGAAGTGCTCGAAGGCGCGACCGATCACTGGCTGCACGTGCTGCACCGGGTAAAAGCAGGCCGGGACGTCTTCTTTATTGCCAATCAGAACCATGAAGGCGCGCCGCGCACCTTCCGCTTCCTCGTCACCGCCGACGGCACGCCCGAATGCTGGGACGCCATGCGCAATGAGATCACCACCCTGCCCTTCGCCCGCCAAGACCGCCAGGTTGCGCTAAGCCTGACGCTGGAGCCAAATGAGAGCGTCCTGCTCGTCTTCCAGCCAAAACCGCGGGCCCTGCCGCCGCGCCAGGAACCCGTCGGTGCCGCGCCCCTTCGGACCATTACCCTGACACGTGACCCCGCCCCCGCAACGCCGGATCCATTGCTGTCCCTCGGCGGCAGCCCGGCGCTGGCGTTGCGCGGCTGCGCCTGGACCTGGCACCCGGAGACGAAGTCCCGGCAACAGGCCCCGCCCGGCACGCGCTTCTTCCGAAAACAACTTACCATTCCCGCCGGGGCAGTGATCCGGAAAGCCACCTTCACCGGCACTGCGGACAACCGCTTCACGCTCTTCATCAACGGCAAGGAGGCAGGCAAGGGCGACAACAGCGCCGAAGGCTGGCGCAACCCGGCGGAACTGGACGTGACCAGCTTCCTGGCTCCCGGCTTGAACCAACTCGCCATCGCCGCGGTCAACGCCGGCGACAAACCGAACCCCGCCGGCCTGATTGGCCGCCTCACCGTCGAACTGGCCTCCGGCCCGACCCTGACCGAAGCCGTGAGCAAGGCATGGAAGACATCCAACGAGCCCGCCGCGCACTGGACCGAGGCGGCATTCGATGACAGCGCCTGGCCATCCGCGATCGAAATCGCCTCCTTCGGCGGCGGCCCCTGGGGCCTGCTTGCCGGCCGGCTAACCCTGAGCCCGGCCAAGGCCGATCCCTTTCTGGGCCACTGTGACCTGGCCTCGGCAGACTTGCGCGGCTCGCGCGTTTACCTGGAGCTGGACCGCGTAGCGCCGGAAACCGCCGCGCGGGTGATGGTTAATGGCAGCGATGCCGGCGGTTTTATAGGTCTGCCCTCGCGCCTGGAAATCAGAAGGCATTTGAAGGCGGGCGCCAACACCTTCCGCATCGAACCCTTCGCCCCGGAATCAGCCAGGCTGGTCATATTCCGTTAAACCGCGGGCAACGGCATAAGGACACTCCTGCCACAGCCCGGCCAGGCAGGCAGGAATCAACACTTGGCTGTCAGGGCGGCGTCCCCGCCTTCCGCCAAATGGACTTTAGCTCCCAAGCCTCAATCGAATCGAAGCGCACGGGGGCGCCGGTCACAGTAAGCGCGAGCGGTTGATCGGCCGGGGCGAACTTTGCAGCCATGGGCATGTAGAGCAGCCCTTCGTTGCCGAAGATCTCCAGCGAGGTGCGATCCGCCAATACTTGCAGCCGCACCTTGCCGTTCAGCGGGAACAGCGGGCTCCGGCGGTCGCCGCAAACAACCTCGTGCCGGTCGGCACTATAAACCACCGGCATGCCTCGGACTGCCAGCCGCACCTCGCCGGTGGTGCCAGCCACAAACTGCATCCGCAGATCGAACAGCTCGCCCCGGAGGCCAGCCAGCGCGTTGGTGCCGGGCCCAAGCATTAGCCGCGATTGGGTGTGCCGGGCGGCATGGAGGCGCTTGAGTTCCTTCACCGGCTGGAAACACAGGCGCGGCCCGGCGGTGGTGGAGCGCAGCGTCAGCTCGCAGGGGAAGGTCATCATCTGGTTAAAAGGCATGCCGGGCGTGGCGATCCGGCCCCAGCCAATCTGGATGCGGCGGCCATCCCCGGCCGGGATGTCGCTGTAGGTCTGGGCTGCATAGAAGGCATCGCCGCGGTGGCCGGGCAGCATGGGGGTCTGAGGAGTGAACTGGCGGCCGTCAAATGTGCCAAGCCGGTACTCGCTGTTGGCGGCCGTCAGCACCCAGAGCTTCTCCTTCCGCTTCCCGTCCACGGGCAGCTCGAACATGTCCGGGCATTCATAGAATCCCTCGATGCGGCTCTGGAACTGCCACTGCTTGAAATCCGGCGAGGTGTAGAAGGCGATCCAGCGCTTGCCGTCCAGCTCGTCATACACTGCCATCACCCACCGTTTCGTCGGGGCGTGCCAGAACAGGCGGGGGTCGCGGCCCTTGTGGAAGACAACGGGATTGCCGCCAGGCTCCGTCCAGGTGCGCCCGCGATCGTTGCTGAAGACGATGCACTCGCCGCGCCCGGTGCTGGTATAGGCAGCCACCAGCGGCGCTTCTTTGCCGGTCTGGAAACCGCCGGTATTGGCGCGATCCACAACCGCGCTGCCAGAATAAACCCAATCGCCGAACCGATGCGGATACAGGGCGATGGGCAGCTCCTGCCAGTGCAGCAGATCGGCGCTGACGGCGTGGCCCCAATGCATATTGCCCCATTTCCAGCCGTACGGATTGTGCTGGTAAAAGAGGTGATACTCCCCTCCGTAAAACACCAGCCCGTTCGGATCGTTGTTCCAGCCGCGGCGTGACGAGAAGTGAAACTGCGGACGCAGCGCCTCTCGATAGAGGTTCTCCGCGCCTTTGATCTTGTCCGACAGTTCAACGGCGGACAAGGCGGTAGAGTCCGCGGGCAAAGTGTCGGCCTGGAGCGTCGCCCGCTTGCCTTGGAACGGCGCCAGGTCGAGGAACACCCAGAAATCAGCTTCCCCGCCGGCCAGTTCAATCTCGAACTCGCGTGCGACCTGGCCGTCCACGAGCAGCTTCACGCGCTGCTTGGGGGCCTTGTTCTTGACCGGCAGGTTCAGGAATCGCTTGTCCAAAGTGATCTCCCGCACCGCAGGGGTTGATGCCGCGCGCACACCGTGGACGCTTATTAACGCACAGAGTATTAGCAGTATTAGTCTTTTCATATCGGCCGCCGCCGCCTGCTTCCGCAGCATCGCTCCGCCGCCAAACAGAAGGAGAAGGTGGCAATCTCGGATGACATTGCCGGCAACTCTATCGCAAGTTCATAGGCCACTCAACCGTATAAACCCTCTCACCATCGTTTCGCCTCTGAGTGGACTCGCCCGCCATCGCCTGGCGCGGTTTTGCCAATCCAGTAGCCGCGAACGTCAGTTCGCGCCCTATGGTCTTCCGCTAACCCGGCTTGCGCCGACTGGCGTAAGCACACACGAATTCTGACAACACTCCAAGGCGTTTTTCGATCACTTAACCGTGTGTACAAGGGGTGTACAAGGGGTGCACAAGGGATGCACACCTGTGTAGCCAGTGAGCACCCGGTGAGCATCCGTTGTACACCCCTTGTACACGTAGTGAGGAAAGCAGCAGGAAATAGCTGGTAAGCCTTATAAATGCAGGTAGTTACGTGGAAATGGGCTGGCTGGCAGGGGCGTGAGGGCAAAGTGACTGCTTTGGCCTCGTTTCAGAGGGGTATCTTTGTCCAGTTGGATTCAGGGTGGAGTCGGTTTTCGAGTGTACAGTCACTTACGTGCGTAAGTGCCGTTTGGTTAAACCCCGCGACGGGGCTTCCGCGCCGGGACAGCCCCCCACACCACCCGCAGATGTCGGCTGTTCAGGTTACTGTCGCTCGTAGAGAAGCAAGGCGGAGCCCGGCTTGCTTTGCAGCGAGACTTCGAGGCCATCGCGAGTCAGTTCGCTTCCTGAACGAGTGACCTGTTGCTTGGTGTCGAGGTTGGTGATGCGGTAGGAAGCGTTCGCATCCAGCCCGTGCAGGCTGAATCGAGCCAGGCTATAGGGGCTGTCGGGCCGGCGCAGGGCGACCACCAGGCCTTTGCCGGGGGTGGGACCGTCGAGTTGATAGGCCATCCAAACGTCCGTCGCCTTGGAGTAGCTCGTCAGGGGGTAGTAGTCGCCATAGTAATACGGGCGCAATTCGAGGTATTGGTCCAAGGCCGCCTTGGCCCAGGCAAAGGGGAAGTTCTCGGGGAGACGCTCACACGGGCCGTCGCCGGAGTGCGCCCAGTTGATGCAGAGCGCGCTGCACATGCTGCTGCGGAACTCGTAATCATCCCCTTCGCGGTCCTGGCTCGTGGCGCTCAGGGGCACCCAGGGCATCAAACCGTACGTATGACATTGGTGCGCGATGGCATCGCGCGGGCCATCGGTGCGCCAGAAGGGCGTTGCGCGGCCGGTTGTTTCCAAGTCAATCCGGCGCCCGCCGGAGGCGCAGTTATCAATGAGGAGATTCGGATAGCGCTGGAGCAGGCCGTCCCAGAACGCGTAGAGCCCTTCGATGTGCTTGCTTTCGGCGATGCCCTGGCGGTCCGGAGCATCGGCGGCTTGCCAATAGGGCAGCGGCGACATGTTGAAGTCCTGGCGATAGCAGCCCAGGCCGAACTCGGCGATCCGGTCCGCGATGAAGTCGGTGACGAACTGGCGCGCCTCCGGGAGGCCGAGGTTAAACAGGAGTGTATTGCCGCCCGTGTCGAGCATCCAGGCAGCATGCTCTTTGTGCCATTCGGTGCCTTTGATAACACGTTCCGGCTCAAACCAGAGCATGAGTTCGCGTCCTGACTGCCGCAACGCATCGCTCAGGGGCTTGAAGCCGGCCGGGTAGAGTTGGGCGTTGACCCGCCAGTTGCCGACATTGGCCGCCCAACCGCCCTGGCCGTACCATTCGGCGTCAATCCAGTAATATTCGATCGGCAACTGGTGCTGGAGGAACTTCTGGATGTTATCCAGGTGCACCTCGGCGCGAGTGCCGCCCCAATTGCCGCAGGTGATGGGTGCGACCATAGGCTGGCCGCCGCGCTGGGGACGGTGATGGGCCAGGATGAACTGGCGCAGGAGGTTTTGCCCCCGCCACCGGTCGCCCTGGTAGAAGAGCAGCAGTATCCTCGGCGTGCGGATGCGCTCGCCCGGGAG
>CAZDOO010000031.1:0-56170 GCA_964507045.1 uncultured Verrucomicrobiota bacterium | reverse complement strand
TGGCTCACCTCACCGTATCCTCACCGTCACCTCACCGTTGAACCTCTGCAAGCTTTGCAGAGGTTCAACGGTGAGGTGACGGTGAGGATAGGGAGAGGATACGGAGGGGCGATGGTGTCCTTGATTGGCGTTTGAGACTGCATAATCATGCACGGAGCGCCTGGGCACAGGCCAATCCGCAGGGTTGGCGGAAGGCAGCCGGCGCGTCGGTCGGGGCCGAAGGGGAACGACCACCAGAAAATCGCGTCGGATTATCGAGCCCCCCGCGGAGGGGGTCTTGGACGAACCGGGCTTCAAACCCCTCCTCTCGGCCACCGCTCCTGCCCGCCCGGCACCTGGCACCCAACCCGGCAATATCACTCATGCCAGTACTATCTCGTATAAGATCCCCTACCCGGGCTCGCCGGTTCCTGTCACCGCGCCCCGGGGACCTGGCCGCGGAACCCTTTCAGACCGATACTAATCATATTTTGTTATATCAGTAGACAAGATTAGAGCAGTGATGTCGAATAAATATTCTAAATAATACCGTTGACAAAGCGGGGAAAAAGTTGCATTGTGCATCGCGTTATGCAGCAAAGCACCCAACTGCGTTCATAACGTTGCAGTTAAATTGTAGTTAAATATTATGTTTGTCAAGTCCTCCAAGCACGCGGAAAAACCTGCCTTCACCCTCATCGAACTTCTCGTCGTCATTGCGATTATCGCCATTCTGGCCGCCCTGTTGCTGCCGGCGCTGGCGAAGGCGCAAGACAAGGCGAGGAGAACCGGCTGTCTCAACAACCTCAAGCAACTCGGCCTGGGGAGCATGATGTACGCCGACGACTGTAACGGCCACTTCTCCAGCTACACCTGGTTCGAGTCCGGCTTCACCCCCTCCGTGGGCACCGATCGCTCCGGGTCCGACGACGATCTGAGCTGGCTCTACCCGGCTTACGCCAAGAGCGTGGGCAGCTATCTGTGTCCCAGCACGCAGAACTATATCCGCACCACGAACCTGATTGACGTGAAGGACATCAACGGCAATCCGACCGGGCAGAAGACGATTCGCGACCTGTGCAACAACGCCACCACGCCCAAAGGCCCGGGCACCAGCTTCGAGTGCTTCGGCAATTTCACCGTGCGCACCTCGGGCTCGGGCGTCGCTACCAAGAAGAAAGAGGCCAGCGTGGCCGCCTTCAAGATTTGTTATTACTCGGCCTGCATCGGCATGGTGCCGGGGCCGGCGAAGATCTTCCTGATGACCGACGCGGATGACACCTCGAACACGGTGGACCCGAAGGACATCAATAACTGGCCGGACAGCGCGACGGACAACCACGGCAAGTACGGGCAGAACTTTGTGTTTTGCGACGGCCACGCCGAATGGGTGAAGCAGAACAAGTTCATCGAGGTCTGGAATATCTCGCATGACTCCTCCCGCGTCGCCGGCGTCAGCCCTTAAGCATTTGACCGCTTAGAACTTTAACTCGCACATAGCTCCAAATCCCCAAAACAAACCAACAATGAACAACACAACGAACACACTAGCATCGGGCCTCCTGCGAGGCGGAACCATACGCAAGAACCTACTGCGGACAGTGGTCGTCCTGGTGATGACCCTGCTGCTAGGCCTGGCGCCCCAGGCGCAGGCCAACAACGGCATCTCGGCGGGGCTGTTGCAGGTGACACAGGTCAACTTTAACGTCAACACGAACGTCACCGTCAGCGAGCTCATCAATATTGGCGACTTCCTGCCCATCTACGGCGATAATTGGACGATCACCCAGATCACCACCAATATTGTCCCGGGGGTGAGTACCAATTACGTGACCAACATCACTACGTTTCCCTGCTGGAACACCGGTGATTACTACGTCCAGATTGGCGGGAACAAGTATGACGACGTGGCCAAGGGTGTGCTGATCTCGTCGGTGGCGGAGTGCGGGCGGACCAACATCCAGGCCAGCAGCGGCACCACCAAACGCACGGTATTTCCGGAGTCTTTTGTGGAAATCAACGGACTCACCGATGACGTGACCAACGGCGTCATGAATGCCTGGTATCGCATTTGCACGCATTGCACGAACAAGTCGGGCACGGCCGGCAACACGGCGGAGGCCAACGTGAACGTGTCGGCGGCATGGTTCCCTTATGACCGCTACATCGGGGGTGTGGCGCGTACTTGGCCATACGTCAATGGTGGGTCCAATAGTCTCGTTATTGGCGCGCCGGAAGTGGTGCTGGGCACAACGTTCATTGAGAACGGCATCCCGGATGGCTCGGGTGGCTGGGCGGCGAACCAGGGAACGTGGACTTTGGATCTGAGAACTTACGGGATCAACTCGCTGGCAGATGGTGTCCTGCTGGTGAACCACGCCAAGGACGAGGGGAACATCGGGCTCTCCAAGGCGAACGAGGACGGGACGTGGACGCTGTATGTCCATGACATTTCGGATGACACCGCCAGCGCCTATGAACAAGACCCGATCGCGTTCGTGTATGTCCCCCGGACAGATACGTCGGTGATTTCGGGCAAGTTCGACGCCGCCGGCAACATTATGATTTACAGCGGTTCCTCGCCGCAGTTCACGGTGCAGAAGCTGGCGCAGAATGGGCGCTACACGCTGACCATGAACAGCTATGCGGCGACCAACGGCGTATTGGTCATCTCGCCGGAAGGCGGCGGGCAGTATAACTTGGACAACCAGGTCTGCTACAAGATCAATCCTGATGGCCTGAGTTTTGAAATCCAGTCGCGGGATATGCCGGCCAACGGCCTGCAGTCGCCGTTCGCCAATGTGGACGGCGTGCAGGTGCCGGAGCCGACCTGCTCGTTTGTCTTCATCCCGAAGCCGACGACTGTCAGCATCGTGGTGGCGCCTTCGGCGAACCTGTTGACGGCCGAAACGCCCAACGCCTACTACACGAACAGCGTCACAAACTCGTTCACGGTGCGCCTGAGCGCCCCGCCGACGGCGAACGTGACGATCAGCGGCATTGCCTCGAGCGATACGACCGAAGGCATCGTGTGCGACGGCCTGACCAGCCTGACCTTCACCCCGACCAACTGGTGGAATCCGCAGACGGTGAAAGTGACCGGCGTGGATGACTTGGATGTGGATGGGGAGCAGGCCTACACGATTGTGCTGCCGGCGGCGACCAGCACCGACGCGCGGTTCAACGGTTTGGACCCGGCGGATGTGCAATGCCTTAATGTGGACAACGAGGCCGGCATCAGCGTGTCGGCCACCCGGTTGACGACGACCGAACGCGGCGCGGAGGCGACGTTCACGGTGGCGCTGACCACAGCGCCGACCTCGGACGACACCACGATCACGCTGTCCTCGGATGACACGACCGAAGGCACGGTGGATCCGACGACGCTGACTTTCACCTCGCTCAACTGGTCCAACGCGCAGACCGTGACGGTGACGGGCGTGGCGGACGACCTGATTGATGGCGATATCACCTATCACATCATCACCGCGGCGGCGACGAGCAGCGATCCGGCCTACAACGGGTTCGATCCGCTGGACGTGACGGTGGTGAACCTGGACATGGACGTGGGCAGCCTGGTTGTCGAGCCGAGAGGCGGCGTCCTGACGGTGAGCGAGCCGGGGACCACGACGACCTTCACGGTGGCGCTGAGCGCGGTGCCGACGGCCAACGTGACCGTGGCCTATGCCTCGGGCGACACGACGGAAGGCACAGTGAGCCCGGCGTCGGTGACCTTCACGCCGGCGAACTGGAGCACGCCGCAGACCTTCACGCTGACGGCGGTGGACGACCTGCTGGTGGACGGCACGGTGGCCTACACGCTGAATGCGACGGTAACCTCGACCGACCCGGCCTTCAACGGCGTGACGTCGCCCCGCAATGCGCAGACGCTGGACAACGAACTGCTGCTGACGCTGCCTTCGGGCACGCTGCACTACGGAGTCGGGCAGCCGGCGATGGCGATTGACGGCCAGGCGACGGTGACTGATCCGGACACGACCAGCTACAACAGCGGGAGCCTGACGGTGACGCTGACGACCAATGTGCAGAGCAACGACCGGCTGGAGATCCGCAATCAGGGCACGGATCCGGGGCAGATCGGGGTCTCGGGCACCACGGTGACCTACGGCGGGTCCTCGATCGGGACCTTCGTTGGCGGCACCGGCGCGACGCCGCTGGTGATCACGTTCAACTCGGGCTCGAGTCCGGAATCGGCGCAGGCCCTGGCGCGGAACATCGCGTATTACAACGTGACCAACGCGCCGCTGCTGGAGCCGCGCACGGTGGTGTTTGCCCTCGCTGATGGTTTGGGCGCCACCAGCACGGACAGCAAGCAAATCGTCGTAGGGCAGCTCCACTTCTGCGACTTCCAGTACGGACGCGACGCGGGCTTCGGGACCTATTACGACGCGCATGACTGCCAGCTCTGGCTGAACATGCCCGACGATCCATTCCCGAGCGGGCGGGCCGCCGACACGAACGGCGTCCGTTTCGGCATCGCTCTGGACAGCAGCTCCACGAACACGGCGTTTATCCCTGAAGACCAGGGGCTGCTGCGGTTCGACAACATTATCGGGGACGGCCCGGGCCAGATTCCGCCCAACGCGACGATTCTGGAGGCGAACCTGACGATCGTTTATGAGAATTCAGGGCCGGGCACTCCGCTGTATCGCATGCTGATCCCTTGGAACGATCCGGACACCTGGAACAACATGGGTGACGGCGTCCAGATTGACGGGATTGAAGCCGAGACCAATCGCTACTCGCAGATAGGCGTTGTCTCCTGCAACGGCACCACGGGCACCGGCGCGGGGAAGATCAGCGTGCTGCGGGATGTGCAGTATTGGGCCAACGGCGGCTCGAACTACGGCTGGGTACTACCGAACTGGCCGGGCAACACCGACGCCACGACCTTCTACGTGTCGGAGAACGAAAACATTGATAACCGGCCGCGGCTGCAGGTGACCTGGATGCCGTCGTCGGTGGCGATCAAGTCGGCGAGATTCCAGCAGGGAGTCTCCGGCTACGCCGGGGCGGTGGATACGCGGCTGCGGGCGAATGCCCCCACGACGAACGCCTACGCGCTGGATGGTTTCGGCGGCGTGGATTATGAAATCTCCTCGGGCAACGAGGATAATGAGGAATGGCTGTTCCGGTTCGAGAACATCATCGGCTCGGCGGTGGACCAGATTCCGGCGTACGCGAAGATTCACGGCGCGGTGCTGGAGTTGCAGGGCTACAGCAGCGATCACCCTGGCGATGGCGGCACTTGGAACCGCATGCTGATGCCGTGGTCGGATACGAACACCTGGAACTTCTGGGTGGACGGCATCCAGGGCAATGGCATCGAGGCGGCGCTGGTGCCGACGGCAACGTCGGGCAACGTCCTGGCCAATCCCAATGTATGCTCGGGAATGAACACCATTGACCTGACGGCGGATATCCAGTTGTTCGCCAACGGGACGCCCAACTACGGGTGGGTGCTGATGCCGTGGCCGTATGGCGGTGACGGATGGTTCTTCTATGGCTCAGACAACGCGACGGTGGGCTATCGTCCGGTGCTGCGGGTGTATTACAGCCTGACGCGGCCGGTGATGCGCGGCGCAGTGGCGAACGGAGCCCCGCCGACCAGCGTGGCGGTGACCTTCGAGGCCGAGCCGGGCAAGACCTACGACGTTATGCGGAGCCCGGCGGTCGCGGCCCCGGGTCTCAGTTGGACCAAGGTGGGTGTGGCAACGGCTAACGTAAACGGGTTCGCCACTTATACGGATAACTCGCCTTTGGCCAACGGCGCCTACTACAAGGCTCGGACCCAGTAGTACCCGGCGAACATCAAACAGTTATGAATCAGAGCGGGACGGCGGAGACGCCGTCCCGCTTTTTTCCAGGGGCGTGTTCCGCGCCCCGGCTCCCGAAGCACCGGGCGGCTGCACCGCCCGGGTGGGAAACAATGAACGCCAAATAATGGAGCGCTGCCGGCGGGTGGCACGGCGCGAAAGACGGTGAAGTATCTGACTATGAGGAAAGCGATGAATACGGCCCGGCGGTGTGCCTGGCGGCAACTTAGTGTGGCGGCCTCGCTGGCCATCGCGGTTATATTCGCGACGGGCGAACTGTCCCCGGTCCGCGCGGCGGCCCATCCTGTGGCGGCTGGGATACTGAACGTGGAGCAGATAACCGAGGTGGACACGAACACTTCTGCGCTGGTGACGCTGGCGCAGCAGATCGGCAGTTTCCGGGTGAACAGCAGTTACAACCGCGGGGATTACAACGTGCTGATCGAGCCGGGTATGGCCGCCGCGCAGGACGAGTTCGACGGGGTGCTGATGAGCTGCGTGACCGAGAACGGGCGGGACAACTTCGGCACCAACGGCTATCCCACCAGCGCCATCGAAAGGAACGGCAGCGGCACGTACCGGATCGTGAGCTTCCTGAGCCCCGGCATCGAATACAACGTCAACGTGGCCGGCGCCTGGTTCCCGTACAAGGAATTCCTCGGCGGCCTGGCCCGCAACGCGAGCGCGTTGAATGGGGGCACCAATGACATTTTGACCGGCTCGCCCGGGCTCGTGCTGGGCACACACTTCAAAGGGGTGACGGCGGGCAAGTCCATTGTGGACCTGAAAAGCCTGGGCATTGACTCGCGCACCGATGGGGTGCTGCTGGTCAATCACGCCAAAGACGAGGACAATTACGCGCTGTCGCAGGTGAACACCACCAACGGCACCTGGAACGTGTTCGTGCGGGACATCGGCGAAGGCACGTACGCCAACTATGAGCAGGACCCGGTGGCCTTTGTGTTCATCCCCAGGACCAACACCACGCTGATTTCCGGCCGGTTCAAGGCCGATGGCACGATTGAGATGTTCAGCGGCGCCACGCCGCAATTTACGGTGACCAATGTGGATATTGGGCGGTGGGACCTGCGGATTCCCGGCCATTCGCCGACCAACGGCATTCTCATGATCTCGCCGGAAGGCGGCGGCACCTGGAATGGCGATAACATCGTCAGCTACCAGGCGTATACGAACGGCGAGGGGTGGGAGATTCAGTCGCGGGACACACCCGCCAATGGCTTGCAGACGCCGACGGGCGAAGCGGTGGCCTCGTTTGTGTATATCCCCGCGCTGTCCGCCGCGGTCAGCGTCACCGCGACCAATGGCCTGGTGACCACCGGCAGCGGCGGGACAGCCACCTTCTCGGTGGTGCTGGACGTGGTGCCGACGGCGGTGGTGACCGTGGGGGTGGCGTCGAGCGACGCGACCAAAGGCGTCGCCACGCCGGCGATGCTGATCTTTGACCAGAGCAATTGGTTTATGCCCCAAACGGTCACGGTGACCGGCCAGAGCGGCGCGGCGGATGGGGCTTATAGCATTGTGCTGGCGCCGGCGAGCAGCGCGGACGCGGCCTACGAGGGCGTGGATCCGGCCGATGTGGCAGTGAATTCACTGGCCGACCGGGCGGCGGTGGTTTGGCCGGCCAACAACGCCGCGCAAGTGAACGCCTCGCCCTCTTTGCAGGTGGCGGTCACCAATGCTGCCGCCGGCAACCTGACGGTGACCTTCTACGGGCGGGTGGCCCCGACGCTGTTTCCCGGGCCGGACTTTTGCATCTCGGTCATGCCGGACACGCAGATGTACACGGGGCTGCTGGGCGGCGGCACCAGCAACATGATGATCGCGCAGACGGAGTGGGCCATTTCCAACCGGCTGACGCGCAACATCCCTTATGTGACCCAGCTCGGGGACATCTCGAACAACGGCGACACCCCGTCCTACGTCTTTCAGTGGTACAACGCCACCAACGCCATGTACCGGCTGGAGAACGCGAGCCGGACCGGGCTCGCGGACGGCATGCCCTACGGTGTGGCGGTGGGCAACCATGAAGAGACGCCCAACGGCTGGGCGACGTGCGGCACGACCGGCACGACGAACACGGGCACGACCACCAACTATAACAAGTACTTCGGCGTGCCGCACTTTGCCGGGCGCGCGTACTACGGGGGCCATTACAGCACCAACAACAACAACCACTTTGATTTCTTCAGCGCCGGCGGGATGGACTTCCTGGTGCTGTATTTCGAGTACAACACCAATATGACCTCGGACTTGCTGGAATGGGCCGAGGCGGTGCTGGCGACGAACGCCAGCCGGCGCGTCATCGTGGTGACGCATAACATGGGCAACACCCAGACGCCCGTGGTGTGGAGCGCGCAGGCGGAAACCCTCTACGACACCTTTAAGGACAACCCGAACGTGTTCCTGTTCCTGGGCGGGCATGTGACCGGCCAGGGCCGGCGCGAGGACACCGACAACGGCCACACCATCCGGACGCTGGTGCAGGATTACCAGGGTTGGACAAAGGGGGGGAACGGGTTCCTGCGGCTGTTGGACTTCTCACCCAGCAACAACGTGGTGGTCGCCCAGACCTATTCGCCGGTGACCGGGGAATACCTCACCGACGAAACCAGCGAGTTCTACTTCCCGTACGACATGCAGCCGACCGGTCCCGGCGCTGCCACGCCATTTGTCGCGCTGGCCACGAACGTGGCGGCGCCCGGCGACATGAGCGCCTGCCTGTGGTCCGGCTTGGAAACCAACAAGGCTTATGAGTGGTATGTGAAGGTGACCGACCAGTCGGGCGTGACTGTCGCCAGCCGCGTGTGGCGCTTTACCACGGCCACCACCAACAACGCGCCGTCCGCCATCAATCTCACGCGCTACCTGGTGGGCGATGCGCCGACCAACCTGGTCCTGCAGGCCAGTGATGCCAATGGCGATGCCCTGACCTACCAAATCCGCAGTTTGCCGACCCAGGGCCTGCTGGAGAACTTCAACCCCACCAACGGGGCTTTCACCTACTCGCCGGCTTACGGCTTTCGCGGCAGCGACCGCCTTACTTTCAGCGCCAGCGACGGGCTGGCCAGCAGCTCGGTGGCCAGCATGAACTTAACCGTCCTCGCGCCGCCGGATGCCAACGGGAACGGCCTGCCGGATGCCTGGGAAGCCGCCTATGGGCTCAGCGACCCGGACGGCGACGCGGATGGCGACGGCCAGAGCAACCTGGCGGAGTGCCTGGCGAACACGAATCCCACCAACGCCGCGTCGGTGCTGCAGATCACGGATCTGTTGCGGTGGACCAACGGGAACGTCAGCCTCGCCTGGCCCACGATCGGCCACACGCGTTACCGGATTCAGTACCGGAACGGGCGAACGAACAGTGGCGTCCAGGGCACCTTTACCGACCTGGTCCGGCCGCTGACCAACGAGCTGGATCCTGGTCCCTATGGCGCCGATTCCACCCAGTCGTTCACCGACGACTTTAGCCTGACCGGTGGTTCGCCGACCAACCATTCCCGCTACTACCGGATTCGAGTTGTGCGATGAAAGCTGCCGCTTTTCGCGCGCGGGCCCGCGGGGTCCGGCGCTCCGAGGTGTTCCGGCCTGCCGGCACCTGCTATTCGCTGGTCATGGCCGCGACGCTGCTGGGGGCACTCGTTGCGCCGCGAGCCGCCTATGCGCACGGCGACCTGGAGTTGCGCCTCGCCGAGTTCACCCGGCAGATCGAAGATACAACGAACAACCCGGCGGGGCTTTACCTGGAGCGCGGCGAACTGGCGCGCGAGCATGGGCTGTGGGAAGTCGCCGGCCCGGACTTCGAGCGCGCGGCGCAGTTGGATCCCAACCTGCCCGGCTTGGATCGTTGCCGCGCCAGGTTCCTGGCCGACCGCGGCCAGTTGGCGGCGGCGCAAGCGATGTTTGACCGGGCGCTGCAGCGCGACCCGAATGATGGCGAGAGCTTCGTTGGCCGCGCCCGGGTGCTGGCCCGGCTCGGCCAGCGCCAAGCGGCAATTGCGGATTACTGGCGCGGGCTGGAGCGGCTGCCCGAGCCGCAGCCTCAATACGTGGTGGAACTCGCCCAGGCGCTCGTCGCCGAGAAGCAGGTCACGGAGGCCCTCCGGGCCCTGGATGCAGGCATTAAGAAGCTCGGGCCCATTGTGCCGCTGCAAGGCTACGCCTTGGACCTTGAACTCGGACGGAAGAATACCGATGCGGCGCTGGCCCGGCTCGAAACCATCCTCGCGCGGGCATTCCGGAAGGAGAGCTGGTTTGCGCGGCGGGGAGATATCTTGTTGCAGGCGGGAAGGCCGGTGGAAGCCCGGAAATCATATGAGGCCGCGCTGGCGGCGGTGAATCGGCTGCCGGGACGCCTGCAGCAAAGCCCCGGCATGGTGAAGCTGCAAGCGCAGGTCAATGCCGCCCTGGCCGGGATCACGAACGCACCGGCGGTCGCGCCCTCAAGATAAGGAAGCATGACACTCACAACAGCAACCCTGCGCGCTGGAATTCCTAGCCTGAGTCCGGGGTGCCTCTTCCCCAACTGGGCGCGGCTCGCGGCTTCGGTGATGGGAGCGCGGACATGCTTGTCCGCCCGAAGATTGCCTCGCTCTCGAGGCGGACAGGAATGTCCGCGCTCCGGCCCGGGCGGGGTGTTGATTCTGGCCGTCCTGAGCGGCCTGCTCGTCGCCGGCCGGTCTGCGGCGCAGGCACAGGACCGCCCACTGGCTGCCAACCTCAATGTGGTGCAGTTGGATTGGGATGACACCAACAGCTCGGTCAAGGTGACGACGACGCTTTCACTCAACGGGTTCGCCGTCGGCGAAGGCTCTGACCGGGGGGATTACCGGGTGCAGGTTGGGGAATCGGCGGAGGATGACTATTTGGGCGGCGCCCTGCTTGCCTCCGTCAGCCAAAATGGCCGAAGGAGTTATGGCACCAATGGCTACGCCGTCTGCTCGGCGCACGTGGCCACCAACGGCTGCCGGCTGAGCACCGCCGTGCCCACCTCGGCGTCGGCCGGCAACTTCGCCGAGTTCAACGTCAATGTCGCCGCGGCCTGGTTCCCCTATGCCGACTTTCTGGCCGGGACGGCGCGCAACTCGGCGGGCGCCAATGGCGGCACCAACGACTTGTTTATCGGCTCGCCGGGGCTCGTGCTGGGCACGCATTTCAAAGGGATTGCCGGGGGCAAGTCAATCGTTGATCTGCGGAGCCTGGGCGTAGATTCGCGAAGCAATGGCGTGCTGCTGGTCGCCTCCGCCAAAGACGAGAACAATTACGCGCTGTCGCAGGTGAACACCACCAACGGCACCTGGAACGTGTTCCTCCGGGACAACGCTCAGGCCACCTACGCCAATTATGAACAGGACCCGGTGGCTTTTGTGTTCATACCCAAAACGAACACAACCCTGATTTCCGGGCGCTTCAACGGCGACGGGAGCATTGCCGCCTTCAGCGGAGACACGCCGCAGTTCACGGTGACGAAAACCGGCACCGGGCAGTGGGAGCTGTTGATTCCAGGTCACACGCCGGCCGGCGGGGTGCTGATCATTTCTCCCGAGGGCGGGGGCTATACGAACGGCGACAATATCGTCAGCTATCAAGCCAATGCCGACGGGGATGGCTGGGTGATCCAGTCGCGCGACACGCCATACAACAGCTTGGAGACCCCGGCCGAGACGGGCGGTGCCCCTGAGGCGGTCGCGTCTTTCGTCTTCATTCCAGCGCCGACCGCAAGGCTGGTTTCCCCCGACATCCACGCGCAGAACCTGACGACCGCGCCTGTGCTGCAAGCGGCGGTGTCGAATGCCGCGTCCAGCAGTCTCAAGGTGACCTTCTACGGGCGGGAGGCGGCGACCCCGTTCCCGGGCCCGGACTTTTGCATCGTGGCCATGCCGGATACCCAGTGCTACACCGCCCAGATTAACGACGGCACCCGGGCGATGATGTATGCCCAGACCGAATGGGCCATCAGCAACCGGGTCTCGCGCAATGTGGCCTACGTGACTGAGCTGGGAGACCTGTCGAACAATGGGGATACCCCCTCCTACATCACGCAATGGTATTACGCCACCAACGCGATGTACCGGCTGGAGAGTCCGACCCGGACCCTGATTGCCGATGGCATGCCCTACGGCATTGCCGTGGGCAACCACGAACAATCACCCAATGGCTGGGCCACCTGCGGCACGGTGGGCACGACGGACGTCGGCACGACGACCAACTACAACAAGTACTTCGGCGTGCCCCACTTCACAGGCCGCGAGTATTACGGCGGCCATTACGGCACGAACAACAACAATCACTTTGATTTGTTCAGCGTCAGCGGCCTGGACTTTGTGGTGCTGTACTTCGAATACAACACCAATCCGCCGCCGGAATTGCTGGCGTGGGCCAACGACGTGCTGGCCACCAACGCGTGGCGGCGGGCGATCATCGTGACGCATTACGCGGGCAACGCCAAGACGCCCAGCACGCTGAGCCCCCAAGCCGCGGCAATTTACGATGCGCTCAAGGGCAACACGAATCTGTTTCTGATGCTCGGCGGCCATGTCAGTGGCGAAGGCTCCCGCAGCGACTTTTACGCCGGCAACACGGTCCACACGCTGATTGCCGACTATCAGTCCTATACCAACGGCGGCAACGGGTTCATGCGGATCATGGAGTTCTCGCCCAGCAATAATGTGGTGACCGTCCAGACCTATTCCCCCTGGACGGGCGAATACGAGACCGATGATGACAGCGAGTTCTACTTCTCCTACAACATGCAGTCCCGGGGCGGTCATGGATCCCCGGGCACCGCCTTTACGGCGCTGGGCACGAACAACGGAGTCATGGCGGGCGACGTGGTGAGTTTCCCCTGGAACGGCCTGCAGACGGAAAAGACCTATGAGTGGTACGTCACCATCACGGACGAGCAGGGCAATACGGCCACGAGCCCGGTCTGGAGCTTTATCTCGCCGCCGAACGCCGCGCCGGTGGTTGCCAACCAGTCCGTCACGGTGACGGGAGACGCCCCCGCCCAACTGACCTTGTTGGCCTCTGATCCCAACGGCGACGCGCTGACGTTCCGGCTCACCAGCTCGCCCACGCACGGCGTGAACGTCAACATTGACACGAATCAGGGAACGCTGACCTACGTGCCGAACCGGGGCTATCGCGGTTCCGACCGGTTCATCTACCAGGCCAGTGACGGCCGCCTCAGCAGCGCGTCGGTGTCTATGAACCTGAATGTGACGGCCCCCCCGGATACCAATGCCAACGGCCTGCCCGACGATTGGGAGGCCGCTTACGGCGTTGCGGATCCGAACGCCGACGACGACGCCGACGGGCAGAGCAACCTGCAGGAATACTATGCCGGCACCAATCCGACCAACGCGGCCTCGGTCCTTCAGATCACGGATTGGCTGCGGCTGACCAATGGCCGCGTCAGCCTTGCGTGGCCTTCGGTCGGCGGCTCGCGGTATCGGGTGCAGTATCGAAATGCGACCACAAACAACGGCGCCCGGGGCACCTATACGGATATTGTCCGGGCGCTGACGAACGAGATGGATTTGAGCCCGTATGGCGCGGCTTCCACGCAGTCGTTCACGGATGACTTTACCCTGACCGGGGGCGCGCCGCCAGGCGGCTCGCGCTACTATCGGATCAGGCTGGTCCAGTGATTCTCCCGTGAGTCCTTGCGCGGGACCGGCAGGCGTCATCGCGGGTGAGTTGGAGTGGGAGCGGTTGGAAGCCGCCCCACAGTCGGGTTGGATGTGGTAATTGCGGATAGTAAAACAGAAGACAGTCAAACGATCTATAAAGGCAGTCTATGAAAAGAGCTATTGCATTTTTCTACCTCATGTTGGGAGCAAGCCTGCTGCCGGTGGCTGCGGACCCCGCGGCGCCCGTGCTGGTTTCGCCCGCCAGCAATGCCGTCAATGTCAGCGGCTCGCCTGTGCTGCAAGTCAAGGCTTCCAGCACGAACAGCGGCACCCTGACCGTGAGGTTCTACGGCCGCCTCGCGCTGAAACCCGGGCCGGATTTCATGCTCGCGGCCCTGCCCGATTCCCAGAATTATTCCTCCGGCTTGAATGGGGGCACGGTCTCCATGTTCACGGCGCAAACCAGTTGGATCGCGGCCAATCGCGCCGCGTCCAACTTTGTTTACGTCGCGCACCTGGGCGACATTGTAAACTACGGCGACAACAACGGGGCTTGGTACTGGGACGAGTTGGCCGACTGGCGGGACGCCACCAACGCCCTCTACCGGCTGGAGAATCCCACCACGACCGGCCTCCCGAACGGCATTCCCTACGGCGCCGCCGTGGGCAACCACGACCAGTCCCCCAACGGCGACCCGGACGGCACCACGACCTACTACAACCAGTTTTTTGGAGTGTCCCATTTTACCGGCCGCCCCTACTACGGCGGGCATTACGGCAGCAACAACGACAACCATTTTGACCTCTTCAGCGCCAGCGGATTGGATTTCATTGCCATCTACATGGAGTACGACCTGGCGGCGAACCCCCTCGTGCTTACCTGGGCCAACAGTCTGCTGCACACCTACTCGAACCGGCAGGCGATCGTGGTGAGCCATTACATTGGCCGCGCCACGACTCCCTCGACTTTCGGCGACCAAGGGGCGGCTATCTACACGGCCTTGCGGACCAATGCCAACCTGTTCCTGATGCTCAGCGGGCATGTGGCGGGTGAAGGCTCGCGCGCGGATGTTTTCAACGGCCACACCGTGCAAACGCTGGTGTCGGATTACCAGTATTATGACAATGGCGGCAACGGTTTCATGCGGCTCATGCAGTTCTCCCCGAGCAACAGTGTGATTCGGGTGAAAACCTACTCGCCCTATCTGGGCCAATTCGAAACGGATGGCAATAGCCAGTTCACCATTCCTTACTCGATGTCGCCGTCGGTGGCGGCGTCCGATACAAACTTCACGGCGCTGGGCGCGAACTTCGAGGTAGTTTCCGGCACCACCAACGGCTGGGAGTGGCCCGACCTGCTGCCCAATTACACCTACGAATGGTACGTCACGGTGACGGATTCATCGAACCAAACGGTCACGGGTCCGACCTGGCGGTTCACCACCCGGCAGGAAACCGCTCCCGGCGGCGTGTCCGCCGGGTTGTTGCAGGTGTCCCAAATCCCCGGCTTCAGCGGGGAAGATGATAACACGAATTGCCAGGTCACCTTGACGCTCGGCGTCAACAACTTCCAGGTCGGCAGCTTTAACCGCGGCGACTATAATGTGCAGGTGGGCTGGTCGGCAACCGATGACCCCGGGCTTGGCGTCCTGATCAGTTCCGTGGCCCAGAATGGGCGCGACAACTACAGTGTCGGCTCCAACATCTATTGCACTAGCGCCATAGCGACCAACTCCAACGGCTCTTACCGTATTGTCAGCCAGGCTTCCACCAACGGCGCTGCCGGCGACGGCTACGAATACAATGTCAATGTGGCGGCAGCCTGGTTCCCTTACAAAGAGTATCTGGGCGGCTTTGTGCGCAACAATCCCGGCACCAATAGCGGCGACTGGAACCTCTTTACCGGATCGCCCGGGCTGGTGCTGGGCACGCATATCCTCTCGCTCGGGGATGGGGAGGGCGTGGTGGATCTGACCAGCCTGGGAATAGACTCGCGCACGAACGGCATCCTCCTCGTCAATCACGCCAAGGACGAGGGCAATTACGCCATGTCGCTGGCCAACCCCACCAATGGCACCTGGATGGTGTATGTCCACGACAATTCGGCGAACGGCATTGACTGCGAGCAGGACCCGTTCGCATTTGTCTATATTCCGCGCACCAACACAGCGGTCATTTCGGGCCGGTTCCTGGCCAACGGCACGCCGGCCATCTACAGCGGAACCACGCCGCAGTTTACCGTCACGAATATCGCTACGGGACAGTGGGAACTCAAGATTCCGGGATACTTCACCACGAACGGCATCCTGATCATTTCGGCCGAGGGCGGCGGGACCTATAACGGGGACAACATTGTCACCTATGCGGCGAATACCACCAAAGACGGCTGGATTATTGAATCCCGCGACCTGCCGGCGTGCAATTTGCAGACGCCGACCGGGGACTCGGTGGCGTCGTTTGTATTCATTCCCGCGCCGCCGGCGGGGCTGACCTTGAGCGAGACCAACCTGGTGACGACTGAAGCGGGGGGCACGGCTGCCTTCACCGTGGAACTCGCCACGCAGCCATCCGCCAATGTCGTGGTTGCCCTCGCTTCGGGCGATACGAGCGAGGGGACCGTGTCGCCAGCCAGCCTCACCTTTACTCCCGAGAATTGGAGCACGGCGCAGATGGCAACGGTTGCCGGCGTGGATGATTTGTTCAACGACGGCGACATCAAGTACACCCTGACCTGCACTGTGAGCTCAAGTGATCCCCTCTACGCGGCGGTCAAGCCCGTCCTGATTACCGTGACCAACATTGACAACGAGGAGGGGCTGACGCTGCCCTCGGGCACCTGTTACTATGCGGTGGCAACGCCGGCGATCGTGCTTGATGGACGGGCCGCTGTTTTTGATCCGGAAACGCCGGTGTACAGCGGGGGTTCCCTGACGGTAACGCTGACGGCTAACGGGAGTGCGGATGATCGGCTGGAAATCCGCAATGCCGGCACCGGCGCGGGCCAGATTGGAGTCTCCGGCAGCACGGTTACTTACGGGGGCACGGCAGTGGGCACGTTCACCGGCGGCACCGGCACCACGCCGCTGGTTGTTACCTTCAACAGCGCGATGGCCCGCGCGGCGGCCGAGGCGCTGGTGCGTTCCTTCACTTTCCGCAATGTGAACAGCCAGCCTTCGCTTAACCCGAGAACGGTCAGCGTCGCGCTTCGGTATGGCAACGGATTCACCTGCAGCGCCAGCAAGATCATCTCGATCGGGCAGTTGCGTGCGTCCGACTTCCAGGAGGGGGTGGATGGCGGCTACGGGGCTTATGCGGGTGCCGCCAACCTGGAGCTGTATCAGGTTAACTCCAACGTCTGCTATCCGTCCGGCCACAGCTCGACCGGCATGTGGGTGGATTACCCGGACGCCAATAACGCATGTCACCTTCTGTTGTGCTTCAGCAACATTGTCGGCAGCGGCCTCGGCCAGATTCCATCCAATGCGATCGTCGTTTCGGCGGAACTCATGCTGTATATCAGCGACACGGGTGACGGCACCCCGCTCTTCCGGATGCTCCGGTCCTGGAACGCCGCGACCGACACCTGGAATTCGCTCGGCGCGGGCATTCAGACCAATGATGTCGAAGCCCGCAGCATCTTCGATTCGCAGCTTGGCAGTTATGACGGCCCGAACACCGGCACCGGCGCGGTCTCGACCGGCGTGACGTCCGATGTTCAGGCCTGGGTCAACGGCCAGACCAACTACGGCTGGGCGATGGTGGGCTGGACCACCAACGCGAACGGCACCGCCTTTATCCCCTCCCAATCCACGAATCTCACCGCCCGGCCGCGTCTGCGGGTGAAATGGCTCCCGGCGGGAACCGCCTCGGCCAGCTTCCGCCAGGGCGTGAATGGTTATACCAATGCTTACGACACCCGGCTCCGTGAGAATGCGCCGGACGCCGATGCGTCGGCAGTCACCAGCATGTACGTAGACGCGGGGGTGACCAGCACGACCGACCCGGAGCAGATTCTCCTGCGCTTTGACAACATCATCGGCCCCGCCGCCAACCAAGTGCCGCCGGGGGCGCGCATAGAAGCAGCCGTGCTCGACCTGGCCAGCGTGGTTGGCAATGCCTCCGGTGCCGGCGGGAGCATCTATGCGCTGCTCAAGCCGTGGCAGGACACCAACTCCACTTGGCTGTCATGGATCGAGGGTATCCAGGCGGACGGTGTGGAGGCCGCCCTCACGCCCACGGTGACGGTTGGCAATGCCAGCCTCACACCCATTGTGCAGGGAGGATTCCATTCGCTGGACGTTGCCTCCGACGTTCAGGCCTGGGCAAGCGGAACTCAAACCAACTACGGTTGGGTGGGGCTGCCATGGCCGGGAGGCACCGATGGGTGGGGCGTGGCCACCTCGGAATCCTCGGTTGAGCGGAACCGCCCGCGGCTCCGCGTGTATTATACCGTGGTTTCCAACCCGCCGCCGGTGATCGTCCTGACCGCGCCGGCAAACAACGCCAGCTATGCGGCCCCGGCGACCGTTAGCCTGGCGGCAACCGTTACGACCAACGGCAATACCATCAACTACGTGTCCTTCTACAACGGGGCGACGCTGCTGACCAACATCGCCAGCTCACCCTATGCCTGTTCCTGGACCTTCCCGCTGGCGGGCGCCTGCAATCTCTGGGCGCAGGCGGTCTATGGGACTACGAACACGGTCAATTCCGCCACCAACACCATAACCGTCACCAACCCGCCGCCGGTGATCGTCCTGACCGCGCCGGCAAACAACGCCAGCTATGCGGCCCCGGCGACCGTAAGCCTGGCGGCAACGGTCACGACCAACGGCAATACCATCAACTACGTGTCCTTCTACAACGGAGCGACGCTGCTGACCAATATCACCGGCTCACCCTATGCCTGTTCCTGGACCTTCCCGCTTGCGGGCACTTGCACGCTCTGGGCTCAAGCGGTCTATGGGACCACGAACACGGTCAATTCCGCTACCAACACCATAACCATCACCAACCCGCCGCCGGTGATCGTCCTGACCGCGCCGGCGAACAACGCCAGCTTTGCGGCCCCGGCGACCGTTAGCCTGGCGGCAACCGTCACGGCAAATGGCAATACCATTAACTACGTGTCCTTCTACAACGGGGCGACGCTGCTGACCAACGTCGCCGGCTCACCCTATGCCTGTTCCTGGACCTTCCCGCTGGCGGGCACGAATACTGTCTGGGCTCAAGCGGCCTATGGAACCACGAACACGGTCAATTCCGCCACCAGCACCATTGCCGTTACCAACCCGCCGCCGGTGATCGTATTGGCCACGCCGACGAACAATGCCTGCTATGCGGCGCCCGCGACCATTAGCCTGGCGGCAGCCGTTACCACGAATGGCAATACCATCAACTACGTGTCCTTCTACGATGGACCGACGCTGCTGACCAACATCACCAGTTCGCCTTATGCCTGTTCCTGGACCTTCCCGCTGGCGGGGACGAATACTCTCTGGGCTCAGGCGGTCTATGGGACCACGAGCAAGGTGAACTCAGCGACCAACACCATTACCGTTACCAGCCTGCCGCCGGTGATCGTCCTGACCGCGCCGGCAAACGATGCCAGTTATATGGCGCCTGCCACCATCGGTCTGACGGCTGCGGTTACCACTAACTACAATGTGATCAACAGCGTCGGTTTCTATGCTCAAGGCACGAACCTGATCGCCAATGTTACCACCGCGCCCTATGAGTATTCCTGGACCAATGTTGGCGCTGGAATCTACAGCCTTACCGCCCGCCTCGCCTACAATTCCGGCTCGGTCGTGGATTCAGCGGTTGCCACCGTGACCGTCACCAACTGCCTGCCGCCAGGCATCGGGACCCAGCCGCTGGATCGGATCAATGGCCCCGGAGGCAGCGCATTCTTCCAAGTCACTGCCACCAACGCCACCACGTACCAGTGGCGGTTCAATGGTCAGGATCTCTCCGGGCAGACGGGTGCGGCGTTAAGCCTCACCAACGTCCAGATGGCTGATTTCGGAACCTACACCGTCCTGGTGAGCGGCAACTGTGGCGCCACCACCAGCAACCCTGCCCGGCTCATCCTGGCAGCCCAGCCCGCGATCGCTTCGCCCAGCCTCAACCTGGGCACTTTCAGCATTACGTTCACCAGCGAGGCGGGACCGGTATACAGGGTGGAGTACAAGAACGACTTGGGAGACCTCGCCTGGCAGTTGCTGACGAATGTGCCCGGCACGGGCGGGCCAATCACAGTTAGCGACGAGGTAATGACGAACCTTTCCCGGTTCTACCGCGTTCAGGCCCAATGAGTTCTCCGCTGCATCAGAATGTCGTCGCCGGCGAAACCCGGCGGCGAGGCGCGGCGACAGCCGTGAGCACCGGGAGGGATGCTGCTGCCAGGGTGCAGGATCCTGGCATACGGGTTTGGTGGACGATACGTTTGAATTCCCATGCTCAGTAACTACTCAGACGAGCAATTGCGCCTGGCCGCGCGGCTCTACTATGTTGATGGCTTGGGCCAGAGCGAGGTGGCACGGTTTGTTAAGGTGTCTCAGGCGAAAGTGTCACGCTTGCTCACGGCGGCGCGTGAACGCGGTATTGTGCACATCTCGGTGGCGGAATACGAGCCGCGGGACGAAGCGCTGGAGCGGTCCTTGCGCCGGGAGTTTGGCCTCAGCGCCGTCGCCGTGATCAAGACTGTTCATGGCGCGACCGCCGAGGATGCGCGCCGCACGGTGGGGCATTTCGGCGCCCCATTCGTGGCGGACTTGCTGCCGCCGGGGAGTGTTGTCGCGGTTGCCGGCGGCCGCTCGATTCGTGAGTTGGTGTCTCATCTGCCGGAGGACGAAAGCCGTCACCTTACTGTGGTCCAGGCCATGGGCAACATTGATTCCAACGTCGGCTCCGATGACGCGCTCGAATTGGGCCGCATCCTCGCCCGTCGCAGCGGCGGTTGCTTTCTGACGCTCAATAGCCCGGCGTTTGTCTCCGACCGCAGGACCCGGGATGCGTTTCTCGCGTTGCCCCAAATCCGTTCTGTTCATCGGCGCCTGGCGGAGGCCAGTGTCGCCCTCGTTGGCGTCGGCACTCTCGATAATTCTGTCTTTGCCGCCCGCGGGGTCTTGAGCCCACGCGACGTGGATGAATTGGCCGGGTGCGGCGCCGTTGGCGAGATCTGCGGCCGGTTCTTTGACAAGAACGGCCGGGAGTGTGACTCACCGTGGCGCGATCGTGTGGTCAGCATTGGCCTGGAGCAGCTTCGCCGGATCCCACAGGTCATCGGCATTGTTGGGGGCGGCGACCGTTCCGCTGCCATCGCCGCCGCCTCCCGGGGCAACTTGCTCAAAGCCCTGGTCGCGGATGAGACCTGTGGTCATTTTCTCGCCCGGATGGCAGCCCCAGCCGTCAAACCCGAGGCCCAGGCAAAGTGTGTTAGTACGCCGCAATTGCCCGGGCACGCGGCGTCGCCCTTGTAATCCATCGCTCTGCCGGTTGCAGATCGCCGAAGCCTGGTCCGCGGCTTAGATGCCTGAGTCGTATTCTGCAATATTGCGGCTTTGGCGCATCTGGCTTTCCTGCCAGCGGCGGAGAGGGGCGCCGGCATTCTTGTCGGCCTTCGGGTCAACTCCTGCCCGGGCCGACTGGAATACAGGCGTTTGTTACAGGCCGGGCTGCGCGCCGCACCCCTTGCGGGCCGGGTTCGGTTCCCGGTCCGGATGGCCCCAAAGCCCAGTAACATCCCGATCCGGGCTATAATCCGCTCCCCCCTGGCCTAGCTCACCGTCACCTCACCGTATCCTCACCGTAGTACCTCTAATAACTTATTAGAGGTACTACGGTGAGGATACGGTGAGGATACGGTGGGGGGCCGGTGCAGGCAGGGGGAGGGGTGTCGGGTTGCGCCGCGCACAACGGGCGCATCCCGGTTTGTTACAGGAGAGTGAAAGGCGGCCTTGCCGCTTTCGCTGAGGTCCCTGTGCGTTTGTGCCCGTTCGTTGACACTATTGGGCGCGACTGTTAACTTTGGTCTTCTTTAAGACGCTGCATGGACTACAAAAACACATTAAACCTGCCGCAAACCGGTTTTTCGATGAAGGCAGACCTGGTAACGCGGGAACCGGCGCGGCTGGAGAAGTGGGAAGCCGCCGGGCTCTATGCCGCCATCCAGGCCCAGCGTGCCGGCGCGGAGAAGTTCGTACTGCACGATGGCCCGCCTTTTGCCAATGGCGACGTGCATATCGGCACCGCGCTGAACAAAATCCTCAAAGACATCATCATCAAGTACAAGACGCTGCGCGGCTTCAGCGCGCCGTATGTGCCGGGCTGGGATTGCCACGGCCTGCCGATCGAGTTCAAAGTTATGCAGGACCTGCGCAAGGCGGGCGACACCGCTTCGGATGCGGCGACCATCCGCAAGGCCTGCGAGGCCTATGCGCGCAAGTACATTGACATCCAGCGCGCCCAGTTCCGGCGGCTCGGCGTGCTGGGCGACTGGGAGAATCCTTACCTGACGCTGGCCAAAGAGTACGAGGCCGACGAGTTGCGCCTGTTCGCCGACATTGTGGAGCAAGGCTTTGTGTATCGCGGCAAGAAGCCGGTCTATTGGAGCATCCCCTGCCGCACCGCGCTGGCGGAGGCTGAGGTTGAATACAAGGATCACGTCAGCCAGAGCGTGTACGTGAAGTTTCCGCTGGTCGGGCATCCCGGCACTTCGGTCGTGATCTGGACCACGACGCCGTGGACGCTGCCGGCGAACCTTGCCGTGGCTTATAACTCCACGTTCAGTTACTCGCTGGTGCTGGTCGGGCAGGAGCAATACATCGTTTCCACCCTCCTCTTGCCAACGGTGGCCGGGAAGTGTGGCTGGCAGGATTATCAGATTGTCCGCAGCCTCGATGGCGGGCACCTGGGTCAGATGGAATACCAGCACCCCTTTTGCAGCCGCACGGGGAAGTTCTTCAAGGGGGACAGTTTCGTGGACAATGTCACCGGCACTGGCTTCGTTCATATCGCCCCGGGGCATGGCTTGGAGGATTACCAGCTCGGCAGCGAGCACAGCCTGCCGATCTACTCGCCGGTGGACGACGACGGGAAGTTTGCTCATACCGCCGACCTGCCGAAGGAGCAACAGATGCCGGTCGAGATGCTCGGCAAGTCCATCCTGGAGAAGCACGGCAAGAGCGACGCGAACGAGGCCGTCCTGCACGAGCTGCGCTCGCGCAAGGCGCTCCTGCACCAGGAAAACTATCACCACAGCTATCCGCACTGCTGGCGCAGCAAAACGCCGATCATCTTCCGGGCCATGGACCAGTGGTTCATTGAGATTGACCACGCGAAGATCCGCGAGCGGGCGCTGGCGGAGATCAATCGCGTGAATTGGGTCCCGGATTGGGGCAAGGGGCGCATCGAGGCCGCCGTTAAGGGCCGGCCCGACTGGTGCATCTCGCGCCAGCGCACCTGGGGCGTGCCGATCCCGGCGTTCTATGACGCGCCGGGTAATCCGATCCTCGACGCGCAAATCGTGCGCAACGCCGCTGCTTTGTTCGAGCGGCACGGCTCGAATGTCTGGTTCGAGAAGTCCGTCGCCGAGCTTTGGGCCGCGCTCAAACCGGCCGATTGGAAAGGCCTTGCCCCGGTCGCCAAGTCCAACGACACGCTTGATGTCTGGATTGACTCCGGCTCCTCGTCGCGGGCGGTCATTGCCCGGCGCGCGGAGATTCGCGGGCATGGCAAGCCCTTCCAGTGCGAAATGTACCTGGAGGGCAGCGACCAACACCGCGGCTGGTTCCAGTCCTCGCTGCTCCTGTCGCTGGCGGGCAACGGCGCGGCGCCTTTCAAGACCGTGCTGACGCATGGCTTCATGGTGGATGCCGACCGCGAGAAGATCTCCAAGAGCAAACAGGGGCAGGGCGGCTACGAGAAGCCACAGACCGCCGAAGCCTATGTGAAGAAATGGGGCGCGGACATTGTCCGGCTCTGGGTCGCCTCCCAGGATTTTCGCAACGACATCATCGTCAGCGAAGAGCGAATCAGCAAGGTGGCCGAGACCTACCGCGTCCTTCGCAACGCTCTGCGATACCAGCTCTCCAATCTCTACGACTTTGACCCGGCCAGGAATGCGGTGCCGGACGCCCAATTAACCGGGCTGGACCGCTGGGTCCTGGGCGAGTTCTCCAAACTGGAGCAGGAAGTTGCCGCTGCCTACGATCAATACGAGTTTCACGTGGTGTATCAGAAGGTCAGCCAGTTCGTAGCAGTCGAACTCTCTGCCATCTACCACGATGTGGCCAAGGACCGGCTCTATACTGACCCGGCCAACTCCTTGCGCCGGCGCTCGACCCAGACCGCGCTGCACCGCATGTTTGGCAGCCTCTGCAAGATCCTGGCCCCGATTTTGGCCTTCACTGCCGATGAGGCCTGGGAGTTCATCTGTCCTGGGACAGCCGGATCGGTGCATCAGCTTGCCTGGCAGCCAATGCGCTTCCAGCGGGCTGAAGCCGAGCAGGTGGCGTGGAAGGCGCTGTTTGAGTTGCGCGAACTGGCCCTGCCGGAGCTGGAAAAGGCGCGTCAGGCCAAAGCGATTGGCAAGGCGCTGGAAGCGAAGCTGACGTTCGCCGGCTCAAGCCCCGCCCTGACGGCGGCCCAGGCGCACCTGGAATTCCTGCGCGAACTGTTGAACGTCTCCCAGCTTGAAATCAAACCTGGGGTGGACGGGGCGCTCGCGGTGCTGGTTGCCAAAGCCGAGGGGGATAAGTGCGAACGCTGCTGGCATTGGGAGACCGATGTCGGCGCCCGCCCCGAACACCCCAGCCTTTGCGGGCGATGCGTGAAGGCGGTGCAGGAAAGCGCGCGAGCTTAATCTGGTTATTGTCCCTCATTGCGGGAGGCCGGGAGGCCGGCCGGCGAAGAAGGTGCTTTTGTCAGCGGGCATTCGGTAGCGCTCAACAGGCGGCTTGATCAATGCGCTGCCACCAGTTATAGAGTAAGGGTGATGAGCGCTGGGTCTGTGGTTTGAGAGTCTCAAGATCCGCGCCAGCCCGGCAGAAATGTCCAGAGAACAGCTCGTTTCCAAGATGGGCGAGACGCTGATGCTTGCCCGGGCGCAGCTTCACAGGTTTTGGGCCAGTTTAGCTCAGTGGTAGAGCAACGGTTTTGTAAACCGTCGGTCCTCGGTTCGAATCCGAGAACTGGCTCCACTTGCAAAGAGAGAGGGGGAGCACATCCTGCAATGCGCAGAGGGGGGGGCGGACTTGAAGACTATTCGCAAAGTTGCACCGGTGACAATCTGGGGATCTCGCCCCAGTCAATGCTGGGCCAGGAGAATACTTGCGGATCTTTTCACCGAAACATCGAGTTCAGGGTGTTACCCGGGCGCGGAAGAAAGCCCGGGACGCTGCCGCCGGGATGAAGTTTGTCAACCCGGACGGGCCATTTGTCGGAATCGTGTTGGTGGCGAGCGCGTTCCACGCGACCAGATCGGCGGAATGCTCGAGCACGTAGGCAACCCCCGGCTTGCCGGTCACCACCAGCGGCAACATGCCTCCAATTGGCTGGGGGTTTCTCCACTTGAGCAGCGGCACCCGGCTTGCCAGGGTAAAGGTGTCGAGCAGCTGAGCGGAGTTGTCGTACGCGTTCCAGGCGAGTGTGTTGCCGCTGACCTGCATCAGGCCATAATGGTAGCGGGAATACTCCACGGTGAAGAGGGGCCAGTAGGCGACGCGTTCGGTGTCCAGACCGCCGCCACCGCCACCCACGACCAGGTAGGTGACGCCATTGGTTACGCCGCGATTATAATTGTGGGCGTGGCCGTTGATGACGGCATCCACATGGTATTGCGCGAAGAGCGGCACCCAATCGTTGCGCACCCAACTTTCGCCCGTGTAGCCACCGCCGTTCCACAAGTTGGCATAAGGCAGTTTGTGGAAACAGACCACGCGGAAAGCAGCGCTTTGGGTTTCGGACCGCGCCAGCTCGTTCGTCAGCCAGGCATATTGTTCCGGGACGGCGCTGGTGGAGGCTTCCGTGTCCAGGAAGATGAACCGCGAATTGCCGTAGTCGAAGGCATACCATGAGCTATTGCCGGGCAGGGCGCTGTACGCGTAGCAATAGGGGTATTCGCTATCGTGATTGCCGCGCGCGAACAAAGCCGGATGGGTCTGGGCGAGGTTCTGGTATTCCAGGGCGCCGAACCAGTAGGTCTGCCAATCGTAAAGGGAGGCGCCGTTTGAAACCAAATCGCCGGCTACTCCCATCCAATCCACCCCGCGGGCAAGCATGCTGGGGATAAGTTGCTGGAGAACCGTCGGGCCGACCTGGCTGTCGCCCCACCACGCCACGGCAAACGGCGTGTCGCGCAGCGGCGCGGTGCGGAACGTGAAACTGGCCGACGTCGTGCTGCCGCTGCGCACACGATAAACGTAGCGCGTTTCGGGAGACAGCCCGGTGAGCGTCGCGCGATGGACAAAATGCGAGCTATCAATCTCGACGGTTTCGACTTGCGACAGGGTGTGTTCGGTGACATTGCTGCGGCCCCAGTCCACGGCGTTCGCAGCCAGGTTCCCATCCGTCTCCCAAAGCAGCGTCATGGCCTCCTGTCGGTAATCCTGCAACATCGGCAGCTTGGTGATTTGCGGACTGGTTGGTGTGGAGACTGGCTGCACGCGGACGGCCACGCTGTCGGCCATGCTGTCGTTTTTGGCGTCGCGGCGATGGCTGCCCACGATTTCGACCCGCAGCTTGCGCGTGCCGGGCGGCAGGACGCCGTGAAGCGTGCGCTGGACCCAGGCGCTGCTGCCCGCCACCATGCTCCGGACGCTGGCGGATTCCTGGTCCCAGGCGTCGAGGCAGGCAACGCGGAAATAGACCTGGTCGTCGAATGTCCCCGAGGCATAGGCGTTCCTTAACCATGCTTCGGCGTCCACCGCTGCCCCGGTATCGAGGTCGCTTGCGGTGAAACCCGCCACCAACAGATCAATGTCCTGGCGCACGATCATGTCGCTGCCGGGGCTTAGGCCGCCGTAAAGAAAACGTGCACCCGCATGGGGCGCGCCTTCGCCGTCGGAACTCGTGAAGGTCACAGGACTGCCTGCGATGACCTGCCAGTTGGTCAAATAGGATTCAAAACCGCCGTTGGCTTGAAGCGGTTGGCCGAAGAGCAATTGGGGCGGCACGCCTGAGCCTGTGACTGTGAACGCCGCGTCAGAGACATCCTGGACGGAGGGGAAGTCAACGGAGGTGATCCGAATGCGATAATTGTTCGTGTCCCCGAGCTTAGCATCGATAGCCCAGGAAAAGTTGCTTTGTCGCATCAGGACCTGGCCAAGGCTGCGATAGACGGCGTTGCTGATGAACAGGTCAATTTGAATATACCCGCTGGGATCGCTGACCGCCCAAGCGACCGTCTGCGTCGCGCCCGCCGTGAATAGTTCGCCACCATTTGGGCTGATGAGCTGGAGACGGGACGGTTCCTGGGGGAGCGGAATGCCAGCAGCTTGGGCCCCGCCCAGGTGGGCGATTTCGGCGGCGGCCATGGCCCTGCCGCGCAACTGCACACTATTAATGTAGCCGGCGGCATTCTCCTGGCTTTCGTCGGCAAACAGCAAGGCGACCGTGTCGAGTGACCAGCGCCCATCCAAGGTCACTTCAGAAGTTTGCTGAACGTTCGTGCCGTTGCAATAGCTGGTGAAAGTGCCCGCGACGTTGTCCACCACGAGTGCGACCCGGTTCCACGTGTTATTGATCACGGATCCGCCATAGATGCCGGAAATGCCCAAGCCGCCGCTGGAGTCAATGAACCAGTCGCCATCATTGGCGTTGTTGGGATTTGTTTGCCACAGGGCCGTCCAATCGCTTGGACGCGAGGGGAACATCACGTCCATGATCAGGGTGTATTGATTAACGTAGCTGCCGCCGCCGTTGGCGGCCAAACCGTTGGTCAGGCGGAAGAAAGTGCCGCGGGTGAAGGCTGCCACCTTCGCCGTCTGCCCCCCGATGGTGGCATTGGTGAACGTGACACCCGCCACCGTGGCGGGAAGGGCCGCGGCCGTGCCCAGGCTCGCCCCGCCGACCGAGGACGCAAGGTTGCCATTGAAATCCCACTGGGCAACTCCGCCGCTGGTCCAGACCGGGATGCCGGCGGCGTTGGGGCCGCCAAGCCCCGCGATTTCGCTTGCTGTCAGCGTGCGATTGTGAAACTGGATGCTGCTCACATAGCCCGCGCCCGTTTCACCATCTTCATCGGTGAGCAAGAGAGCGGTCGGATCCAGTGACCAGCGACCGTCCACCCCTTCAGACAAGGTCTGCGTGCCGACGAGCGTCCCGTCAAGGTACTTGCTCAACTGGCCGGCGGCGGCGGTCAGATCCAGCGCGAACGCCACGCGATGCCAGGTATCGGGCGTCAGGCTGCCCTGGTAGGCGCTGCTGATGCCGATGCCGTTCGAGCCGTTGATAAACAAATCGGCATCCGTCGTGTTGTTGGGGTCCGTCTGCCAGAACGC
This sequence comes from uncultured Verrucomicrobiota bacterium, assembly GCA_964507045.1. Lineage (GTDB taxonomy): Bacteria > Verrucomicrobiota > Verrucomicrobiia > Limisphaerales > UBA8199 > UBA8199. Next base: position 28,201 of record CAZDOO010000031.1, on the reverse strand, counting down.
GCGGTAACCGGTGCTGGTGGAAGGGAAAAGCACGTCCAGGATCAAGGTGTATTGGTTCACCTTCGTGCCGCCGCCGTTCGCCGCGGCCCCGTGCGGCAGGAGGTATCCCTGCGCCGGGGAACAGGCGGGGAAACGCATGACGAGAGCCGCTTGCCCGCCGATGTTCGCAATTCCGAATGAACTCGTGCTGCCGAACTGTGTCTGGCCGGCGGTCGTGCCGCGATACTGCAGAGGCGAGCCAATCGTGGCGCTCAAGTCGCCGTTATTGAAGTCCCACTGGCCGGTAATGGCGGCGCGCGAGGACAGGACGGACAATAAGGCCAGCAGTAAGTTAAAGAGTTTTTTCATGAGAGCAGGTGCGCGCAAATCAAGTGGGGCGGCGATTATTCCAGCAACACCCTGTGACGGGCTAAGCTGTTGCCGCGCTCGCGTAGCTCAAAGGCACGACCATCACGGCGCATTCCGCCTTGCGGATAATCTTTTCCGCCACGCTGCCGAAGAGCGCCTTGCCTACGCTGCTGTGGCCGTGCCGGCCCAGGATGATAACGTCCACTTGCGTGGTTCGGGCGAACTCAAGGATGGTCGCGGCGTCCGGGCCGATGCGGAATTCGACCTTAATATCCATGCCCTTTGGCACGCGCGAGAGATAGGTGGCCGCAACTTTCGCATCGATCGCCTTCTTGGCGTCAGCGTTAATGTTCTCCACCTCGGCAAGCTGGGTCTTCCAGTACTGCGCGTCCGGTTCATGAATGACGTGGAGCAGGTAAAGCGTCGCGTCGGGCCGGCGGATGGCCGCGTCCAGAGCGAAGGGGAAAGCCGCATCCGCGCTTTCAGAGAAGTCGGTGCAGAAGAGGATGCGTTTGAAGCGAGACTCGGACGGTGCGGAAGGATTCATGTTAGCCTCCGTTATTTGATGAGTGCCGGCAGGAAGGTGGCGATGGACGGGAAAATGACGAGCAGAATGGCCGCCAGAACGAGCGCCCACAGGAAGGGCAGGCTGCCACGGAATACTCTTTCCAGGGGCACATCCCGTGCCATGCCGGCAACGACGTACACGCACACGCCCACCGGCGGCGTGATCACACCCATCATGGTCACCACCACGATCATGACGCCAAACCAGATGATGTCGTAGCCCAGGGCCAGAATCACCGGGTAGAAGATCGGGATCGTTAGAATGTCGAGCGCCAGCGCGTCGAGGAAGCAGCCGCCAATCAGGTAGAACAGGAGGATCAACCCGATGACGCACCAACCGGGCAGCGGCAGGCCCGAAAGCCATGTCGCCAGGTTGGACGGCACCCGCGTCACGGCGAGGAACTTCCCGAAGATGATCGCCCCGGCGACGATCACCATCACCATGCACGAGGTGCGGATGGATTCATTCAGGCACTGGGACAGCTTGCGCCACGTCAGGTCGCGTTTAAGCAGGGCGATGACCAGCGTGCCCGCCGCGCCGATGGCCGCGCCCTCGGTGGCGGTGAAGAAGCCGGCGAACATGCCGCCCATCACCAGCACGAACAGCGCCAGGGTTTCCCATACGCCTTTGAGCGAAGCGAACTTCTCGCTCCACGAGAAGACTGGCCCCAGCGGGCCGAGTTGCGAGTTGCGCCGGCATTGGATGAAGATCACGGCGCAGAACAGCAACGCGATCAGCAAGCCGGGCGCCACGCCGGCAATAAACAGCTTGCCGATGGATTGCTCGGTCAGAATCGCATAAACGATGAACACGATGCTCGGCGGGATCAACATGCCGATGCCGCCGCCCGCCGCCACGCAGCCGGTGGCCAGTTGCATGTCGTACTTGTAACGGCGCATCTCGGGCAGCGCGACCGATGCGATCGTAGCCGAGGTGGCCGGTCCGGAACCGCAGATAGCTCCAAACGCCGTGCACGCGCCGACGGTGGACATGGCCAGCCCGCCCGGCAGCCGGCCCATCCAATGATACGCGGCGTTGAACAGCCCGCGGCTGATGCCGCTGTGAAAAGCGATCTGGCCCATCAGCACGAACAGCGGGATGGTGGTGAGGTTGTAGTCCGAGAAGGTGGTGTAGAGATCAATCGTGGCCATGCTGAAGGCTGCTGCGGGCGATACCATGATCGCAAAGCCAATCAATCCCACCGCCGCCATGACGTATCCCACCGGCATGGAGCCCGCCAGCAGCAGCAGCAGCAGCGCGAAGCCGATCAACGCTCCTTCGTTCGGGCTCATGGCTTGATCATCGGTTTGCCTGGATGGGTCAGGTGATACACTTTGATCAGCACCACCAGCACGCAGGCAACCGCCAGCACGTAAGGCACCCAGAAGATCGGCAGTTGCAGCGTCATGCTCACCTCGCCTTTGGCCCGCAGCGAATTGCCGTAGTCCACGCAGCCCCACGCCAGCAGGCCGAACAGTGCCATTCCCCCCAGCCGCATCAGCGCGTCCACCACAATGCGCCCCCGCCGGCCCAGCTTGTGAAAGAAGTATTCGACGGCGACGTGGCCCTTGATGGCTGTGGTGTACGGCAACGCCGCCGCAATCGTGATCGCGGCGGCGATCTTGACGATGTCATAGGCGCCGGTCAGCGACAGGCGGAAGAGGCGCAGCACCACTTCCGCGCTGGTAACCAGCACCATGACCATGAGACTCGCGCACGCCACGTAGGCGAGCGTCATGACCGATGTCCGCAGCGCCCGATGGTAGAATGCAAGCGGGCCTTTTGGGTCAGCCGGTGAGCCGGGCTGCGAACTCATTTGGCAGCCGCGGCCTTTGTAATCAGCGCCTGGATGTCCGCCAGCAATGCGTCGCCGGGCAGGTTCTTCTCCTTGGTCTTCTTCACGTAATCCTCCAGGATCGGCTTTACCGCGGACTTCCATTGCGCTTGCTCGGGCTCGGGCAGTTCGATGAACTGGCGCTTGAGCCCGGTGACAAACTCGCGCCCGGCCTGGTCGGCCTGGTCCCAGGCTTCGCCATGCTTCGCGATCCATTCCTGGCTGACGTCGGCGAACACCCTCTGCACGTGAACTGGCAGCCCGGCCCACTTTTCCTTGTTCATCACCACGAACATCGCGGTGGTATAGCCAATCGCCGTGGAATCCACAATATACTCGATGGCCTCGCCCTGCTTCCAGCCCTTGAGCGTTTCAATGGGACACAGCGTCGCCTCGACCACCCCCTTGGAAAGCGCTTCGTAAGTTTCCGGCTGGCTCATGGCGACCGGCGTGCCGCCCAGCGCCTCGACGATCTTCGCGGACAGGCCGGTGGCGCGGACTTTCAAGCCCTTCATATCGGCGAGCGACCTAACCGCTTTCTTGCTCGCGAGGATGCCCGGCCCGTGCGCGTGAACGTAAAGCACCTTGACGTCGGCGAGTTCAACGGGATGATACTTCTCGACCATCTCATTGGCGATGCGCGTGGCGGTCGCGCCATTGGGATAGCCGAGCGGCAGGTCCAGCCCCTCCATCAAGGGAAATCGTCCGCGGGTGTAGGCAAAGCAGCTCATGCCCAGATCCGAGATGCCCTTAATAACCCCCTCGTAACATTGGTCGGCTTTGGTGAGCGAACCGGCGGGATAGATCGCGATCTGCACCCGGCCTCCCGTGCGCTTCTCGATCTCGGCCGCCCAGTTGGTGGCCGCGATGCACTGAACGTGGGTCGGGGGGAAGAAGACGCTGTAAGAAAGCTTGATAACGTCCGCCGGTTTGACGGGCTCGGTGGATGGCGCCCCCGCTCCCGCGTTCTCTGCGGCGGGCTTGCAAGCGGTCAGGCACACACCGGCGAGCAAGGTTGCGCCCGCCGCTACGGTCAATGATTTCATATTCACAAGAGTTGCGTATGAGGTTGAGTTTGGTTTCGGCGTCTCATGCCTTCACTGGTTTCTGCGGGCCTGGCGCCACATCACCCCACCCTTATAGCTCCATTTGCTGACCGACTGCAACAACTCTTATGCTGGCGGGCCGGGCGCCCAAGGCTGCATTAAGCTCGGGCGGGGACGCCTCGCTGGCGTGGCCGTTTCCATCCAAGCACGGGCTTTTCGGCGAAACGCCCTGCCGGCATTAGGCCAAACGGCGAGCTTGATGCGCCCCTGATCATGCCCAGGCCCGGGTAATACCCCCTCTCTGCTGGCTCACCTCACCGTTACCTCACCGTTGAACCTCTGCAAACTTTGCAGAGGTTCAACGGTGAGGTAACGGTGAGGTGACGGTGAGGATACGGAGGGGGGGCGGAGGGACCATGGTGCAATGTGAGGCAGATTTGGTCTCCAGGAGCAGGCTAAGTGGTTGGAAAATAGCGGGTTCTGAGTGGCCAAGTCTTGTATCTGCTTCGATGGCCCAGGCGGCGGGCGAGGGGAGAGAATCCACGTCGCGATCAGTTTTATGGAAAGGCGGGGCGTGCCCCGGGAAGCCGCACCCTTTGCCGGAGGTGGCGGACAAATTGGCTCGGAATGGCAAACCGAAGTGCCATAATCCTTCCCGCTGTTTATGAAGAAACTGCTGCTTTGCGGGTTTGCCTGGCTGGCTGGCTCCACGTTGCTGTCTGTCGTGTCGGCGGCAGAAGCCCGTCCCAACGTGGTCATCATTCTCGCCGACGACCAGGGCTGGGGCGATCTGAGCGTTAACGGCAACTCCAACCTCGCGACCCCCAGGATTGACTCGCTGGCCAAAGACGGCGCGCTGTTTGAGCGCTTCTACGTCTGCCCTGTCTGTTCGCCCACACGGGCCGAGTTTCTCACTGGGCGCTACCATCCGCGCGGCGGCGTGCATGGCGTTTCGACCGGCGGCGAGCGGTTGAACCTCGACGAGAAGACCATTGGCGACACGTTCAAAGCCGCCGGCTACGCCACGGGTGCCTTCGGCAAGTGGCACAACGGGACGCAGTATCCTTACCATCCCAACGCCCGCGGCTTCGACGAATACTATGGCTTCACCTCCGGCCACTGGGGCGCTTACTTCGATCCGCCGCTGGATCACAATGGGCAACCGGTCCAGGGCAAGGGTTTTATCATTGATGATCTCACGGATTACGCGCTGAAGTTCATCGCGGACAACCAGAGCCGGCCCTTTTTCTGCTATGTGCCGTTCAACACGCCGCACTCGCCGATGCAGGTGCCCGAGCGGTTCTATCGCAAGTTCGCGGACGCGGGGCTCAAGCTGCGCGCCCGCAATCCGCGGCAGGAAGACATCGCGTTCACCCGCGCCGCGCTGGCGATGTGCGAGAACATAGACTGGAACGTGGGCCGCATTCTGGACCGGCTGGAGGAGTTGAAGCTGGCAGACCGGACCATTGTGATCTACTTCAGCGACAACGGCCCCAACAGTTGGCGCTGGAACGGCGGCATGAAAGGACGCAAAGGCTCGACCGACGAAGGTGGCGTGCGCGCGCCGTTTCTGCTGCGCTGGCCCGGGCATATGCCCGCCGGGACCCGCATTCCGCAGATCGCCGGGGCCATTGACCTGCTGCCCACGCTCGCGGATCTCGCGGGCATCCCGGTCGCCAGCTCCAAACCCCTCGACGGCCTCAGCCTTAAGCCGCTGCTGTTGGGCGCCGTGAGAGACTGGCCGGAGCGCATGATTTTCTCCCATTGGAACGGCAAGGTCAGCGTGCGCACGCAGCGTTGGCGCCTGGACGATGACAACCACTTGTTCGACGTGGGCGCGGATCCCGGCCAGGACCACGATCTGGCCGCCGCCGAACCGGAGGTGAGCGTGCGCTTGGCCCAAGCCCGATCCAAATGGCGGGCGGACCTTTTGCCCGGATTGGAGCATGACCACCGCCCCTTCACCGTCGGATACCGTCAGTTTCCCCTCACGCAACTGCCCGCCCGTGATGGCGTTCCGCACGGCAATGTTCAGCGCAGCGCCAACGCCCCGAATTGCTCTTACTTCAAGAACTGGACCAGCCCCCGCGATTCCATCACCTGGGACATTGAGGTTGCCACCGCCGGCAGATACGAAGCGGTCGTATATTACACCTGCCCCGCCGCGGATACCGGCTCGATGATCGAGTTGAGCTTCCGGGGCAGCCGCTTGCAGGGGCAAGTGTCGGAGGCCCATGATCCCCCTCTGCGCGGCGCTGAGAATGACCGGGTCCCGCGCCAGGGCGAATCGTATGTGAAGGACTTCAAGCCGCTGCGCCTGGGCGCCATCGAGCTGAACAAAGGCCGCGGCCTATTGACTCTCCGCGCGTTGTCCGTCCCGGGCAAGCAGGTGATGGACGTGCGTTGCATTGCGCTGACCCTGCTTGAATAGCTCATTCCCAGGCAGATCCGCTCGACTGGTGTCCGGTCCGCAGACGGGCCATAAGCGTTTTACCTTTCTTGGCCTGTGGCTGGCAATAGGAGACTTGTGAGGTATGAAAGAACGGCTAGGGAAATGCAGGAAAGGGCTTGACGGAGGCTGAGTAATAGTTAAAAATAACCGCAACATAAACGGAAGCACGGGTACAGTTCCCCGTGCAATGTTGTAAAGACCCCTATGAAAAAACTGGTCCTTCTTCTGACGGCGACGGCTGCTCTGGCCTTCTGTTCCACCGCAAACGCGATCATCACCGATGCCTATTGGGATGCGGATGATGACGGGGTGATTGACTGCAATACCTGGACTTGGACCGGCGGCACCGCGCCCACACTGTGGATGTCGGGTGACCAACTTGGACTGCCCGGCGACCCATTTGCACCGGGTCACATGGTGGGCTACGTGACGTTGGACAGCGCAGAAGATCCGATCTTGACGCTGAACGGGACTATTAACAATCAAACAGCGAGTGCGTGGTACGGCTACCAGATTAACGTGATTATGAGCATTCCTTTCACGTTTGTGTCCCCTGGCCCAACCGTTGGCAACCCTCCCATCTATGATTGGTTTGTGGCGGGTGTTGGTGCGCCCACCGTGCAGCTCAGTGGACCATATATCGGCCAATATATGGGATCGCTCTACTTCTCCAAGGGAACGGACATCATGTTCAACGAATCGCTAGATTTCCTCTACTCGATAGAATTCAGTGGAAGCTGGGGATTCCAGTTTACGCAGGAGATGATTCCTTGGGCCACTACTATCCCGGAACCGAGCACCGCCGTGCTGGCTGGCTTCGGCGCCCTGGTGCTCGCCCTTCGTCTGCGCCGCAATCGGCGCGCCTGAGTTCGATAGTCTTCGCTTTACTATCCGCGCGTTGCCAACTGGCTCGCGCGGATTGTTTTTGTACTGTCCACCACCGCCCTGATAAGCATGACCCGGCAACCAACGTTGTGGGGCCAATGCACCCGGCGGCCGGCTACCGGAGGGTTGATCCCCGCTCGGTTCTTCGGGGCAAGGCTGGCACCCGCTTTGCTATAGGTTGGCCTGCATATGCAGTATTCTGGGCTCCGACTGCCGGCGATGAGCGCTTGGCTGGCGCTGAGCTGCGCGCTGGCTTGCCACGTTCAAGCCGGGGGCAGCGGCCTGAATACTGTTGTGGTCATCAACCAGAACAGCGCGGACTCGCGCGAGTTGGGCAATTACTATTGCGAGCGACGGCAGGTGCCGCCCGAGAACGTTCTGCGCATTATCTGGCCGGGCGGCAATACCTCGTGGAGCAGCGCTGATTTCCAGACCACCCTGCTGACCCCGCTGCTGGAAATGCTGACCTCGCGGCAGTTGACCAACCAGGTGGTTTACGTGGTCCTCTCGATGGACATCCCCTTTCAGACCGTGTATGGCGCCAAGGTCAACGGCACCACCTCCGCCCTGTTCTATGGCTTGAAGGACGATACCGGGGCCAACTGGAAGGACGTCACGAACAGCTACTGCGCCAGTGAACAGCCGTTTCAGCAGGCCAAACCAGCGAGCGCCCCTGGCTACTCGTTTCTGGCGACCATGCTGACCGCTGGTTCCCTCGCTCAAGCCAGGCAGTTGGTTGATCAGGGAGTGGCCAGCGACCGCACGTGGCCCCTCCAGCCGGCTATTCTGGCCAAGACCTCCGACCCGTTGCGCAATATCCGTTATCGTGCCTTCGATAACGCTATCTTCAATACCCGGCTGCAGGTGCACCCTCCCTTGGTCCGCACCCAAGCCGATTCGCCGGGAAGCCAGACCAACCTGCTGGGCTATGCCACCGGCCTGGCGCAATTCAGCCTTTCGCCCAACGCCTTTATACCTGGCGCGATGGCCGACAGCATGGATTCTTTCGGCGGTATCATCTTCGGTCCCAATGACCACACTTCGCTGCTGGCGTTCATTAAGGCTGGCGCGGCTGGCAGCTACGGCACGGTTACGGAGCCCACGCCCAATGTCCAAAAGTTTCCCAACCCGCAGAATTACTTCTATCAGGGCCGCGGGTTCAGCCTGGCCGAGTGTTATTACCAGAGTCTCTACATTCCCTTTCAGGGGCTCGTCGTGGCGGAGCCGCTGGCAGCACCCTTTACCCGCGCCGCCTCAGGCAGTTGGGCCGGGGCCGCCGCCAACTCCGTCCTGAGCGGCACCCCCCAGCTCGGCGTGGCCTTTTCGGGCACGGACCAGAACCACCTGCTTCAGCAGATTGATTTATTCATTGATGGCAAGTTCTGGCAGACCCTGACCAACTGCGCGCCCCGTCCTGGCAATGTCTTGAACGTGACCCTCAACGGGTATCCGTTCAGCTACGCCGTGCCGACAAATGCTACCCTCGCCACGGTGGCCAACCAACTGGCAACCCTGCTCAATGCGCCGGCCACCACCAATCTTACCCGCATCGCGGCCCAGGCCTATGGCGACCGCGTGGAACTGCGTTCCCTGGCCAGTAACAGCCTGGCCATCCCGTTCTTTTTCGCTGACAGCGGGGCAACCAACCCAGCCGGCCGGTACTACCGTGCCCAGTACCTTTCCGACACGGTTCGTCCCTGGTTGGCCGGCCTGGGGCGGACCAACGGTGGCGCTTTCCATTTGCATCTGGAAACGCCGGCGGGCATGCCCTCCTTCGTCCAGGCTTCCACCGATTTGGTCACCTGGACCACCATCCTCACCAACCTGGTGGGCGGCCCGCTGGACGTGGTGGATCCCGCCGCGGGCGGGTATTCGAGGCGGTTCTATCGGATCGTGCAAACGCCATCCGAGCCGCGCCCGCAGTTGGCTCCGCTCAGCTTTGGCAACGGCGCAGGGTTCAGGCTGCGCGCTTTGACCGCAAGCACCACGCCTTGTGTCCTCCAGGCCTCCACCAACCTGGTGGACTGGACATCCATCTACACCAATTCCCTGGGTGGCATGGCGGATTTCGTTGATGCCGGGGCCACCAATACCGCGCGCCGGTTTTACCGTGCGCTGGCCTGTCCGCCAACATCTTCCCTTCCGGCCCTTTCGGTGCAGACCAGCACAAACGCCAACGGTACCTTGGTCCGGGTCGAAGGGGCGGTGCAACCCTTTGTGATCCTGCGATCGGCCGATCAGGTCCAATGGACCCCAGTCTGTACCAACTTCGCCGCGGGCCAGGTGCAGACTGTCGTCAGCAGTTCGTTGGGCGGGGCCGATGTGCTGACGACCTCCCTCACCGCCAGTCGCGGCACCTTCCTAGACTCGGTCGCCAACGGCTTGCGCACCTTCAATGTTACCGGGACCATTGCCCTGGGCGCCTGGCTCCAACTTAATGTGACCAAGACTAACGGCGTTGTGATTGGCGTCAGCGTCACCAATCTATCGGGCAGTGCGACACTCTACGACCTGGCCCAGCAGTTGGCGACCGCCATTAACTCGTCCCCGGCCCTCCAGGGCGGCGATGGCCTGGTCGCGGAGGATTTGGCCACAGGCACCTTTGGTACTGCCAGTTTCAACCTGCGCGCCCGTGGCTCTGGCCGCGATGCCGCCGCCATCCAGGTGAGATTGATAACCTCAACCAGTCTCGGCGCCAGCCCCTCCGCGCTGATGCGTCTCGATGCGAACCTTTCCGACCTTTACCCGCGCAACCATCTTTACGTCGCCGCGGGGGCCAGTCAACTGGCCTCCAGCTTCCCGCTTGATACCACGCGTCTGGCCGATGGTTTCCACGAACTGACCGCCGTGGCCTACGAAGGCACCCATGTCCGCACTCAAACCCGGATCACGCTCCCTGTCCAGATTCGGAACACTTCTCTGTCCGCTAGCTTGACGTTGCTGGACGTGGCCGACCCGGCCACTGCCCAGGGAACCTATCATATTGAGGTTGCCGCCAACACCAACAACGTCAGCGCCATTAGTCTTTTCAGCACCGGCGGTCTGCTCAACACCGTTGCCAATCAGTCTGTCGCCACCTTTACCATTGACGGTTCGGCCCTCGGCGCTGGCCTGCACCCATTCTACGCTCAGGTCCAAACCTCCAGCGGCGCCCAATACCGCACGCCTGTGCGCTGGGTGCGGTTGGTAAATCCGCAGTAAGCCCGGCCCATTCGGGCTGTCTGCATTCGCAACGGACCCAGCCAGCCCTGGCTTGGACTGCCCCTTTTCCTGCCACCGCGCTCCGGCCTGTGGATTGACATCCCGCCTTTGCCGTTCCACTCTTGGGCTTTCCAGACCCTTACCGGTCAGATGAAGCTATTTCCCGTCGCATGACCCTGGCAACCGCGCCCGAAGACGAACGGAGATTCCTCCGAACCGTGTTGCCCTGGCTGATCGCGGCGGCGGCCCTGGTGCTATACCTGGCCACGCTAAACCCTTGGGTGACGCTCAACAACCTGTCGCTGGCAGCGAAGGTCAATGGTTGGGATTGGAGGCCGGCAGGCTCCCCGCCGCTGCTATTTCTGCTAACCTGGCCTTGTCGATGGCTGCCCGCCGCTGCCGTGCCCCTGGCTTTGAATCTCCTTACCGCCGTTTGCGCGTCGTTGACGATAGCCTTGCTGGCGCGCTCGGTGGCGCTGCTGCCGCATGATCGCCTGGAGCAACAGCGCCTCCTGGTGCGGAACGAGCATGCCTTCCTGTCCCTGCCGAACGCCTGGGTGCCAATCGTGTTGGCGACGGCCGCCTTGGGGCTGCAATTGAGCTTCTGGGAGCACGCCACCGCCGCGTCGGGGGAGATGCTGGACCTGTTCCTGTGGGCCTACTTCATCCGATGCCTGCTGGAATATCGCGTTGACCAGCGGCAGTCGTGGCTGGGTCGGGCCGCGCTGGTCTGGGGTTTGGGCATGGCCAACAGTTGGGCCATGGTCGCCTTCCTGCCGTTGGTCTTGGTGGCGTTCCTCTGGACCAGGCCGCTGAGCTTCTTTAAGCAGCGCTTCTTCCGACGCGTTGAGCGATCCGGGTGGCAGGCCGTCGCAACCGCGCTCGCCGCTGACTGCCGATTCCTTCTGCGGATGGCGCTGCTGAGCCTGGCCGGGCTGTCGCTCTTTCTCTTGATGCCGCTGGCGCAGGCGTTCTCGCCCGACTTCCCCGTTGGGTTTTGGGAGGCTTTGCGCGCGGCGGCGGTTTCTTACAAGACCATTCTCCTTTTCCTTGCCCGCGCTTTCTTTCGCTACCATCGCGAGGTGGCACTCACGCTGGCCGCCATCTCTCTGCTGCCGGTGCTGGTACTCAGCATTCGCTGGCGTGCATTGGCCAGCGGCAGCCGTAGCGCCAGGCTCGACCTGGCGACCTTCATCTTCTATCTCTGCCATGCGTTCCTGTTGTTGATCTCCATCTGGGTTGTCTTTGACCCGCCTTTCGGGCCCCGGCGCATCGGTCCTCGGCTCGGCTTTTCTCTGCCCTTTCTCCCGCTTTACTACCTCGGGGCCTTAAGCATTGGTTACTACAGCGGCTTTTTTCTGCTGGTCTTCAGCGATTATCAGCAGCGCCGCCGGATATGGCTTCGCGCGTTGGGCCGGGCGGCGCCCGCGCTCATCTATCTTCTGCTTGGTCTTACCCCGGCCGGCCTGCTCCTTAAGAACCTCTCCGCCCTCCGCGCAATCAACGGCCCGCACCTGGATGAGTATGCCCAATGGATCGCCCAATCCCTGCCCCGGGAAGGCGGGGTGGTGCTGGCTGAGGACCCAATGCGTCTGGCGGCTCTCCAGGCTGCGCTAGCGCGGGGCACCAACTCCGGACGTTACCTGGTGGCCGAAATGCCTGCGCTGCCTCACCCGGGATATCGCGCCTACCTGGCCCGGCGATATCCGGGGCAATGGCCCGAAGTGAATGCCGGCGCAAGACCGGCCGCAGCTAGCTCAGCCGCCCATACCAACGCCCCGCTGGACACCGCAGCCTACCTTCAACTGATGACCCGCCTCATGCAGAGCAATCGCGTGTTCTGCCTGCAGCCGGTCTTTGGGGTATTGCTGGAACGATTCCATTTGCAGCCCCACGGCCTCATCTATGAACTCACGCCTTACCCGACAAACTCCATCAGCGCCCCGCCCTGCACCTCCGCGCAACTGGCTGAGAATTCGGCCTTTTGGCAGCGGGCCAGCGCAACGAGCCTCGGTCCCATCCTGCGGCTGGTGACCCAGCCGGACCGTCACCGGGCTGGGCTCGACCGCCGCCTGATGGAGCTGGGGCACCTTCAAATGCCCCCGCCCGCTACGGCCACAGCGCTCGCGCTTTGGTACTCCACCGCGCTGAATTACTGGGGCGTCACGCTGCAGCGCCACGACCGCTGGAGCGAGGCCGCCCCCTGCTTCGCTTCCGCCCTGCAACTTAATCCTGATAACCTCCCTGCCCGCCTTAACCTCCAGTGCAACAGCAATCTGCTCGCCCGCGTGGGAATGAGAGTCCTCCGCTCCAAGTCCTTCCGCGACCAATTCAACTCGTATCGCAATTGGGGGCAGATCCTGGCTATGAACGGTCCGTTGGATGACCCGAGTTACTGCTTCCAACTGGCGCGTGTCTATGGGGAGGCCGCATTTTTCCGGCAGGCCTGCCAGCAGCTTGAGCGCGTCCTCACGCTGGTCCCGGATGACCTCCCCGCCTGCATCAGCCTTGTCGGGTTCCTCAACCGCTGCCGCCTGCCCGATCAGGCCCTCCAGGTCGCCGCCGGCATTCAGGCTGACCCCAACCGGCGATTGCTGGGTGCCAGAGCCGAGGCGCAGTTCGCGCTCGTCCAGGCCGAAGCCTGGCTGGCCAAGACCAACCGCCTCAAAGCCGAGGAGCTTATTGACTCGCTGCTGGCTTCACGCTCCGGCGACACAAATCTTCTAAACGAGGCGGTGGCGCTGTTCGTCTCGTATCATAGCTACTCCAACGCCCTGCGACTTGCTGACCGCCAGTTGCGGCTCGCGCCCTATGACCTTTTCGCCCTCATCCACAAAGGCACTCTTTCGATTCGGGCCGGCGATTTCTCGAACGCGATCCCGCCCCTTACGCGCGCTCTGTCCCTCACCAACGCCTACCCCGCCCGGCTCAGCCGCGCGTTCGCCTATTTCAACACCGGTCGTCTCGATGAAGCCGAGGCCGATTACCAGGCGCTGCTCAAGGCTTTTCCTGCCGATCCCCAGGCTTGGATGGGCTTGGCGGAAATCGCCTGCCAGCGGAAGGACACCAACGCCGCGATCCGCTACTACCGACAGTGTCTTTCCCAGGTCGGGGCCGGCAGCGAAGAGGCCCGGGTTGTCGCCGCGCGTCTGAAGGACCTCCGAGAGAATGTGCGCTGAACTCGGCTTCGCTGCGCCCCGCGCTCTCCACCGACCTCATTCCCGCCGCCGGGGCGGCCATGAAATTGCTGGCGACGGAGGCGCTTGGAGGGGCAAACGGCGCTTTTCTGCTGCTCCCTTGCTGCATACGGACGGCAGGGCACGATGGGGTGCAAGAACAGCTGGTCCGCCAACCCGCTCAGAAACGGATAGGGGCCGCGCCCCAAGCCGCTGCACAAATAGTCTCGTAGTCCATTCCTGCATCCCTATACTCCGCATCCTGAGCTATGAAGATATTGCTTCGTTCCATTACCCTGCTGGCCAGTTGCGCGCTGTTGTCCGTGGCGTCCCTCGCAGCCAATTTCCGTCCCAACGTCCTGATCATCCTCGCCGACGATCTGGGCTACGCCGATGTCGGGTTCACCGGCGGCAAGGACATCCAGACGCCGCACATTGACAAGCTCGCCGCATCCGGCGCGCGGCTGGAGCAGTTCTATGTGCAGCCGCTGTGTTCTCCGACCCGCGCGTCGCTGATGACGGGGCGCTACCCCATGCGTTACGGCATGCAGGCGGGTGTCATCAAGCCTTGGGAGAAGCGGGGATTGTCCCTGAACGAGCGGATGTTGCCCGCCGCGCTCAAAGAGGCAGGCTACACGACGGCCATCGTCGGCAAGTGGCACCTGGGCTGTCATGAAAAGGCCTATTTGCCGACCGCGCGCGGCTTTGACCATCAATACGGCCATTACTGCGGCGCCCTGGATTACTTTACCCATGAGCGCGACGGCGGTTTCGACTGGCACCGCGACGACAAGGTCTGCCGCGACGAAGGTTACAGCACGCACCTGGTTGGCCGCGAAGCGGCGCGCCTGCTGCGCGAGCAGCCGGCCGGCAAGCCGTTTTTTCTCTACGTTCCCTTCAATGCGGTGCACTCGCCGCACCAGGTGCCCGAGAAGTACACCGCGCCTTATTCCAGCCTGCCCGAGCCGCGCCGCACTTATGCCGGCATGGTGGCCGCAATGGACGAGGCGATTGGCCAGGTCCTGACCGCGCTGGATGCCCGCGGGCTCCGCACCAACACGCTGATCTTTTTCTCCAGCGACAATGGCGGCCCCAACCCGGGCCGCGTTACCAGCAACGGCCCGCTGCGCGCCGGCAAGGGCACGGTCTATGAGGGCGGCACGCGCGTTTGCGCATGCGTCGCCTGGCAGGGACGCATTAAGCCGGGCAGCACCATCGCGCAGCCTATGCATATGGTGGACTGGTATCCCACACTGCTCAAGCTGGCCGGCGCCTCGCTCGATCAGAAGCTGCCCCTCGATGGACGTGACATTCTGCCCGTGCTGACCCAGGGCAAGCCTTCCCCCCATGAGGAAATCCTGCTCAACACCACACTGCGGGGCGGCGCCATCCGCGTGGGTGAATGGAAACTGGTGGTCAATGGCGCGGTCGGCGTGGGCGAGGAAGAACAGGCGGCACTCCCGCAGAAGAAGAAGAAGCGCGCGGCCGGGAAGCAAAGCGCGCCGGGGGTCGAATTATTCAATCTCACCCAGGACCTGTCTGAGAAGCGCAACCTTGCCGCCGAGCAGCCCGAGAAGGTGAAAGAACTGCGCGCCCGCTACAATGCCCTGGCCGACCAGGCCGCCCCGCCCGGCAACCAGGCTCAGGCTGCCGACTACAAAGCGCCAAAGGTCTGGGGCGAACCGGACTGAGACTATGACCAGCCCTCTGTGTGGACCTTTCCCCTGCCGCGGCGGCTCTGTGCAGCGCCGCGGTGCGGGGTTTGCGCAATGGGCGGCGCGCTGCCGCGCCGTTGCGGCGCTGGTGGTGATCTTGTTGCCGCCCGCCGTTCAGGCTGCCAGCCCCGCCCCGAAAGTGCCCGTGGTCCTGCTTGAAGCCGAGCAATTTGCCAACCTCGGCGGCTGGGTGGTGGACCAACAGTTCATGGACCAGATGGGCTCGCCTTATCTCCTCGCGCACGGGCTGGGTGAGCCGGTCCGCGACGCCCAAACCACGGTGCAGTTCCCCTCCGCTGGCAACTACCGCGTTTGGGTCCGAACGCGCGACTGGGTTGCGCCGTGGAAGGCCCCTGGCGCGCCAGGGCGGTTTAAGGTGCTCATCAATGGCCAGCCGGTTGGCGCGACCTTCGGCACCGAAGGCGCCGCCTGGCACTGGCAGGACGGCGGCACGGTGAAGGTCGGCCGCGAAGCCAAAGTGGCGCTGCACGACTTAACCGGTTTCGAGGGACGTTGCGACGCCGTCTTGTTCTGTCGTGATCTGAAGTTCACTCCTCCCAACGAGGCGTCCGTGCTGGCGACCTTCCGCCGACAAGCGCTCGGCCTGTCCGAGGCACCCGAAGATGGTGGAGCATACGACCTCATCGTTGTCGGCGGTGGCATTGGTGGCACCGCTGCTGCCCTGTCCGCCGCCCGCCTGGGACTCAAGGTGGCCCTGCTGCAGGACCGGCCCGTGCTGGGCGGCAATAACAGCTCCGAGGTGCGGGTCTGGCTCCAGGGCGGTGTCAATCTGCCGCCTTACCCTCGCATCGGCGACATCGTGGCCGAGTTAGAGCCGAAACAGCGCGTGCAGTTCGGCGCGGCCAACATTGCGGAGATTTATGAAGACGACCGCCGGCTGGCGCTGGTGCGCAGCGAGCCGAATATCGCCTTGCTGCTGGAACAGCGGGTGAATTCCGTCGAGTCCGCCGACGGGGTCATTCGCGCGGTCGTAGCCCAGCACATTCGCACTGCCCGGCGGGTGCGGCTGTCGGCCCGCTGGTTTGCGGACTGCACCGGCGACGGGGCAGTTGGAGCTTTGGCCGGCGCGGATTCTGTCACGGCGGAGAAGCAGCACATGGGCCCCAGCAACCAGTGGATCGTGAAGGACGCCGGCAAGCCGGAGCCGTTTCCCAAGTGTGAAGGCGAGGACACCAACGCGCTGCGCATGACTTTTGCCTCCGCGCAGAACCCCGCTCCCTTTCCGCGCTGCCCCTGGGCGCTGGACTTGGGCGACAAGCCCTTCCCGGGGCGGCAACTGCCCGGCGCGAAAGCAGTAAAGGACCCGCTTAACAAGCTGGGTGGCTGGTACTGGGAAAGCGGTTTTGACCGCGACCCGATCACCGAAGTCGAGTGGATGCGCGACCAGAACTTCCGTGCCATGTACGGCGCCTGGGACGCGCTCAAGAACGTGGACAAGCTTTACCCGAACCACAAGCTCAACTGGGCGGCTTTCATCGCCGGCAAACGCGAGTCGCGCCGGTTGCTGGGCGATGTCGTGCTGACTGGGGACGATTTCGGCACCAACAGCGTTTTTCCTGATGCCTGCTTCCCTTGCACCTGGACAATTGATCTCCACGTGCCCGATCCGGCGTATAACAAAGGGCATAAAGGCGCTGAGTTCATTTCCAAGGCGAAGTTCACCAAGTATCAAAAGCCCTACTGGGCGCCTTATCGCTGCCTCTACAGCCGGAACGTCTCCAACCTTTTCATGGCTGGCCGTGACATCAGTGTTACTCGCGAGGCCCTGGGCGCCGTCCGCGTCATGCGCACTTGCGGTTGCATGGGCGAGATTGTCGGCATGGCCGCCTCCCTCTGCAAGCAGCACGACTGCACCCCCCGTACCGTCTATCAGCAGCACCTCGACGAACTGAAGCAGCTCATGACGCGAGGCGTCGGGCGGCCGGCCGTTGGAACCACACCATGAAATCTCATCCCTTGTTCTCTGCCTGTTTTCTTGCCGTCTGCATTCCGGCGCTGGCTCTGGCGGCCAGCCCCGCTCGAACCGCACCTGTGGTTCTGCTCGAAGCCGAGCAGTTTGCCGAGATCGGCGGGTGGGTGGTGGATCAACAGGTCATGGATCAGATGGGCTCGCCCTATCTGCTGGCGCACGGGTTGGGTGAACCGGTGCGCGACGCCCAGACCACCGTGCAGTTCCCTGCTGCCGGCAGCTACCGCGTCTGGGTCCGAACGCGCGACTGGGTCGCTCCGTGGAAGGCGCCGGGCGCGCCGGGCCGGTTCCAACTGCTCGTCGACGGCAAGCCGCTCGCCATCACGTTCGGCACCGAGGACGCGGCGTGGCATTGGCAGGATGGCGGCAAGGTGAAGGTCAGCCGCAAGGCGAAGATCGCACTCCACGACCTGACTGGTTTTGAGGGACGCTGCGACGCGGTCTTGTTCTGCCAGGACCTCAGTTTCCGGCCGCCGGATGATTCATCGGCGCTCGCGGCTTTGCGCCGGCAGGCGCTGGGTCTGCCGGACGCGCCGGAAGACGGCGGGAGCTACGACCTGGTCGTAGTCGGCGGCGGCATTGCGGGAACCTCCGCCGCCTTGTCTGCCGCGCGCCTGGGGCTCAAGGTGGCGCTGCTCCAGGACCGGCCGGTGCTGGGCGGCAACAACAGTTCCGAGGTTCGCGTCTGGCTCGGCGGCGGCATCAACCTGCCGCCCTATCCGCGCATCGGCGACGTCGTCGCCGAGCTCGAACCCAAGCAGCGCGCGCACGTCGGCCCGGCTAACTCCGCGGAGATTTACGAAGACGAGCGACGGCTGGCGCTCGTGCGGGGCGAGCGAAATATTACCCTGCTCCTGGAGCAGCGCGTCAATGCCGTCGAGTCCATCGATGGGGTCATTCGCGCCGTGGTGGCGCAGCATGTTCGCACCGCCCGGCGCGCGCGGCTGTCTGCCCGCTGGTTTGCGGACTGCACCGGCGATGGCGCGGTCGGCGCCCTGGCCGGCGCGGATGCTGACACCACGCCAACGGGGCACATGGGGCCCAGCAACCTGTGGAATGTCAGGGAGGCCGGCCAGCCCGAGCCTTTCCCGCGCTGCCCCTGGGCGGTGGACCTGCGCGACAAGCCCTTCCCGGGCCGGACGCAGCCTGCCGGCAAGAAGGCGCAGGACCCGCTCACCCGGCTGGGGCAGTGGTTCTGGGAGAGCGGGTTCGACAAAGACCCGATTGCCGACGTGGAGTGGATACGGGACCAGAACTTCCGGGCCATGTATGGCGCCTGGGACGCTCTCAAGAACGTGGATAAGCTCTACCCGAATCACAAGCTGAACTGGGCCGCCTACATTGCCGGCAAACGCGAGTCGCGCCGCCTGCTGGGCGACGTGGTTCTGACGGGTGACGCTTTCCGCACCAACCAGTTCTTCCCTGACGCCTGCTTTCCCTGCACCTGGAGCATTGACCTGCACCTGCCCGATCCCGCCTACGATAAGGGGCATGAAGGCGCCGAGTTCATTTCCAAGGCGAGCTTCGGCAAGTATCCGACGCCTTACTGGGCGCCCTATCGCTGCCTCTACAGCCGTAATGTCACCAACCTCTTTATGGCCGGGCGCGACATCAGCGTTACCCATGAGGCCCTCGGCCCGGTCCGCGTCATGCGCACCTGCGGTACGATGGGCGAGATCGTGGGCATGGCTGCCTCGCTCTGCAAACAGCACGACTGCACTCCCCGCGCTGTCTATCAGCAGCACCTGGACGGGCTCAAGCGACTCATGGAGCGAGGAGTTGGGCGCCAGTCGCCCAAAGCTCTGCCCTAAGGTCGGAACCCATGGCCAAAAGGGGCAGCGGGGCGCCCGGCGACAGGCTGGATTAACGGGATCAGCGTGGAGTCTGGCCAAGGAGTTGGCCTTTACCAGTGGCCGATCCAGGTTCGTGTTTAAGCCGATCAAACGAACCCTGCGGTTGGCTATCTTCTTGAGAGGGAGTGGATTCTCGGGAGGCCATCTCAACGCGGCGCGGCAGTCGGCTTTGTGTCATTTTCCTTTTTCGCCAGCGCCGCAGCCAGGTTGGTGCGCGCGTAAACGTGACTGGGATCGAGTCTCAACGCCTCTCTGAATTCGGCGATAGCTGCATCCAGTTGTCCTTGTTCGGCCAAGGCGCTGCCCAAAAAGCCGTGCGGGGCCGCTGCGTCAGGGTTCAGTCTCAGGGCCTCCTTGAGTTCGCGGACAGCCTCGTCGGTTCGTTTTGCTTTCAAATAAGCCAAGCCGAGGTCGCTGTGGTTCCCGGGGACATCGGGCATGAGCTTCACCGCCTGTTGAAAGTTCGTAATTGCCTCCTGCACTTGTCCCCGCTCGGAGAGGATTAAGCCGAGATTGTGGTAGAGATTCGCGTGGGGATGAATCTTCAACGCTTTCGTCGTATAAACGAGCGCCTCGTCCAGCCGCCCTTTTCGGAAAAGCGCGCCGCCGAGGAGGTTTGCGATCGTAACATCCCCCGGGAGGAGTTCCGCTGCTTTCTGTAAATGCGGGATCGCCTCGTCCAGCCGTCCCTTGGAACAAAGGATAATGCCAAGGACGGAGTGTGCCTTCCCCAGGAGGTTGGTTGTGCCCGGGAAGCGGGGGTTCAATTGAATGAGCTTTTCAAAATAGGGAATCGCCTCATCCTGCCGGCCCTGGCGGCAGAGAATATTGCCGAGGTTTTGTTGCGCTCTGGCGAAGCCGGGATCAAGTTTCAACGCCTGCTGGAAATGAATGGTCGCTTCGTCCAGCTTTCCCTGGTCAAGCAGCACCGAGGCCACATTGTTCTGTTCCTCTGCGGAATTGGGCCGCAGCCTTGCGCTTTCCCGGAAATGCATGAGCGCTTCGTCCTGGCGCTTCTCCTGCTTCAACAGGGAGCCCAGATTGCTGTGGGCCACATAGTTGTCTTTGGTGACGGCAACGGCGCGGGAAAAGAGGGTGATTCCGTCCTTCCAAAAGCCAATTTGATATTGTGTCAACCACGCGCAGGCCAGCGCCGCGGTGGAGCCCGCCACGGAGAGCACGATGACCCGGCGTCGCCAGTGCCGCGTCAGCTCCGCTATTCCCCAAACAAGCCCCAGCAATAGGCCCAGCGACGGAATATACGTGTAACGATCCGCCATGGACTGTTCGCCGATCTGGACCAGTCCGATCACGGGTGTCAGTGTTCCCAGATACCATAGCCACCCGACAAGCAAGGCGGGCTGCCGCCGTCGCAGAAGAAACACGGCCAGCGAGATGCCAAGCAGCAACAGAGCGCAAGCGAGCGCGGAGACGAGCGGCCACTGGCCCGGATGCGGATAAAACACGCAAAGGTCGGCAGGCCAGAACATTTTGCCGAGATACCTGACATATGAAACGACCGCATTCTCCATGCGGGACAACCAGGGCAGCGCGGTTGCTGACGCAATTCGTCCACCGCTGTGTTGGGCGGCGTATTCCAGCGTGCTGGCCACAGCCGCCAGCGCCACGAATGGCGCCTTCTCCAACGCCAGACGTGGAAAAGTCGAGCGCGACATTCTTCCTAACGGCCAATAATCCAGCAAGAGCAGCACTGCCGGCAGGGTTACCAGCATGGTTTTGCTCATCAGGCCGCAGGCGAACAAAGCCAGCGCGAGAAGGTAGAAGCATGCGGGGCAGGGCTCCGTCCGCGGCTTTGCGGAAGCGTAACGGAGATCTCGCGCCTCGGCGACGCGCTCTTCGCGACGGGCCGCGAACCGGGCAAATGTTCCCAGCGTGAGCAGGAAGAAGAAGGTGCTCAGCACATCTTTGCGCTCACAAATTGCCGCCACGGATTCGACCCGCAACGGGTGCCAGCCGAATAGTACCGCCACCGCCAGGCTGCGCCACACCGAGCCGGTCAGCCTTCGCCAGAGCAGGAAGACCAGCAGTGTGTTGGCCGCATGGAACAGCACGCCGGTCAAATGATGGCCCCACGGTTTCAGCCCATAAAGCTGGCAGTCCAGCATGTGCGACAGCCAGGTCACCGGATGCCAGTTCGAGTGCTCCAGGCTGACAAACGCCCACTGCGCATTCATTGCCGTCAAGCCGGTCTTCACATGCGCGTTCCCGTTGATGTAATAGTAATCGTCGAAAGGGATGAACTGGCCGCGCAATGCGGGCAGGAACACCCCAACCGTCAGCAGGAACAAAAGGAGAGAAATGCAAATGACGGTTCCGTTGGCGCGGGCTTTGGCGGCAACAACCTCGGTGGCAGAACGGCTGGCTTCTCCGGGGGGTAATGCGGTCTTGACTGGCAGAGCCCTGCCAGAGTTTTTACGAATCTTGCGTGCCTGTTCTGCCATGAACGAAATCCTGGAGTGCCTGCTGTCCAACTCAAGGACAAGTGATGTTGAGCCAAGAGCCGGAGTTTGTCCACTCCGGAGCCGCGCGGGTGAGGGGAGCTGTGCCGATGGTCAGCCCTGCGTCTGCCATCGAGCTTTGGCGCCGTCAGGCGGGGGAATGACAGCCGCCGCCGCAGGCCGCATAGGCCGCCAGGCGCGCGGCATCGGCCGGGTAGCAGCGCGAGAGGCGGGCGGCGAGGTCGCGGAGTTCGGCAACGTCGAGCTGCCCCTGGATTTGACGGTCGAAGGCTTTGCACGACTCATCCAGCAGCGCCAACTCGCCGGGCGGAATTGCGTTCTGCGCCATGGGGTAGAGGATGTTGTTCTCTTTCTGGATGTGGGCGTAGAGCAGGGGGACTAGCTCACCGGCATAATCGGCGGCGTTGGCCTTCTCAGGCTCGGTGAGGGGGCCGGACCCGGCGCCGAGGGCGAGCAAGCCGCGCACTTGGGCGCGGCCGGCGTCGTGCTCGGCGAGCATTACGGCGATCGGACCCCGGTCCTGGGGAAATCCGACCTCAACCATCTTCACGAAGAGCCGGTCCTCCTCCTTGCCGTGATGGCACTTGTCGGCGAAGTCGCGGAAGAACCTGCCGAAGTCGGCGAAATCCTGGCGGGGAACCGAGCCCCCGCTGATCAGTTTTTCCGTCATCGCCTGCAGCGAAGCCAGTACTTGCACGATCAACTCGTGCTCCCGCATCATTGCGTCAATGCATGTGTTCATGCCGTGAAGATCGTGCGGGGCGGGAGCACCAGCTTTGATGGGGGTCAAGGAAATGCGCGAACCTGTTTCGAGGCCGCCGTGGCGCAAAGTGCATCTCCGCAAACATCCTCTGTGCCCTGTCCCGACCCTCGCTGTCTGGACGGTGTGATGCTGGCGTTATGCTGGTTATATGCCGGTGTGTGCCCGATGTTGATTGCGTAAGTAGCTGCAATTGATGCGCTTAAATGGCTACTGCCGCCTTCCTGTCCTTCATGGTCGCGGCTTGCACGGGAGGCGGGAACGGTTGCGGTTAAAGAGACTTCTGCGCCCGCTTGACGTTCTTTTTCCCCGCTGGCTGGGCGCGCCAGGCGCCGAGCGGCAGGACGTCTGCCCGCGCCGCCCAGGCATCCCATTGGGCCGCCATCGCTTTGACTTTGTCCGGGTGTTGCGGGGCGAGGTTGTTCATCTCTGTGCGGTCGGTGGTCATGTCGTAGAGTTCCCACGGCTGGTTGGCCTTGGAGACAAGCTTCCACTGGCCGTCGCGGATGGCGCGGTTGCTCTCGTGTTCCCAGCAGATGGGTTGGGCGCGCTGGACGGCTTTGCCCGCAAAGGCCGGGCGTAGGCTGACACCTTCCATAGGCGGAATCTTTTGGCCGGCGTGCTGAGCGGGGTAGGTGGCGCCCGCCACGTCCACACAGGTGGCCATGAGATCAATGAGGTGAGCCGGCTGACTCACCAATTGGTTGTGAAGGTCTGGCGCGATGCCCTTGGGCCAATGGACGATCAGCGGCGTGGCGATGCCGCCTTCGTGGACCCAATGCTTGTATTCACGGAAGGGGGTGTTGGAGACGTTGGCCCAGCCGCGGCCATACCCAACATAGGTATCTTCAGGCCCTGGCATGGCCTCCGGTCCGGTGCGCACGGGGCGTCCATCGCGGGTTTGCATGGGCGGCCAGATGCATGGCTGGAGTCCATCGGCGGCCATTGGTTTGCAGGCCAGGGTCTTGATCTGTTGCGCGTTGGAGGAGCGGCCCATGGGTTCGGCGCAGCCGCCATTGTCTTCGAGGAAGAAGATGAGCGTGTTGTCGAAGCGGCCCTGGCGCTTGAGCTCGGCAATGATGCGTCCGATGCCCTGGTCCATCCGGTCCACCATGGCGGCATAGACTTCCATGCAGCGGGCTTCCCAGGCTTGGTTGGTGACTGCGCCCCAATCTCCGGCTTGGGGCGACAGTTCCCACGCCGGGTTTAGCAGGCCCAGCTCCTTGAGCCGGGCGAACCGGGCAGCGCGGACGGGGCCGTAGCCGCTGTCATATTTGCCGTGATACTTGGCGATCTCCTCCGGCGGTGCGTGCATGGGCCAGTGGGCGGCGGTGTAGGCGACATACAGGAAGAGGGGCTGCTCGGGACGGGTCCGCGCATGGTCGCTGATGAAGCGCACGGCGTTGTCGCTGATGGCGTCGGTGTAGTAGAAGTGGGCCGGCTTGTAGTCGGGATCGTTGTCGGGGGTGATGTAGGTGTTGCCGCGGCAGAGGGTGGTGGGGTCGTAAAAGCTGCCGGCGCCGGTGATGGTGCCGTAGAAGCGGTCAAAGCCGCGCTGGCGGGGCCAGGTGTGTTTCGGGCCGTCGGGGGCAATGTCGTTTGATACGTGCCATTTGCCGGACATGTAGGTGCGGTAGCCGGCGGGGCGCAGCACCTCGGCGATGGTGACGCTGCGGTGGTTCAGATTGCCGGCATAACCGTCGTCCTGGCCACTGCCGTGACCGGTCATGTGCCCGATGCCGGTCTGGTGTGGATAGAGGCCGGTCAGGAGGCTGGCCCGGGTGGGGCAGCAGCGCGCATTGTTGTAGAACTGCGTGAAGCGCAGCCCCTGCCGGGCGAGCGCGTCCAGGTTTGGAGTGCGGAGCTCGCCACCGTAGCAGCCGATATCGGAAAAGCCCATGTCGTCGGACATAATGAGCAAGATGTCCGGCCGGGAGGGGGCGGCGGCTGACGCGGGCGGCGGGGCGGGCAGCGACTTGCGCCAGGCCAGAGCCTGGGTGGCGAGCTTGTCGGCCACGGAGGCTTCCTTGTCCGCCAAGTTTGTGGTTTCCTTCGGGTCCGCGATGATGTTGTAAAGCTCTCGCCGGCTGCCGTCGGCGTTGAGCAGCAGTTTCCAGTGGCCGTCGCGGATGGCCACGTTGGGGCTGCGATCCGCACCCTTGGGATAGGCGAAGGCGTCTTCGTTGCGGCCATACTCCCAGAAGAGCGGCTGCGCGCGGGCGGTGGCTGGTTGGCCTAACAGAGCCGCGCTGACGTCCTGGCCGTCGAGACGGGCGTCTTTGGGTGTCGGCGCGCCGGCGAGCGCGCAGAGGGTGGGGAAGAGGTCAACGCCTTGCAGCACGCTTTGGTCGTCCAAGTGCCCGGCCGGCGTATGCCCGGGCCAGCGTACGAGGAAGGGCATGCGGATGCCGCCCTCGTAAAGGCTGAGCTTGCTGCCCCGCAAGCCCGCCGCGCGCCGGCCCTGGAACGTTGGCAGGGGACCGTTGTCGCTGGCAAAGATCAGCAGCGTTCTTTCGTCGAGGCCCAACTCCTTTAACCCGGCCAGCAGTCGGCCCACCTGGCGGTCGTATTCGTCGAGCACGGCGCGGAAGTTGCGCTCTTCTTCGGGGCCGTTGGGGTATTCGCTGAGCCGTTCTTGGCTGGGGACCCATGGAGTGTGGACATCGTCCGGCCAGACATTGACGTAGCAGGGCTGATCGCGATGCCGTTTGAGGAAATCCAGCGCCTTGTCCACGAAGAACGCCGAGCGATCCCAGCGTTTGACCTTGTCCTGGGGCGACCAGATCCAGTTGGTGGCGGTGAGGTCGGGGTGCGGATCGGGGCTCTCGTAGGTGCTGGCGTGCTCGTCGAAGCCGTAAGCGCTGAAGGGGGGGGCGTTGGTGACGTCACGTCCGCCGCCCATGTGCCATTTGCCGAAGTGGCCGGTGGCGTAGCCGGCCGCCTGGAGTGTGCGAGCCAGAGAAGGGGCTTGGGGGTTCAGGAAATCCGCTTGTTCGCAAGCGCGGTTGCCTTTGCGCGTTTGCAGGAAGCTGGTGATTTGCCAGTGGGCGGGATACATCCCCGTGAGCAGGCCGGTGCGCGACGGTGAGCAGATTGGCGAGGCGGCATAATACTGGGTGAAGCGCAGGCCCTCGCGCGCCAGGCGGTCAATGTTGGGGGTCGGAGCAAACGCGCCGCCGTAGCAGCCCGGGTCGCCGTACCCCATGTCGTCGGTGAGGATGAAGACGATGTTGGGGCGGTTGGCCGGGGCGGCGGCGGCCGGCAGGAGCGCAGGAATGCCCGAAAGGCAGCAGCCGATGACAACCCCAAGACTGCCCAGGCGCTGGAGCCATCCTTGCCTGTCGGCAGTTTTTCGAGTGAGGCTCCCTCGCCTGGGGTGCCGTGGGCTTGCAGTCTTTGGTGTGTTGTTCATGGGTATGACCGCAGGATCATAGAGCGAGCCACGGCCCTTGCACAACGATTTGTCTTGTGAAACCTTCGGTCAAGTCCAACCGTCTTGACTCTATTATGCTTCTGCTAATGCGCCGATTACTAATGATGCTGCCACTGGCCGCCGTTGCTGTGGTGGCCAGCCCGAAACCCAACATCCTGTTCATTGCCGTGGACGATTTGCGGCCGGAGTTGGGCTGTTACGGCAATCCTCTTATCAAGAGCCCCAACATTGACCGCCTCGCCCGCGCAGGTGTTGTCTTCAATCGGGCCTATTGCCAGCAGGCGGTTTGCTCGCCTTCCCGTTCCAGCCTGCTGACCGGCACGCGGCCTGATACGACGCAAGTCTGGGACCTCAAGACCCATTTCCGCACGGCCCTGCCTGACGTGGTGACCTTGCCCCAGTTTTTCAAGAACCACGGCTACTTTGTGCAGGGCATGGGCAAGATTTACCACAGCGGCTACAATGATGCGCCCTCGTGGTCGGTGCCGTGGACGACGCCCAAAGCCGAGGCTTACGGTTCAGCGGAGAACCAAGCCTTGGTCCGCAAGAAGCGCCAGCAGGCCATTGCGGAAGGCAAGAACGAGGAGGGTCTGCCGGGGGCGATCAAAGGGGCGGCTTACGAAGGCGCCAACGTGCCGGATAATACTTTCCATGACGGCGCGCTGGCGGACATGGCGGTCGCCTCCTTGCGCGATCTTAAGCAGAAGGGCCAGCCTTTCTTCCTGGCGGTGGGCTTCATCCGGCCGCACCTGCCGTTTGTCTCACCGAAGAAGTATTGGGACCTTTACGACCCGGCGAAGATTCCCCTGGCGCCGAATCCCTTCCGCCCCAAGGGCGCGCCAGAATACGCCATCCTGGAGGGTGGCGAGCTGCGCAGCTACGAGAGTATCCCGCGCGGCCACCTGCCGGATGATATCGCCCGCCGCCTCAAGCATGGCTACTACGCGGCGGTCAGCTACATGGATGCCCAGGTCGGGCGCGTGCTCGACGAACTGGAGCGGCTCGGCCTGCGCGAGAATACCATTATCATCCTCTGGGGCGATCACGGCTGGAAGCTGGGCGAGCATGACGCTTGGTGCAAGCATAGCAACGTCGAGAACGACACCTGGGCTCCGCTCATTCTCTCCGTGCCCGGCATGAAGAACGCCGGCAAGCACACCGACGCCCTGGTCGAGTTCGTGGACATCTACCCGACGCTGGCCGATCTGGCGGGCCTGTCGCTGCCGGGCCACCTTGAGGGCGCCAGCTTCCGTCCCCTCCTGGATGACCTCACCCGCCCGTGGAAACCGGCGGTCTTCAGCCAATACCCGCGCCCCGCCGGGGCCAAACACCTGATGGGCTATACCATGCGCACCGACCGCTACCGCTTTACAGCCTGGTTGAGCCGCGGCGACCACTCGAAAGTGGATGCCGTCGAGCTGTACGACCATCAAGCTGACCCGCAGGAGAACGTCAACATCGCCACCAGGCCGGAGAATGCCGCGCTGGTAAAGGACTTGTCCGCAAAACTCAACGCCGGCTGGAAAAGCGCCCTCCCGCTGCGGCCATGACCAGTCTGCCGCGGCCGCACGCGTGACGGGGGCGCGATTTGGACCTGGACTCCGACGACCCGGGATTCCCAGGTGGACAATGCCCGGCCCATCGGTGTTTCGACCGGACAAAACTGTGCCACGCTTCGTACATCCGCCGCAACCTGCAGGTCGTCCTGACACGGCTATAGTCAGTCTCCCTCGCCTGGCGGCTCACCCCGCGCAACTCGGCTCCCGTCTGTCTCGATGCTGTCTCGATGCTTCGAAGGAGCCTCGAAGGGATGTGGACTAAATCAGGGCTTTGATGCGGCATCCCCCCGTTCCGCTGCCGCCATTCCACCCCCGCGGGCGGGTAGTCGGGAGTTCGGCAAATCACGCGGCGACGAGCTGGCGTCCCACGTCGGCGAAGGTGTTGCCGTTAAAGAAGAGGAAAGGGGCGCGGCGATGACAGTGCCGCAGAAACTCTATCATTTCTTCGAGGGAGAGAACTTGGCGCTGCTTTTCTTCCCACTCGCGGCGGCACGCTGCTTGAGTCTCGCGATTAAAGCCGTGCTGCGCGCCTCCTCTTGCGCACGCGCCTCGGTTGAGGTCGACGACAAGCTCCCAACTCCGGTTTTTGAGAAAAGCGGCTCGGGCTTGTAGCGGTGATTGTTCGCCAGGACCTCCCCGAGAATGTCTTCGTCGGTCAGGTGCTCCAGCAGATCTAATCTCAGTTTCATCACTCATAATCTGCACCCGGTTTTGGCTCTGACGCAAGCGAGGGTAGCAGGGGGCAAGGGTTTGAACAGGGGAACTGCAGGCAGGGCGGGGCCGTGGGCCGTGAAGATATGGAATGGAGGATGGTCAGACTCCCGTCCGGGCAGGTGCTGCTGGGGCGGGGCACATCTTGACACTAGCACCATAATAGGGGCGTGAACTGGTTCCTCATCCG
>CAZDOO010000030.1:0-56784 GCA_964507045.1 uncultured Verrucomicrobiota bacterium | reverse complement strand
GGACTTTGGTATTCGGCATGAGCGCGTAAAAGACTGAAAAGGCAAGGCACAGAACTACCACGGGCAGGAACCGGAAGATAAGACTGCCCGCGAAGGGCATGGTCGTAAGGAGTCTTCGGGGTCCTTCCCAATGCGGTCCCGTCGCCAGGCCCAGCGCGACAATTAACAGTATTGGCGCCAGACTGATGACACCCCAGTAGAGCACGATGCGCATGAACCAGTTTCGCCCGCGCACCACGCCCCAGATGTCGTTGAAGGTGTCCTCGATTCGGCTCAACAACGAGATCGCCGCGAAGATCAGCAGGATGCTGCCCGTCACGCCCAGGGCGCCGCTGCGGGTGTTTTGAATAAACTCGTGGATTTGCCGCGCGATGGCGCGGCGGGCCTTGACTGTTTGCTCGGTGTCACTCAAGGCCGGCAGCAGGCTTGGGTCAGTCGCGCCATTGGTGCTGGCGAGGGCGAACGGATAGTTGGTTGGCGCAGGCAAATCGGTCGTTCCCGCCGCTGTGTCCGTGCGGTTGGTGCTGATCGTGTCCGGGGGAACCACGCTCGCGACGAGCTTCGCGATGAACTGGTCAATCTGGTCTTCCCCCTCTTGTTTCAGGAGGGCGCTGGAGATGCTCATGGCCACTGCCAGCATGGGGATGAGCGCCAGCACCGTCACGTAAGCCAGCGCCGCGGCGCGCACCGGGCAGCGGTTTCGGGTGAAGCTCTGCCAGACCAGGACCCAGAAATGCAGGAACTTGTGCCAGTTGGAGAAGCCGGTCAGCGGCGCCACCGCCCGCCCGTCCAGCAGCGCCTGGACATCCTCGCGGAGTTTCTGAAACCTGGAGACTTTCTTCGCCATGCTGACGCGGCCCACGCTAGCAGAGCAACGAACCAAGTCAATTGCCGGGAACCGGCGGAGGCAAGGGGCGGGCAGTGTCCGGGGCGGGGCTGGGGCGGCGGGCGATCAGACAGGCCGACCAGCCAAGCCAATGCACGCGGGCGGTGTACTTGCGGCGGCTGGGCGGCAGGAACCGGTAGAAAGGATAGGAAGCGGCAAAAAGCCAGTTGCGCGAGATGCCGCTGCCACTGACTTGCAGGCCGGCATCGCGCAGGCGCTGGGCCAGTTCGCTGACCGATACGACCCGCACATGGGTGGGGTCGTCGTGGAAGTTCAGCGTGAACGTGCCCGCAGCGCGGCCACGAAGGCTCGGGAGGGTGAGAGTCTTGGGGTGCGGGGTTTCGAAGAAGATTCGGCCGCCGGGCTTGAGGAGGCGCGCGGCCTCCCGTACCAGCACTGTCAGGTCGCGCAGGTGCTCGACCAGTTGCATGCAGGTGATGGCGTCCATCGAGCCGTCGGGCCAGGGCAGCGCGTCGCGTTCGAGGTCGGCGCGGTGGAATTGGCAGCCGGCCGGATACCTTTCGGGACAGCCGGCGACATCAGCGGCGAAGAGGCGCAGGTCCGGCCGCAACTCGGCGATGTGACCGAGGGTTTCACCGTCGGAGGAGCCGAGGTCGAGCAGCGCGCCGCCCGGCGGGGTGCCGGCGACGAACCGGGCGCGGGTGTCCAGCCAGGCGCAGTGTCTGAGGCGGCTCCAGTTCATGGCGGGTTTGAGACGCGCCGTGGGGAGGGCGTCATCCGCGCTGTCGCTAGAGTGAGGCTGGCCGAGAGCAAGCAGGGGGGATTGCAACCGATGGCAGCGGGAGGCGTCAAGCCGAGACTGGCCGGCCAACGCGTCCTCGTGGGAGCCGGGCGCCCGGTGTTCCTGATGTCGCGGTGTTCCTGATTGAAGCGGGGGGAAGGGTTGGCTAGAGTGTAGGGGTTTATGACGCAGGATGTGAAGGCGGAGTCTTCCCGGCCCAGGGCCTCCAAGGTGCGCAGCGCGGCGGCGAAAGCCCTCCTGCTGACGGTTACGCTCCTGGTGGGGCTGGCGTTGCTGGAGCTGGCAGTGCGGTGGCGTTTTCCGTATTTCAGCCCGTCAGCGCAGGTGCCATTCCGTTTGGTGACGAACGGTTTGGCGGTAGGGCCCGCCGGGCAGACGGTGCGGATGGCAACGCCAAAGGGCGACTACAACTCGGTGCTCCGGTTCAACGAGGATGGCTTCCGCGACGGGAAGAGAGTGCGGGAGGCCGCGGAGGGGGATTGGTTTGCGCTGGGGGACTCCTACACGATGGGTTGGGGGGTGGAGGAGGAGGAGCGTTACTCGAACCAGTTGGAGCAGGAGTTCAAGGCGCACAACCTGCCGACGCGCGTATTCAACATTGCCATTCCCGACAACTTCATCGGCTACGGCCGGCTGCTGCGCTACGCCGAGAGCCGCGGCGCCAAGGTCCGGCGGCTGGTGGTGGGCGTCTGCATGGAGAATGACCTGCGCGATTACCGCGATGGCCGGGGAGCGTGGGACTTGATGGGCCTGCCGGCGGCCACGCGGAAGGAGGGAATCCGGAGATGGATCAAGGAGCATAGCGCGTTGTACATCGCGGCTTCCTTCGAGCTGCAGCGGTTCGGCCCGACGCGCCGGCTGCTGCACAAGGTGGGAATCGCGCGCAGCATTGATGAGCTGACGGGCCACAATGATTGGAATGAAACGGTCCTCCAGACCAGCCGGGATGAGCTGGTGAAGCTGGTGGCGGGGCGCGAGGCGCTGATTCTGATCATTCCCTCGCGCAATTTGTGGTATGGGGCCTATACCCCGACCGAGCGGCGTGTCCACGAGGCGTTCG
Source organism: uncultured Verrucomicrobiota bacterium (assembly GCA_964507045.1). Taxonomy (GTDB): domain Bacteria; phylum Verrucomicrobiota; class Verrucomicrobiia; order Limisphaerales; family UBA8199; genus UBA8199. The sequence goes on along the minus strand of CAZDOO010000030.1, from coordinate 54,075 downwards.
TTGGGATGTTGCGCGAGGCGGGGCTGAGCGTGCTGGATGTCCGGCCCATGATGGAGGCGAGCGGCGACCCGTTGGGCTGTTACTTCAAGACCGACCCCCATTGGAACGCGCGGGGCCACGCCCTGGCCGGGCGGGAGTTGTTCCGGGCGATCCAGGAACGCCCCCGGAAATGAACTGATCGCGGACGGCGCGGCGGGCGCCAACCATCCCGAAGCCGATGTCTTTGCTACCACTGGTTAGAGTCTGGATCTGGGTTTCCGCCCTCGCAAGTGCGGCGGGGTGGGTGCTTTCTGCCCTGGGCCAACTGAACCGGGCGGGCTACGTGGTTTTTGGCGTTATGGGCGTCGGCGGCCTTTGGTTTTGGCGCCAGGCGCTAGACTTGCCTCTGGCGCGCGGGCTCCTCAATGGAAACAAGTTTCGGGCACGCTTTAGCCGGTGGCTACCGGCCGGCTTTGCGGGGTTGGCGTTGTTAGTCTTTCTGGGTGGAGCGCTCTACCCTGGTACGACCCATACCGCGATGACCTATCACATGCCGCGGGTATTGCATTGGCTGGCGGAAGGACAGTGGCATTGGATTCACGCGCCCAATTACCGGCTGAACGTGCGGGCGTGCGGCTTTGAGTGGCTGACGGCGCCGCTGCTGCTGTTCACAAAGTCAGACCGCGGGCTGTTCCTGATCAACTTTCTCTCGTTCCTGCTAATGCCCGGGCTTACCTTCAGCGTCTTCAGGCGGCTGGGGGTGCGGCCCCGAGTGGCATGGCACTGGATGTGGGTGCTGCCGACGGGCTATAACTTTCTCCTGCAGGCCGGCAGTCTGAACAACGATATGTTCCCCGCCATTTACGCGCTGGCGGCGATGGATTTCGGTCTCCGGGCTTGGGAGTCGCGACGGTTTTCGGATCTGGGGCTGTCTATCCTTTCGGCGGCGCTGCTGACGGGGACCAAGGCGACCAACCTGCCGTTGCTGTTGCCTTGGGGGATACTCATGCTGGGGCTGCTGCCGCGGTTGCTGCGCCGGCCGGCGGCGACGCTGGTGCTATTGGCGCTGGCCGCCACGGTGTCTTTTTTGCCCACGGCGGCGTTGAACGTGCGCTACTGCCATGACTGGACAGGGCTGAACCTGGAATTGCCCGGGATTGGCATGCACAACCCGATTGTGGGCATCTGGGGCAACGCGTTGTTGCTGATGAAGAACTTTGTCCCGCCGTTCTTTCCACAGGCGACATGGTGGAATCACTCGGCAGAGTCGCTGCTGCCGCACTGGATGGTCTCCCGGATGAATGCGAATTTCGAGAAGGACTGCCTGGTGTTGGTGGAAATGCCGACCGAAGACGGGGCTCCGCTCGGGTTCGGGCTAAGTTGGCTGATCTTGTTCTCCGTGGCAGCGGCCGGCTGGAGAGGAGCGTCTTCGCGCGGGGATTGGGCTAGCCACCGGTTCCTGCCCTGCGCACTGCGTCGGGTGCTGCTGGTGGCGCCGTGGGGTTCGCTGCTGGCCTATTGCATGAAGAGCGGCCTGGTGGACGCAGGGCGGCTGATCTCGGCATATTACCCTTTGTTGCTGCCGTTGCTGCTGGTGGGCGCGCGGCAGGCGGAGATTGTCCAGCGGCGCTGGTGGCGGGGGATGGTTTTGGGGGTGTTCCTGCTGGCCCTGCCGGTGCTGGTGCTAACACCAGGGCGCCCGCTGTGGCCAGCGCGCACCGTGTTGTCGAGGCTGGTGGCGTGGAAGCCTGACAACCGCTTGCTGAAGCGGGCTTTGACGGTTTATAGCGTCTATGACGTGCGCTCGGACCCGCTGGGTAACGTCCGAGCCCTGCTCCCGGAGGGGTTATCCCGGGTAGGGTTTATGGGAACCGGAGATGACATTGATATTTCCCTGTGGCGCCCCTTCGGCACCCGGCGCGTGGAACATATTCTCCTGAGCGATTCGCCGGAGCAGATCCGGCGGCGCCATCTGCAATATGCCGTCGTGGGTGAGGCAAACCTGCTGGAGAACCACACTACTCTGGCCGATTGGCAAAAGCGGACTGGGGCGGAAGTGGTGGCGACGGTCATGGCGACGCAGACAGTGAGCCAAGGGCCGCAGCCGTGGCATATCGTGCGGTTCCCGGATTGAGGCTGCGAGGATGGCGCCGTTCCACGTTTGACCCCGCTGCGGGGGTGGTTATGCTACCGATAATGACCGTGACACCGGCAACGAGCGCGCAGCACCGCAATCTCATTCTCGCCTTGGTGCTCCTCCTTACGCTGGCCGGGTTCTCACTGCGGTTCTATCGCCTTTCCAACCAGTCGCTTTGGACGGACGAGATCGCCTCTGTCACTACTGCCCGGGTTCCGCTGTCGCAGATTACAGAGGAGAGCGCGAAGGTTAACAACTGTCTGCCGACGTATTTTGTGCTGCTGCGCGCTGTAATCGGCGATTCCAACCGGCAGATCGAGTTTCGGGCGCGCTGGTTGTCCGCGCTGGCGGGCGCGCTGTCGGTTCCCCTGCTCATTGGGGTCGTGTATTTCTGGCGGCGGCAATGGATCGCGGCGTTGCTGGCCGGGTTGCTGCTGGCTGTGAATCCGCTTCACCTGTGGTATTCGCAGGAGGTTCGGGCCTATGCCCCGATGCTTTTCTTTGGTTTGCTGGCGCTGTTGGCTAATGAGCTGGCACGACGATCGCGAATGCCCTGGCGGTGGTGGTTGATCTATTCCGTGTCTGCGCTCGGGGCGGTAGCGCTGCACAAGACCGGTCTCGTCTTCCCTGCCGCCTGCGCCCTGTGGCATGGAGGGGAGGTGCTGCGCGGAAAGCGGCCGATACGGGAGCTGGCCGTGCACGGGGCGACGCTGGCCGTTGCGCTCGGCGCGCTGCTGCTCAGGTCATACCCGCCCCCACCGGAATACGGGCGTCCCAGTTCCATTTTGGAGATAGGCTACACGTTCATGACGTTTGTGGGCGGCTACTCCTTCGGGCCGTCGCTGACAGATATTCAGTCACACGGTGCTTGGGGTGCGGTGTCGAGAAACCTGGCTCAGGTTGGGGTTTTGGGCGGTGTGCTGGCGCTGGTTGCGCTGGCTTATGTCCTTCATCTCGGGGCTTTGATTCGCGGCAAGGAAACCGGTTTGCTCGCCCTGAATATTGGCTTCGTCGCCTTGGCGGCGCTAATCTCGGCCTTTCCCTACAATATCCGGTATACCCTGCCGGCCCTGCTGGCGTTTGTGGCACTGGTCGCGGCGTTGGTTACGTGTGCGCGCCAGCCTGTCGTGGCCCGGCTGGCGATCCTGGGGGTGTTGCTGGTCGGATTGTGGGCCGATGCGCAATGGTTTAGCAGCCCAGCCTATCGGAAGGGGGACTCGCGCGCTGTTGCGCAATGGCTGGTGGACCACCAGGCCCAAGTAAAGTCATGGACGGTTCTGCCCGATTACCTGAGTGTGTCCATCGAGTGGTATCTGCACGGCCACCCTGAAATCCTCTCTGGCCGGCAGGCCTCGGCGGGACCGCAAACGACGTCATTCCCCCCGGTCCCCGATGTGCTGATCCTTGGACGGCGCCACCACCTCCGGGAGCCGGACAAGATGATAGCGGCCTATCGAGCCTGCGCCGGGGGGGCGCGGGCGGTTCTTTCCATTGCCGGGTTCGAACTTTATGTGCGGAATGCCCCCCAAGCCGGCGCGGGCACCAGGATTGCGCCGGCGGAGCAGAATAATTGATTGAGCAGTTCGGGCGATTGCTGTATCCAATAGGGTCGCATCAATAAGCTCGGATTCGCGCGCATGGAAAAACAACCGACTAACGGGATACTGGAAGAGTTTCGCCTTGATTTCTTGGAATGCTGGCACCGGGTGCCGAACAAGGGGCTCTTTCTGGTGCTACTGGCCGCCTGGCTGGCCCTGTTCCATTTTCTCGGCAATGCCACGCTGGGTTATATCAAGACACCTTCCCTGCTGGCTTGGATGCACGAGGTTTACGCCTCCAACCCCGATGCGAGCGGCTCCGACGAAAGCCACGGGAAGCTGATTCCCCTGGTGGTGCTGGCAATCTTCTGGTGGAAGCGCAAGCAGTTGGTAACACTGCCCTTGAAGCTGTGGTGGCCCGGGCTGTTGCTCGTGGCTCTGGCGCTTGGGTTGCACTTGGTGGGCTACATGGTCCAGCAGCCGCGCATTTCCATCGTCGCGCTGTTCGCCGGCGTCTATGGGTTGATGGGACTGGCCTGGGGGCGGGCATGGCTGCGCGAGAGCTTCTTCCCGTTCTTCCTGTTCGCGTTTTGCATTCCCTTGGGATGGTCGGGCGTCGCGCTGACTTTTCCTCTGCGGATTCTGGTGTGCCGGATAGTAGAAGTCATCTGCCACAACGTGCTGGCCATTGACATTATCGTACAGGGGACCGCGATACTTGATCCCACGGGCCGGTATCAATATGAGGTGGCGGCGGCCTGCAGCGGCATGCGCAGCCTGATTGCCACGGTGGCGGTGGCGGTGATTTACGCTATGCTTTCGTTCCGGACCTGGTGGCGGCGCGGGATATTGATCGCCGCAGCGGTACCGCTGGCGGTGTTTGGAAACGTTGTGAGGATGCTGACCATTGTGATCGCCGCGGAGATGGGCGGCCAGGAATGGGGCGCGCACATCCACGAGGGTGGCCCGTTGGGGATTTTCAGCCTGCTGCCGTATGCGGCGGCGTTTGCGGGGCTGTTGTTCCTGGGGCATTGGTTGCACGAACCCGAATCCAAGCCGGATGCGAAAGTGATATGAAGAAGCAAAAGTGGATCGTGCTGCTGGCGGCGCTGGCTCTCATTGGGGGAACAGCCGTCTTGCTGGCAAGACTGCAGGCGGTGCAGAAACTTGGCCAGCCGGCCGTGAAGACCAGCCCCATTCCCGGCAGCGTGCGGCTCAAGGTCGAGCTGCCGGAACACGTGCTGGACTACACGTCGGAGGCGGTGGAGATGGACCAGAAAACCCTCGACTGGCTGCCCCAGGACACCAGCTTCGGCCAGAGGCTCTACCGGGCACCCGATGGCTTTGAGGCATCCGTCGGCGTCGTGCTTATGGGCAGCGACCGCACCAGTTTGCACCGGACGGAATTCTGCATCGAGGGCGCGGGCTGGCGCGTTGATCGCGGCGTGTCTTCGGAAACCAAGGTTCATATGGACCGCCCGCAGCCCTACGATTTGCCTTTGATGAAATACATCGCCACCAAGGAGGGGATGGTTAATGGCCAACCGTTCAAGGCCAAGGGCATCTATCTGGTTTGGTTTGTGGCGGACAACGACGAATATACCGCGCAGCACTGGCAGCGGATGTGGTGGATGGCCCGAGACCTTCTGCACACCGGCGTTTTGCGGCGCTGGGCCTCAATCAGTGTCTTCGCCCCCTGCGCGCCGGGGCAGGAGGAAGCAGCCTTCGAGCGCATGAAGACGCTCATTCGGGCGGCAGTGCCTGAGTTTCAACTCATCCCGCGCTTGCCGGGCAAGCCGGAGCCCGGCGCCCCGTGAGCCAGCACGGGCCAAGGCCATCTGGAAAGATTATGCTGGACGGATTCCGCCGGACCCTGCTGAAATCCCCTGAAGGCTAACGAGCATGCTTCGCCGCGATCGTCAGATTCGGATGCAAATCCATCAGTTGATGGATGCCGTTCTGTTCGCGTTCGGTTTTTGGCTGGCTTACAAGCTGCGGGCCAACCCCGACATCATTGATCTGCTGGGGCTGGTCTCCTGGGATGTGCCGTTCGAGGCCTACGTCGGACTGTACCTGGTCCTGATCCCGGCCGCGCCCCTAATCCTGGAGGGGCAGGGATTCTACGCACGGCCGCCTTTCTGTTCCCGGCGCATCACAGCCTGGATGCTGTTCAAGGGATGCTTCTTCACAACCCTTGGCTTGGTGCTGACGATGTATCTGTTCAAGATGCCCCCGGTGGCCCGCGGGGTGGTCATCTGGTTTGGATTCATCAGTTTCGGGCTGGTATTCCTTAAGGAGGAACTGGTGCGGTGGGCGGCGAGCACCAAGATGGCCCAGGCCCAGTATCGGCGGCGGATCATTCTGGTGGGCGGAAGCGAGGAGACTGCCCGAATGGAGGCGGAGTTGAAGGTCAAGTCCGCGGAGGAGGTGGAAATCCTGGCGCGTTTGGACTTGAGCGAGGCACCGGTGCAACGGCTGGTGGAGCTGCTGCACGAGCATTCCGTCAATAGCGTCATTCTTAGCGCGAAGCACGCCTATTTTGAGCAAGTCGAGGCGGCAATCCGGGCGTGCGAGTTGGAGGGGGTCGAAGCCTGGCTGGTCGCAGATTTCTTCAAGGCCCAGATATCCCGTTCCAGCTTCGATGATTTCTATGGGTGGCCGGTGCTGGTCTTCCGCTCGACGCCGGAGTCCTCCTGGCCGAGGGTGATCAAGCAGGTGATGGATACGGTCGGGTCGTTCGTGCTGGTGGTTTGCCTGTCGTGGCTGTTCGCGCTCCTGGCGCTGCTGATCAAACTCACCTCGCCGGGCCCGGTGCTGTTTCGCCAGCAACGATCTGGGGTCAACGGCCAGCCCTTCACCATCTACAAGTTCCGCACCATGGTGACGAACGCCGAACAGCTCAAACACGAGCTGGCCGCCATGAACGAGATGAGCGGGCCGGTCTTCAAGGTGACCAATGACCCGCGCGTCACGCCCATCGGGAGATTCCTCCGCAAGTTCAGCCTCGACGAGTTTCCGCAGCTTTTCAACGTGCTGCGCGGCGAGATGAGCCTTGTCGGCCCGCGCCCGCTGCCGGTGGACGAGGTCAAGCGGTTCAACGATTTGGCGCACCGGCGCCGGCTGAGTGTGAAGCCGGGGCTGACCTGCCTGTGGCAGATTAGCGGGCGCAACAATGTCTCCGACTTCAAGGAGTGGGTCCGGCTGGACCTGGAATACATTGACACCTGGTCGCTGTGGCTTGACCTCAAAATCCTGTGGCTCACCGTGCCGGTGGTGCTGACCGGCACGGGCGCAAAGTGAGGTCGCCGAGCGGGCCGGATGCCAAACCCTTTATGATGCATAAACGCAAAGCGCAGACTCGTCCCCAGCCCACCTCCGTCGTCACTGGCGCCGCCGGCTTCCTCGGCTCGCACCTCACCGACCTGCTGCTGGCCCGCGGACACAAGGTCATCGGCATTGACAACTTCGTCACCGGCTCGGTGGATAACATCGCGCACCTGGGCGGGAATCCCAGCTTCAAGTTTATCGAGCAGGATGTGACCGAGTTTATCTTCCTGGATGTGCCGGTGAACTATGTCTGGCACTTTGCGTCGCCCGCCAGCCCGATTGACTACCTGGAAATACCCATCAAGACGTTGAAAGTCGGGTCGCTGGGCACCCATAAAGCTTTGGGATTGGCCAAGAACAAGGGCGCGCGCTTTTTGATCGCCTCGACCTCGGAAGTCTATGGCGATCCGCTGGTCCATCCCCAGACGGAGGATTACTGGGGCAACGTGAACTCCATCGGCCCGCGCGGCTGCTACGATGAGGCCAAGCGGTTCGCCGAGGCCATGACCATGGCGTATCACCAGGAGCATGGGGTGGAGACCCGCATCGTTCGCATCTTCAACACCTACGGCCCGCGCATGCGTCTCAACGACGGCCGCGTAGTCCCGGCGTTTATCAGTCAGGCGCTCAAGAACAAGCCGATTACAGTATTTGGCCGGGGCCAGCAGACCCGCAGTTTCTGTTACGTGTCGGACCTGATTGAAGGCATCTACCGGTTAATGATGAGTGAGTATCACCTGCCGGTGAATATCGGCAACCCGGCGGAAATGACGGTGATGGAGTTTGCCAAGGCCATCATCCGCGCCACCCATGCTCGCAGCAAGATCACTTTCCGGCCCCTGCCGCAGGACGATCCCCGCCAGCGCCGGCCGGATATTACGCGGGCCCGGAAGCTTCTGGGCTGGGCGCCCCAGGTGCCGTTGACCGAGGGCCTGGTTAAGACAATCGAGTACTTCCGGCGCAAAGTAGGCTGATTACAGCGAGCCCAAGCCTCCTCGCGAGCCGAAGCACAGCATTCCACAAACGGCGTTTTATCCAGCGGAGGGTTCCGGGGCGCGCCTGCCAAGCGCCAATGTAGCCTTCCGTGGCCGCCCGCAGTCACAAAACTCTGGCCAGCCTTGCCGGTGAGACCCGGGTGTGACCCCGGTGCTACCCCGGTGTATCTCCCATGGGGAGCGGTCCCCATGGGGACTACACCGGGGTATCGCCGGGGAGTCACCGCACTGCCACCGGCGTCGGCCTATGGGCTGCCGGTGGCGGCCAGGCGCGCGGGTGATTGGCTGGCATGGCCAATTGTGCATGGCTTGCGGCCCCTGCGGAGCATCAAAACGACTTGTATGCCCGGCTGCCGAATGCGTGAAGCTCACGCAAAATGCGTGAAATCCTCACCTCCCAGCGATGGGGTGGTTGTGGATTCCTTAGGTTTTTGGGGAAAAGTCGCGCTGGCACCGTCATTGCTAAGTAAAATGGCAAATCGGGTTGACAGCGTGGACGGTCCTAGTAAAGTTCGCGGTCTGTTTGCCAAAATAACAATAAGAAACCAGAAAAGTTTATGAAGAACCTACGCAAAAAGATCGGGGCTTTCACTCTAATCGAGTTGTTAGTCGTTATTGCCATCATCGCCATTCTGGCGGCACTGTTGCTGCCCGCGCTCGCTCGCGCGAAAGCCAAGGCGCAACGCATTAGTTGCACCAACAACATCAAGCAGATTGGCCTGGCCTTCCGCACCTTCGCGATTGACAACGACGGGGCTATGCCGATGTCGCTGTCCGGCGCTATGGGTGGAGCTTCGGAGGATGTGGATACTTATGACAGAGCGGTAACCCAGGATCAAACCACGAGCCATGGCGCCTGCAAGATGTTCCTGGCTTGCTCGAACGAACTCAGCACGCCGAAGATTCTATTCTGCCCGTCTGAGTACGAGACCTCGGTTCGCCAGGCGGCTACCAGCTTCGGCAATACTAAGAATCTCGCCAGCCAGATTCCTTACACCAACGACTTGAACATCAGCTACTTCATCGGCGTTGATGCTTCGGAAACCCAGCCCCAGATGTTCCTGACCGGCGACCATAACCTGGGCGGGAATGCGAATCCGCCGACCATTGCGTATCTGACGGCTGCGGGCACCGATGGATCATTCTCCCTCGGCACCAACTTCGCCGCCAACCAGGGACCGGCCTGGATGGACAATATGCATGCCAAGCAGGGTAACGTCGGGTTGGCGGATGGCAGCGCGCAGGGCTTTAGCCGCTCGCGGTTGCAGGAAGCGCTGAAGAACTCGGGAGACACTTTCCACAGTTCCCATACGAAATACACGCTGGCATCGGGTGCCGATAAAGGAGGGCAAATTAACTGCGTCCTCCTGCCGTAATCCGAACCCGGTAATTTCGCTCAACTGAGCAAAGCGAAAAGGCATCCGCAAGGATGCCTTTTCTGCTGTACGGATTTCACAACGCCGGCTCGCGGTGGCCGGCTTCGGTCCTGGGGCCTTGGGTTTCAGGGTTCAGGGTGAGCGCCTGCGCTATCGCCGCCGCCAGTTGCTGTCGGAACGCCGGTTCGGCGATGCGCCGGGCCTCGCGCGGATTGGACAGGTAGCCGCCCTCGACCAGGATGGCGGGGCGGTTTTGCCCGCGCAGCACTCCCAGGTAGCGGGCCCGCCGCACGCCCCGGTCCAGCCGGCCATTGACCTGCAAGAGCGCCCGATGCACCCGCACGGCAAACTGCAGATTCTGCGCGTCAAACGCGTTGTTGGGAAAGGCCAGCGCCGCATCGTCGCCATAGCCGCGGGTGACTGTGGAAGACAGGCCGCTGGGCGTGAGACAATAAGTTTCCAGGCCGGCCTCGTGCGCGTCCGGCGCGGCGGAGTTGAAGTGCAGGCTCAGGAACACGTCCGCCTTGCGCGCCTCGGCGAAGGCTACGCGGTTGGAGAGCGAGAGGTCCGTGTCACCGCTCCGCGTCAGGAACACCTGCCACCCGCCGGCCGCGAGCAGCGGTTCGAGCCGCCGCGCCCAGTCGAGCGTGAAGTCCTTTTCACAACGGTAGCCCAGCACGCTCTTCGCGCCCGAATCCGCGCCGCCGTGGCCCGGGTCAATGACAATCGTCGCGTTGGGCTTCAGCCGGCCGGTGAAAGTGGTCCGGGCCAGCGGCTCGATGGTCTTTGCCAGGTCCAAGGTGTGAACGCACAGTTGGCCGTTTGTCATTTGCGGCGGGAACAGCAGCCGGAGTTCCAGGCCGTTCCAGTACGCGGACTGGCTGCCGGCGCGCAGCACGAGCGCTCCATCCGGCGTATTGAGCGTGCAGCCGGAGGCCGGCGCGGTTCCCAGCGGGCAGGGGACGACCAGGCCGTTCGCCTGGCACCAGCGATGCAAGGGGATCCAGGTCTCGGCAGGCGGGTTAGCGGGGACAGGGGGTGCCGGGACGGCGGGCGCGGGCTCCGGCACAACCGCCGGCTCCGGACTTTCCCAATCCGCAACCCGCGCCCCGCCCTCGCGCGGGGTCGTCGCGCAGCCCGCCAGCAGCACCGCCAGCAGGCAGGCCGAGGCAGCCGGCAGGATGCGGCTGCCACCGGCGACTGCTTCAGCTTGAACGGTCCTGTCTGGGTCTGACACTAGGGCATTGTGCCGGTCGGCGGTGACGACTCAAGCCGTTTCGACGCCGTCGTATCTCGACACCCCCACCCCAAGTTCGGCCGGCCCCCCTCTCCGCCGAGGGCTAGACCCTGCCACCAGCGCCCCTCCGTATCCTCACCGTCACCTCACCGTATCCTCACCGTAGTACCTCTGCTAACTTTGCAGAGGTACTACGGTGAGGATACGGTGAGGTGAGCCAGCAGCGAGGGGGTAGCACCTGGGGCTGAGCCTGGCCCGCATTCCGGGCCGCCCGGACCGGCCAATTCCGAATTGACGAATTCCCCGCCGGTGAGGGGGTGGCAGGACCAGGATCGGCCCTTTCGACGCCCCCCGGGGGAAAGCCGCTCTTGCCCAACTCGCGTCCCGTGGCCATATTCTGCCCATCTGGAACTCAACCATTCGAGGCCCTTGAGAATACTTATCGCTATTACCGGAGCCAGCGGGTCGCTCTATGCCCAGCGCCTGCTGGACAACATGGATGCCACCCGGCACGAGCTTCACGTCGTGCTCAGCCAATACGCGCCGGTGGTTATCGCCGAGGAACTGCCCGGCGGCTTGCGCCTGCCCCCCGGCGCGATCTCGCACAACCTCCGGAGCATGCACGCCCCCTTCGCCAGCGGCTCCAACGCCCCTGACGCCATGGTGATTATCCCGTGCAGCATGGGCACCCTGGGCCGCCTCGCCCACGGCTACAGCGAGGACGTGCTCCTGCGCGCCGCCGATGTCGCCCTCAAGGAGAAGAAGAAGCTCATTCTCGTTCCCCGTGAAACGCCGCTCAACCTGATTCACGTCCGGAACTTCGAACTTCTCCTGCAAGCGGGCGCGACGATCCTCCCGGCCAACCCTTCCTTCTACGCCCGCCCGCAGAGCGTCGAGCAAGTCGTGGACACGGTAGTTGCCCGCGTCCTGGATCACCTCGGCCTGCCGCACCGGCTGGCGGCGCGGTGGCAGGAGGAGCGGGAGTAGCAGGCCGATGCCCCCGAGCCTCGAACCTCGAACCTTGAACTTTGAACCCTGAACCTTGAACGCCGAAGACAGAATACCAGGCGGTGCTCCGAAAGGCCGAAGCCCAGACAATCCGGCCGGGCGGTCCGAGCGGAAATATGATCTGGAGGAGCGGCTGCTGGAGTTTGCCGCGGTCGTGATTGACCTCTCTGAGAAGCTGCCAAATACGCGGGCGGGCAACCACCTGGCCGGACAGTTGTTGCGGGCCGGCACATCGCCGTATGGCAATCACGGCGAGGCTCAGGCTCCCGAGTCGGCGGAGGACTTCATTCATAAGATGAAGATGTGCCTCAAGGAGCTTCGGGAAACCTTGCGGTGGACCCGCCTGATCCACAGAAAACAATGGTTGGCCGCTGATGCTCAGCTCGCGTTCGTGCTCCGCGAGAGCGATGAGTTGATCCGCATCTTCAAAGCGAGCATTCAAACCGCCGAGCGCAACCGTGCCAGCAATCGGCGAGGCGCTAACGCGGGCTCATTCCCCAGCCCGTGATAAACTTTCCCCATGTTCAAGGTTCAAGGTTCGAAGTTCAGGGTTCAAGGTTTCTGCTTCCTGGTCTAAGCCTCCATGTTTTCCACCCTTAACAAATGGCTTTCGTTCGTGCGGTTCCCGCACACCGTCTTCGCCCTGCCCTTCGCGCTTGCCGCGATGGCGGTGGCGGCCCGGGACAACCGCGGCTGGCCGGGCTGGCGCGTGTTCGGCCTGATCGTCGCCGCGATGGTCTGCGCCCGCACCTGCGCCATGGCCTTCAACCGCATCGTGGACCGCAAGTTCGACGCCCTCAACCCCCGCACCGCCGCGCGCCATCTGCCCGCCGGCCAGATCGCCCTGCCAAGCGCCGTAACGCTCTGCGCCCTGTCGGCTGCCGGATTGGTCGGCGCGAGCTTGCTGCTCAATCCGCTTTGTTTCTACCTCTCCCCCGTCGCGCTCGTCGTCATCTGCTTCTATTCGCTGACCAAGCGCTTCACGGACTACACTCACATGTTCCTGGGATTTTCCCTGGCGCTGGCGCCGGTCGGCGCCTGGCTGGCGGTCAAGGGCCTGGACGTGTCCGGCTGGGAAATCCTCCAAATGACGGTGCTGGCCGCCGCCGTGGTGCTCTGGCTCGTCGGCTTCGACATCATCTACGCGCTGCAGGACTACGAGTTCGACCGGACGCACGGCCTGCACTCGCTCGTCGTCGCGTGGGGGCCTCGGAATGCCTTGCAGGCCGCTTTTCTCGCGCACCTCGTGATGTGCGGCCTGCTGTTTGTCTTCGGATTCCTCTGCCGTTTTCGTATCGCGTATCTTATCGGCTGGATGATCATCGTCGCCTGCCTCGTGCTGGAGCACTGGATTGCCCGCCGCCGCAGCCTCAACTGGGTCAACCTCGCCTTCTTCCGCCTCAACGCTGTGATCAGCGTCGTTTTCCTGCTCATCACCCTGGCGGAGGTCGTCTTCCAGGGCGGCTTCCGGCTGCGCTGAGTTTCCCTCCCGGGCGCGGCTCGACAAGCAGCGCTTCATCTCGTACTTTGACGTCATGGCGGAAACCATGACGCCCGAGATTCAGCCGGGCATTGTTCAGGTAACCGAGGACAAGCCGAAGTCCGGCTTGGAGCCGGGCTACCGGGTCATTTGCTGGAACGACCCGGTCAATTACATGGACTACGTCACCCATGTCTTTCAGGTGGTCTTCGGCTGGGCGCGCCAGAAAGCTGAGTTCCACATGCTCCAGGTACATGAGCAGGGCAAGAGCCTGCTGGCGCGCGAGAGCATGGAGAAGGCGGAGCATTACGTGCACCAGCTTCAGCGATACACCCTGCACGCGACGATGGAGCGCGACGAATGAAGCTGGTGCGGGCCACCAGGACGCGGCTCCTCTTCCACCTGGGCCGGCAGGAAACGCGCCTGCTGCCGCAAATTCTCAAGCTGTATCCGCGCGTGCCGCCTGCCCATCACGTGCTCAGCCAGTCGGGGCGGATTCCCGACCGGGAGGCAAACCAGCGGCTGCTGGACGAGGCCCTGGCCGAGCAACGGGCGGAGAACCGGCAACAGGTGCAGGCGCTGCTGGCTGACCCGCGGCGGTTCGCGCGCACCGAAACCGGGAGCCGGCTCTCGCTTCCGCCCGTCGAGGTGGAATGGCTCCTGCAGGTGCTCAATGACATCCGGGTCGGAAGCTGGATTGCCCTGGGCTCGCCGGAAGTGAAGCTGTCGGCGCTCAACGAGCATACCGCGCCTGACTTCTATGCGATGGAAATGGCGGGCTACTTTCAGGCACAATTGCTGGAAGCGGTGCAAGGGGAGAAGTAAGGCGTGTTGCGTATTGCGTGGTGTGTGATCCTGCTCGCTGCGCACCTCGCACCACGCGCCAGGTTTGACTATGCGCATCACGCTGCTTGATCACCGGCTGCGGTTTCCAAGCCCGCACTGCGCGGACCCGGAGGGGTTGGTGGCAGTCGGCGGCGACCTGTCGGTGCCGCGCCTGCTGCTGGCTTATCGGAGCGGCATCTTCCCCTGGACCGTGGATCCCCTCACGTGGTGGTCGCCCGACCCGCGCGCGATCTTCGAGCTGGAGGGCTTTCATGTGTCGCGCAGCCTGGGGCGGGTCCTGCGGAAGGGAGTGTTCCGGATTACGGTGGATCGGGCGTTCCAGCGCGTGATGGAAGGTTGCGCCGCCCCGGCGCCCGGCCGCCGCAGCACGTGGATCAGCCCCGAGTTCATCGCGGCGTATACCCAATTGCATGCGCAGGGTCACGCCCACAGCGTGGAGTGCTGGCAGGCCAACCGGCTCGTCGGGGGCGTTTACGGGGTGTCGGTGGGCGGCTTGTTTGCGGGCGAGTCCATGTTTCACCGGGCCAGCGACGCCTCGAAGGTGGCGTTGTATCACTTGATCGAGCACTTGCGCCGGCGGGGCTTTGAGCTGTTTGACATCCAGATGCTGACACCGGTCACGGCGCAACTGGGGGGCAGCACCATCCCGCGCGAGGAATACCTGAAGCGGCTGGGCGAAGCGGTCGGCCGGCCGGTGTGCTTCTAATACGGCGGCCCGAAGGAGCGGCTGCTTCAAGCGGCCGGGGTGGCTTTCGCGGCGCTTGACCCCCGGGGAGGCAACACCTACACTGCGCGTGATTTCGGATGAAAACATTCTGCTGCATGCTATTGGTGGTGGCTGGATTGAGCTTCACGCCCCGAGCCAGCGCTGAGTTGGATTTGCTGAATGGTGTGCAGGCGGTGGTGCATGACTCGGTGGTCACGTTTGCGGAGTTGCAGGAAAGGATGGCGCCGGCCAAAGAGATGCTGGCCCGGAGGTATTCTGGAGAGCCGGAGTTGCTGGCGCAGAAAGTCCGGGCCGCCATGAACGAGAACCTGGATGGGTTAATTGAGCGGCGGTTGATTCTGCAGGATTTTAAGAACATGTTCAACCCGCCCGGGAGCGTGCAATCCGGGGGCAAGAACGAGCGGCTGGATATGGCCAACAAGTTTCTGGCCAAGGACGTGGACAAGGAAATTGAGGATGAGATTCACGCGGGCTATGGCGGGGATCGCACGGCGTTCGTGCGGACGTTGCAGGCGCAAGGCAGCACGCTGGAGCGGCACCGCCAGCAAATCCGCGACCGGATTATTCTCACCTGGCTGCGGCAGAAGAACATCTCCTCGGAGCTTATTATCTCGCCGCACAAAGTGGAGGCGTATTATCTGGCGCGGCGCGATGAGTTCAAAGTCGAGGATGAGGTGAAGCTGCGCATGATCGTGCTCAAGTGTTCCGGGCCGGACGCGGTGGCGCAAACCGGGAAGCTGGCGGAGGAGATTCTAAAGAAACTCAAGGATGGGGCTACGTTTGCCGAAATGGCCGCCGTTTATTCCGAGGGATCGCAGCGCAACCAGGGCGGAGACTTGGGCTGGTGGGAGTTATCCCGCCTGAACCGGAGCCTGGCGGACACCGCAGCCCTGCTCCAGGCAGGACAGCATAGCGGTGTGCTGAGCCGGTCAGCCGGGGACGATTACTGGGTCTGTCAATACACCGACGGGGCGGCAACCGTGGCCCGTCATTACATGGCGGATCTGGTTTTGAAGAAGGAGAATATGGTCGAGGAGCGGCGGCTCGAAAAGGGTACCGCGGCCGCCAATCTGCCGACGCCCACGGAGTTCTACCTGATGCAGATCGAGGACAAGCGCCCGGCCCGGTTCAAGACGCTGGTCGAAGTCCGGGAGAAGATCGAGCAGGACTTGTTGGCACAGGAGCAGACCCGGTTGGAGAAGCAATGGGTTGACCGGCTGAAGAAGAAGACCTTTATTCGGGTCTTCTAGACAGTTGATAGTTGAGGCTTGGGGGGGATGGCTTTCGGCCCCTCGACCTTCAACTCGCATTCCACAATGACCGGCTGGATTGGCATCTCATTAGGCGACATCACGGGCGTTGGCCCGGAAGTCACTCTCAAGGCCCTCGCGCTCGAAGCGCAGGCTGACGATACGCGCTACCTCTTGATTGGCGACACGAAGCTCGCGCAGCGCCTCAACGCGCAGTTCGGGCTCAAGCTGCCGCTCCAGCCCTTCAACCGCTACGAAGAGCCCGGCCGCTTCTTCCTCTGCCAACCGCTGCCGGACAGCCTGCCTGAAAGCCTGCCGGAGGGCTCTCCCGCCGCGGCACGAGCGGCGGTCGCCTGGGTGCGCGAAGGGGCGGAACGCTGCCTGCGCCGTCAGATTGACGCCATCGTAACGGCGCCCGTGAACAAGGAAGCGATTGTGCGGTCCGGGCAGGCTTTCGTCGGACAGACCGAGATGCTCGCCCAACTGGCCGGCGCCCGGCGCACGGCGATGATGCTGCTCGGCCACGACGACCGCGGCCGCTGGCTGCGCGTGGCGCTGGCCACCACCCACCTGCCGATCAAGCTCGTTTCCGACCACTTGACGCAGGCCAAGATTGAGATGGTTATTGAGCTGGCCGCCGAAGCCTGCCGCGACCTGGGCCTGCCGCGCGCGCGAGTCGCCGTCTGCGGCTTGAACCCCCATGCGGGCGAGGGCGGTGAAATGGGCACCGAAGAGCAAACCACCATTACTCCGGCCGTGTGCGCCGCCCGGAGCCGGCAGATGGACGTGGTTGGCCCGCTGGCCGCCGACGCGCTGTTCTACCATGCTTTCAAAGGCGAGTTCGACGCCGTGGTGGCGATGTATCACGACCAGGGCTTGGGACCGCTCAAGATGATCGCCTTCGAGACGGGCGTGAACTGGACGCTCGGCCTGCCTTTCATCCGCACGTCGCCGGACCACGGCACCGCCTACGACATCGCGGGCCAAGGCAAAGCGAATCCCTCCAGCATGCAGGCTGCCATACGGCTGGCGAAGCAGTTGGCCAGGAAGCGGTAACAGGCGCGCGCAGGCTTCACGAATTTCGCGGCGGTGGCTCGGCAGAGCGCCGCCAGGCGTCCGGCCCCGTTCTTATGGCTCCACTTTCAGCAAGACCCCGCCGCCGGGCGCCAGCCACACATCCTCGCCGGAGAAGGGCGTCACGCCGCCGGTGTAAGCCGAGACGTGCTGCACCCGGCGCGGCGCCTGGCGGTATTCGGGTGAGCACGGGTGCGACTTCGTCAGGTCCTTGTTCACGATCATTACGTAGCGCGAGCCGTCCCGGTGCGTGAAATCGCCCACCAGAAAACTGTCTCCGCCGACGCTGCTCACCAGGCTGTTCGTGGGCGGACCATTCGCCCCGGCTGGAATTGAGCCAAAGTGATAAACAGCGTCGGAGGTGAGTTGGAGGAGTGTGGGGGCCAGCTTCTGGACCTGGAGATTCACGTGCTGCATGAAATACCAGGTCGGCGTCTGGTTGCCGAATTGGTCAATCGCCCCCAGGCGGTAGTTGCCCGTGGCGGGCGTAAAGTAAGTAAAGTAGGAAAGCCCACGCCCGCCGTAGGCCAGCGTCGTATAGACCTGGAAGCGGAAGTCGGCGGCGTTCAGTTCGCGGTAGCTGAAATGCGCCGTTGCCAGCACGATGTTCCAGAACTCGAGGCCGTGCCGCTTGCTCGCGGCGCGCACGGCTTCCAGGTTCGACCAGTAGCTCTGGCGCACGGAGCCATCGTCCATCAGCGAGTAATTGTCGTAGCTGAGGATGGCCGGATGGCAGGTGGCAATGAAACGCTCCAGGTAGTCCGCGTAGTTGGTGGCGCCAAGCTGGCCGGGGGTGGCGTAGTCGGGGAACAGATTGATGTAGGGCCATTTGCCGGGCGCAAGCTCGCGGATGAGCCCCGCCACAGTGGCCAGGCCCGGGAACGCGCCGGCTTCGGGCTCGTCCCGCAGGTAATAACCATAGACCGCCGGGTGCCGGCCGACCTTGGCGACCAGGCTCGCGACATTCTTGCGCGCCTTGGTTGCATCCACGTTGTTCCAGTCGTAACCGGAGGTGCGCGGGTCCGAGACAATCGCCTTCAGCCCGGCGGCCCGGCAGGCGTTGAGCGTCTCCGGCGCGACGAACCCCGCCACGGTCAGGCCGGCCTCGCGCATTTTTTGCAGCACGGCGCGGTCCTTGGGCGCCCAGTTCCAAGCCATGATAGGAAAGAAGTTGGTGTCGGGCGGTGCCGAGGCGGGGAGCCCCGGCGAGGTTGTGAGCAGCAGGGCGAAGCCGATAGATTTGAATAAGAGTCTCATGCGCAGCGCCCATTATTACCGTGGCGGGCCCGCCGAGTAAACCCGGCGGTGCTCCTATTCAACCCCACCCTCTTCCCCTCAACAACAAAGGTGCGCGGCTGCCGGCGTCAGTCGGCGCCATCGTCATTGCGAGAAGAGTGCGCCGACTTATCGCTGCCGGTGCTTGGACTTTGGCCCAGCCGTGGGGTACGTTGGGTTGCCTATGATTGCGTCCACGGACCAGGCCAGAACCCCGGAGCGTAAGTCTTCCCTGCCCAGGACCAGGCCGTACACCGGCGAGGTGGTGTATATCTACGCGTATGACGTGGCCTACGAGATGACGCGCCCGCCGGTGCGGGAGTTGCTCGGCCAGCCGGTGGCGCAGTTCGCCGTGGATGCCAGCAAACGCAGCCCGCGGCAGCTCTTCTTCCACCGGCCGCAAATGGTCCGCCTGCCGCCGCTGGAGCGCATCGGGCCGCACGGGCCGGTGCGCGTCGAGCGAGTCATCAAGCTGCTGCCCGTCGGCGCCATCAGCATCAGCGTCCGCGTGCCGTTTGCGGTCGAGCGGGTCGAAGACCTGGTGGGCTATCACGACTTGCAGTTCAGCAACGGTTTGCTGAGCGAGGAGGTGCGGCGCCTGGCGGAAGAGGTGCGCAGCGAGCTGGCGTCGCACTACGTCCGGCCGGTGCGCCAGCTTGCCGACGAGGAAGCGTACACGGTGTTTTGCTTCAATTCACCTCTGCCCGCCGGGGAAGGCGCGGCGGCGGGGGCGGAAGCCTGGTGGCGGGCCAACCGCCGCGCCGTCGCGTCGCTGCTGACGCAGGAGCCGGACACGGACCATCTCTCCCGGCAGGAGGCCGAGGAATCCACAGGCCGGTTTCTGAGCTACTACGAGCGGGACCTGGTGGTGGTGGACTGGGACGCGGCGCTGATCATTGACGAGCCGCAGAATTTCGAGGAGACGCTCTACGTGATGGAGCTGGCGAACCTGCAACTGGCCGAGTTGGAGGCCTACGACCGCATCCTGGACGATTCGCTGGAGCGGGCGTATCGCGACCTGAGCGCGCGGCCCATGCGCGGGCGGGCGGGCATGTTGCGCGAGTTGCGGGAACTGCGCATTGACCTGGCGCGATTCGGCGATGAGCTGTCCAACATCACCAAGTTCTTCGGCGACTGGCACCTGGCACGCATTTACGAGCACATCTCCGCCCGGTTTCACCTGGCCGATTGGCATCGGACGATTGATAAGAAGCTGCAGACGCTGGACGATCTGTATCAGCTCCTCAATCATGATCGGACCAACCGCTGGATGCTGATCCTGGAGCTGACGATCGTGCTGTTGTTCGTGATTGACCTGGTGATTCTCGTTCTCGGGCTCAGGAGTCACTGAGCCGGCCGGAAGCCGGGCCGGTCTCGCTCCGGCGCGAGGCGGGGTCCCGCCGGCTAGATTCCGCTGAGGACTTTGACGAGGCGGTTGTTGACGTAAAAGCGGTGCCGGCAGCCGATGAGCGCATTGCGTTCCTTTTCAATCCGAACGTTGGATTTCTCATACTCGCCGACCACGAATGCATGCACCTCCCGGACGGGCTCGTTAATCAGCCGGACCAATTGCTTGATCGGGCGTTCGTTGACCTTGATGACCAGGCTACCGAGGAGCTGGTTGAAATTATATTCGAGGAGGTTCTTCTCGGTGTCCCCGATCTCGATGGTGAACTTCACAGACCTCTCACTTTCGATGGCATTTTAACCGCACTCGACGCAGGTGGCGTGCCAATTGAGCCCACAAGCACACCTTGTTCGTTTCCTCCAATTCGGCCGATTCGGAGCCCCCGCTTGCCGGCGCGGTTGTCCCATTTCGGAACGATGTTGTCTCGGATCGCGGCGCCCTCAGCCGTTCTTTGCAAACAGCTTGCCGGGCAACTGCCTCACGAGGCGTTTCATCTCCAGGCTTAGCAAGGCGACCGACACCGCCGAACTGGGCAGGCCGGTCTGGCGGATTACGTCGTCAATGCCGATCTCCTCGTGGCTCAGAGTGTCATAGACCCGCTGCTCGTTCGCGCTCAGTTCGAGCGCGGGCAGGACGCCGGTGGCGGCGGCCGTGGGCGGGCGGTTGCTGGGGGGAAAGAGATACTCAAACTCGCTGAGGATGTCCTCGACGCCCTCGCAGAGCTTGGCGCCTTTCTTGATGAGGTCATGGCAGCCCTTGCTGCGAGGCGAGTCAATGCGCCCGGGCACCGCAAAGACCTGGCGGCCATATTCGGTGGCGAAGTTGGCGGTGATGAGCGCGCCGCTGGTGAGGTTGGCCTCGACCACCACCGTGCCGAGGGTCATGCCGGCGACAATGCGGTTGCGGATGGGGAAGGATTGCTTGTCCGCCGGGCGGTTGAAGGGAAACTGGGTGATCAGCGCCCCGCTGCCGGCGACCTGCTCGAAGAGCTTCGCGTTCTCGGGCGGGGTAACGAGGTTGATGCCGGTGCCCAGCACTGCGATCGTCCGGCCCTTCCCGCTCAACGCTCCCTGATGTGCCGCCGTGTCAATGCCGCGCGCGGCCCCGCTGACAACGGTGACGCCAAGGTAGGCCAGTTGATAGGCCAGCTTGCGGGCCGTCTCGATGCCGTAATGCGTGGTCAGGCGCGAGCCGACGATGGCGACGGAGTTCTTGTCTTTGGCGTTCAGCTCGCCTTTGACGTAAAGCACAATGGGCGGGTCATAAATCTGGCGCAGCAGTTCCGGATACTCGGGGTCGGCTTGCGTCACGATGCGGCAGCCGAACTCTGCGCTGCGCTTCAGTTCCGCGCCCAGGTCGGCGGTATGCTCCCAATTGGCGATCGCTTCCGCCGTGTCTTCGCCGATGCCGCGCACCTGGAGCAACTGCTGTCTGGACGCGCGCAGGATGGCGGGCGCGTCGCCGAAGTGTTCGAGCAGTTGCCGCACGCGGACCGGGCCAACGTGCTCAACCAGGTTCAGTGCCACCAAAGCTTCCCGAGGCTCCATACGGCATGGGTAGCGATTTCAGGAGGGGCGCGCAAGGTGGAAATCCGGCGGCCACCGTTCAGGTGACACGGTTGAAGTGGCGGAGCATGCTCACCACCCAAACCGCCGTGCCGGCGATAAAACATCCGGCTAACGGCAGAGCCAGCGGGGTCGAAAGTTGTGCCTGTGCGGTGCGGTTGGCGTGGAGGGTTAATAGATGAACCCCCATGACGAAGCCGAGAGCCATGGGGGAGAACCACAGGGAGTGCCGGAAGAGATAAGCCTTGGTCTCAGGCCGTCGTGCGGGAGCCAGCCAGTAATCGCGATGGGGAAGATTCCAGAGCCGGTCAGGAAGGAACCGGCAGGCATAGACCATGGCCGGCACGAACAACGGGAAGGCCAGACCAAACACGGCCACAAATCGCAGGTAAGCCTCACGACTCATCCAACCGTCGGGCCGGCCGCCGCCATCAAAATGGGTGGCAACCCGGCTCGGCAAATGGCCGGTCGAAAAGGCCAGGCAGCCGAACAAGCACAAATAGAGGCATCCGAGAATGAGGGCCGGGGTGCGTAACGCTTTCATAGGGCAAAGACGTTGGACCTGATTTCAGCGGCCGGTAGCGCTCTTCTTGAACTCCAGCGGCATGGATTGGCCCGACTGATGCCATCGGCCGGTAAGCATGACGCCGGCGGGGCTCAGCGTGCCATCGTAAGCGGCGCCGATTCCCCGGGCCTCAAAGTGCACGGCGCCTTCCTTGCAAGTGATGCCGGTCAGCGGTATGTCTTTGGCGCCCTGGTCCACGCTCTCGATGGTGCCCGTGGCCGCGCCGCTCGCGTTCTTCGCTATCTTGACCTTGAGCCGGAAGCTGGCTGCCCCGGCGGCCAGCGTGCCGTTCCACAGCCCGGCAAGCTTCTGGGCCGCCTGTTTGCTGGCGGCCAATTCTTCGGGCGAAAGCTTCTCCGGCGCAGCGACGTCCACGGCGCCCTCGCGGCGCTCCAGGGTCAGTGGCAGCGAGCGTCCGGCCTGCTGCCACGTACCGGCGATCTGTTTCCCCGCCTCGTCCAGTGCGCCGTCGTAGACGCCCTGCACGGCCTTGACTTCCAACCGCACGGCCTTGTCCTTCACCGCAATGCTATTGACGGGAATGTCACGCGCCCCTTGGTCGAGGCTGTCGAGTTTGGCGCTCAGGACGCCGCTGTATGATTGTGTAATTTTGAATAGCAGGCGCAGTTTAGCGCCCCCGGTATCGAGGGTTCCCAGCCAGTTGCCAAGGAGGCTGTTGGTGGCGGGCGCGCCAAAGGCGGCGGCGGACGAGATCAGCATGGCGATAAGAAGGCTCAGGGATGTTTTCATGCAAAGCTCGGGATTCGTGTTGAGTTGTTCCGACACTGACATGCCGATCGGCGATTTGTTCCAAGGTGATTCGTAGTGCTTCATAGTTTAACGACATCTCGCGGCGGGGCGTGCAATTCGGGCTTCTGGAAGACCGTTATGTAGAGAATCGGCAGGATGCCGGCGGTGTTGAAAATGGCCAGGCAGATGAACCACGCCAACTGGTTGTT
Source organism: uncultured Verrucomicrobiota bacterium (assembly GCA_964507045.1). Classification (GTDB taxonomy): domain Bacteria; phylum Verrucomicrobiota; class Verrucomicrobiia; order Limisphaerales; family UBA8199; genus UBA8199. Next base: position 31,329 of record CAZDOO010000030.1, on the reverse strand, counting down.
GCGCGCGCTCTTCCACAGCGCGATCAACTTCCACACGCCATCCCAGATCGCGAGCAGGACGATCACCGAGCAGATCAATATAAGCAGAGGAGTTTTCATAAGCAGTTAAGGTTACACAGCATTCTCGAACCGGTACCCGATATCCCGGATGGTGTGAATGAAGCGCGGCGCGCGCGAGTCCGGCTCAATCTTGCTGCGCAGGGTCGTGACGCAACGGTCCACGCTGCGGCCGGTCACAATCACCTCGTCGCCCCACACGGCCTCCAGGATGCTGTCGCGCGTGAGCGCGCGCCCGGCGCGCTTGATGAAGAACTCCAGCAGCCGGAACTCCTTGGCGGTCAGCTCGATTTCCTTCCCCTTCCGGAACAGCTTGTGGGCGCTCTGGTCGAGCCGGCAGTCGCCGAATTCGCAGGCGTCTGCCTCCGGGCCCTGGCGCCGCAGAAAAGCCTTCACGCGGGCGATCAGCTCCCGGATGCCGAAGGGCTTGGTGACGTAGTCGTCGGCGCCCAGCTCCAGGCCCCGGACGATATCGTCCTCCTGCCCCTTGGCGGTGAGCATGATGATGGGCATATCCAGTTGGCGGGCCCGGGCGGCCCGGCAAATCTCGTAGCCGTTGACCTTCGGCAACATGAGGTCCAGCAGCAGCAGGTCCGGCGGCGCTGTCAGCAGGGCATCCAGGCCCTTCTGGCCATCCCTGGCGGTGCGAACCAGGTAGCCTTGCGCCTCGAAGTTGTCCTTCAACCCGCGCAGCAACGCGGGATCGTCTTCGATGATCAGGATGGTTTTCGCGCTCATTCCGTCTCCCGGTTCAACCCGGCATGGGGTGATGGTTTAAGCTCCCCTTCGGGGCCGGCAGCAAGCCTCGGCAGCGTAATGACGAAGGTGCTGCCGCGGCCCGCGTGGCTTTCCACCCGCACGCGGCCATGATGGGCCGTGACAATGTACTTCACAATGCTCAAACCCAGGCCGCAGCCGCCGCCGCTGCGCGACAGGCGCTGGTCCACCTGGAAGAAGCGCTTGAAAATGCGCTTGGTGTCGCGCGAGGACAGGCCGATGCCGTTGTCTTTGACGGCGAAAGAGACGCTGCCATTCGATACGCTGGCGGTCAGCGTGATCCGCTTTTCGTCGCCGGAATACTTGAAGGCATTGTCCAGCAGGTTCACCAGGGCGGTGACCATCGCATCAGGATCCGCCAGCACGGCAGGCAGGTCCGGCGCAACTTCGGTCTTGAACTCGCAGCCCGGAACACGGAGGCGCTCGCGCGCCGCCGTGACGGCGCCCTCGATGATGGCGGCGGCGGGCACCGGCTTGAAGTCGAAGGCATACTTGTCGCGCTCCAGGCGCGAGAAGGTGAGGAAGTTATCAATCAGCCGGCTGAGCCGGAGGTTCTCCTGCGCGATGAGCTGCAGGTATTCGCGGGCCGTGGGCTCATGGAGCGGCTGGGAGTTTAAGAGCGTCTCGACGAGCAGGCGCATGGAGGACAGCGGCGTCTTGAGTTCGTGCGTGACGTTAGCCACCAGGTCGTTCCGGAGCTGGGTGAGTGCCGATTGCCGGCGCACCAGGTGCAACGCCAACGCCGCCAGGAGGATGACGGAGGCGAAGACCAGCACGCCGATCCAGACATACGAGGCGATCCGCTGCTCCGCGACGGCGTCAAACAGGCGCTGGCCGTCCAACGACAGCGCCAGCCGCCACCCGGGCAGGTTCGTTCCCGCCGGCACGGAGAGGAAAGCGCGTTCGATCTCTTTGCCGGGCGGCAGGAAGCTGAGCGTCACGCCGGCTGGCAGAAGCTGGGGGGAGACGGCGCCGCGCAGGCGTGACTGCAGCGCGTCTGCCTGATGCAAGGCCACCACCCGACCGCGGCTCGCAGTCATCTGCCAAACACCCGCCGCCGCAGCCGGATGCAGCGACGAGTCGGTGGCAGCTTTGAGGCCGGCCTCAAGGCTGCGGGCGGCTAGCTCCTCCGCGGCCAGCATGCGGGCGACCGCCGCGTCGGGGAACGACCGCAGCAGTTGGCGCATGAGAAACCGGCGCTGGGCGGCGGGCAGAGCGGGATCGTCGTAATCCAATACCCGCGGGCGCAGCCGCTCGAAGGTCCTGCGCGCCTGGTCCGGGGCGGACGCCAGGAGCAGTTCCAGCGCCATGAGTTCCGCGCTGGGCACCAAGAGCCGGCCTTGCGCATCCGTGGCGCCCCGGAACCGTGCTTCTTCCAGCGTCGTCGTCAAAATGGTGAGTGCCGCGTTGGTCTTTCCTGCCTTGACGAGGCAGCGCGCTTGCGCTTGCAGCGCCCGTGCGGCGGAGTTGGAGTCGCCGGCTGCCTGGGCCAGGTGCGCGAAGGCGGCGGCGGCATCCGCCGGGCTGGCGATCTCCAGGCGCTCCGCCGCCGCCCAGGCATCGCTCACCAATTCAGGCACCGGGGCTGGGGCCGACGCCGGATAGCGGACGGCCCCGGTGGCGTCGTAGCAAATGGCAGCGTCGGCCAATCCGATCAGGATTACGTTGGCAAACAGCGCCGACGGTGAGAGCCGCCCGGCTTCGGCGTCCAGCGTGGCCGCCGTCTGGTGGCACCAAGCGTCGAGTCGGTTTTGCACCAGCGAGAGGTTGACGCGGTAGGCCTCGGCCAGCTTCTGGCGGACAGCCAGGCGCTCGTTGTGCACCGCCTGGTTCATGAACCACAGCAGACACACCGACGGCACCAGCACGGCCAGCAACAACAGCAGCATCAGCCACGAGCCGCTCGGGCGCCCTGTGCCGATGCTGAGTCTGTTGCTAATAGCTTTCACGTTTTCGCCCCGCTCCCCGCTGGTTTGCGGCGTGAAGTGGGAGGATGTGACGGTTCACTGTTCTTGGTAGGAATCCACCAGCGCCTCGAACTGCGGCCGGCAAGCCTCAAACTCCTTCGCCGGCGCGATGAGCGTAAGGACGGCGGAGTTAGTCTTGCCCGCCGTGAATACGGCGTAGCCGACTTTCTTCTCCTTGCCCTCCTCAAAGTCGCCCACGACACTTAGCGCCGGGACGCCAGCCACGGTCCGTTCCTTCCAGCTCTCGGGCCGGATCTTCAACGCCTTCATCGTCTTTACGGCCTCGCCCTCGATGACCTCTTTCTCGGCCCACTCGCGCAACGTTTGCTGGTCCTTTGGCCCATGAACTTTGCGGTTCCCCACGTTCACCGCGCTGGTGGCGATGGCCTCCGGATCGAGCACCAACACCGTGGATGCGTCCTTCCCGTCCTTGCTGTCCGCGCGGAAGAATACCCAGTCGGTGGGCGCCGTCAGCCGGAAGCCAAAGTCCGGGTCCCGGTATTGCACCGGCTCGCCAGCCTTGCGCTGGGTGACTTGGGTCAGCTCGGCGACCACACCGCCGGCCTCGAATTTGACCACATAATGATGGGCGTCTGTGGAATACCAGAAGGTCTGGTTCACCAGGCTTAACTCGATCTTGTAGCAATCGAAGCTCCCCGCTGGCACCTCAACCTTCTCCTGGCCGACGACCTTGACCTCCAGGGGAATAATGTTCCCGCCACCCAGACCAGAACAGATGCGCAAGGTGGTCTGGTAGTCGGACGCGAGCGGCAGACGCCGGATTAACTGGGCGGCCTCTTCGTTGTCATAAACCACACCGCTCAGGTCAATCTTCTTAGCCCCCTCCTTGCCGGCCGTCTTGATCTCCGCCTGCCCGGGCAGGTAGGTCACTTCGACCTGGCCCATCACGCCGATTTTCCACCAGCAGTGAATGGGCCGGAACGAGTCGGCTTCGACTTCCACCCGGCTGGCCTGTTGCGTGCCCGCGTAGAGGCGGGAGGACAGCCGCCAGGTCTTCTTGCCGTCAGCCTCGCCCGCGTTCACCCGGTAGCAGGCGGTGCCGAGCTTGAAGCCGGTCGCGAATTTGATATCGAGCCGCATCTCCTCGCCGTCCACCCACGGCGCGGGCAGCAAGGGCACCGCGCCCGCCAGGTATTTGTTGGCCAGGGCAATGAGGTTCTTCTGGTCTGGGTAATCGGCGATCAACTTCTCGAAGGCCTGATTGGCTTCGGAATAGTTCTTTTTCTTGTAGGAACAGACCCCCAGCCGGTACTGGGCCTGGGCGGCGACAGCCTGGCCGGCCTTGGCTTCCGCGACTACCTGCCGGTAGAGTTTCATGGCGGCATCCACGTCGCCTTTGGTTTCCTCCGAATAGATGGCCTGCTCCAGCAACTCGGAGGGCGAAGCGGCGGCGGCCTGGGCCGCGGGTAGCAGGCCTGCAATCAAAGACAGGAAGAGCGCTGCGCTGGTCCTGCGTGCCAGTAGGGATACACTGTTTGTTGTTTTCATACGCCCCAACCTAAGCCGCGATTGTTACGGCCGTATTACCAACATATCCGTTGTTTGTCACCTCCGGCCTATATGGAGCAGCGCGGTCTAACCCGCCATTTGCTGGAGGCCTGCCTTGTCTTTGAGGCGGCGGCTCAGCCAATAACGATGAGGTGCATGGACTCGGGCAGGTTGGCGGCGACGCGCGCGACGACGTTGCCTTTGAGCAGGTTGACAAGGGTGGCGCGGCGGCTGCCGCCCAGCACGACGGTATCCGCGCCGAAGGTCGCGGCGATGTCAATGATGGTGTCCGCCGGGGAATCGCTGATGCTGTAGAGCTGGTTGACCTTCAGGCCGCGCGCTTCGGCTTCGAGTCGGGCGAAGAGACTCGCAGCGTCCGGATCGTCCTTCCAGTTGCCACCCATGTCAATGTTCACAGCCACTTCGCGAATGTAGAGCACCAGCAAATGGGCGCCGCGCAGGCGGCTCTCTTCCAGGGCGAATTGAAGCGCGGGCGTCCAGCCGCGGGCCGCGACCAGGATGGATTGGCCGACGAATTGTCCGGGGGCGGAACTGGCGGCAGCCGCCGGCGCCGGCAGTGGCGGAGCCGCCGCGGGCCCTTCTGGATGCAGAAAATGCCCGCGCCCAAACTGCCGGACGGCGAAGCCCACGGCCAGCACGGCTATCACGAAGACCAGCGCATGGGTCTTGCTTAGCGCGATGGTGACCCAAATGGCCGCCAGCAGCAGGATGGTCAGTTTCATTACCAGGCGCTGGCGGCCGGTCAACGGGAGCGACGGGGCAAAAGCGCAACTCCCGATATCCAGCACGATGGCTCCGACCACCCCGATCGCATAGAGGCTGGACAAAGCCTCGACCGAGTCATTCAGATCGAGCACGATCACCGGCAGGATGGTGGCGGCAACCAGCGCCACCCACGGGACGCCGAAGCGGTTGAGCTGCAAAAAGGTGCTGGGCAGCTCGCGGTCGTGGGCCATGACGAAAAGCACGGACACCATGCCGCCGATGGCGGTATTGACCGCCGAGAGCAGCAGCAGGGCGAAGACCCAGCCGATCGCCTTTCCAAACCAGGGCCCGACGAACGTCTCGCCCATGAACCGGAGCATGTCTTCCTTGTGCGCGCGCAACTCCCCTTCGCCAACCGGCAGGCACATGGCCAGCACGCTGAGCAGGGCGGTGGCGATAACCACTTCCAGCATGACCGCGGTGACAGCGCGCCGGGAGGTGACGCGCACCGACGGCTTATCCGGCGTGGCTCCTGGGTCTAAATGCATGACGCCGGTGCTGCTGGCGGCGGCTTCCACGCCCGAGAGGGCCAGGATCATGCCGACAAAGGCGACCCAGTTATGGACGAGGCTGCCCGTTGGCCAGCGCGCATGAAAATTCGGGAGGTGCGGCAGGCCGGCGATGATGAGAATCACGACGACCACGAAGACCGGCAACGCCAGCCAGATGGCGATGCTGCCGGTGTGTTTCGGGCCGAAGAAGTTTACCGCGCCAATGAAGAAAATGGCGGTGATCGCCCACTTCTTGGCGGCGAACTGGTCGAAGCCCAGGTAGTGGAAGGCGTCCAGGCAGCTCAGCGAGGCGGTGACGATGAAATCGGCCAGCAACAAGAGTCCCCCCACCATGGCGAGGCGGCGGGAGTGCATGCCGGCGGCCGTATAAACCCCGCCCCCGGTCGCGAAGCAGCGGCACACCCAGATGTAGTTGATGCCGACAATGCCGGTGACAAGGCAGACGGCCAGCAAATGCGGCAGCGCGGCAAAGCCAACGGCCATGAGCGCCAGGCCGATGACATAGGCTTTGCTGGTGCCCCAATCGCCGTAGAGCAGCGCCGCGGCCCGCACCCAGCCCACATTGCGTGGGCGGCCGATGGTACTGATTTCCATGGCGCCGGCCTAGGACCTGCCTGAACGGGCATTCATCGCGGGCTTGCTTACCAAGCTCCGCGGGAAGTGGCAAGCTCGCTCTTCGCGCGGCGCCGCACCCCGCGCCCGCGGGGCGTATCTTGGGGCCCTGCCACCCCATCCCACCCGGGAAAGCCGTGAATTCCTTTGGGATGGGCTGGCCCGGGCGGCCAGGCATGCGGGTCAGGCTCAGGCCCGGGTAATACCCCCTCGCTGCTGGCTCACCTCACCGTATACACACCGTATACTCACCGTAGTACCTCTGCAAACTTTGCAGAGGTACTACGGTGAGTATACGGTGAGGATACGGAGGGGCAACGGTGGGGCGCTGGTACTAGGGTCAGGCCATCGGCGGAGCGGGAGTCCGGCCGTACTCGTGGTGGTGGTATCGAGATGCGCCCGCGCTTTGGCAACATTCTGACTGTCGCAACATTCTGACTTTACTTTTTCCGGGCAAGGGACTTGAATAGCTTATCTAGCCCGCGCGCACGGCAGTGATGGTGCCTCGCGGCCGACGCAGCAGAAGGTGAGCGCGAAGAAACAGATCATTAAATTGCTCGTAGCGGACGACCACCCGGTGGTCCGCAAGGGATTGCAATCCTGCCTGACGCGGCAGGGGCACATCCACTGTGTAGGCGAGGCCGCCGACGGGGAAGAGGCCTTGCGCCAGGCGCGCGTGTTGCGACCGGATGTGGTGTTGATGGACATCTCCATGCCGGGCATGAATGGCCTGACGGTCACGGAGGTGCTGCGCAAGGAATTGCCGCAAATCAAAGTGCTGGTGCTTTCGGTGCACCACAACAAGGACGCCATCTTCCGCGTCATCCAGGCCGGCGCGCACGGGTATGTCTCCAAGGAAGCCCCGTCGGAAGAGGTGATCCGGGCCATTGAATCGGTCCACGCCGGGGAGCCTTACTTCAGCGAGGAGATTGCGCGCGCCGCGCTAAACGAATTTGTCAGCAGCGGCGGGAAGAAGGAGCCGTTTTCGCAGCTTACCAGCCGCGAGCGGGAGGTGCTGGTGCTGATCGCCGAAGGCCGGAGCAACAAGGAAATTGCCGACGGGCTCGGCATTGGCGTCCGCACCATCGAGACGCACCGGGAACGCATCATGCGCCGGCTCAATATCCACTCGGTGGCCGGCCTGACCAAGTACGCGATTGCCAACGGGCTGGTGTCGCTCGAAGGCGGCCCTTAGCTGGATATTTCCCGCGGACGCCGCGTGAGGGCACGCGGCCTACAGGAGCAGGGCGGTTGCCGGCCGCGCGCCCTCACGCGGCGCGCACATAGTGCCCGTCCTACCCGCCCCCGCCTGCAAGCTGCGTCCCGAGCCGCCGCACGAGCCGGTTTGCTTGGCGTCCAGATCGTTGCACTCCTTACTTGCAAAGGACCCCCGGGGCGAGTTCATTGAGGTGGTGTAATGACTCCAAACCAAACTCGATCATGAGCACGCCGCAGCCTATCCTCGTCGCCCGCAGATTACGCACGGACCTATTCCTGTTGCCGCAAATGGCCAACCGCCACGGCCTGATCGCCGGCGCCACGGGCACGGGCAAGACCATCACTTTGCAGGGACTCGCCGAGAGTTTCAGCGCGCAGGGCGTGCCCGTCTTCCTCGCGGACGTGAAGGGCGACCTGGCGGGCTTGAGCCAGCCGGGTGGACAGTTGCCCAAGGTGCTGGAGCGCGTGGCGCAATTGAAGCTGGACGGCTACACCCCGGCGGCTTGCCCGGTGACGTTCTGGGACGTCTTCGGGCAGAGCGGGCACCCGGTGCGCGCGACGATATCCGAGATGGGGCCGCTGCTGCTGTCGCGGCTGCTCAATCTGAACGAGACGCAGGGGGGGGTGTTGAGCCTGGTTTTCCGCATTGCCGATGAACACGGATTGCTCCTGCTCGACCTGAAGGACCTGCGCGCGATGCTCAACTACGTGGGGCAGAACACCGCCGCCTTCACCACGGAATATGGCAACATCTCCGCCGCCAGCATTGGGGCCATCCAGCGCAACCTGCTGGCCGTCGAGGCGCAGGGCGGCGACAAGTTCTTCGGCGAGCCGGCGCTGAACCTTGATGACCTGATCCAGACCGATCCCGGCGGCCGCGGGGTGATCAACATCCTGGCTGCCGACAAGCTGATGGCGGCGCCGAAGGTCTATGCCACACTGCTGCTGTGGATGCTCTCCGAGCTGTTTGAGCGCCTGCCCGAGGTGGGCGATTTGCCCCAGCCCAAGCTGGTGTTCTTCTTCGACGAGGCGCATCTGCTCTTCGCTGATCTGCCACCCGTGCTGCTCGAGAAGATCGAGCAGGTCGTGCGGCTGATTCGTTCCAAAGGCGTGGGGGTGTACTTCGTGACGCAGAACCCGCGCGACGTACCAGACACCGTGCTGGGCCAGCTCGGCAACCGCGTGCAGCACGCTTTGCGCGCCTTTACTCCGTTGGACCAGAAGCGGGTGAAAGCCGCCGCGGAAACCTTCCGCGCCAATCCAAAGCTCGACACCGAAGCGGTGCTCACGGAACTGGGTGTGGGCGAGGCGCTGGTGTCGCTGCTGGACGAGCGCGGGCAGCCGGGCGTCGTCGAGCGCGCCTTGATCGTGCCGCCGCGCAGCCAGATCGGCCCCATCCGCCCGGACCAGCGCCAGGCGTTGATGGCAAACTCGATTGTAGCGGGGGTTTATGAGCAGGCGGTGGATCGCGAATCGGCCTATGAGCGACTCACCGGAGCGGTCAGTGCCAGCGCCGGGCAAACCGAGGCGCCGCCAGTCCAGGAACACAAGCAGGGATTCTGGGGCTCGATCTTTGGGGGAGGAGGGAACGCGCCTGCGCCTGCCACGCCGCCAGGTTTGCCGACGGCGCCCAAACGTCCAGCGGGGCGTCAGCCCGACAGCTTTGGCACCATGATTGCCAAGAGCGCCACGCGCACTGTCACCACTGCCATCGTCGGCGGCCTCACGCGTCAGATCATGCGCGGGGTGCTCGGCGGGATTCTGGGCGGACGACGGCGCTGAGCCCGGCCCTTGCCGCAGTGGTGGACTTAACCGTTTCCTGATCCGGTCGGCGTTTCAACTTACCCGGCCGCTTTCCCGGGCGAGGCGGGAGAACATCTCGGCCTGCTGCAACAGCAGGGGATCTTCATCCAGCTCCTGGACGGTATGCGGGAGGCGATGCGTCCAGTTGGTGGCGGCGACCGAGCCGGGTGTGTTGAAGCGGGCGGTCATGCCGAACACATCGGTGATCTGGAACACGGCCAGCCAGGAGGGGGATTGCAGCACCGTTCGGGTGAACGCTTCGTGAAGCTGGTCGGTGAACTCACGCGGGGGCTCAATGCCCCGCAAGCCCGCAAACTCCATCATCTGGCGCAGTTCGCGCCGGTTGGTCCCCACGTTCTTGCCCGCGTCAATAGCTTGCCAGCACTCGGCCCAGCCGGCGGCCAGCGGCGGATGATCATGCGTCGTGGGCTGGGCCAGGGAGAGGCGCGGATACTTCCTGGGGTCCGAGTAAGTGCCGTCTTGTTCGCGAAAGAGCATCGGGATACGGAAGCCGGGGATGCCGAGTTTCAGCAGGGTGGGCGGCACGTAGACGGGCACCACCCCCAGGTCCTCGGCCACAACGGTGGTCTCGCCGGAGCCTTCCAGCACCACCCGGAGGATCTCCTCACCCTGCGCTTGATTGGCGGCTTGGTGTTCGGGGGTGTCGTCGGGGAACTGTTTGAAGCCGGGCAGGCGCCCGCCGGTCTTCGCCGCGGCCTGGGCTTCGGTCAGCGGCAGGAATTCCGCGTTGCGATCCGGCGTCCACGGAAAGGAGTAGATGCGGAAGAAGCCGAGCACGTGGTCAATGCGGTAGAGGTGGAAGACTTTCTGGATATTGCCGACGCGGGTGCGCCACCAGTCGAAGTTGCGCCGGCGCAGTTCATTCCAGCGGTAGTTGGGGATGCCCCAGTTCTGTCCCCATTTCTCGGTGAAGGGGTCCACCTTGAAGACTTTCTCAGGCGGGGCGCCGCCGCTCCAATCGAGGTCGAAGAGGTCGCGGTTGGCCCAGACATCGGCGCTGAACCGGCCCACGCCGAACGGGATGTCGCCCATGAGATAAACCTGGCGTTCGGCGCCGTAGGTCTTGAGCGCCTGCCATTGGCTGAAGGCGAGCCATTGGACATACATGAAGAACATCTGTTTGCGCGTCAGCTCCTCGTCCCGCTTCGCCGGCAGTGACAGGAGCCAGGCGCGCGCGGCGTCCGGCGAGCGATGTTCGGGCGCCCAGCGATCCCAGGTTGGGAAGTTGCCATTTTCCTCCATCAGCGTGCGGAACAGCGCGTAATCGGGCAGCCAGCCGGCGTTCGCCTGCAGGAATGAATTGAAGTGGCCCCAGCGCTCGCTTTGCTGGCCGAGGCGGTGTGCGGCGAAGTGGTCGAACGCGGCTTCGAGCAGCCTGCGCTTGCGGGCCTTGACGGCCGGATAGTTGACCGGCCCGTTGCGCAGCTCGGCCAGCAAATCAGGCGGCGCCAGCTCCTTGAAGGTGTCCGGCGTCAGGTCGGGGATCAGGCGCGGGGAAATGGCAAGGGTGGCCGGTTCGAGCGCCAGCGAGCTAAGGGCATTGTAGGGGCTGTTATCGTCGCTAACCTCGTTGATGGGCAGAGTTTGGAGAATGTTAAGGCCGTGGCGGTGGCACCAGTCAATCATCTGGCGTACGCCTTCGGTATCGCCGATGCCGAGATCGTCCTCGGTGCGGATGGCAAACACCGGTTCCAGAATGCCGGCCAGTGAGTGGGTGGGGCTCAGTTTCATAATTAGACGCCGGGAAGGTTGGATGGAGAAGCCACAGGCCGTCAAGCGCGGCTGCGGGTGGGCAATGGAGACGTTGAAACCAGCCGGGTCTTCGAGAAGTCAGCCTGCCGCCAGGCGGTTCAATAAATCCAGGGGATAAATCGCCGCGTGCGGTGTTCGTAGCCGGCATACTCGGGGAACTGCTGCCGCAGCCAGCGCTCTTCCCGGCGCGCTTTAATATCCAGCAGGGGGCCCAGTGCCAGGGCGGCCAGCAGCGCGGGCCAGCTTCGCCAGACCAGCGCCCAGCCCATCGAGCCGCAGAACACGGCCGTATAAAGCGGATGCCGCAGGAGGGCATAGACACCGCTCCGAACCAGCCGGCCGTCAGGGGCCGGTTTGGGAAAGGGTGTGAGGTTTCTCCCCAGCGCCACGGCCCCCGACAGCCCGCAGCCGCCCGCGATCAGCAACAACCCCGCTCCAAGGCAGGTGAAGGCAAGACTCTGCCACTGGTTGCGATAGAAGATGCCGCCGGCGACAACCCCGCACAGAAGCGCGCTCTGCCCCAGCACCCAAAGACCGCCGCGCTGACGAAAGCTGCCATTCATGAGTGCGTATCTTTCAACCTCCAGGCACGCCGTCGGGACGCCGCGTCACCCGCCACAGTAACCGCAGAGAATTGCGCCGAGCGAGGCGAGGCTGATGAACCCCCACAGCAACATGCCTTGCAGCGCCGCTTTCCATCCCACCGCCCGCACGGCGCGCATGGAAAGGCTGGCTCCAATCAGGCAAAGCACCAGCGTCAGCCCGCCCCGCGCGACTGCGGATATCCGGGGCGACCATTCGGCTACAGCCGGCAAGCAACTCCGCGCCACCGAGGCCAGCAGAAACAGCCCGATGAACCAGGGGGGCTCGATCTTGAGCTTTCCTTTCTGTCGCGGCGGCTCGGCCGCTCCCTGAACGCCCGCTGCCTTGTTCCGCCGCTGTCGCCGGCCTGCCGCAAATGCGATGGCCAGGGTCAGGGGCACGATCCACAGCGTCCGCGACAGCTTGACCGCTGTGGCCGTTTGCAGCGCTTCCTGCCCATAGCCGACCGAGGCGCCGACAACTGAAGAGATGTCGTGAATGGCCACGCCGGCCCAGACGCCGAACTGGTGCGCGTTGAGGTGGAGCATGTGTCCCGCCAGCGGAAACAGATACAGCGCCGCGGCGTTCAGCAGAAACACCGTGCCGATCGCCACCGCAATCTCCGCTTCCGTCACGGCCAGGACGCTGCCCACAGCCGCAATGGCCGATCCGCCGCAGATGGCGGTGCCGGCTGAAATCAGGGTGGAAGTGTTGCGGCTTACCGCCAGGACCCGCCCCAGCCACCAGCCGAGCAGCAGCGTCGAGCCGATAGTCAGAGCGGCAAACGCCGCGCCGTTCAGGCCGGCCCGCAGGACGGTCGGCAGATTCATCCCAAAGCCCAGCAGCACGACACATCCCTGCAACAGGTACTTGGCCAGCTTGTGACTGTGCGCGGGCAGCGGGTTTCCCAGGCAGAGGGCAAACACGAGCCCGGCTATCAATGCCGCTGGGGGCGACGCCCAGGCCTCCAGAGCGCAGACGACCAGCAGGAACACAACGAGTCTCGCGCTTTGGGGCAACGGCCACAGCGACTTCAGCCCCGCCAGGGCCGGCATGCGATCGGCTGGCGCGGCGGGCTGTCCGGGCCTGGGGGCTGGCTGGCTGGGGCCGCTGACATTCGTGCTGCTCATTCGCCGCGTAGTCTAATCTCGTGCCGCTTTTGCCCCACGAGTTGTTCCGCCCGCCCGTAGGAGCCCAGGTTGAAGACGTGCTGGTAGCCCAGCTTCTCCAGTGTTTTCTGGCCCACGGCGCTGCGCCCGCCGCTCAGGCAATGCAACATCAGCGGCTGCGCCTTGTCGGGCGCGTAGCGGGCGATCTCGTCGCCGAGCCGGTCGAGCGGGATGTTGATGGCGCCGGGCAGATGACGTTGCGCGAATTCGCCCGCACTGCGCACGTCTATCACGAGCGCGCCTTTGTCCAGCCATTCGCGCGCATCGGTTGGGGACACTTGGGTGAGGTGCTTGATCACAAAAAAGGCCGCCACGGCCCCCACAATCACGATCCAGATAATAATGGTCATATAAGCCGGCTTGGGACGGGGCGCGGATGCTTGTTCAGTCTTATCCATGGAGCTTCTCGAAAGGCCAGGCCGTGACGCCGCCGTCCAGGACCCGAATGTGGTTAAAACCTGCGCCCTGCAGGATTCTGGCGGCTTCGTAGCCGCGCAGCGAGACCTTGCAGAAGGTCACGATCTCCTTGTCCCGCGGCAACTCGCCCAGCCGCGAGCGCAGCGCGCCCAGCGGGATGAGCGTCGCGCCGGCCAGCCGTTCCTGCTGATGCTCGGCGGGGCTGCGAACATCCAGAAGCACAAAATCCTGCCCGGCGTCCAGCCGCTGCTTGACCTCGCCGGCCGTGACGCCGCTCATCTGGCCATCCAGCTTGTTGCGGGCGACATTGGCCGCGGTGATGATGTTGTCCAGGGCCGGCGAGTAAGGCGGCGCGTAGCACAGGTCCGCTTTGGACAACTGGTCCACGGTCATGCCCGCCGTGAGGGCCATCGCCGCTACGTCCATGCGCTTGTCGCCCGCGCCCGGTCCCACCGCCTGGGCGCCCAGGAGTTTCCGGGTGCGGGCGTCCACCACCAGCTTGAGGATGAGGGGCTTGGCCGTGGGCATGTAATGCGGCCGGTCGGCGTCGGGCACCATCACGGTGGTGACTTCATAGCCATGCTGACGGGCCGCCGCTTCGGTCAGGCCCGTGCGCGCGACACAAAAATCGAACACCCGGCAAACGGTGCTTCCCGCAACGCCTGGGAATTGGTCCTGGCCGCCGCAGATGTTGATGGCGGCCACGCGGCCCTGCTTGTTGGCCGTGGACCCCATCGGCACGTAGCAGGGCTTGCCGGTGACCAGGTCGGTGGTCTCGGCGCAGTCGCCGACGGCGTAAATGTCCGGGTGGGAAGTGCGCAGGCCGGCGTCCACGCGGATGGCGCCGGTGGGGCCGATCTGGAGTCCGGCATCCCGGGCGAGCGCCACGTTCGGCTTCACGCCAATGGCCAGCACCACCAGCTCGGCGGGCAGCCGCCCCTTGTCGGTCAGGACTCCAGTGACCTTTCCCTCGCCCTCGAAGCCCGTCACCCGGGTATCGGTCAGGACTTTCACTCCGTGCGACTCCATGTGCCGCTCAACCAGCCGCGCCATCTCCCAATCCAAGAGGCGCAGGATCTGCGGCAGCATCTCCACCACGGTCACCCGGCAGCCGCATTGGACCAGCGCTTCGACCATCTCCACGCCAATCAGCCCGCCGCCCACGATCACCACCTCGCGCGCCTTCGCCTGGGCCAGCAGGGCCTTGATGGCCTCGGCGTCGGCCACCGTGTGCAGAGGGGTGATATTGGCCAGCCCCACGTTCGGGAGGGGCGGCACGACGGGGCTGGCGCCGGTGGCCAGCACCAGCTTGTCATAGTCCAGCCAAAGGTCCCCGGCTTCGCCAGGGCGCCGCGCGCGCACGCGCTTGCCGACGCAATCTATTGCCACGGCCTCGGTTTCAGTGCGCACCTGGAAGGCTTTCACCTTGTCGAAGAACGCCGGGTCGCGCAGCACGCCGATGGGCGTGCTCATCAGGTCCTTCTGCGCCTTGACCGTGCCGGACACATAGTAGGGCAACCCGCAGCCCGCATAAGAAATGAACCGGCCCTTTTCCAGCACCGTGACTTTGGCCTGCGGGTCCAGGCGCATGATCTTGGCCGCGGTCTTGGGACCGGCGGCCACACCGCCGATGATGACAACTTTCAATGGCATAGGAGACTGGGAATCATTACAACCGCGGATGAACTCAGATAAGAACTAACCCAACCCGCGGCTTCCTGCGGCGAGAGCCGCTTCCGTGAACAGTAAGCGGGCACCAGACCTGCCGGACGCGGAGTCCAGCCGGCAAAAGCTGTGTCTCTCTGAGTCCATCGGTGGTCAGTCGTTCCTGCAATGGGTCTCTTTCCAGCGCTGGCAGAGGGCCGCATGGAGCCGCCGGCGGAAGGTAGCCGGCAGCTCGACCGGCTGGCCTTCCTTGTAGAGCGTGATTGTCTGGCGAATGTTATCCACCACGACCTGGCAGGGATTGCAGCCCGCCATGTGCTTCTCGAACTCCTCGCAAATGGCCGGGTCCACCGTGCCATCTACGTATTCGTTCAAGGCCGCCAACAGTTCCGCGCACTTCATATTACTCTAATCCAGTCAAACTGAGCCGCCAGCCGGGAAAAGGTTACAAGCCAGTAAAACCACATGGTTCTGATTTCAGTGTTCGTGCCCGTTTCGCACCACCCGCCGTTCGGGATTACCCAGGGTCCGCGTCAACTCCTCGCGGAGTTGCAGCCGCGCGCGGAGCAGCCGCACCTTGGTGTTGGCTTCGCTCAGGCCGAGCGCCTTGGCCGTCTCCCTCACCGAGAGCCCCTCGACGTCGCGCAGCAGGAACACCAGCCGATGCTTCTCGTCCAGCCGGGCGAGCGCTTCGTCCAGCAGGCGCCGGGTCTCATTGCGCTGAACCAGTTCCTCGGGGGACTGGCGCCAGTCGGCGATATACTCCGGGTGGGGGATGCTGTCGTAACCCTCCGCCGGCTCGGTGGCCTCCTCCAGCGAGACCGTGTCCAGCCCCTGGCGTTTGCGGATGATCTTGAGCGCCGCGTAGGTCGCCACGCGCAGCAGCCAGGTGCTGAATGCGGCGTCCCCGCGAAAGCCGCCCAGGCCTTCCAAAGCGCTCAGGAAGGTTTGCTGCGTCACGTCCTCAGCATCCTGCTCGTGGCGGAGCATCCGCAGCGCCAGCGAATACACCCGTTGCTCGTAACGGCTGGTCAGGGCCTCGAAAGCGTCCAGCTCCCCCGCCTGGGCGCGGGCGACCAGTTCGCTGTCACTGACTTCGGGCGCGGTCTGGCTCGTCATGGTTTTCTGAAGGCTAAAGGCAAAAGGCTGAACGCTAAAGTGCAAAGTCCGAGAGAATAATCCGTGTTCATCCGTGTTCAGCTGTGGTAAGAATCCCCCGGCATTATGGACTATGAAGCGGTCATCGGGCTGGAAACTCACGTCCAGCTTAAGACGAAGTCGAAGATGTGGTGCGGCTGCGCCAATGAGTTCGGCGCGCCGCCCAACACCCACGTCTGCCCGGTGTGTCTGGGCCTGCCCGGCGTGCTGCCCGTCGCCAACGAGGAGGCGTTGCGCCTGACCGCGCTCAGCGGCTATCTGCTCAACTGCACCGTGACCCGCTACGCCAAGTTCGACCGGAAGAATTACTTCTACCCGGACATGCCCAAGAACTACCAGGTGACGCAATACGACAAGCCCTCCACCCTGAATGGCTGGGTCGAGTTCGAGTTCCATGGCGGCCTCGCGCGGGTGCGCATTACCCGGGCGCACCTGGAGGAGGACGTCGGCAAGAACTTCCACTTCGACCGCAACAGCGGCGTGGACTTCAACCGCGCCGGCGTGCCCCTGATGGAGATTGTGTCCGAGCCGGACCTCACCAGCGCGGACATGGCCTACGAATACCTCAACGCCCTCAAGGACATCCTGGTCTATGGCGGCGTGAGCGATTGCGACATGGAGAAGGGCATGGTGCGCTGCGACGTCAACGTGAGCGTGCGGCCCAAAGGGCAAACGGAACTTGGCGCCAAGATCGAGATCAAGAACATGAACAGCTTCAGCGGCGTGCGCAAAGCGCTGGAGTATGAAATCCCCCGCCAGATCGAGGTGCTGAACAAAGGCGGCAAGCTCATCCAGTCCACCCGCCGCTGGGACGACACCGCCGGGATCACCGAAGAGATGCGCACCAAGGAACACGCGCACGATTACCGCTACTTCCCGGAGCCGGACCTGATGCCCTTCCAGCCGACCGACGCGTGGCTGGCGGAGGTGAAGAGCCGCGTAGTGGAGTTGCCGCTGGCGCGCAAGCAGCGCTTCATGCGCGACTACCAACTGCCCGCCTCCGACGCCCAGACCTTCGTGTGGGACGTGCCGCTGGGCAATTACTTCGAAGGCATCGCCAAGCAGGCCAAGAACCCCAAAGCCGCCGCCAACTGGGTCATCAACAACCTCCGCGCCAAGCTGGCCGAGACCGGAACCACGCTGGCGGACCTGAAATTCCAGCCCGCCGGCATCCTGGAGCTGATTGACCTGGTGGACAGCGGCAAGATCAGCAGCCGCATCGCGCAGGAAGTCTTTGTGGAGATGTTCGCCACCGGCGAAACGCCCGCCAGGATCGTCGAGAAGAAGGGGCTCGCCCAGGTGAGCGATACCGGCGCCATCGAGCAGTTCTGCGACCAGGCTATTGCCGCCAACCCCGGCCCCGCCGCCGATTTCAAGGCCGGCAAAGCCGCCGCCCTGAACTTCCTGAAGGGCCAGGTGATGAAGCTGAGCAAAGGCAAGGCCAACCCCGCCCTAGCCGGCGAAATCCTCGAACGCAAGCTCAAGGCCTGAGGCGCCAAGTCACAAGGCAGGCTGGGCGGCAGGGGTGTCCGCATCCTTAACGCCAGCCGCAAACTCCACCTGCGCCCGAATCCTCACCGACCTGGTGGGATGACTCACCTGCCGGGTGAGCCGATTAAGTAAGTCGGCAAGGATCCAGGCATTTGCGCGGGCGCATCTCAGTTTTCGCGGGGGTGGCACCCCCAGCCAAGCCCCTG
The DNA here is from genome assembly GCA_964507045.1 of uncultured Verrucomicrobiota bacterium. Lineage (GTDB taxonomy): Bacteria > Verrucomicrobiota > Verrucomicrobiia > Limisphaerales > UBA8199 > UBA8199. The sequence continues at coordinate 13,627 of CAZDOO010000030.1, read as the reverse complement.
TGTTGGCAGCCCTCTCATTAACACCCCGCTTCAGCGGGGTGTGGACAGGTCGCGCGGCATGGGAACCGCTTCAGCGGTTTGCGGCTCCACGTAAAACCGCTGAAGCGGTTGCAGGCTCCGCGTGCGCCGTACACCCCGCTGAAGCGGGGTGTTAATGAGAGACAGCCGCCGCACGCACAAAAGCTGAGCTGCGCCCTGTTCTGGCAACCGCGGCAGCCGGGGCTTGCCTGGCGGGCCTCGATCAGCAAGTATGAACGCCTATGGGAAAGTTTGAACCTCCCAGAAACGAGGAAGAGCGGCGGGCCTGGATCAAGCGCCAGAAAGCCAAGGGTGTGCGAGCCTTCCAAGGCCGCTACGGATGGGCGACAAGCTCGTTCGGACCCGCAACGAACCCCCGAACCGCCGACCAGCAGCACCATCGCCGGAACGTCCTCGCCGTCTCCCGCCGCTGGCGGACGCTGTCTTTGGAACAGGTCGGGACATGGCGCGCTCTTGCAGCCAACCACTTTTTCGTAAACGATAAAGGCGAGCGTGTCAAGCTGAATTGCTTCAAACTCTTTGTTAGCGTTAATACCCGAAGGGCAGATCTGAATTTGCCACAGTTCGACGCCGCACCCGCTCAGCCTGTTTTCAGCGACAACCCGGTGAAGGAGTTGGCCTGTACCTGGACGGAAGGCAAACTTGCCCTCTTGGCCCGCGTCGAGGGCACGCCGGAGCAGTTGGTCCTGGTGCGAGGCGCCAAGCCGGTCGGCAATGGCGTCCGGTGCGTGCAGCACTTCCCCTTGCTGGGGCTGCTGCCGCCCGCAAAAGACGGCTGGAGCAACATCACCGACCTTTACGGCACCCGTTATGGCGTGCCCAAGCCGAACCAGGCCATCTGGATCCGCTTCTGCCAGCACATTGACGGCTTTACAGATATCCCAGTGGTGTTCCGCGTTCGCGTCGAAGCCCCAGCCGCGTAAAGCCGCTCCGCCCCCTCCTGCGTGTTGGGAATGCGTCAATACCAGGCTCAAAACGACATAAGCCACTGCCCCATTGAAGGTTACGAGCCCCTACAGCCCCATATCCGCGTCGGCACCACACCGGGACCTCACCGTATGCTCACCGTTACCTCACCGTAGTACCTCTGCAAACTTTGCAGAGGTACTACGGTGAGGTAACGGTGAGGTAACGGTGGGGATACGGTGTGCTGCCCTTTAGCGTCTTTCGCGTGTTTAGCGGGGATTGCTTCCGCATCGTCCGCTTTTGGTGAGCCTTAGCTGATGCTCCGGCCCGGACAGGTCACATCCCACCCCGGAAGCTGCGACTCGCATACGGGGCCAATGCAACAGACGGCATGCCAGCCGTGCTTCGGAGGGAGCCGGAACCGCCCGGCCTTGTCACAATGCGCCGGGTGGTCAGGCTGGTCCCTGGCAGTAACAAAGGCATCGGCCAGCGGTTCGTGGGTGATGGCGCTCACAACCTGCCCGGTCACGCCCTGGTTAGACCACCCGCTTTGTGCTCCGTCTGCAAATCTCATAGAAAGCGTCCCACTGCGTCTTGTCCACAAACACACGGCGCGGGATAACCACCGCACTCTGCTGGTTCAAATACATGAAAATATGCGACCGAGTGCGGGCCAACTTTTGCACCAGCGGCCACCGCGTTTCGGACCGGCCATACTCCGACTCCGAAATGAACCCCTCCTCCCCAATGGTCAACGAACGCTGGCAATAGAGCGGCTTGTTCCTGCGAGAAACCATGGTCAGCACTGTGATGACTGCCCAGAAGACAACGACGAAGGCCAGCAGCAAGAACTCCATGAACCCGAATGCCATGATCCGAACAGCCAGCGGCTTGTCTGCCGTCGCCTCGCGCGCTGCCGGGAGGAGAATCTGGAACGTGAAGAGCAGAACCATGCCCACAGTCATCAGAAGGACAAGCGGATTGCGCGGCAAATGGTAGCCCGCGAACGCCAGCCTGTCTCGAAACGTGTTACGGTAGGTGATTGTCATGGCGCGTGAGTATGGTCCAACGAATCAGCTCACCGATGGCGGCCCCTCCGTGACTCCCGAATTGCCAAGCTGCGTGGCGGGGCCGCCATTCGGTGCAGCGCCTTGTTCGACTCTCGGAGCCTCAAACGCGAAGTCGGGGAACTTCTCTATGAGCATCGGCAATTTCTCCAGGGCCATGGCGAAGTTCTGATCATCCCTATTGACCCGAACATACTCGTGAAAATGCGCCTTATCGTTTAGCGCGATGTCAATCAGCAGAACATCCTGATGACGCCCAAAGCCTAGCAACCACCCATCGTCGTTGACGAGGGATTCACGAACCGCGTGAAGCGATGAGAAGCGTTCAAAGAATGGTAGGACCACGCCTCCGAGGAATCCTATCATGCGTTGCGCGATTCTGGCTGGCGGATGTTCTGCATAGGGTGGATCATAGGCATGGCAGCTCCAGTATCCTTCATCAGTGGTCTCGTCTATGACTTTCAAATTGAGGGGAAAACGTTGAACGTATGGCAACCCTTTCATTTGGCGCATGTTACCGGAGTCCATCGAGAAGGCGCGGTCGCCCCACTGCGGAGAGAGAGCTGTTCCTGCAAGTTGATCCACTACGGCAAACGATTTGAAAATGACGCCAAAGAACAGGTCAATCGACCCCTTGACGCGTCTCACCCGCAAATCCTGTTCACCCCACTCGGTGAACCGCACAATTCGGGCGGGGCGCGTTGCGTCGGCACAAAAGCCTACTGGGAGATGCTCTAATAGCGCATCACGAACGCGCTTCTCGAAGAGCAGAGTTTTTCCAAGACGTGCCATATTACATGACTGTCGAACAGAATAATTGGGCCAAAGTCAGGTCCTGCCTAATTATGACAACGGGTTGGAATTGGCAGGAACTGGGAGATTGGGCCGGGCATAGACAAAGAGGACTCGGGTGGGAGGAGGGCCGGGTTCCGGCTTCGCCCTGCTCCAGGATGGTCTGCTCCGCTTGCATTGCCGGAACGGGAGGCTAGGGCCAGGGGCGGAGCCGGTCAAAGGGAAAACGGAACCCACCAGACCGCAGGGCGCAGGACAGAATTCTCTGGAGCCAGGTTAGGGCTAAAGCGTAGGGGCCTTTGCGAGACGCCAAAGGCGTCATTCATACCAGCCCAGGGCAACGCCCTGGGTTCATGTCCCCCAAAACCATATTGAGCGCTGAAAGCGCGCGTCATCGGGCCGCCGTGGGGCCGCCCCGTTCGATCCCACCCCTGGCCGTCATACGCCTTCGCCCAAGGCGGACCCCGTTAATCCCATACGTACCGCTCATCGAACTCCAGGTGATACTTCTGGAGGAGGTTGCGGTACTCCTCCTGGAAGGACCGTGTCCGATGATGTTCTTCCTGATGGTCAATATAGCGCACGAGGTCTTCTAACTGGCTCCACCCCACCGAGAAAGCGCCGTAGCCTGCCTGCCAGAAGAACGCCTCGTATTGCGGGTCCTGGTGCTTAATCCAGGCAGAGGAGGTCTTCTTGATCTTCTCGAGGAGCTCGGCCTGGGTGATGGTGCGGGCCAGGCGCGCGGCAACGTGGACGTGATCAGCGGCGCCACCGACACGGTAGGCTTCGCATTGGCAATCGCGGCACACCTTGGCCAGGTAGGCGTGCATGCGTGGACGCATCGCCGGGTCGAGCCAGGGGCGGCGGTCTTTGGTGCTGAAGACGATATGAAGGATGACCTGGCTCAGGGATTGCGGCATATATTAGGTGCCTGAACGGCGTGAATTCTATGAGGCAGGCCGATGGCCTGCAACAGAATTACAAACGGGCGATGAACCCAGGGCGTTGCCCTGGGCTGGTATGAAGCAGGCCGTTGGCCTGCAACAGAATTAAGACGGGCGATGTAACCCTCACAGGGTTAAGGATTCCTGGATCGTTCACACCCAGGGTAGCTCGTGCCGTGTCCACCCTCCGCAGTGCCGCTACGGAGGACGGGCAACCCTGGGCTGAGAAACGCGTCCGGGAGGAGGCTGTTTAGCGGCTGGGGTCGGCCAGCCGGCCCAGGAACAGCAGGCTGCCTCTCGAGTGCTCACAGGAGCGATTTGCCAAACTGAACAAAGCAAGTGTCGAGCAACGAGAGCAAACAGGTTTTTCAACCAGATGGCCCTGGCCGCCGCGGCGTTGCTGCTGGCGCTAGCCTGTGCTATCATTCTAACAAGGCGCGGAAGCACCGCTAATAGAGACAGGGATCCTCGCGAACGACCCAGCGCCCGAGACTCTTGCCACTAACAGCAATTTCGCCCCGCTAAACACTTTAGCCTTATGATGAGAAGAATGCGAAAAACACCACCGGCCACCGCGCCGGCCAGCCGTGCTGTCCACCTTGAACTCGCCGCCCCGGAGGCCAAACAAATCCGCTTCGTCGGCTGCTTCACTGAGTGACGCAACACCGACCTGCTTATGATCCACCTCCCCGACGGCAAATGGGCCAAGGACCTGACCCTGCGCCCGGGTCGTCACGAAGACCTCTTTGTCGTGGACGACGCGTGGATGCCCGACCCCGCCGCTGCCGAAACCGTCCCCAACCCGTTCCCGGGAAGAAGTGCCGAGCTGGTGGTTCCCGGACAAGACAAGTGAAGGGCGCACCAGGGAACACACCGATGCCCGCTATGAGTCCCAACACTCTAACCTTCCGCCGCCTCCTCGCGCTCAGCGCCCTGGCCGCCGGGCTCGTTCTGCTGGCCGGCTGCAAGGGCCTCCCCGTCAAGGGCGAGCAGGAGGCCCGGCAGCAGGTGGCCGACGTCAGCAAGACCTATCGCCCGAGGGGCCAGAAGCCGACGCTGCCAACCCTTACGACCAACTCAACCCTGGCCGATTTCCTTACCTACGCGCTCCTCAATCAGCCGAAGGTCGAGGCGGCCTACTTTGACTGGCTCGCCTCCGTTGAACGGATCACCGTCCAGCGCGCGCTGCCGGACCCACAGCTCACCTTTCAGCTGGACATCCAGGACGTTGTGACCTCGCTCATGCCGGGTCTGATGATGAGCTTTCCGGGCATGGGCAAGCTCCGCGCCGCCGGCGCGGTTGCCGCCGCCGCCAGCCAGGCCCGCTACTTCGCCTTCCAGGCCGCCTCGCTGGAGAGTGCCTACGACGTCAAGCGCACCTACTATCGCCTCTGCTTCCTTGAAGAGAAGATTCGCGTCAATCGCGAAAACCTCGCCCTGCTTCAGGAGTTGGAACGGCTAGCCCGCTCCCAGAACGAGGTCGGCAAGACGACCCTGCAAGACGTGCTGCGCGCTCAGATCGAGCAGGAACGCCTCAACAACGAGATCGTGAACCTCGAAGACTCCCGCGGGCCGATCCTCGCCCAGTGGCAGGCCGCGCTCGGAATCGAGCCGAACGCCCCCAGGCCACCCGTGCCGGCGTGCTTCGAGTCCACCCCGCTCGAGGTCTCCGCCGACAAGTGGCTGGAGCAGGCGCTCGCCGAGAACACCCGCCTCAAGGCCATAGCCGCCGATGTCCACGCCGCCGAAGCCGCCATTCGCTTTGCCTACAAGGCCCGCATGCCAGACACCAGCATTGGCTTGATGGCTGACGCCAAGATGAATCCCGTTCTCTACCGACCATGGGGCACCGTCAGCATCCCCCTCTGGCGCGACAAGCTCGCTGCGCAGGTCGCCGAGGCCCAGGCCAACAAGCGCGCCGGCGAAGCCCGCCTCACCGCCGAGCAGATCAACCTGGCCGTGGACGTCGCTGATCGGGCGTTCGTCTATCGCGAGACCACCCGGAACCTCAACCTGCTCCAAAAGACGTTGCTGCCCAAGCAGCGCCAATCCCTCGAAGTGGCGCGGTCCGCTTACCTCGGCGGCCAGGTGGACTTTCTGAATCTCACTGAAGCCGAGCAGACCTTGCTCCGCTTCAACCTCGACGAGGTCGAAGCCCGCACCCAGCGGGAACTGTCGCTGGCCGAGCTCTCCCTTATCATGCAGGGCATGCCGCCGTCCGCCTCAGGCGCAACCGGCATGCAGATCTCCTCGCCCGGCATCGGCGCCGGCAAGAGCATGGGCGGCTCCTCAATGGGCGGCGCGTCCTCCAGCGGCATGGGCTCCGGCGGCGCCACCATGTTGCCCGGCAACTCCGCACCGCCCCCGAAGAAGATGAACCGGGGAGGAATGAACCAGTGAACATTTTACGTATGACGATTGGAACCAAGACCGTCCGTGCCGCTGCATTGCTCGCGGCGCTCCTGCTCATCGGCGGCGCAGGCGTCCTGTTGACCGGCTGCGGCAAAGGCCACGACCACGGAACCCAGACCGCCGAGGAGCAGCTCTACACCTGCGGCATGCATCCGCAGGTGATCCAGAACAAGCCCGGCAACTGCCCCATCTGCGGCATGAAACTCACACCCGTCCGCAAGCAGGGCGCAGCTTCCGGCGCCACCGCCTCCGGCGAGCGCAAGATCAAGTTCTACAAGTCCACCATGAACCCGGGCGAGACCAGCCCAGTGCCAGCAAAGGACAGCATGGGTATGGACATGGTCCCCGTTTACGAGTCCGCGGGCGCCGCCAGCGACTCCCAGCTCATCTCCGTCGATCCGGTGACGACGCAGGACATGAACCTCCACACCGCCACCGTCACGCGCGGCCCCTTGCGCCGCACCATCCGCACCGTCGGCGTCATTGACTACAACGAGGCCGGCCTGGCCGACGTCACCACCAAGTTCAAAGGCTGGGTCGAGAAGCTGTACGTAGACACCACCGGCCAGCAGGTCCACCGCGGCGACCCGCTCTTCGAAATCTATGCTCCGGAGCTTTACAGCGCCCAGCGCGAATACGTCCTCGCGCTGGAGGGCACCAACGCCCCCGGCGGCGCTGCCCTCAAAGCCAGCGCCCGCACCAAGCTCAAGTTCTTCGACATCACTGACGACCAGATCGCCGAGCTGGAACGCACCCGCGAGCCGCGCAAGACCCTGCGCGCCGTCTCACCCCAGGACGGCTTTGTCGTCGAGAAGATGGTCGTCGAAGGTCAGATGGTGGACGCCGGCATGAAGCTCTACCGCCTCGCCGATCTTGGCCTCGTCTGGGTCCAGGCCCAAATCTACGAGCAGGACCTCGACTACGTGAAGCTCGGCCAGGAAGCCACCGTCACTCTCTCCTACCTGCCCGACCGCGAGTTCCGCGGGCGCGTCACCTACCTCTATCCCAACGTGGACGAGAAGACCCGCACCGCGCGCGTCCGCATGGAGTTCCACAATCCCGGCTACTTCCTCAAGCCCGGCATGTTCGCCACCGTCCAGGTCCTCTCCGAACTCGCGCCCTCCGTCCTGCTCGTGCCCGACATGGCCATCCTCCGCAGCGGCGAGAAATACACTGTCTTTGTCGCCCTCGACGGCGGCAAGTTCGAGCCCCACACCGTCACGCTCGGACCGCAGGCCGAAAACGACACTTACCAGGTCCTCAGCGGCCTGAACGAAGGAGATCGCATCGTCACCTCTGGGCAGTTCCTCCTCGATTCCGAAAGCCAGCTCCGCGAAGCGATCCAAAAGATGAGCGGCCCGAAGACCGCTGCCACCACCCCCTCCCACGAAGACCACACCGCGATGCCAGCCACGGCCGCCACCACCCAGACCAACGTCCTCAAATACATCTGCCCCATGCCTGAGCACCTGTCCATCGAGTATGATCACCCAGGCAAGTGCCCTCTCTGCGGCATGACGCTGGTGCCGGTCAGCAGCGCCGCCCTTTCCAGGATCCAGCCCGGCGGCAAGCTCCTCTACTACACCTGCCCCATGCCCGAGCACAGCGACGTTCACGAGTCCAAACCCGGCAAGTGCCCCAAGTGCGAAATGACCCTCGTCCCGGTTATGGAGCAGCCCAAACCTGCCCCGCAACCTTCAACTCTCAACCCTCAACCTTCCGTGCTCTACACCTGCCCGATGGCCTCCGACGCCGACGTTGTTTCCGACAAACCGGGCAAGTGCCCCAAGTGCGAAATGGACCTTGTGCCCACGGATACCGTCGAGCACGGGAAGATCGCCGAGGCCAATTGGCGCAAGCAGCATCCCGCCGCCGAGCACCCTGCCCACGAACACCAACCCTGACATCTTATGGTGTTGAACGACGTGCCACGCTCCTAACGCTCCACGCATGCTAAAGGGCATTATAGATTTCTCGCTCAAGAACAAGTTCATCGTTCTGCTCGGGACGCTCGCGCTGGTCCTTGGCGGCGTGTACGCCGTCAAGAACATTCCGCTCGACGCTATCCCCGACCTCTCCGACGCCCAGGTCATCATCTACACCGAATGGCCCGGCCAGGCCCCGCAGATCGTGCAGGACCAGGTCACCTACCCGATCACCACCAAGATGCTTTCCGTCCCGAAGGCCAAGGTCGTGCGCGGCTACTCCTTCTACGGCTTCTCCTTCGTTTACGTCATCTTCGAAGACAGCACCGACATTTACTGGGCCCGCAGCCGCGTCCTTGAATACCTCAGCGGACTCAGCGGCCGTCTGCCCCAGGGCATCTCGCCCAGCCTTGGCCCCGATGCCACCGGCGTCGGCTGGGCCTTCATGTATTCCATCAATTCCACCAACCGCGACCTGGCCGAACTCCGCTCCATGCAGGACTGGTATCTCCGCTACCAGCTCGCTTCTGTCGAAGGCGTCTCCGAAGTCGCTTCCATCGGCGGCTTCGTGCGCCAATACCAGGTCACCGTGGATCCCACCAAGCTCCGCGCCTACAACCTCTCGATCTCCGACGTGGCGATGGCCGTCAAACGCAGCAACGGCGAAGTCGGCGGGCGCTCCATCGAGCTGGCCGAGAAAGAGTTCATCCTCCGTGTGCGCGGCTACGTCAACAAGCTCGATGACCTCCGCAAAGTCACCGTCGGCGTGGGCGACAAAGGCGTGCCGATTCTCTTGGGCCAGGTGGCCGACGTCCAATTTGGCCCCGACATGCGCCGCGGCATCGCCGAGCTCAACGGCCGGGGCGAAACCGTCGGCGGCGTGGTCGTCGTCCGCTACGGCGCCAACGCCCGTCAGGTCATTCTCGACGTGAAGAAGAAGCTCGACGTCGCGATGAAGGGCCTGCCCTCCGACGTCACCTATTCCATCGCCTACGACCGCAGCGCCCTCATCGAGCGCGCCGTCAAAACGCTGGAAGAGAAGCTCCTGGAGGAAAGCATTGTCGTCGCGCTGGTCTGCATCGCCTTCCTCCTGCACCTGCGCAGCGCCTTCATCGCCATCGTCATTCTGCCCATCGCCGTGCTCATCTCCTTCCTGATCATGTTTGCTCAGGGCATCAGCTCCAACATCATGTCCCTCGGCGGCATCGCCATCGCCATCGGCGCCATGGTGGACGCCGTCATCATCATGATCGAGAACGCCCACAAACACATGGAGCACGAGCAGGGCAGGAAACCCCACTGGGACATCATCCGCGACGCTTCCGTCGAAGTCGGTCCCACGCTCTTCTACTCGTTGCTGGTCATCACGGTCTCCTTCTTCCCCATCTTCATGCTCACCGAGCAATCGGGCCGCATGTTTAAGCCGCTCGCCTTTACGAAGACCTACTCCATGGGCGCAGCAGCCATCCTTTCCATCACGTTGGCCCCGATCCTCATGGGCTTCTTCATTCGCGGCAAAATCCCCGCCGAGGAGAAGAACCCCATCAACCGCGTCCTCATCTGGTTCTACCACCCCGTCATTGATTTCGTCATCAAATGGCGCTGGGCCGTCGTCACCATCGCCGCCGCGCTCATCGTCTGGGTCTTCTTCCCGTGGAACAAGCTCGCCGCCCGCTTCCTGCCCGACGGCCCCGCCAAAGAGTGGGCCTTCAAAGTAGGCAAGTTCTTCCCCTGCCAGAACATCGGCTCCGAGTTCATGCCGCCGCTCTACGAAGGCGATCTCCTTTACATGCCCACCACCTTCCCCGGCCTGGGCGTCACCGAAGCCCGCGCCATCCTCCAGCAGACCGACAAGATCATCAAGACCTTCCCCGAGGTGCATCACGTCTTCGGCAAAGTCGGCCGCGCTGAGACCGCCACCGACCCCGCGCCCATGGACATGATCGAAACCACCATCATGCTCAAGCCCGAGGAGCAATGGCCCGCCGTGGACATCAAGGACCCCATTGGCAAAGTCGTTGCCCACCGCCGCCGCACGCCCGAAGAACTCACCGACGCCATGAACGCCGCCATCCAGTTCCCCGGCCTCAACAACGCCTGGACCATGCCTATCAAGACCCGCATTGACATGCTGGCCACCGGCATCAAGACCCCCGTAGGCATCAAGATCGCCGGCCCCGACCTGGCTGTTCTGGAACGCGTCGCCGAGCAGGTCGAAACCGTGGTCAAGGCCGTCCCCGGCACCCTCAGCGCCTTCGCCGAGCGCACCATGGGCGGCAACTACATCCAGTTCAACATCAACCGCGACGCCATCTCCCGTTACGGCCTCAACGTCGCCGACGTCCAGGACGTGCTCGAAGTCGCCCTCGGCGGCATGCCCCTCACCACCACTGTCGAGGGCCTCGAACGCTACGGCGTCAACCTCCGTTACAGTCGCGATTTCCGCGAGAACCTCGGCGCCCTGCGCGAGATCGTCGTCCCCACGCCCACCGGTGCCCAAATCCCCCTCGGCCAGCTCGCCACCATCGAAACCGTCCGCGCCCCGATGGGCATCAAAAGCGAAGCCGCCGTCCCCAATGCCTGGATCTACGTGGATGTGAAGGGCATTGACGTCGGCACCTACGTCCAGATGGCCATGCGCGCCGTCAACGAAGCCGTCGCCAAGGGCGAGGTCAGCCTCCCCAGCGGCTACAACATCTTCTGGAGCGGCGAATACGAATATATGCAGAAAGCCAAGGAACGGTTTATGGTCGTCATCCCGCTGACGCTCCTGATCATCATCCTGATCATCTACCTCAACACCCGCTCCGCCATCAAAACCGCCATCGTCATGCTTGCCGTGCCCTTCTCACTCGTCGGCGCCATCGGCATCCTCGCCCTGCTCAACTACAACCTCAGCGTCGCCGTGTGGGTCGGCATCATCGCCCTCGCCGGCCTCGACGCCGAAACCGGCGTCGTCATGCTTTTGTACCTCGACCTCGCCTACGAGGACTGGAAGAAGCGCGGCCTCATGGCCAGCCTCCCGCACCTACGCGACGCTATCTATCACGGCGCCGTCAAACGCGTCCGCCCCAAGGCCATGACCGCCTGCGTCATCGTCGCCGGCCTCGCCCCGATTCTCTGGAGCCACGGCGCCGGCGCCGACGTCATGAAACGCATCGCCACCCCCATGATCGGCGGCGTCATTACCTCCACCATCATGGAGCTGGTTGTCTACCCGGCCATCTACTACATCTGGCGCTCCCGCGGCATCAAACGCCTGCCACCCTCAGCCTTTGCTGAAACCCCGACAGCGCCAATCCCCGCGCCTGCCCAATAAATCACCCCACCGAAAGGATAAGCCATGCGCTTTGGCGAAACCATTGGCAACGAGGACTTCTCCAAGACCCGCGTCGTCTGACGTCAGCGGCTACTGCAGGTCAGTGACTGGGGTCGGCCAGCCGGCCCAGGAACAGCAGGCTGCCGGAGCGGGTGTCGCGAATGAAGAAGATGAAGGGGTGGTCGGCGAGGAAGACGGGCGATTGGACCAGCGCCTTCATCTCCATTACCACGGCGGTTGCCGCTGCCGCTTCGGTCCCTTCCTCGTTGACCTCGCCCCAGGCTTTGTGGAATATGCCGGAAATGAAGAGGTCCTTGGTGCCGTCCATGCCGGAGAAGTCGGCTTGTGTCCCGAAAGCCGCCGTCATGCCCATGCTGGCCAGCGTGTCATTGAGCTTGAAACTGGATTCCAGCTTGAACCTGGGCAGGAAGATTTCGACCTCCAGCTCCCTCATTTGTTTCAGCGTGCTGGCAAGCAGGGCCGGGGTCAGGCGGCGTTCTAACTGGCCGCAACCATCGGCCTGGTTGGGCAGCAGGATCACCATCGAGAGCCCGCCGCCGATGTAAGGCAGTTCCACCGCCTGGAAGTCCGCGTTCTCCGTGTAGCGGACATCGCCCTTTTGGCGCATCATCGGCACTTCCACCTTGCGGCCCGGCGCCAGGTCAAACGGCGCCGTGGATGTGGCGCTCTTGTCGAACCGCCTGGCCCAGGTGCCTTTGAAGTAGATGGCGTTGGCCAGCACGAGCCGCGTGAGATGATTCACGCTGCCGTCCGGCAGAATGTCCTGGATTCGGTTCCGGGTCTTTTGTGCCACCCAATGGTTAATCTCGCCTCTGGCCGGCTCGGCTGCCGCCTTGAAGTCGGCCTGGGCCACGCTGGCCTGATAATCGCCCTTGGCTGTCTGGAGAAAGGCGGGCAGGAACGGGTGGTCCTTCTGCGCCCACAAGGCATTGGCGATGCTCAGTTGGATGCCCTTTTGCTCGCCGGCCTTGGCCAGTCCCCGCTGGAGCGCGCCGAACGCGGCATGCAACGTCTTCTGCTCATTGCCCAAATGGAGCACCTTGCCCATCTGCTGCTCGGTGTCGCCTCGCGCGCCGGCATAGGTCATCGCCAGGGCGGTGGAAATGCTGTAGGGCGAGAAGAACAGATTGCCCGGCTCGTCCTTGAGTTGGCCATAGAGGTCCAGGGCAAAGGCGGTGTTTCCGTCCACCACGGGTTGAATCTGCGCGACCGGGGTATTCGGCGAGCAACCGAGGAGCGCCGCCGCCACAATCATGGGCAGGGCGTTTTGGCGAATCTGCGTCATAAGCAAGGCAACCTTTCTGTGTATAGGAGTATTGAGATTATCCGGCCTGGTTACTCCAGACCACCTGCATTAGACGGCAAGCCGCCCCGAATGCTTTCGCATCTCAAACTATTTCCGACAACGTGTCACTCCAGTCCTGGAGCGCAAGCTCAAGAGCTGAAGCTTGGTGAGACTAACATCGGTCGGGCAAAGCCTTTAGGTTCGACAGACAGGGGTTCAGTCCCTTATATTGTCGCCGTGAATCTGCAAATCGAAGTCGAGCGTGAAGAAGATGGGCGCTGGCTGACCGAGGTGCCTGAGCTGCCCGGCGTGTTGGCTTACGGGCAGACGCGCGAGGAGGCCATCGCTCGGGTGAAGGCGCTGGCGCTGAGGGTCTTGGCGGATCGCCTGGAACATGGCGAGAGTATCCCGGAGTTGGTGGAGGTCTTTTCGGTTCCGGCATGAGCCACTGGGGTTCGGCCAAAGCGCGGCAAGTGCTGGCCGCTCTGCTCCGGATTGGCTGGAGCATTAAGCGCCAGAGTGGCGGGTCACATCGGGTTCTGGCGCGACCAGATTGGCCGGATTTTGTGTTTGCCTTTCATGACGGCGAGGAAATCGGACCCCGGATGCTGGCGAGGATTGCCCGCCGCACAGGACTGACACGGGACGATTTGTGATCAATCAACGCGGCGACCCCCTGCACCTGCGAGCCGTGTGACGCCGCCGCCATCGCCGCCCGAAAACCAGCTAGAATTCGCGGTCGACATCCTGATCCCGCTCGGCCAACATCGCGCCATGCTTGGTGAGACCGAAAACCAATTCTTCCTCACCCGCGCAGCGCTCAGTCCAGGGGGACGCGCAAGAAGCAATTTCCTACCAGTTTTTAAGGAGAAGCGATGAAAATAAGAAACGGATTTGTAGCTAATTCTCACCCGCGC
>CAZDOO010000029.1:0-58100 GCA_964507045.1 uncultured Verrucomicrobiota bacterium | reverse complement strand
GGGTGACGGTGAGGTGACGGTGGGGGGCCGGTGCAGGGATGGGGAGGGAGCCCGGACGAACCGGGGGGTGTCGGGTTGCACCGCGCACAATGGGCGCATCCCGGTTTGCTGCAGGAAAGTGAGATGCGCCCAGCTGCAGGTTTTAGCACCTTTCGGGCTTGCCGTTGTTGCCGGGGAACTTGATCTTGGAGCTGCGCACGAATGAAATCTGTTTGTCCTCAAGGCTTCCTGTCGGCAGGGAGCGGATGCCTCCAGCGAGCCGCCTTCGCCAGCCTCGTGATCCCCTCGGCGGCGCTGTTCTTCCTGCTCGGCCCGCTCGCCAGCCCGGGCGCTCCGCTCGTCATTGACGACTTTGCCTACACCAACACCACGGCCGCCCGCTGGACCTGGGTGGCGGTCAGCGCGCCTGCGGTGGACATGGCCACCTCCGGCGATTGGGGCGCGGACCAGGTCATGACCCTCCCCTGTGATTTTGCCACCCGTAACACTCGCTGCTATTGGGACCGCACGGTCAGCCTGGACCTGGCAGCCTACACGGACTTCGCGTTGGAGGCATTCATTCCCGATCCCGGGGCAATCTCCTACTTTACGATCTATTTCCATTCCGGCTCGGGTTGGTACAACGGCTCGGGCTCCCTCAGCCAAACCGGCGGTTGGCAGACCCTCCGCTTTTCCAAGGCCAACTTCGTAACCGAAGGCACGCCGGCCGGGTGGAACCAGATTGACCGCATCCGCCTCTCGCCCTGGAAAGGCGCGGCGCGCGACACCTACCTGGCGGCGCGCCAGTTGCGGGCCTACACACCGCCGGTGCTGCTGGTCCGCGACGACGCCAGCAGCAACCCGACCGTTGTGCAGCAAACGATCGCGCGGCACCTGGAATGGCTCGGGGGTTACAACATTGACTGTGGCGTGCTGGCGCGCACGAATGTCGAAGCGGGCCTGCTCGCCGAAAGCCGGCTGGCGATTCTGCCCTACAACGAGAACATCTCCGATACCGAGTATACCAACCTGGAGAGCTACGTCGCCGCCGGCGGCAAACTCCTCGTCTATTACCTCCTGCCCTCGCGCCTGCAACCGCTGCTCGGCGTGCGCTCGACCGGTTGGGCCCAGGGAGATTTCGCCGCCTGGGTCTTTTCCGACCCCGCCATCCCGGCCTTGCCGGCCCGGGTCCAACAGGCCTCCTGGAACATCACCTACGCCGTTACTAACGGCCTCAATTCCCGCGTCAGCGCTACCTGGGAGAACAGCTCCGGCGCTGCCACCGGCCGTGCGGCGTGGCTGACCAGTGACCACGGCTTCTTCGTGTCCCACATCCTGCTCGGCGATGATGCCGACCGGAAGGCCTATGCGCTGCTGTGTATGGTGGGTTATTTCCTGCCCGACGTCTGGCCTGCCGCCGCGGCCGGCGCCATAGCTGAGATTGGGGCTGTTGGACCCTACAGCGCTTATGCCGGGGCCATGGCCGGCATCCGCCACAGCGCCGAAAGCACCCTCCGCGCACCGCTGGTGGAAGCGGAACTCGCCACCACGGCGGCCGAGCGTGACCGCGCGATGGCCTATGTCGCGGCCACGAATTACCCGCAGGCGATCCTCGCGGCTCAGTCCGCCCGGGCGCACCTGCGACAGGCCTACTTCCTGAGCCTCAAGCCGGTTACGCCCGAGTTCCGCGCCATCTGGGAACACCATGCCACCGGCCCCTACCCCGGCAATTGGCCTGCCGCCATCAACGCGCTCGCGACCAACGGCTTCACTGCCGTCTTCCCCAACATGCTTTGGGGCGGCCTGGCCCACTACAATAGCGCCTTCCTGCCGCACTCGGCCGACTACACCAATTACGGCGACCAGATCACCGCTTGCGTCGGCGCCGCCCACGCGCGCGGCCTCCAGGTCCACGTATGGAAGGTCAACTGGAACCTCAGCGGCGCCCCACAGTCCTTCATCACCAGCCTGCGCGCCGCCAACCGCACCCAGGTCTCCAGCAGCGGAACGGCGGTGGACTGGCTCTGCCCCTCTCATCCCGACAATTTCGCCCTCGAAACGAACTCCCTGCTCGAAGTCGTCCGCAACTACGACATAGACGGCATCCATTTCGACTACATCCGCTATCCCGACAGCGATTGCTGCTACTGCACCGGTTGCTCCAACCGCTTCCAGACCCAGACAGGGCAAACCGTCACCAACTGGCCCGCCGACGTCCTCGCGACCGGCACGCTGCGCAACACCTTCCTCGACTGGCGCCGCGCCCAGATCACTCGCCTGGTCGCCGCTGTTTACGCGGGAACCAAGGCCATCAAAACCAATGTGCAGGTCTCGGCCGCCGTGTTCTCCAGCGCTACCAGCGCCTATGACGGCGTGGGCCAGGACTGGCGCCTCTGGGTCACCAACGGGATTCTGGATTTCGTTTGCCCGATGGATTACACCACCAGCCTCAGCTATTTCACCAACGTCGTGGCCCAGCAACTCACCTACGTCGCGGGGCGCGTTCCGGTATACCCCGGCATCGGCGCTTATGTGCTCCCGTCGGACGGCACCCTGGCCCAGCTCCAGCACACGCGCGCAGCCAATACTCACGGCTTCATCATCTTCGAACTCAGTCCCGCGGCGGTCACCAACCTGTTCCCTGCTCTCCACGCCGGCGCCCTGGCTCCGGACGAACCCGACACCGACAACGACCTCCTCCCCGATACTTGGGAGCAAAGCTGGTTCACTAATCTTACCACGGCGGGCCTGAACACCGACACCGACAGCGACCGGCTGACTGACCACGAGGAATACGTGATCGGCACCAATCCCAACCAAACCGGTTCCAGCCTCGGGCCGCAAGCACGCCTGGCAGGCGGCGCGGTCGAAGTCTCGTTCCCGGCCCGGGCGGTCGCGGGTGCCGGCTACCAGAACACTGAGCGCCATTACTGCCTGGAAAGCAGCACCACCCTCGCGAACGGGGGCGTCTGGGAACCCGTGACCGGCTTCGCTGACCGCACCATCGCCTCAGGTTCCGAAACCCTGACCTTCTCCGTTCCCTCCGCCTCGACCCAGTCCGCCTGCTTCCGCGTCCGCGTCTGGCTCCAGCAGAAACAATAGCCGCGGCCTGCCCGCTGTATTGGCGGCCAGGGGTCACAATCCCGCTCCAAAGTCCCGGCTGCTCGCCCCGGCTTTTCATCAAGCTTGCCCCGGAGGCAGATCCGTGGCATCTCTTTGTCATCTCCTGCAACCATGCTTGGATCTGCAACCGTTCGCGCTGTTCTGTTTGGCTTCCTCGCCTCGGCCCTGGTGGGTGAGGCTGCCCCGGTGGTCGAATCCGACATTTGCGTCTATGGGGCCACTTCCGGCGGCGTCGCCGCTGCTGTCGCGGCAGCGCGCCTGGGCAAATCCGTCGCGCTGGTCTCGCTCAACCGCCACGTCGGCGGCATGACCGCCAGCGGGC
This sequence comes from uncultured Verrucomicrobiota bacterium, assembly GCA_964507045.1. Classification (GTDB taxonomy): domain Bacteria; phylum Verrucomicrobiota; class Verrucomicrobiia; order Limisphaerales; family UBA8199; genus UBA8199. Next base: position 54,676 of record CAZDOO010000029.1, on the reverse strand, counting down.
TGGGCGTCACGGATATCGGGCCCGGCAACAACTACGCGTACTTGGGCGGCATCTCGCGTGAATTCTACCGGCGGGTCGGCGCGGCGTATGGCACGACCAACCTGGTGATTTGGTTTGAGCCGCACGTGGCGGAGAACGTGTTCGGGCAGATGCTCGCCGAGGCGGGGGTGGCGGTTTACACGAATCAACTGCTGGCGTCGGTGACGATGACCAACCGGCGTCTCGCGCAGATGACCATGCAGGACGGATCAGCCTTCCGCGCGAAGCAGTTCATTGACACCACTTACGAAGGCGACCTGATCGCCGCCGCCGGCGTCACCTTCACCTGGGGGCGCGAGGGCACCAATGTTTACAATGAATCGCTCGCGGGCATTCGTTCGCCCGGCGGCAGCTACAACTACGACCCATACGTGGTCGCCGGCAATCCGGCGAGCGGGTTGCTGCCGCTGGTCAACACCAACAACGGCGGCACGGTCGGCCAGGGCGATCAGCGGCTGCAGGCTTACAATTTCCGCCTTTGCCTGACGCAGAACGCCACGAACAAGATTCCCATCGCCCCGCCGGCCAATTATTCCGAGAGCAACTACGAGCTGGTCCGCCGCTACCTCAACGCACGGGTGGCGCAGGACGGTTCCGTGCAGCTCGACCAGTTGATTCACGTCCAGACCATTATTCCCAACGGCAAGACCGACATCAACGCGAACGGAGAACTCTCCACCGACTACGTGGGCTACAACTATACCTGGGCGACGAACACGTACGCGGGGCGGGAGGCGTCGCGGCAGCAGCACGAAGATTACCTCCGGGGGCTGCTCCATTTCTATGCCAACAGCCTGACCGTGCCGCTCAATGTGCGGACGCAAATGCAGTCGTGGGGCCTGGCCAAGGACGAGTTTGCCGACAACGGAGGCTGGCCCTGGCAAATCTACGTGCGCGAAGCGCGCCGCATGGTCAGCGACTACGTGATGACGCAATCCAACTGCGAGAGCCGCGTGACGGCGCCGGATGGGATTTGCCTGGCGCGCTACACCATTGATTCGCACGGCGTGCAGCGGGTGGCAGCCGGAGGCTACTCGCGGTGGGAAGGCAGCATCGGCAGCGCGCCGCCCTACCCCTACCCGATCAGCTATCGTTCGATCATCCCGCGCGCGGGCGAGTGCGAGAACCTCTGCTGCACTTTTGCCCTGTCGGCCAGCCATGTGGCGTTTGCCTCCTGCCGCATGGAACCGGTGTTCATGATGGCGAGCCAAAGCGCGGCGACGGCGGCGGCCTTTGCGATTGACGACAACGTGCCGGTGCAACAGATCAGCTACCCGAAATTGGCCGCGCAGCTTCGGGCGGACGGGCAACTGCTCACCTGGACCTCCGCCGCCGGTTCGACCAACGGGATTATCCTCGACCAGGGCGGACCGGGCACCGCGAATTCCACGGGCTGGGTTGCCGGCGCCAACGCCGGCGGCTGGAACGGCGATTACTGGCACGACCAGTCCGCCAACAAAGGAACGCAGTGGGTGCGCTACACGCCCTCCCTGCCGACGAACGGCACCTACGAAGTATATGCGTGGTGGGTTGAACACTCCAACCGCGCAACCAACACGCCCTATGACATCGTCCATGCCGCCGGGACGAACCGCGTGCGGGTGAATCAAACGGTTTCCAGCGGCGGCTGGTTTAAGCTCATGACCACGAATTTCAATGCGGGCACCGGCGGCTGCGTCGTCATTCGCAATGACAACACGCTGGCCGGCACCTACTGCGTCGCCGATGCCATTCGCTTTGCGGGCGTCGGCGGCGCGGCGTTGCCGCCTCCCCCGCCGACGATTGAGATCGTCGCCAGCGACGCGCTGGCAGGCGAATTCACCACCAACACGGCGCGCTTTGCCATCGTGCGCAGCGGCGACACGAATCCAGCAGTCACGGTGAATTACTCGATCAGCGGCAGCGCCGCCAACGGCGTGGATTATGTCGCCCTGCCAAGCTCCCTGACCGTGGCCGGGGGCGCAACTGCTACCCAGCTTGTCGTAGTGCCCCTCCCGGACGATGTTCCCGAAGGAGATCGGACCGTTACGCTCACGCTGCTGCCCTCCGCCGGTTACACGCTCACCGCCGTCAGCAACGCCACTATCCTCGTCCAGGACCGCCCCATTGACGGCTGGCGCCTCGCACAGTTTACCACGGCGGAACTGGCCAATCCAAATAGCGCGGGCGATCTTGCTGATCCCGATGATGACGACCTGTCCAACCTTATGGAATACGCGCTGGGGCTGACCCCGAAGACCGCCAACCCCAACCCGTTAACGCCCCGCGTGCAGAATGATTGCGTTACCATTACGTACACGAAGTCCAAGTCGGCTACTGACGTGGCGCTGACAACTGAGTGGTCCACAGACCTCGTCAACTGGCAGTCCGGTCCGGCCTATTTCCGGCAGACAGGCGTGGTAGACCAAGGCGCGACTCAACTCATCACTGTGCAGGCAATCGCCCCAGTCAGTTCAAACACAAGCGGCTTCGTGCGGCTGAGAGTGACGCGGCTTCCCTGAATGGAGCCACGCTCGGTTCAACCTGGCGCGCCGGCTTTTACAGCCGGGCCCCCAGGATCACGGGTTCGGGGCGGTCAGCGCCAGGCGGATGTAATCCGGGTCGTTGGCGTCCCAGGCCACGCCATTAAGCGGGTTGTTGGCCGGGCTGGAGCGTTGCGAGGCTGAATCGTCAGCCGAGTATTGGCTGTTAAGTTCTTTCAAGCGGGCGCCGCGCCAGCGAAAGGTCTCGGAGTGACCATCCAGGAATGATAGATTGCAGGAGTTGTTGTGGCGGTTGGAGGGGAGGTTCCAAACACCGCCAACATTTGTTCGATTGAAGCCAGTCGCACCGTTGTCAATGCTGATCTGGTTTTCTTCGATGAACGACGAGGTCGCCGCAGGGGTGCGGACGCCGGAGTATCTCTGGACGATTCCAACCGCCAGGGAGGGGTTGCTGCCGAGCCAGACGGAAACGCCGTAGCTCCGGTTATGGGGCACTTGGGCGGCGTTGCCCCAGCCGAGGCCCTTGACATAGGCACGGCTGGCGGGACAACGATAGATACCGAGGGAGGCGTTATAGGGGAACAGAACGCCTTGCCGGGGGTGGTCCACGTAATCGGTAGCCCACTGCTGGACATTGCCTTTGATCCAGGCTTGGTCGCCGGGACTAGCGACGCCGCTCACCGTATTATCCATGAGCCGATCGCCGTTGTCGGTCGAGTACATCTCGTAGGCCAGCTGCAGTTGCTTGGCATTGTTAAGACACTGAATGGTCTGCGCTCGCATCTTGGCCTTGGTCAGGGCCGGAAGCAGCAGGGCGGCCAGAATGGCAATGATAGCGATGACCACCAGCAGTTCGATGAGGGTAAAAGCGACGAAACGAACTGACTGCCGGAGCGTGGCTTGCCCGCGACAGGGCCTCGTTAGCTGTCTTTTCATATCAGCCACAATTATAACTCATGGCCGCCAAAAGGGTGCAAGCGATAACCATTGACGCATATGCGTCATAGACGCCAGGATGGCCCTTCCTGTAGAAAGCAGGAAGACCTAGACTCATTGACTAATATTATGAAACAACCTGCTCATGCCAAACTCCCCGGCCACATCGCCGCAAACCCCATCCTGCGATGCCTCTTGCTGGTCCTGTTGTTAGTCGGCCTCACCGCTATTCAATCCGCCCGTGCCCAGTCCTTCGCGCTTTCCAATCTCTGGAGCATGGCGTCCAACGACGGCGGTTTCCTCAACACCACCAATCACCTCACGCGCGGCTTGGCCTACAACCCGGTTTCGGGCCACCTGCTGGTGGCAAGCCGGACCCCGTTACCGACGGTGACGAATGCTATCTATGTTCTGGACGGGACGAATGGCACAATTCTGGGGACTTTGCCCTTTGACGCCAACCTGATCAAGGGCGGCAACTTTGTCATTAACATGATCGGGGTGACGGATGACGGCGTAATCTATGTGGGCAACCTGACCACCGACACCACCAATGCAGCCAATGGACCCTTCAGGCTCTATCGGTGGGCAAACGAGTCGGCGCAACCCACGCTAGCCTATTCGGGCGATCCGTCCCTCACCAACACCGTCGGCAGCAGCCCCCGGCGTTTTGGCGATACGCTGGCCCTGCGCGGCACCGGAACTGGCACCCAGATCCTGCTGGGCACCCTGAACCAGCTCGTCGCGTTGTTGACCACCACTGACGGGATCAACTTCACATCTACTAAAATTACCACGGACGCCATCACCACCCCTGGCGGCCAGGAGGAGACGCGTCGGTGCCTGGCCTGGGGTGCGGGAAACACGTTCTGGGCAAAGACAGTCACGGGCAATCTGCGGCAATTCAGCCTCAACCTGGGCAACCAAACCGCCTCGAATATCGCCAGCATCGCCATGTCGGGAGTATACGCGGAGGGCCTGGATGTGGACGTAAGCAGGAATCTGGCACTGCTCGTCTGCACCAACCATACCCTTCTCCTGTATGACATTATCAATCCTGCCGCGCCGGTGCAGCAGGATACAACCAAGACTTTTCCCACCCCGACTCGGGGTAACGCGAACTGGGTTGGCTGCGCGGCTTTGCGTAGCGGAAAAGTCTTCGGCCTCGATGTCAACAACGGCATCCTGGCCTATTGGATAAACGAAGTCTATCTGCCTCCGTCTATTAAGACTCAACCAACAGGCGTGACCATTTGGGAAGGAGCAGCCTGCTGGACCTTCAGTGTGGGCGCAGCCGGCAACCGGGGTGAGACACTGGCGTATCAATGGCGGTTCGGGGGCACGAACATTGCCGGCGCCACCGCTTCGAGCCTGACGCTTACGAATATCGCAATCACTCACCAGGGTTATTACAGCGTGGTGGTCAGCAATGTCAGCGGCACCGTCACCAGCAGCAGCGTGCTGATGACCGTGGTGTCTTCCAACCCCAGTGACCAGATGACAAACGTCTGGAACATCGCCGCCGACACCCGGCCCTACCTGACTTCGGGCTACAAGGAGTATGGCGTGGCGATCAACCCCCAGACCACCAACGTGATCGTGCTCACGCGCCTCAATCCCACAAACATGGTTGCGGTGGTGGACATCCAAACCGGCGCGCACAAGTACTATATTGACTACACCAGGAATCCCGGAGTCACGCTCGCGGGCGCGAATAAGATCTGCGTGGCCGACGACGGCGTCATCTTTATCGGCAATTCGAGCGGGTCCATTACCCCCACCACCCCGTACATCATTTACGGGCTCCTGGATGATAACGAGACGCCGACGCAAACCGGCAAGCTCTTCGAAGGAGATCCCGGCAACGGTGTGCTGTCCACCAACATCGGCTGGGGCGCAAACATTGATGCGCGTGGCGGCGGGATGGATACCGAGATCCTCATCGGTGCCGGAAAATGGTCCGCAACAGCTTACGACGCAAATGCCGTGGCCATTCTGCGCTACAACGAGAGCATGAGCGCGTTTGTATCCACCCCTATCGTGATCACCAACCTGGCGGTGGGCAACAACAACTTCCGGTTCGGCTTGTGCTGGGGCGCCGGGGACAGCTTCTGGGCCAAGGGCCTGAGCAGCCTGATGTATGTCCAGTTCGATCTAGCTTCCGGCAAGGGATGGGTGCAGAAGTCCTACCCGACCACCGGGAACCGGAGCGTGCCGGCTAACTGCACCGCCATGGCTTATGATGCGGATACAGCGCTCATCGTGACCCTCCTGAACGGCACCTCGCCGCTGCCCGTCAGCACACTCTTCTACGACGTGAGCGATCCCGCCACCGGCCCGTTCTGGGTGGACCAGGAGTTGTTCACCAGCTACAACGCCGACATTGAATACCAGGGCAGCGTGAGCTTTGAAAAGGGCTACGCGGTGGCGCTGGGCGTGAACAACGGTCTGAAGGCCTTCCGGGTCAACTCGAGCTTTGCCGGCAGCCTGCCCGTGATCGTGACGCAGCCCTCGGGAGGAACATGGTTTGAGGGCAGCAGCCCAACCATGAGCGTGGTGGCGGATGCCAACTCGACCCTAAGTTATCAGTGGTATTACTACGGAACGCAGGCCATCGCGGGTGCGACCTCCGCTTCGCTTACGGTCACCAACATCCAGGCCAGCCAGGCGGGCGATTACATCGTGCGCGTGAGCACCTCGGGCGGCTCCCGCGACAGCCGGGCTGCGACCATTGTCACGCTGCCGCTCTACAACACCGCCCAGATGACCAACCTCTGGTGGGCGACTGCGGGAAGCCGGCCGTATCTCAACACCGGCTACTTTGAGTATGGCATGGCCTTCAACCCGGCGAATTCCAACCTCCTCGTGGCCAGTTGGGGTTCCACCAACTCGCCGACTACGATCATCGCCGTCATGGATGCGCTGACGGGCGCCCACAAACACGTGCTGGACATTACCGCTATTACCAATGGCGGCAATCGCGCGGTCAACAAGGTCGGTGTGGCCGACGACGGCGTGGTCTATGTCGCCAACCGCACCACCACCCCCGCCACCGTTCCATTCGTGGTGTATCGCTGGGCCAACGACGCGGCCGCGACCGTCGCCACCGAAGCCTTCAAGGACGATCCGTTTGTGACCATGATTCCGAGCGCCAGCAAGAATTGCGGCTGGACCATGGACGTCCGCGGCGCGGGCGTAAACACCGAGATTCTCCTGAGCACCGCCTTGACCAATGTGGTTTCCATCCTGACGACCACCGACGGCACCAACTTCACTGCGAATGAGGTTCTCGTGACGGGCGCGTCAGCGGCCTTTGCCCGGCTGGGCATTTGCTTTGGCGCAGGCAACACCCTCTGGGGGAAGGCTTGGCAGAGCCAGGGCGGCCAGCTCTGCCTGGTGCAATACGACCTGGCGACTCACACGGGCACAGTGCTTAAGACTTACGACACCACCCAAGTCTCCAGCACCATGACCACAATCGCTTACAACGACAGCTTGAAGTTCCTGGCCGGCATGGCCCGGGACGACCAGGCTAACGTTCAAGTCTACAGTGTGTCCGACCTGGATTACGGCCCGGTATTGCTCGATCAGGAGCTGTTCCCGACCTACAATCCCGAGATCGAGGCCAATGGCGCGCTGGATTTCGGCGGCAACACCTACGTGTTTGCACTAAACGAAAACAACGGCGTGATGGCGTTCCGGTTGGATGCCAGCTACTTGCCGCCGGTCACCCACTTCAAGATCCTGAGCGTGGCCCCCAGCGGTGCCGATGTCATCCTGACGTGGCAGGCACAGAGCGGAACCACCTACCAGGTCCAGTACGCCGATTCCGTCGTGGGTACACCGCGGACCAACTGGACGACCCTGGGCAGCGTGGTGGCGACAGGCAGCACCGCCTCGTTCACCAACACCGCTTCGGCCAGCAAACGGTTCTACCAGGTCATCGCCCAGTAAGGGCGGGACTGACTGGAGTATGTCCTCCGGAGCCCGGCAGCGTTCCTGCCGGGCTCCGCTGTTTTTGGCCCCTCACCAGCCGCGCTCCGCCATGAAATTGAATCCCCAATTCTGCCGCCGTTCCTTCCTGAAGAGCTTGGGCCTGTCGGTCCCGGCTATCATCGCCAGCCCCCGCCTGGCCCCGGCTCAAGCAGCCGTTTCCTCTCCGTCGCCTGGCTCAAACAAGGCTCGGGAGCTGATCGCTGACCTGGTGATTATCGGCGGCGGCACCGGGGGCTGCGCGGCTGCGCTGGCTGCCGCCCGGAATGGGCTGCGCGTCATCCTGACCGAAGAAACTGACTGGATCGGCGGCCAATTGACCGCCCAAGCCGTGCCCCCCGACGAGAATGCGTGGATTGAAACCCACGGCGGCACGCGCAGTTACCAGGACCTCCGCCAGCGGATCCGGGATTACTACCGGCGCAACTTCCCCCTCACCGCGGCGGCCAAGGCGATGGCGCATTTGAATCCGGGCAACGGCTCGGTATCGCGGCTGTGCCACGAACCGCGCATCTCGCTCGCGGCCTTGTATGAACTGATGGCCCCCTTCATCGCCAGCAAACGGATCGAACTCCTGCCGCGGCACGTCCCCAAGTCCGCCGCCACCAACGGCGACCGCATCGAGGCCGTAATGGTCCACAGCCTTGAGTCTGGGCGGGAGGTCGTCCTGCGCGCGCCGTTCTTCGCAGATGCGACCGAGACCGGCGAATTGCTGCCCCTGACGAAGACCGAGTACGTTACCGGCGCGGAGTCGCAGCGGGTTACCGGCGAGCCGCACGCCCCAGCCCAGGCTGCGCCGGGCAACATGCAGGCCTTTACCTGCTGCTTCGCGATGGATTACCTCAAAGGCGAGGACCACACCATTGATAAGCCGGCCGACTACGCCTTTTGGCGCGACTACGTGCCGAAACTGACACCGCCCTGGCCCGGCAGGCTGCTGAGCTTTGTCTATTCCGACCCGGCCACGCTGAAACCCCGCAACTACGGCTTTGACGCCGAGAAAGCCGCCGGGTTCTTCCTCTACCGCCGCATCATTGACCGTCAAAATTTTGTCGAAGGCACTTATGCGGGCGACATCACGCTGGTGAACTGGCCGCAGAATGACTACTTGCTGGGCAACCCGTTCGAAGTGTCGCCGGAGGAAGCGGCGCGCCACCTCCGGCGGGCCAAAGAGCTCAGTCTCGCGCTGCTCTACTGGCTCCAAACCGAGGCCCCGCGGCCCGACGGCGGCGCCGGCTGGAAGGGTTTGCGGCTCCGGCCAGACATCGTCGGCACCGAGGATGGCTTGGCCAAGTATCCATACATCCGAGAAAGCCGACGCATTCAAGCTGAATTCACCGTGCTCGAACAGCACATAGGCTCCGACGCGCGCCGCCAGGCCACTGGGGCCAAACCGGGGGAATTGACCGCGGAGGTCTTCAAGGACTCCGTCGGCATTGGCAGTTATCGCATTGATCTGCACCCGAGCACAGGAGGCGACAACTACATTGATGTGGGTGCGCTGCCCTTTCAGATTCCGCTCGGGGCGCTCCTGCCGAAACGGGTGGAGAACCTGCTCCCCGCCGGCAAGAATCTCGGCACGACTCATATCACCAATGGCTGCTATCGTCTCCACCCGGTCGAGTGGAATATCGGCGAGGCGGCCGGAGCGCTGGTGGCGTTCTGCCTGGCCCGGAAGCAGCCGCCGCGCCAAGTACGCAACGACAACAAAGTGCTGGCAGAATTCCAAAGCCGGCTTGCCGGGCAGGGTGTGCCGCTGGCCTGGCCCAGCGCGCCAGCCCGATAAATCCAAGTCGTTTGCGAGCGGTTTAGTCTTGTCTCGGAGCGCCCGCTCACCGGTAATGTCGGTGATGCTCGGTCTGGTGACAGGCTTGACTGCCAATCGGCGCGCCGCGTGCCCTGTGGTTCTCGGCCTCTGCCTGCTCACCCTCCTCGCTCCGGCACTTGCCTTGGCGGCTGACTGCGGACAGGATTTCGTCGTCGAGGCTTGGCAGACCGAGGCGGGACTGCCCCACAGCGCGGTCACGGCGCTCCTGCAGACGCGCGACGGCTACCTCTGGCTGGGCACTTCCAATGGCCTGGCCCGCTTTGATGGCGTTCGGTTCTCGACATTCCACGCCGCGGACCACCCCGGCTTGCGCAGCAACCGCATCCTCTGCCTCTACGAGGACCGCGAGGGCATTCTGTGGGCCGGCACAGAGGAGGGCGGATTGGTCCGTTACGAGAAAGGTCGGTTCAGTTCGTTTTCCATGGCCGACGGGCTTTCTTCTGACACCGTACTGTGCGTCGGCGAGGACCAATCCGGCAAGCTTTGGGTAGGGACAGACTCGGGGCTTAATCGTTCGCGCGATGGGGGTGCTGCCGCTTTCTTCCAGGCCGAACCGTTGCCGGACGATCCGGTGTATGTTCTCTGCCAGCCGCAACGTTCTTCGATGCTCTTTGCCACTCGGAACGGGCTGTATCAGCTTCGTCAAGAGCGGGTTGTGCCCCTTGAATCTCCAGGACTTGAATCCGGGCGGAGCCGCGGGCTGCACTGTCTGTATCAGGATCTGGAGCGGCGGCTCTGGGTGGGCGGGGAATCGGGACTGCTCCGGCTGGAGTCGTCCGGCGCCGTCAGCGCGGTGCCGTCCTCCGACATCCAAGGAGCCACGGTGCTGGCGCTCATCGAGGCGATGGATGGCAGAATCTGGTTTGGCACCAGTGCCGGCGCGCTATACCAGGTGGGGTCAAAGACGGGCTCCCTCGAAGCTAGCTTGGTCTGGCGCTTCCCTGGCCCCGTCGCCGCCCTGTCCGAAGACCAGGAAGGCAACCTTTGGGCCGGCACTGCCGGCAGCGGGTTGTATCGTATCAAACGGCGCCAGCTGCGCTGGATTCCTTTTGCCGCGGGACTGGGTGACACTGGCGTGTCGTCCATCTTCGAAACCCCCGGCTGCGGCCTGTGGCTTCTGGCCGCCGACAACGGCCTCTACCATTGTCAGGACGGTGCCTTCGTTTTGGTCCGGCATCTGGCCTTGCCCGAGGGCGCCGTCGTCCAAACCGTTTGCGCTGCCAGCCCTGACGAGTTATGGCTTGGAACGCGCAGCGATGGCCTGCTGCACTGCGTCGGCGGGGTGGTTCGTCAAATCAGCGAGCGGGAGGGTATTTCCGACAGCCAGGTGAACGTGTTGTGCGCTGACCCGGCGGGCGGGGTGTGGCTTGGCACGCGCAACGGTGGCTTGAACCATTTGTCCGGGCAGAAGGTCACGCGGTTCAATACCCCTTGGGGCCTGGGGGGCGCTTTCGCCTGCGCCCTCGAATTGGACCGGCAAGGCGTCCTCTGGATTGGAACTTCCGGCGACGGCTTGTTCCAGCTTGCCGAAGGCCGCTTTCTCGCTTGTACCCAGACTAACGGTCTGCCGAGCGGCTCCATCGGCGCCCTCTGCGCCGACGCCGATGGTTCCCTGTGGGTCGGCACTGCGGGCGGCCTGTGCCGTCTCAAACAGGGACGTATCACACTCCTCCCCGGCCCGAATCCACTGGCCCATGAAGCCATCGTCCAGTTGCGCGGCGATGCGGATGGCAATCTGTGGGCGGGCTCCAGCAGCGGCCTTTACCGCTTCCGAAAAGACCAGCTCAACGATTATGCGGATGGAAATGCCCGTTTTGTGGACGTGGTGGCTTACGGCAAGGAAGACGGGTTGCCTTCCATCCAATGCTTGGCCCAAGTCCAGTCTCCGGGCTTGCCGATCCACCCAACCGGCCTTTGGTTTGCCACCGCCAGAGGCCTGGTCGTCGGCGAAAAGCCTGGTCTCCGTTGGAACACTGTGCCCCCGCCAGTCATCCTGGAAGCTGTCCTCGTCGAAAACGAACCCGTGCCCTTGAATGATCCGGTCCGCGTCCCGCCGGGCAAACAAAGCCTTCAGTTCCAATTCACCGCTCTGAGTCTCACCGCCCCGGGCAAAGTCGCCTTCCGCTACCAGCTTGAAGGTTTTGACCGCGATTGGAGCGAGGTCACCGCCAACCGCTCCGCCCGGTATCCCGAAGTGGCGCCTGGCCGTTACCGGTTTCGCGTCATCGCCCGCAACAACGATGGCGTTTGGAACGAAACCGGCGCCGGGGCGACTCTCGTGGTCGCTCGCTTCTGGTGGACCACCTACTGGTTTCGCTTTGGACTGCTCGCCGCTGTCGGACTTGCGCTGGTTGGCCTTTATCGCCTGCGGCAGGCTCGTCGGCGCGAGATCGAGCGGTTGCGCCTTCGAATCGCCAGCGACCTCCACGATGACGTCGGCTCCAGTCTCTGGAGCATTACCCTGTTGAGCCGCATGCTTGCCCGACACGGCGAGCTGCGGCCGGAAGACCGGCAGGACGTAGATGAGATTCACCGCATCGCCGTTCAAACCTCCAACTCCATTCGGGACATCATCTGGCTGATTAATCCCGCCCTTGACAGCCTCCAGGACCTCTGGCTGCGAATGAAGGATGCCGCCGGCACGATGCTGCGCGGAACGGACTGCCGCTTTCATTGCGAGGACGTTGACCTGGCTCAGAAACTCTCCCCTGATTTTCGCCAGAATCTCTTCCTCCTCCTCAAGGAAGCCCTCACCAATGTCGCCAAGCATGCCCAGGCCACGGAGGTTGAAGTCCGGCTCGAAGACCATTCCGGCCGCTGGCGATTCGCTATTCATGACAATGGTGTCGGGTTTGATCCAGCCGCACAAACCGCCGGCAACGGCCTCCGGAATCTGCGGGAGCGCGCCGCGAAAATGAGCGCGGTGCTTGAGATCCAAAGCCGACCCGGTCAGGGCACAACTTTAACCTTGACTGTCCACAAACCATAGCTTTCCGGATATCTCGCCCCCGGCATCCTGGCAGGCAGGCTTGCCTAACCTCTCAGAAATACAGATAGTTATTTCAATGAAGACCGCTGGGCACGTCGCCAAGCCTATCGTATGGCTGGTCGAGGACCACGCTGATTCGCGTCGTGTACTGGCCCGGGTGCTCAATCGCTCCGCCGCGCTGGCCTGTCCCTGCGCTTTTGCCTCCTGTGAGGAAGCCCTGGCGGCCCTAAAACTCAAGCCGCCGCCGGATGTCATCCTGTTGGACATCGGCTTGCCGGGGATGAATGGCATCCAGGGCATCCCGCACCTCAAGGCCCTGGCGCCGGCTACCCACATCATCATCCTGACCGTGTTCGATGATCAGGAGAAGGTCTTCAACGCCCTTTGCGCCGGGGCCTCCGGCTACATGCTCAAAAACACTGACGAGGAAGCCATCGTTGGCGCCGTGCGCGAGGTGCTGGATGGTGGCGCGCCTATAAACCCGCGCGTCGCGCGGCTGGTGCTGCAGATGTTTGCCTCCCGCGTCCCGCCCGGCAAGCATGAGTACGGTCTGTCGTCGCGCGAGCGCGAAGTGCTCGATCTAATGGTGCAAGGTCTGACCAAGAAGGAAACCGCCGCTCGGCTCCGCTTGAGCTATCACACTGTTGATAACCACCTGCGGAGCATCTACGGCAAGCTCCAGGTTCATACCCGCGGCGGTGCGGTAGCCAAAGCCGTTGCCGAAGGCATCCTCTCCTCATGAATCAATCGGCTTCGGAATCGGCCAGGAGCCTCGGCTTGGGACTCCTGGTGGTCGCCCTGCTGGCGGGAGGCTGTGACCGCCAGTCGGCAGCGCCCCACCGCCACATCCGGTCGCTTCACAGTGTCGGCATTTATGGACAGGGCGCACAGGTGCTCGCCGTTGAATTCGAGCGCCAGACGGGCATTCACGTGGAGGTGGTCGAGGCTTCGTTGCTGAGCCTGCGCGAGAAGGAACTAACTGATCTGCTAACCCGCGCCGGCAACTACGACACCTACCAAATTGCCTATCAGTGGGAGGGAGAACTCTTTCCGCATCTCCGCCCGATGGATGAGGTCGCACCGGACTTAGCCACCAACCTCACTGATTTTATTCCCACCGTTCGCAGCAACTGCGGCCAATGGGGCGACCAAATCTACGGCCTGCCCATGGCGTGCGACGTCATTACATTGCTATACCGGACGGATGTCTTCGCCGCGCGCGCGGCCGAGTTTCAGCAGCGCACCGGCCGGCCGCTGCAGCCGCCGCGCACGTGGCCGGAATATGTCGAGATCGCCCGGTTTCTCAACTCCGAAGCGATGTACGGAAACCTCGTAATGGGACGCGAGCAATGCTTCACCATCTGGTCCGGCATACTCTACGGGCTCGGCGGCCGGCTGGTGGACGAGCAATGGCGACCGGTGCTCAATTCCGAGGCCGGAATCCAAAGCCTGACGCTCCTGGTCGAGATGTACAAGTGCGCGCCGCCGCGCTCGGAGGAGGCCAGCATTGACGCCAACACCGCCTTCCTGCAAGGGCGCGGGGCGATGTTGCTGGCCTGGCCGAGTCTCATCTACTCGCAACTAACCGATACCAACCGCTGCAAGATTGCGGGCAAAATCGGCGCCGCGGTGATCCCGGGCGCCCGCCCGCAGCTGAGTTCCTGGTGCCTGAGCATCAATCCGGCCTGTAAGGATCCCGAAGCCGCACGCCAGTGGATCCAGTTCCTCGTCAACCCGGCTAATTCCAAGCGTCTGCTGCTCGAATACGGCAAAGGCTCCCCCCGCCTCTCCACTTACGCCGACCCGGAGTGCAAGCAGCGGATCTTCTATCATGCCCAGCTCCTTGAGGGCTTGGCGGGGAGCCAGACCCGCTTCCGCATCCCGCCATCACAGGAGCTTTCGGACTATCTCGACAATGAGATTCTCAAGACCATCCGTGGCCAAACCACCCCCAAAGCCGCTTTGGACCGGACTGCCGCCCACTGGCGTGAGATTCTCACCCAAACCGGTTACCTGCGCCAGTAAGCACCCAAGAGGATGGTCAGGAACCAAAGAACCACCGCGGCGAGTGTATGAGCTTGACTACCCCGGCGGTTATTGTGGGTAAATAGTGCCCGGCGCGCTCTTGCATAGAGCACGTCCCTCGTGCCGGACGACACGCATGGTGGCGCCCTTTGGGCTCCGCGCGAGAGTCGTGTGGCTCTTAGCGCCTCTGTGGCGGTATGCTTTTGAAACGAATTCTTGTTGCGCTGGTTGTATGGTGCGGTTGCTGGTGCCCCGCACACGCCGAATCCCCGCTTGAAAGCGGTTGGCTTAATCCGCCGCCTGACTCCCGTCTTCGAGCCTACTGGTGGTGGCTCAACGGCAACGTCACCCGGGATTCCATCACGCGCGACCTGGAGGAGATGAAGGCCAAGGGCTTCGGCGGGGCGCTCATCTGCGATGCGGACGGCTCAAGCCAGGACGGCAACATTCGCGTTCCGCACGGGCCAACCTTTTTCTCCTCCGCATGGCGCGAGCTCTATAAGCACACCCTTCGCGAAGCCGACCGGTTGGGATTGGAGATGAGCCTCAATATCCAGAGCGGCTGGAATCTCGGCGGCCCGATGGTTGCAATTGAGGACGCGCCAAAGAAACTCGTTTGGACCGAGATTCGCGTCAGCGGCGGGGCCCCTTTCACCGGTAGACTCCTGCCGCCCAAGGGTCGTGATGCTTTCTACCGGGACCTGTTCGTGCTCGCCTTTCCCGTCAATCTCCGGGCGCAGCCGCCGCCAGCCCAGCCAGCTCTCGCCGCCAGCAAGAGCGGCAGGCCGGTTCTTCCCGCGACATTGTACCAGCCCCTGCAGAATCAGGCGCAAAAGGCGTTGCTGAAGCCGTTATGGCCTTTCTCAGCTCCTGACTCCACCCCTTTGTTCCAGGAGTTTCCCGCCATTGACGGCGAGCAGGACACCCTGACGAGCCAGGTGCTCGACCTGACCGCAAGACTTGAACCGGACGGCGGCCTACGCTGGGAAGCTCCCGCGGGCGAATGGCAGGTGATTCGCCTTGGCTTCACGCTGAACGACCATTGCCACGTCTCGACGTGCAGCCAGGGCTGGGACGGCTATGCGCTTGACCCATTCGACGCCGCGGCGTTCCGGCGTTACTGGGACGCCGTCGTCGAGCCGCTCATCGCCGACGCCGGCCCGCTTGCCGGCAAGGCGCTCAAGTACCTGCATACCGACAGCTGGGAGGTTGAAGTCGCCAACTGGACGCCCACCTTGCGCGAGGAATTCCAGCGGCGTCGTGGCTACGATCTTCTGCCCTGGCTCCCGGTCATCACGGGCCGCATCGTCAATACCCGTGAGGAAAGCAACCGGTTCCTGCACGATTTCCGCCGCACAATGGGCGACCTGGCCATCGCCAACCACTACCGGCTCTTCCGGGAAGGCGCCCGCAAGCATGGGCTCTTGATTCATCCCGAATCCGGCGGGCCGCACGCCGTGCCGATTGACGCCCAGCAATGCCTGGGTTTTGATGACGCGCCGATGAGCGAGTTCTGGGCCTGGTCCTGGCGGCACCGCGTCGGCGACGAAAACCGCTTCTTCGTCAAGCAGCCGGCTTCCGCAGCTCACACCTACGGACACAAGCTCGTGCTGGCCGAAGGGTTCACCACCATCGGACCACACTGGCAGGAAACGTTGTGGGACAACTTGAAGCCGTCCTTCGATCACGCCTGCACCGAGGGGCTGAACCTGCTGGTCTGGCATGCCTTTGTCTGCTCGCCCGCCAGCGAAGGCCTCCCGGGACAGCAGTACTTCGCCGGGACGCACCTGAATCCCAACGTGACGTGGTGGGACAAGTCCAGGCCCTTCTTCAGTTACATCAACCGTTGCCAGTGGCTGCTGCAACAGGGGCTGCCGGTCGCTGACGTCGCCTACTACTACGGCGATCACGTGCCGAACTTCGCGCAGCTCCGACGCTCCGACCCCGCCCGCCTGGGTGCAGGCTACGATTACGACGTGGTCACCGAGGAAGTGATTCTCAACCGCACGGAAGTCAAGGACGGACGCTTCGTGTTGCCCGATGGAATGAGCTATCGCCTGCTGGCCCTGCCAGACCGAACCGTGATTTCCCTGCCGGTGTTGCGGAAGCTGAAGAAGTTGGTCGCTGCAGGCGCTCTCGTTGTGGGACCGCGGCCAACCCACGCCAGCGGGCTGACGGGATTTCCGGCCAGCGATGCCGAGGTGCAGCAGCTCGCGGATGATCTCTGGGGTCAAGGCCGGGTGCTGATGAACCAAACCACGCGCGAGGCGCTGCTCAGCAAGGGGGTGCGGCCGGACTTTGAATGGGAAGCCCAGCACGGACCAAAGCCGGAGATTGATTTCATCCATCGGACCACCGGCGGGGCGGAGATCTACTTCGTGGCTAACCGCTCCACCAATGCGGCTGAGCTGAAGTGCACCTTTCGGGTTGCGGAGAAAGCACCGGAGCTGTGGGATGCAGTAAGCGGCGAGCATCGTTTTGCGACCGCTTATAGTCAGTCCGAGGGGCGGACCACACTGCCGCTTGAACTTGAGCCCTGCGGCTCGCGGTTCGTCGTGTTTCGGCAACCTGCGGCGAAGCACGCCCCAAGTTCGAAGCGCAACGACCCCCCGTTCACAACCATTAACGAGCTAAGCGGCCCGTGGACTGTGTCGTTTGAACCAAAGTGGGGCGGGCCGGAGTTGGCACAATTCGATCGTCTGGTCAGTTGGACCGCGCGCGCCGAACCGGGGATCAAGTTCTATTCCGGCACGGCCATCTACCGGAAGACATTTGATGCGCCGGCGAATCCCACCGGCACATCGGTTTGGCTCGATCTCGGCGAGGTGCGCGAACTGGCGGAAGCAAAGGTCAACGGCAAGTCTTGCGGCATCACCTGGTCGCCGCCGTTTCGAGTGGACATCAGCCACGCGCTCCAGCCCGGCACCAACCAGCTCGACATCGAGGTGGTCAACTTCTGGCCCAATCGAATCATCGGTGATGCGTCACTGCCCAATGACCAGCGGTTTACGCGGACGAATATCCGTAAACTGACGTCGGAAACGCCGTTGGTGCCGTCCGGCCTGTTTGGTCCCGTGAGGTTGTTGGGTTTGGTCGCGCCCCCCAAACCAACGGCGCCGCCGGGCCGCCACAACGGTTCTGGCGGCTCCCGGCCAGGGAAGGCGGCTTTTGAAAAGACTGCACCCTAAATGAATTCAACACCATGAGTATCAACTTGAAGCAACTCGAAGTCTGGTTCGTCACCGGCAGCCAGCACCTTTACGGGCCGAAAACGCTCAGGGCGGTAGCGGCTCACTCGCAGGAGATCTCGAGCGCGCTCAACTCCTCGCCTGCAATTCCGGTCAAAGTGGTCTTCAAACCCGTGGTGATCACACCCGAGGCCATCACGGCGCTTTGTCAGGCGGCGAACAATGCGCCGAAGTGCGCCGGTCTGATTACGTGGTGTCACACCTTCTCGCCATCGAAGATGTGGATCAACGGCCTCAAGCAGCTTCGCAAGCCGGTTGCGCACCTTCACACGCAGTATAACCGCGACATCCCGTGGTCCGCCATTGACATGGATTTCATGAACCTGAACCAGGCCGCGCACGGCGACCGCGAGCACGGATTCATCTGGAGCCGGCTGCGGAAGAACCGCAAGGTCGTGGTCGGCTTCTGGCAGGAGGAAACCGTTCAGCGCAGGCTGGGCGCCTGGGCGCGCGCGGCGGCGGCGTGGGCGGACTGGCAAGGCGCCCGGTTTTGCCGCTTCGGCGATAACATGCGTGAGGTAGCGGTGACTGAAGGCGACAAGGTCGCCGCGCAAATGAAGTTTGGTTTCGCGGTTAATGGCTACGCCGTGGGCGACCTCGTGCAGCGTGTGAACTCCGCCACCAACGGCGCCGTCAGCAAGCTGACTCGGGAATACGAGAAAACCTACGCCGTGGCGAAAGACCTTCGCCCGGGCGGCGCCCGGCACGAATCCGTGCGCGCGGCCGCGCGCATCGAGCTGGGCCTGCGCGCTTTTCTTGAGGAGGGCGGCTTCAAAGGCTTCACGACCACGTTCGAGGATCTGCACGGTCTGGCTCAGCTTCCCGGCTTGTCCGCGCAACGCCTGATGGCCGCGGGCTACGGCTTCGGCCCGGAAGGCGATTGGAAGACTTGCGCGTTGCTCCGCGCGATGAAGGTGATGGCCGCCGGCTTGCCCGGAGGCACCTCCTTCATGGAGGACTACACGTATCACCTCGATCCGGGTGGCAAACGGGTGCTGGGCGCGCACATGCTGGAAGTTTGCCCGTCTATTGCCGCCGCCAAGCCCTCGCTGCAAGTGCACCCGCTCGGTATCGGCGGCAAGGCGGACCCTGCACGCCTGGTCTTCAACACGCCCGCCGGCCCCGGCCTGAATGCCAGTTTAATTGACTTGGGCAATCGCTTCCGGCTGCTGGCCAACGAGGTCGAGGTCGTCGCTCCGGAGCAGCCCATGCCCAGGCTGCCAGTCGCGCGAGCTCTTTGGGTGCCCAAGCCAAACTTTGAAGATGGCTGCGCGGCGTGGATCTACGCCGGCGGCGCGCACCACGCCGGCTTCAGCCAGGCGGTTACCACGGAAATGCTCGAAGATTTCGCCGCCATCGCTGACATTGAAGTCGTGGTCATTGACGCGGACACGAGAATTCGCCAGTTCAAGCAAGAGCTTATCTGGAACGAGGCCGCTTACGGCCTCAAGAGTGGATTCGTCGCGTAAGGCACATGACCGCAGAATGAGGAAACCACAGAACATTCAATACATGCAGGCCATCAACCTGCCGCAGGCGATGCCCCTCAGCGGGAAGGCACAGATGCTCGTCACCCCCGCGTGGCCCCGTGGCTTCACCGCCCTGCTGCCGGCTAAATCGGTGGTTATGCCCGAACTCAAGTAGACTCCTGGAACCTGCCCTATGCTCGAAGAACTCAAGAACCAAGTCTGTCAGGCAAACCTCGACCTGGTCACCGCGGGGCTGGTTTTCCAGACGTGGGGAAACGTAAGCGGGATTGACCGCCAGCGCGCCCTTGTGGTCATCAAGCCCAGCGGCGTGCCCTATTCCGGCATGAAACCGGCGCACATGGTCGTGGTCTCACTCGCCACCGGCCGCGTTGTAGAAGGCAGCCTCAAGCCAAGTTCCGACACGCCGACACATTTGGTCCTGTATCGGGCATTCCGGAGCATCGGCGGTATCGCGCACACTCACAGCCTGTTCGCCACCGCCTGGGCGCAGGCGCGCAAACCGCTCCGGGCTTACGGCACCACCCAGGCGGATTATTGGTATGGCCGGGTGCCTTGCACGCGCCGGATGACATCCGCCGAGATCCGGCGCGATTACGAAGCCAACACCGGCCGCGTCATCGTCGAAGCTTTCAAGGCGCTGGACCCGGTGCAGCACCCGGCGGTGCTGGTGGCGAGCCACGGGCCGTTCAGTTGGGGCAAGACTCCTCATGCGGCGGTACACAACGCAAGCGTCCTGGAGTTTATTGCGCGCCTCAACAGCGAAACCTTGCGCGTCAACCCCAAGGTGAAACCCATGCAGCCCGCGTTGCTGGCCAGGCATTTCCTCCGCAAGCACGGGCCTGATGCCTCTTATGGCCAATAATCAACAGGATCCGGCAGCAATCAGCTTATGAATAACCTGAGTCCGATGCTCGCTGTGGCCGGCTCAACTCTGAGCCCTCTTGACTGGCTGGCCATCGCTGCCTACTTCGGCATCCTCCTGGGTGTGGCGTGGTGGGTGGTGAGCCGCCGCAAAGATACGGCCGCCGACTATTTCCTCGCCGGCCGCAACTTGAGCTGGTGGATCATCGGCGCGTCCATCTTCGCCTCCAACATCGGATCCGAGCATATCGTGGGGCTGGCCGGGTCCGGCGCGAAGGACGGCGTGGCGCTGGCTCATTATGAATTCCACGCGTGGTGCTTGCTGGTGCTGGCCTGGGTATTCGTGCCCTTCTACGCGCGCTCGCTGGTATTCACCATGCCGGAGTTCCTGGAGCGGCGCTTCTCGGTCGGCTCGCGCTACGTGCTGTCCATCGTGTCGCTGGTCACGTTCATTGTCTCCAAAATCGCCGTCGGCATCTTCGCCGGGGGCGTCGTCTTCGCCACGCTTCTGCCGGAACTGAGCCTGAACCTGGGAGGCACGGTGATTGACAGCTTCTGGATCGGCTCGGTCCTGGTTATTGCGCTAACCGGCCTCTATACCATGCTCGGGGGCATGCGCGCGGTGGCCTACAACGACGCAGTCCAGGTGACCATCCTGATCCTCGGCTCGGCGCTGCTGACAATCTATGGGCTGCACACCCTGGGCGGCTGGGGCGAACTCAAGCGGCTGTGCGGGTCGGACATGTTCAACTTGTGGAAGCCCATGGTGCCGCCGGGAGTAGAGGGGACCTGGGCGCCGCTGTGGGAGAAGAACGCGGCGGGTCAGACCGTGCGGCAGGCATGGTATTTTAACCAGAACTTCCCATGGCTGGGCATGGCCATTTGCGCGCCCGTGATCGGCCTTTGGTACTGGTGCACCGATCAATACATCGTTCAGCGCGCCTTGGGCGCTCCCAACGAACAAGTCGCCCGGCGTGGCAGCATCTTCGCCGCCGTCTTAAAACTGTTCCCGGTGTATCTGTTCATCATCCCCGGCCTGATCTGTTTCGCGCTGGCCAAGAGCGGCAAGATTCCCGGGCTGGAACAGGTCATTGATCCCGCCACCGGCATCGCCACCGCCAAAGCCCAGGCGGCGTTCCCGTTGTTGGTCGAGCACCTCCTGCCTCCCGGCCTGCGCGGCATCGTCGTCGCCGGGTTGCTCTCCGCCCTGATGGGGTCGCTGGCCGGCGTGTTCAACGCCTGCTCGACTCTCTTCACCGTAGACATCTACGAGAAGCTGCGTCCGCAAGCTTCCCAACATGAAATCGTCCGCATGGGCCGCATCGCCACCGGCATCATGGTTCTCATTGCCATGGCCTGGATTCCGGTCGTGAAAGGAGCGACCGGCCTGTACAACTATTTGCAGGCCATCCAAGGCTATCTGGCGCCTCCCATCTTCGTCGTGTTCTTCTTCGGTGTGTTCTGGAAGCGCCTGAACGCGCAGGGCTGCCTGTGGGCCATGGTCGTCGGCTTTATCATCGGCCTGTTCCGGATGCTCGTGGACACACCGGTGACGCTCGGCCTTGCGGCGTATAGGAATGGCTACCCCGAAGGGTCCTTCCTGTGGATCATCAACAACATCAACTTCCAGTACTTCAGCATCCTCATCACCATCATCTCGGCGGTGGTTATGGTGGGGGTCAGTTACCTGACCCGCCAGCCTGACTACGACAGGATCAAGAACCTGAGCTTTGGCACCGTGACGGAGCAACATCGGGCCGAAAGCACCCAGAGTTGGGATTGGCGGGACGTGCTGGCGTCGGCCGTGGTGCTGGCAGTCATTCTCGCTGGCTACCTCTACTTCCGGGGATAAGCTGCTCGGCCCCAATGAAGGCTGCTGCCGGCGCTCTGCTGATGAAGCCCGCCGTCAGCTTTGTCACATCCCGGCCGTGCCGGCAGCACTTCCCGGCTTAAGCAGCCGGGTCAGGCTGCGGGCCGCCTGCTCGATCCATTCGCCGCCGGGCAGCGCGTAAGGGCGGAAGGTTTCGAGGTAGCCCTCCTGGGCATTGTAGAAGAGGGCACGATGCAGGCCGAGCAGGCTGGCTTTGGGGTTGTCAATGAGGCTGGCCGAGTCATTGGCGCTCATCTGGAACAGCACCCGCATCTCGAATTCACTCAAGGCCTTCCGGCTGAGGAAACGGTTCACGTTATTGCAGGTGTCGCAGCTGGCGATCACATGGAACCCGAGCCGGGTCCCTTCGCAGATAAGGTTGTTCAGCAGCAGGGCGGGATTGGCTTCGGTCCCGGCGTCGCTGGTGGAGAAGCCAAAATCCTCCTCGTAACGTAGTTTGCCGTATTTCTGGAGACCCTGGAGGAACAGGAAAACCGGTGGTGCCGCCTCCGCATCCGCCGCCTCGGCACGTTGCTGCATTTCAGCGGCCAAGTTCTTCATGATGTCCCCCAGATCGCCCGGCTTGGCCTGCGTGACCTCGTGGGGGATAGCCTGAATGATCCGCTCGATGTACTCGCGCTGCGAGGTGCCGGGCGCAGTGCCGTCACACAGGATGAACCGTGCCGCCCCCACCGGATACTGGGCCGCCAGGGAAATGAGTCCGACCGAAAGCAGGGCCAACATGGCCTCGTCGCGTTGCCCCACCAACAACAGGTTGCTCCCGCTCTGCCGCTGAAACAGCGCCTCCGTCGGCCCTTTGATCGAGTTGGGCGCGCCCAGCCAAATGCGACCCGCCGCTGCCGGCTTGATCGCCGGGGCTTCCAATAGCCTTTGCAGGAGCGCATTCTCCCGCACATCCGCCGGCGCGTTCCCCTCGAACACGATCGGCCCCGGATAGAGCCGACCCTCCTCGGCCCGCCTCTTGCCGCCTTCTGTCTTCTGCCGTCTGCCCTCCTCCTCGTCGGCTCTGGCCCGGACCTTCGCCAAGTACGTTTCCCGCACCTGGTCCGGCAGCCAGACCACCTGGAACGGGCTGTTGCCTTCGATCATGCCGGCCATGTCGTTGTAGATACCTTCGCCGGGCCGCGACAACAGGCGCGGCGCCGGGTTGTTCTCGTCCATGATCAGGTAGGCGTCCGCCTCGTTGCACTGCAGGGCGATGCGGATCACCATCTGGCCCAGCGTGGTGCGCGCGACCGTGTAGGCCCCGCCCAAGGTCTGCGAGCCGAGCAGCACATGGATGCCAAACGCCCGCCCCTGCCGCACCAGCCGGTCCAGCAGCAGCGACGCCGACTGCGAAATACGGTCATCCTCCACAAAGAACTCCTGGAACTCGTCAATAATCAGCAGCGAGCGCGGGATCGGCTCCGTCCCGCCTGCCCGCTTGTAGCCCGCGATATCCTGCACCCCGAGCTGGCGGAACAGGTCGCCGCGGCGTTTCAGTTCATCATCCACTCGCTGCAACACGCTCAGGCCGAACTCCCGGTCGCTCTCGATCGCCACGACCCGCGCATGCGGCAGGCGGTGGCTCGCGTAGCACTTGAATTCGACGCCTTTCTTGAAGTCCACCAGGTAAAACTCCACCTGTTCGGGGCCGCACCACAGCGCCAAATTGGTGATGATCACGTGAAACAAGGTGGACTTGCCCGAACCGGTCTTGCCGGCGATCAGCGCGTGCTGGCAAGTCCCCTTGCCGATGGCGAGGTACTGGAACTTGGTGGCGCCGGTGCGTCCGATGGGCACGAGCAACTCCTTGGCGGTGTCCTCGCTCCACACTTCCGCCTCCGGTGGCGCCACGTGCGCGAAGGGCACCTCCACCCGGCTGGAATCGCGGCTGCTCTTGCCGACCTTGTTGACGAACTCGATGGCAAACTCCGGGGGCGGGGGCGCGTCCAGGACCAGGTCGGCCCCGGGGATCGCCTTGCCGGCCAGCAGAAACTGCTTCCCTTTGGCGCTCAGGCAAACGCTGCTGTCCCGCAACTCATCGGGGATGAATTCCGGCGGCAAGGGCTGCCGCTGGTCCCAATGAATGAGGGTGTAAACGCCGCAGCGCGCCCCGCTGGCCGCAATGCTCAGCAGGCGCTTGGCGGCGGTCTCGGTGAAGTTCACCGGAAAATCCGCCACGACGAGAAAATAATACTTCTCCGCAATCACGCCCGCCTGCTCGTTGTACTCCGCGATGGTGGCGTACTCGTTGCGCAGATACATCTGGATGACCTTCTCCATGTGCTCATTCAGGTCGGCCAGCTTCTGCTCGATCTGGCCCGACTGCGTCCAGATGCGGCTGTTGATGATCTGCTCCTCGTGGTCCGCCAGGTGCATAATGCCGGCGAAGTTCTGCCCCAGGCCAACGGCGTCAATGATGGTGAAATTTAGCCGCCCGGGCGGCGCCGTCGCCAGCAGCCGCAGCATGATGCTGTTCAGCGCGCCGATGGCCTCGTCGTGCCCCTGCTCTGTTGTCTCAAACAGGATCGAGCCCTGCTCCGGATAGGCCAGGCAAACCGGCAGCGAGAACCGCGCCGGGCCCGGCAACACCAGGCGCCGGTCATTGAGGGTGGTCTGCGCCAGCTTCTCCACCTCCACGTCCATCCGGGCAAACTTCGCCGCAGCGGCGAACTGCGCGGGCGGAGTCCACGCCTCCAGCACCGGCGCCTGCCACGGCGGGAAGAGCGTGTCCGCCGCGGCATTCGCGGACTGGATGCTCTCGTAAATCTGCCCGGTCGCGCGCTTCCACTCAGCTTCCAGCTTCTGCCACGCGGCCTGGTAATCCGCGCTAAACCCCGCCTCCCGCTGCTCGCTCGCCTCCACCTCCGCCCGGGTGCGCGTCTCCGCCGTGCGCTTCAGCTGCTCCCCCGCCCCCGCATGCTGCCGCTGCAACCGTTCCCGCTTGGCGCGGTAGAGCTGGTCATTCTTCTCCAAGGCTCGCGACGCCTTCTCGTCGCTCTGCATGCGGCACACCACCCGCCGCTCGCCGGCCTCTGCCAGCGTCTGCTTCAACTCCCGGTCCACGGTTCGGGTGGCGCTCTCGAATTCGCCCTTGACGCGCTCCAGCTCCTGCTGGCAATGCGCCTCGGCCCGCTCCGCGGCGGCGTCGTGCAGGCGGCGCGCTTTCCCCAGCCCCTCGGCTACGGCTGCCGCCAGCGGCGTCGCCCGCCGCTGCGCGAAATAGCGCACAATCAACACGACGGCCACGATCCCGGCCACGCACCCGCCCGCCTTCCAGTAGGCGCCCGAATTATGACCGAACTGATTGAGAACCAGCGGGACCGCGCCCAGCGCAACCAGCCCCCACACCGGGAGATACTTGAATACGCGCAGCAACCGGAACTGCTGGAAGCGGCCCAGGTCACCTTGCGTCTTGCCCAATCCCGCGCGCAGTTCCGCCAGCAGGGATTGCGCGTCCAGCGCCGGGCTGGGCGAAGCCGCCTGTTGGTATGCCCCCGCCAAAAGGCGGACGAACTTCCCATAACCCCTAAAAGCCCTCGCCGCAGCCGTCTCCAGCGACGCCAGCGCGGCTTGCTGGTCCGCCAGGCTGGCCCGGAACTCTTCCAGCGCGGTCGTCGTCGCCGCTAAACCCGCTTCCCGGTCGCGCTCGGCTTGCAGCATCGTCTTCTGCAATTCGTATTTCCGCGTGCCGGTCCCGGCCTCGATGTCCGCCAGGCGCTTCTCCTTGCTCGCCTGGTAAGCCGTCCCGATCCGGGCCTTCCGCGCCTCGTATTTCGCCCTGGCTTCTTCCCCGGCGGCCGCCAAAGCCGCTTCTCCTTCGCCGGCCGCCGCCGCCAGCTCCCTCGCCTGTCGTTCCTGCGCGGCTTCGCGGAGACGCCGTTCCCGGCCCGTCCGAGCGTAGAATTCCGCGTTGAGCTTCTCGGCCCGGGCCGCCAGGTCCCGGACCGTGCTCTTCAGGCGCTCCAGCAGTTCGAGTGTCTTGCCAACTCCCAGATTGCTACTCACAGTCCTGCTTGATCTTGGTTAAGAGTTTGTCCAGTTGCTCCATCACTGTAACTGCCCGGTCCACGCTGGCAAAGAGTTCTTCCAGGTACTTGTGCTCGAATTCCTGGCACCGGTCGTCCCGCCAGTAGCTTTTTGTGTCCTGCCACTGGGCCCGCAATTCCTTCGTGATGCCGCTCAGCCGGGCGCCGCTGACTTTCACGGCTCGCCCTCCGGTGGAGTGCCGTCCCCCCCGGCGCGCGGCGCTCCTGCGCCAGCCGACGGCGCGAGGTTGGCGTAGGCGTCGAGCGTCTGGATCATCTGCGTCAGGAACGCCACCGCCTGGACCATGTCATGCGCCAGCACGGTATGCAGCTTCTCCATCTGTTTGACCAATGGCCCCACCCGGTTGTCGAACACGCGATCCCACTGTTTCACCACCTTCAGTTTCGCCTCCGCCGCCTCCAGCGCGCGTTTGGTCCGGTGCACGGCCATTTGCTCCGCCGAGGTGGTTTCCCGGAAAGTGGAGAGTTTGGAACTGAACAGCGCCTGCTGCGCCTCATCAAACTCCCGCCGCCGGCGCCGCATCTCATTCTCCCAATGCGCGCGCTGCTCATCCTCCAGCCAGCTTCGCATCCGCACCACCTCGGAGCTGATCTCATCCAGCGCCGGGCGCGCCTTGCTCAGGTACACCAGCAGGTTCGACCGGAAGAACTCCAGGGCCTCCACCGAGGTAACATGGGCGCGTTCCGGCATGGCCTTAGCGCTGGTTCAGGTACTCCTCAATCCGCTGGGCCTTGCGCAACAGGTACGGTGTGTGCTGGTTCGAGACCTCGACGAACTTCTTCAGCGCCTTCATGGTCTGCTTGAACTCCTCAGCGAACTTGACGTGCTCCTGATCCTGCCACGTGTCGCCCAACGCCGCAAACCGCGCCTGCAGCGACACGATCTTGTCCTTAAGGTCGGCATTGAATCGCTTGAGTTCCTCGGCGAAGCGCCGCACCTGCTCGGGGTCCATGATTGCCTGGGCCATAGTGTCCTTTCTTCTGTTAAGTGGGCAACCAGGCGATTTTCAGGTCGCCCTCAACCTCCTTGAACTCCGGATCGCCCGTGACCAGTTCGGCGTTGCGGGTCTTGGCCAGCGCCGCGGCGAAGCAGTCGGCGTAGGCCATCTGCTTCGTCGCTTTGAGCTTCGCCGCCTCCCGGACCAGTTTGAGGTCCTGGTCCACGGGGACGAGCTCAATGGCCAGCGTTGCGAGTTCCGCCGCCTTCTGCTCGGCGACGGCCTCGCCCTCGGCCCGGGCGACGGAGTAGTAGATTTCGCCCCAGTTCACCACGCAGAGCAGCAGCTTGTACTTCTCATCGGCGGCCTTCAGCAGCAGCTTCTCCACTTCCGCCGCCGCCGGCTCGTCGTGGAGAAAGGCCATCAGCGCCCAACTGTCCAGAACCTTGGTAGGCATGTCACAACTCCCGCTCCTGCTTGCGCTCGCCCCTGAAGACCGCCATCGCTTTGCTCCCCTTGAGCGAGCCCCGGAGGCTGCGGATGTGCTTGGCCGTAACCGGCTGGATGAGGATGCCCTGCGGGGTGGCCCGCACGTGGGCGCGGGTGCCTTCCTCGATTTCAAACTCCCGGCGCAGCCACCGCGGAATCACCACCTGGCCTTTCACCGAGAAGTAAACGGTGTCCAATTGAGTTGCCCGACTCATGGGAAAAGCATACTTCTGACCTGTCGTAAGTCAATACGCAATATGTAACACATTTCACACTCCGGCCAACTTCCCGCTTGGGGTCGCACACTCACCTCATTCCGCCCGCAGCGTGACGATGCCCCAGCCGGGCACTTCGACCCAAGCGCCCGCCTTCTCGCGCGGCTGCTCGCTGGTGTCGCTGAGCCAGACCTGCCCGGGCGCGGGGTTGGCCCAGGTGAGCTTCACTTTCTCGGCCCTCCCGGACACGCCGAACAGCCGCACGATCGAGGCCCTGCCGTCGTCGCTCGGTTTGAAGGCCGTGACCACCACCCTATCCGATGACAGGCTAAGCCGCGGCTTCGCAGGCGTCGGTCCCGAGGCCGGCGCCACGAGCAGCGGCTGCGAGCAGGCGACGCCGAACTTCGCCGCGTCCTCCGCTGCAAAGCCCTTGTGTGGGCGGATGGCGTAACGGAAGAAGGTACGTCCTTCCTGCTCGGCGCGGTAGTTGGTATGCCAGTGATTGTTCATCACCCACGAGTAAATT
The DNA here is from genome assembly GCA_964507045.1 of uncultured Verrucomicrobiota bacterium. Taxonomy (GTDB): domain Bacteria; phylum Verrucomicrobiota; class Verrucomicrobiia; order Limisphaerales; family UBA8199; genus UBA8199. The sequence goes on along the minus strand of CAZDOO010000029.1, from coordinate 26,694 downwards.
GTCTGCGATGGTTCCAAATGCTGAATCCAGACATCGGGGTTGGTCTGCGAGCCGATCAGGTTGGCCGTAATGCCGCCGACCTCGACCAGCGGCGCGTCCACCGGCGACCACGTCACCCCAAACCGGTCGTTGGAGATGTCCACCCACCGCTGCACGCTGAACCAGTTCTTGCACGAGGCCGGGATCTGGTCCAGCTCCGGCCGCACCACCGCCCAGCCGACGTCCATGCGCACCGTGCCGTCGGGCACGTTGAAACCGTAGCCGAAGTGCACACCTTCCTTGGCGCGCACCGGGAGCTTGTCCACGGTGTTGATGATCTCGACGCAATCCAGGCCGTCCACAACGCGCACCTCGCGCAGCAGCCGCTTGCAGCCCGGCGCGTCGGATTCGATCAGCAAGGCGGCCACCAGCGGGCCGCGCTCCTTGACGGTGATGCGCGGCGGGCCGTTGCGCTGCAGGTCCTTGAGGTCCGAGCCCGGCAGGTAGAAGTAATCATTCAGGGCCGTGGCCGCTTTGGCGTCAACCAGCTCCCGGTTCAACGAGCGGCTGACGAGGCTGGCGATGCCGCCGCTGCGCTCGTCAATCTTCACCGTGAAGTCCGGGTGCGACAGCGTGACGCCTTCCGCCTTCACCGCACCCCGCGCGGACGCCGGCCCCGCTTTGATCCGGAACCGCTTCGCCGACAGGGCCGGCACATGGCGCGCCAGGAAAACCAGCTCGCCGCTGGCAAGCCGCTGCGACGGGACCGCCTTGCCTTTGTCGTTCACAACGCAATCGCCCGCAGCCGATTGCTCGCGGGACAACGTCACCAGCCCGGCGCGTTCCCACGAGGTGGTGTTGAAAACATCGAACTCTGCGGCGGCCGGCGGGACGCCCGCCCCGCTCTGCAGCGCCTGCGCGAGCAACCGCGCTGATTGCTGGTCGGCATCCAACGCGAAAGCCTGTTTCACCTTCCATTGATCGCGCACGAACGGCAGGTCGGGCTGGCTGATGCTGTTGTGCGCGCCCCAGGTGTGCTCGCTGTAGAGCAGCACGTTGCGCCAGGCGTCCTGGAACGCGGCCGCCGGGAAGGGCCCCGGGTTGCGCATGGCCCACAAGGCCCCGGCCTGGACAAGCCGCTCGGCAGAACCACGGTTGAGCGCGGTCTCCAGCGCCGACGATGCCGCGCCATCCTCCCAGTACGGCGTGTAATCCCCGCTGTATTCGGGCAGCTTGTCGCCGTAGCGGCGCTCGAACTCACGGAAGGCGGCGGCGGTCGTGGTGATCGTCAGGCGCGGCCACGCATAGCGGGCATTCCAGTCGCGCACGACCTCGGCCACCTTCTCGTCGGGCGAGCCGTTGTCGCCGTGCACGTTCCAGCGCAGGTGCGTGATGTCGTAGGGGTAGCCGTTGTTCTCCAGCTCCGTCAGGTACTCCGGGAGGAACCGCGCCAGGGCCTCGCCGTCGCCGATGAGATGGCCCAGGGCGTAACCGCGCGACGGGCACCAGCACAGCACGCGGCTCTGGCCGTCGGGGCCTTTCCACCAGAACGGCTTGTTCTGCCATTCCTTCATCGTGCCGCCCATGCGGTCGAAGTAGTTCGGCGCGAAGGAGAAATATTTCACCCCGGCCTGCGCCATCGCCGGCACCAGGCTCCAGGTGTAGCCCGGCACGTCGCTGATCATCGCCGACTCGATGGGCACGCCGCACTCCGCTGAGAGCCGGGTCGCATAGCGCATCAGGTTCAGCAGTTCCTCCGGCCGGCACAGGCCGGCGAGGATGTTGCAGTAAAAGGCGTCCAGGCCGACCTGGCCGGACCTGACGGCCGCCATGAAGTCCGCCCGCTGCTCCGGCGTGGCGGATCGCAGGTAGTTGTCCACGCACCAGAGCACCTCGACATTCCACTTGAACCGCGCGCCCTCCGGGTAGTTCGCCGTAGCCCGCGCGAGCCGCAGGCCGGTCTCGATGTTGTCGTTCTGCTTCTTCTCCACCTCCGCCTGCAACGCGGTGTAGCCGATGTCGTTGTGCGAATGCGGCAGGATGAAGATCTCCAGCTTGCGCACCGGCTTGAGCGTTACCTCGCGGCTGGCCACCGGCAGCCCGCCCGCTTCGAGTTCAACCTTCACCGTCTGCTCCGAGGCCACTGCGGGCGCCGACAGAACCACTTCCTGGCTGCCGAATTGGAGGTTGACGATTTTGCCTTCCGCGCCCGCGATCCGGACCACTCCGAGCACCGGCTCGGCATAGGGGTAATGGACCGTCACCCGGAGCGGCTGCACCAGCGCCTCGCCCTGCCGCTCGACCATCTGCGGCGCCAGGGTCGCGAGCGTGACAGCTCGGGGCAGCGATTCGGGGCTCGCTGGCGTGAAGAAAGCAATCTCAGCCCCGCCAACAGTGCCATGCCGGCCTCCCATCTCGGTCACCCGCCAGCGCGCACGCCGCGCCAGCACCGGCGCCGGCAGCGTCTGGCTCGTCACCCCGCCCCGCTGATTCACATGCTTGACCGGCACCGTGCCGACCACCGCGCCGGCCGCGTCCAGGAACGTCAATTCGGAGGCGGCAATAGTCGCCGAGTCATTGCGGTCCACGTGCCGGAAGGCGGCCACGCTCGTGGGCGCGCCGAAGTCGAACTCGATGAAGGTATTGGTCCCTTTGGCGTTCGAGGAATACTCGGTCCGGGGCTTGCCATCGGTGATGTTACCCACGTCATGGTGTCCGCCGGGATAAGCCTCGGTGCTGGCGATGATCTTCGGGGCGGGCAGTTGCTCCAGCCGCGTGAAGCCCTCCGGCATCCCGGGCTCCGCGGCACTGCGGGAACACAGCAGCAAGGGAAAAACGGCGGTGAAGACTAACGACCGGCTCAGCAAAGGCTTTTGCATGGAGGTCTGTTTACCCCGTAGCGCGGCCCGCGGGCGAGAGAAATCGCTCTGCCGGTGGGGCCGGCCCCTTGGGGCTGCGTCGAGATGGTCACATCCCGAAGGCAGAAGGCGCTACGCAGTGCTTGATTGCACAAATAAGCGATACCTGGCCCGCCGCGTGAGGGCACGCGCCCTACACGAGGTTTGCAGGCCGCGTGCCCCCACGCGGCGCTATCGCTAATCACTGCCATCAACCTCAGTTACCTCGGCAGCTAATTCTGAAATGGGCTTCCCGCACGGCTCCAGCAGCCGCCACCGCGCCGCCTCAAGCTTGCCCATCCATCGCACCTCCATCCCACCTCCATTATACCTCCATCCTACCTCCATCTCTAAATGGAGGTATAATGGAGGTATAATGGAGGTATAATGGAGGTATAATGGAGGTATAATGGAGGTAGGATGGAGGTGCAATGGAGGTATCAGCTTGAGTACGGTGATTAGCGATAGCGCCACGTGGGGGCGCGCGGGGGCTGGGTATCGCTTATTTGTGCAATCAAGCACTGCGTAGAGGACGGGAAAGGGCCCAGGACTACAGTAAGAATCCGGACTCTCACGCTGGTCCCCCGCCGGTAACGGGCCAACACCACGCCAACGACAGCCCGGCCGACGCTGCCCGCGCAGGCTGCCTGGCCGGATCAGCGCACCTTGAGCAGCAAAGTCGAGATTGCCGCCGGCGATACCTCCCACGGCTGGAAGGAGAACCATGCCGTCTGGGATTCGCACCCGGGCCTTGACCGCCTTGGGCGGCTCCAATCGTACGCTCAGGCCATCCCCCGTCTGACGGAGCGCGGCCATAAAGCCAACGATGTTTGACACCGTGCCCGTAGTAGCCTCTAATGGGGGTATGTCCAAGCGGCGTCCAAGCAAGGCTCCGGCGGCTCCCGGCCCGCCTCCCGCTTTGCCCCACCCCGGCAAACCGGCATCCCCCTGGCGGCATCGCGTCTTTCATAACACTTACACCCGGCAAGGCCGTCGCATGGCCCTGCGCGGCTGGTCGGTCAAGATGCAGCACGGGGGACACCGGCACACGTTTTCACTGGCCGCAAAAACCAGGCTCGACGCAGCGGCGGAAGCCCGGGCGATCCAGGAAAAGATAGCCGGCGAGGGCTGGGATGCGGTGGTGCGGGAATACCGCGACCGGCGGGGACACGCGCTCACCCGGGCCGATGCCGGCTATTGGAAGGAGCGGCTGTTGCTCCGGCATTATCCCGCGCCGGCGGACGGCGGGCGCCAGCACGAATTCTCGACGCATATCGAGCACGCAGGCGCCGGCTGCTTCTTTCCGCTGGGAACCAGCGACCCCGAAGCGGCTGCCGTTCGGGCCCTGCAAATCTACCGCCAAGTGCTGGCGGAGGGGTGGGCCGCCGCAGGGAAATCGTTTCCGCGGGAGGTGACCCTGGCCTTCCATTGGGCTTATGACCCCCTCCTGTGGACTTATACCACCATCCACACCCTGTGCGCGGACAGCCGCCAACGGCAACCGAAGGTCTCGGAAAGCACCGGCAAACTCACCCCCATCCTGCTGGTGGAAAGCGATCCTGGCATCCGCGGCGCCCTCTCGCAGTGCATTAACCGGCATGAAGGTTATTGCTGCGTGCCCTGCCCGACCGCGAAGGCAGCCCGGCGTGAGGCGGCGGCCACAAACGCAGTTCTGTGCCTTGTCAACCGGGACCTGGCCGGCAGCATCGGCCTGCCGAATTCCGGCCAGATCAGCACGGTGGTTGAGGGTTTGCCGGCGGTCAGCTACGCGGTTCATAAAGACAGCCAGGAGTTGTTCGCGCTCACTCCCGGCGGGGCGTCCGGTTATGTGCTCAAGCGCACGGCGCCCGAGCGCATCCTGGAGCCGGTACTGAGCGTCCTGGCGGAGGGCCGCCCAACGGTAGAGGCGCTGTCGCGGATCACCCAGTCCTACTTCCAGCGGTTGCTCCAGAGCGGCCCCGCCGCGAAAGCTTCCAGCAAGGCGACGCCCTTGACCCAGCGCGAGCAGGATGTGCTGAGCCTGATGAGCAAGGGCCACGTGGACAAGGAAATTGCCCCGGCGCTGGGCATCAGCACCTGGACCGTGCACGAACACGTCAAACGCATCTTCGAGAAGCTGCAAGTCCACTCGCGCACCGAGGCGGTGCTGGCTTACCTCCAGAAGTAGCCCCGCCGACGTGCCGGCTTGTGGCCGTGTCGCGAGGCGTGCCCTGCACCGCATCCCCCCTGTTTGGGGTATTGGGCCGCGGGACCGGCGGTGATAAGGTGCTTAGTATGGAAAGCCGTTTGCCGTCCGATAGTGCCAGTACTCAGCAATGCCGAATTCACAGTATTTAATTTAGACAGCTCGCGCCAATCCTGACTGCGGCAAAGCAACAATCACACCTTCACCTATAGTATAGTATAGATATCATGAAAGCACAAAACGCCTCTCGCACTTGCCCCTCAACCCCACGCCCATCGGCGGCGAAGACCTCTCGTTTCCACTATTACAGCACGCTCGCCGGGGCGGCTCTCGCCCTGCTGTGCCCTGCACCAGCCCGGGCAACGCTGGCCCAGTACCAAGCCGCCGTCACCAATGAACCGAGCCTCCTTTCGTATTACACCTTCGAGCAGAACAACGCCGCGGACCTGAAGGGAGCGCACCCCGGGACGCTCGCAGGCACGACTGCGTTTACTAATGGCGCGGGAGGCTTCGGCCGGGCCCTCGCGTTGGGCGGCGCCGGCTGGGTGAACCTGGGCGTGGTGCCCGACTTCGCCTTTACCAACGACAACAGCGGCTCCATCGAGGCCTGGGTGCGCGCCGGCACGATCGGCGCCGACGCCTGCATGTTCGCAACTCGCGAATATGGCTGGACCACCCGATACAGCGTCCACATGGCCTCCGCCAAGACTCAAGTCGGCATGTGGAATGGCAATTACAGCGGCGGATACAAGACGCTGGCCATCGCAAACGCTTCCACGAACTGGCATCACCTGGTGGTAGTCTTTGACAGCGACAAGTTCACCGCGTATTGGGATGGCACGTCAGCCGGCTCCTTTACCAACGCACTGGGCAACGTCACCGATCGCCCCACGCAAATCGGAAACGCGTCTCCGTTAGCCGCGGAGCAACCCTGGATCGGGGCACTGGATGAAGTAGCCATTTATGCCGATGCGCTGACGCCGGCAGCGGTCCAGGCGCATTACCAGGCGTTCTTCGCCGACAATCCGCCAACGATCACCAAGCAGCCCCAGGGCGGAACCTATCTGCCGGGCGTGGCGCTGACCCTTAACGTCACCGCGACCGGCACCAACCTGTCCTACCAGTGGTATAAAGGCGCGACCGCTCTGAACGGCAAGACCACCTCCGCTCTTGCTTTCCCTAGCCTGTCAACGGGCGACGCCGGAACCTATTCGGTCACGGTATCCAATACGGGGGGCAAGGTGCCCAGCGCCCCGGCCATCCTCGCCTTGTCGTCGTCGCTGCCCGCGCCGCTGGTCCGCTATCAGACCGCCGTCTCCAATGAGACGAGTCTGATCTCCTACTATACCTTCGATCGCTTGATGCCGGAGGATGTCTTTGGCTCGCACGAAGGCACGCTGGCGGGGACGGCCGGCTGGGGTGCGGGCTTTGGCGAGGGCGCCGCGCAAGGCTTGCTGCTTAACGGCTCGGGGCACGTCAGCCTGGGCACCGTCGCCGACTTCGATTTCAGCTCCGGGGTGGGCACAATCGAGGGCTGGGTCCGCGCGGATTGGACCAGCGCACCGTCTTACGAGCCCTGCCTGTTTGCCAATCGCAATGGCCCCACCCTCTGGAGCATCCACCTGAGCAGCAGCAAGAACCGGATTAGCTTCTTCAACGGTGAAAGCGGTTCCTGGTACTACCCGCCGAACGCCGGCACGAATTGGCACCATGTCGCGGTGGTCATAGACGCCGGGACAGTCAGTTGCTACTGGGATGGGGACCTGGTTATATACTCTCCGCTTGCGCAGGAGCTGGGCGTAGGGTCCGGGACCACGGTCCAGTTGGGCTCCTCCGCGGATACTGTGACGTCTGAAGGCTGGATCGGCATGCTGGATGAAGTCGCCTTTTACTCGACGGCGCTGTCCGGCGATTCGATTCAGGCGCACTACAATGCGTACTATCAAGGCCAGCCCCCGGCAGTCACCACCCAGCCGATCGGCGGCACCTTCCTCGTCGGCAAGTCGTATCAAACCTCGGCCGGGACCAGCGGCACCCAGAAGCGGACCTACCAATGGTACAAGGATGACGTGCTCATCCCGGGAGCCACGACCGCCATCATCGGCACGAGCGCCCTGACTCCAGCTTACTCCGGCAAGTACTACCTGGCCGTCAGCAATGACTTTGGCAGCACAAACAGCGCCACGGCCATCGTACAGGTCGGCAACAACATGGCCCGCTACCAGGCAACAGTGCTCGGCGAAACCAGCCTGATCTCCTATTACACCTTCGATGACGGTGACGCCCGGGATGCCAGGAACGCGCACCCCGGCACGGTCGCAAACTCCGCGACCTATGAGGCTGGCTACGGCGGCGTGACCAACCTGGCCCTCATTCTGGATGGCACCGGCCACGTTGACCTGGGCTACGTTCCCGAATTCGAGTTCGGCGGCGGCAGCGGCACCGTCGAGGGATGGATCCGGGCCGATTGGACCCAGGGCGCGGCTGGCTACAATCCGTGCCTGTTTGCCGCCCGGGATGGCGGCAGCGACTGGAGCGTGCACATGGAACAGTGGTCGCATCAGGTCGGGAACTTCAGCTCCGGCTTCCAAATGCTCTCCACCCCATACAGCAGCGGCTGGCACTACTACGCGATTGTCTTCGACGCAGGGTTCGTCTCGATGTATTGGGATGGCCAGCCGCTGGGCGCGTTCGCCCAGACCATCAATTTCCTCTCGAAACCGACTCAGCTTGGCTCCAGCACCCCCACGGCAACGACCGAGGGATGGATCGGCGGGCTGGACGAGGTGGCGTTCTACAGCACCGCGCTCGGGGCGGACACCATCTGGAATCACTTCCTGGCCATGGTGGGCCCGCCGTCGCTGAGCTGCTCCCTCGCCGGCACCCAGCTCACTCTTGCCTGGCCGGAGGAGGCAACCGGGTTTACGTTGGAATATGCGGAAAGCCTGCCTGCCGCCTCCTGGACCACGGTGACCAATGTGGTCAACAACCAGGTCACCGTTGACACCTCCGCCGGCAGGCGGTTCTTCCGGCTGAGAAAGTGAACGCCTCTGGATATGCCTGTCTCGGCCTGCCCCGGCGGGGAGATGCTCGCCGCCGGGGCTTTACGCTGATCGAATTGCTCGTGGTCATCGCAATTATCGCTATCCTGGCGGCGCTGCTGTTGCCAGCCCTGGCCAGGGCCAAGGAGAAAGCCGACCGCATCGCCTGCCTCAACAACCTGAAGCAGATCGAGCTGTTCCTACAGTTCTACACCGATGACAACCGGGATGTCTTCCCGGCCCACCGGAACCAAAACGAGAACAGCAATTCTTCCACCGCGCGCACCAACTGGTGGGGAGCCGCCATCATCGGCTACGCGCGTAATCAAACGAACCTGTTCCACTGCGCCGCCATCAAGGGGCAGCGAGTGGACAACGGGGTAACCTGGAGCTGGGCCTTTGACTGCCACCGGGTCGGCTACGGCATCAACTCCTTCTTCAACTGCCTTTGGCCTTACACCTCGGGCAGCGTCACCATCAGCGGCATCAGGTTCGACACCAAGCCCTGGTTCAAACGCACCGCGGTGGTGAGCCCGTCGGACAACCTGATCATCGGTGACGGCATGCCGAAAAGCGACGGCCTGTATAGTTCGAGCTTCTGGTGGCCCAACGCCTGCATGGACAAAACGAGGAGTGCCAGCCAGGGGTTCGAGGGCATTGATATCGCCCGGCATCGGAACAACGGCGTCATTGTCTTCACCGACGGCCACGCTGAGGCCCGCAAGGACGCGCGGATCAACCCGCCCGTTGACCCCGGCACGGGAGATTCCCAGGGGCTGGTCAATTCACGACACTGGGACCCGCTGAAACGGGCCGGCGACCGCTGATCGCCCCTGCGGTGCCGGCTCCGCCCCGGCCTTGTGGCCCCCGCCCTGCGCACCCGCGGCGGGCCGCGCCCGATTCCCTGCATATGTCCAAGCAGCGTCCAAGCACTCCGGCGGCGCCCACCCGAACCGCTCCCGCCGCCGAAACCGGGCTCATTCCCGACGCCATCTTCGCCAATCTCCAAGCCCGTGTCCGCACCGAAGTCATGTCGGCTTATCGGCAAAAGCCGCCGGTGTTGCCGCGGCACCAAGGCATGGCCTTCGGTTCCCCACGCGCGACACAAGGAGCCCGGCATCCCCCCTGTTTAGGGTATTGTCCCTCCGGGGCGGTTTTGCTAGGCTCGTGATAACACTGGTAGTCGGACAGAAGTAACTGAATTAGAAAACACCTGAATTATGAAGAAGCTTGTTCTCGCGTTAACAGTCCTGGCGGTAGCTGGTGCCGCAAATGCTCAGCCGATTAATGTCCCGACAGGGTTAACGGGGCTGTGGCGGTTCCAGAACAGTGCCAATTTCGGCGCGGCAACTATTGGCAACGACATTACGTTTAACACCACCTACGGTGCCCTGGGATTGGTGCCATGGATTGACATTGGAATACCAACCGCGCACACCATTTACAGTGATGGCAGCGGCTTCCAGGAGCAAAGCTGGAATTACATGTCCGTCTATCACGGCATCGCCCCTAATGGCGGCGGCGACTATATCAATCAGTACACAGTTGCCATAGATTATGTGCAAACACAGACGGGATGGAACAGCCTGTTTCAGACCGCATGGGGTGGCAACAGCAATGACGGGGATCTGTGGCTGGCTCCCGATGGCACCATTGGTGTTGGCGCTACCGGTTACTCAACAATGACTGCCGACTGGTCCAAATGGCACAGAATCGTATGGTCCGTCAATAATGGCAACTGGTTCAGGGTGTATGTTGACGGCACTCTTTACCTCGACGGCACCCCCCAGAGTGTTGATGGCCGGTTCTCGCTTGAACTCGACCGTTTCAATCTTTTTGCCGACGACTCTTGGGAGGATATGTGGGGGTATGTCAGCACTGCTATGACTTGGGCTCGCGCTTTGACCAGTGAGGAAGTTGCTGGCATGGGCGGCTGGATCGGCAGCGCTGTGTCGCCGACCCCGCTATACGTTCCGGAGCCGGGAATGTTTTCGCTGCTGGCCCTTGGCGGCCTGGTGCTGTTCCGCCGGATTCGCCGCTAAGCACGCGGGCAGTTTTCAGTTTAACGGAGCGCAGCGGTCTGCGCTCCGTTTTTTTGTACACCCAGTGTCGCTGCTTCCCGTAAACTGGTTCCAAGGCCGCGCTTTATGCCTTGCAGTTTGTAGCCGGGAAGGCAACTCTCACCGGCAGTTGGGATCGGCTTGGGCTCAGAGCGGACACTTGGGAATATCATGATGAACTTCATTTTGGCATTGGACCAGGGCACCACGAGCTGCCGTGCGATTCTCTTCGACCAAGGCGGACGCATCCAGGGCGTGGCGCAGAAGGAGTTTAACCAGATTTATCCCCAGGCGGGCTGGGTGGAGCATGATCCGCTGGAGATATGGACAACCCAGCTTGAGGTCGCACACCAGGTTCTCGTCCAGGCGAGAGTGGGGGCCAAAGCGGTGGCCGCCATCGGGATCACCAATCAGCGCGAGACCACGGTGGTATGGGACCGCCGGACCGGCCAGCCCGTCCACAACGCCATTGTCTGGCAGGATCGGCGCACCGCCGGCTTTTGCGACGAACTCAAGCGCGCCGGCAGGGGGGAGATGATCGCGCGCAAGTCGGGCCTGGTAATTGATGCTTACTTCTCGGGCAGCAAGCTGCGGTGGCTGCTGGACCATGTTCCCGGCGCCCGGCAGCGGGCCGTGCGCGGCGAGCTGGCCTTCGGCACGATTGACACCTGGCTGTTGTGGAAGCTGACGGGCGGCGCGCTGCACGTCACCGACCCGAGCAATGCCTCGCGCACGATGCTGTTCAACCTGCAGACCGGGGCCTGGGACGACGAGCTGCCGGGGGTGCTGGGGGTGCCGCGCGAGGTGCTGCCCGAGGTGCGCGCGTCGAGCGAGATTTACGGGGAAACCGCGCCCGGCATTTTCGAAGTGCCCATTCGCATCGCCGGCATTGCCGGCGACCAGCAAGCCGCCCTGTTCGGGCAGAACTGTTTCCGGCGTGGCCAGGCCAAGAACACTTATGGCACGGGCTGTTTCATGTTGATGAACGTGGGCCAGCAGCCGATGCCCTCGCGACACCAGTTGCTGAGCACGGTCGCCTGGCAAACCGGCGGGCAGACCGACTACGCACTGGAGGGGAGCGTGTTTATCGGCGGCGCGGTGGTGCAATGGCTGCGCGACGGCCTGGGGCTGATCAAGTCATCGGCGGAGGTGGAAGGCCTGGCGGCCAGCGTGCCGGACTCGGGCGGAGTTTACCTGGTCCCGGCCTTTGCGGGGCTGGGAGCACCGTACTGGGACCAATACGCCCGCGGCACGATCACCGGGCTGACGCGCGGCTCGACGGCCGCGCACCTGGCGCGCGCGGCGCTGGAGGGGATCGCTTTCCAGGTGGCCGACGTGCTGGATGTGATGAAGGAAGACTCGCAGGTGGCGTTGAGCGAATTGCGAGTGGATGGCGGCGCCGCCACCAACAATCTGCTGATGCAATTTCAGGCGGACATCCTGCGGGTTCCAATTGTCCGGCCGAAGATCGTCGAGACCACAGCCCTGGGTGCGGCTTACCTGGCCGGCCTGGCGGCCGGCTTCTGGAAGGATCAGGCCGCGGTGCAGCAGGTCTGGCAGGCGGATCGGGTTTTCGAGCCACAGCAGAGCGCAGACGAGGCGTTGTATCGGCGCGGGCGCTGGGCCAAAGCACTGAAACGGGCGCGGGAATGGGAGCAATCCGCGTGAACCAGCCCCCGGCAGACTGATCAACAACCGAGTCGAACAAGACATGAATGCTATCGTGGCGGAATTCATCGGGACGGCGCTGCTCATCATCTTCGGCAACGGAGTGGTTGCTAACGTGGTATTGTCCCGCACCAAAGGAAACAATTCAGGCTGGATTGTGATCACTGCCGGCTGGGCGGTGGGCGTCTTCGTGGGCGTATTTTGTTCCCAGCGGTTCAGCGGCGCCCACCTCAATCCCGCGATTACGGTCGCGTTAGCGGCAGCCGGCCAGTTTCCCTGGGGCAAGGTTGCGGCCTATATTGCCGCCCAGATGCTGGGGGCGTTGGTTGGCGGGGCTACGGTCTTCCTGTTTTACCGGGAACATTTCAAAGCCACGGAAGACCCGGCTGCCAAGCTGGCTTGCTTTGCCACCGCGCCGAACATTCGTCGTCTCCCGCAAGCCCTCTTGTGCGAGGTGGTTGGAACCTTTGTGCTGGTCCTGCCAGTCTTCTTGATTGCCGAAGCCTCGATCAGATTGCCGGGCTCTCCCGGCGATGCCACCCCGATTGGCCTTGGGGCTCTGGGCGCGTTGCCGGTGGCTCTGATCGTTTTTGGCATCGGCCTGTCGCTCGGGGGAACCACGGGCTATGCAATCAACCCGGCGCGCGACCTTGGACCTCGGGTGGCGCACGCCCTGTTGCCGGTTCCCGGGAAACGTGGGAGCGACTGGAGGTATGGGTGGGTGCCGGTAGCCGGCCCTATCCTCGGCGGTTTGCTGGCCGCCTGGGTGAACGGCTTGCTAACCTAAGGCTCAACCCTCCTGACCCGTGGAATCAGGGCCGGTGGTTTGTGGGGCCAGCCAATGACCCGCACTGCGTGATCCGCCTACGCTGACGGCCCGGGGTTTTGTGGCCGGGCGTTCCAGATGAACACCATCAGTATCGCCGGCAGCAGGGGCATGGCCGCCAATACGTGGAAGATCAGCGACCAGTTGCCGTGAGCGAGGTCTTTCAGATAGCCAATGCCCGCGCCGGAGAAGATAGCACCGAGCGCGCCGACGCACATCGTGAAACCCGTGGCGATGGAGGCTGCTTTCGGATGACTGAGGTCAACGGCGGCCGCGCCGCCTATCAGGACGTCGGGACCATAGATCATGAATCCCGCCAACCCCAGCAAGACCGTCGCCGCCGGCCAGCCTCCTTGCGGCACGAGCGTCATTGCCCAGCAGGTTGCGGCCAGCCCCAGCAACATCACGACGCACACCGGGGCGCGGCGTCTGCCAAAGAATGCGTCCGACACCCAGCCCGCCGACACCGCCCCCAGGCAGCCGGCCAAGGGGATCATGATCGCAGTTAAGACGCTGTCCTTGATGCTGCGTCCGTGGAATTCCGCCATGTACTGCACGCTCCAGTTCATGAAGCTGTAACGCACCGCATTCAACACGAAGTAGCCCAAGGCCAGAATCCACAGGCTGCGGCTGCTCAACGTCAGCCGGAGAATGTGTCGGGTTGAGCCCCAGCTGGTGTTGGCGTCCGGCGCTGGCGCGGCCGCCGCCGCATCGTCACGGACAGGGGGGAAGCCGGCTTCGACGGGTGAATCGCGCAAGAACAAGTAGAAGAGCAACGCCGCGGGCAGAAGCAGAAGCCCCGGCACAGCAAAGGCAGCGCGCCAGCCAATGGCCTCACAGAGGAAACCGGCCAGCAGCCAGGAGAGCACATGGCCGACCTGGTAGCTGGTGGAGAGCCAGCCAATGAGGGTGCCCCGGCGAGCCGACGTGTTCCATTCCGAGAGCGTCTGCAGCATCAACGCCCAACCGGCGGACTGGCCCCAGCCGTTGAGGGCCCATAACACCTGCATCGCCCAAAAGGAGGTAGTAAGAGCAAACAGGAGGTTGCTGAAGGAAGCGATCAGCATGGCCGCTGTCATCATCCTCCGCGCCCCATACCGTTGGCCGAGGGTGCCGTTAACCATTTGGCCGATGGCGTAGGTAAGGGCATAGGTGGAAGGGATGCTCCCGATTTGCGCGCCGGTCCAGGAAGGGAACTCGTTGAGGATGGCAGGCTGGGCGACCGCAAAGTTGACGCGGCAAAGGTAATAAGACGCGTAGGCGCCCCAAAGCAGCCCAAAAACCCGCACTTGCCAGGAGTGGAGCCGGTCTTCCGGTGGAGCAGGTTGCATCACGGTCTGCCTTTGAGATTGAACTGCACGGGTCCCCAAATGCCGCTTTCACCAGAGCGGGTCAAGCGAATCTGTCACTATTGACGCGCCGGGGCGCCTTCCGGCATCCTGCTTCCACCATGGATCGCCGTGAATTCGTGACTTCGTTTGCCGCGCTGAGTGCCACCGCCGCCCTCCCCACCGCCGCTGCCACTCAAACCGATGGCCGGGGACCCGCCAGCAGCGACTCTCCACCTGCGCCCGCAGACGTCTTGCGGTTGGCGACACTGCGCAAGGAGACCACCCGCCAACTGACCACCTTCAACCTCAAGCACAAGAGCAAGACCATCCCGGTGCCGCGGGGCAAGCGGGTGACCATCGGCGAGGTCAAAGGACAGGGATATATTGCCCAATTCTGGCTCACGTTCCCCGGCTGGTTCTGGCAACACTGGAATCCCAAGGCGCCCATCAACCAGTCCATTCTCAAGACTCTGATACTGCGGATTTACTGGGACGGGGCCGAGCAGCCGGCGGTGGCGGCCCCCGTGGGCGACTTTTTTGGCGCCGGCCTGTGCGAGGTGGCCAGCTTCGCCTCGCGCTACTTCGGCACCTCCAGCGGTGGCTTCTTCTGCAAATGGCCCATGCCGTTCCGCAAGAGCTTCCGCGTCGAGCTGGAGAACGTGGACCCGGAGCTCGACACGGATGTGTTCTGCAACGTGCTCTACCAGTTAACCGACCCTCTGCCCGAGCCGCTGGGCTACTTCCACGCCCAGTTCAACACGGGCCATAACCAGGGACCGGCGCCAGTTCTGATCGCCGAGGCGCTCGGGCGGGGTCACTACGCGGGGTGCCAGCTCTACATGCAAGGCCAGGAACGAAACTACCTCAGTTTCCTGGAAGCACCGGAGCACGTGCACGTGGATGCCGACTGGGAGGTGCCCCGCATCGTCGGCACGGGTCTGGAGGATTATTTCCTCGGCGGCTGGTACTTCCGTGAAGGCACGTTCATCGGCCCTTATCACGGCGTTCCGGTGAAGGACACCCTCAACGCCAGCGTGGCCATGTATCGGGCGCACGAGACCGACGTGATTCGCTTCGAGCAACGGCTCAAGTTCGCCTTTGTCAACCCGTGGTCACCGGACCGGCTTAAGCCGTTCTGCTATTCCTCGGTCGCGTTCCTCTACCTGGACAAGGCCGAAGGCCAGGGCGGGCCGACGCCACCGGCGAAAGAGCTGCTCTGCTGGTATCGCATTCGGAACACCGACCACCAGAGCATTCCCTGACCAGTTGAAAGGGTCAATTGGGTTAAAGGAGTTAAATGGGTTAAATGGGTTACATGGTGTGCTTGAGCGCAGGGGCAGTGGTTAGTAGTAGACTGCCAGGTCCAGGGGCTGCTTCGTGGTTGGAGGCAGGGTGATCGTTTCCTCCACGGCATTGAACTGATTCCAAGGCTTGCCGTTGGCGGTGACGGAACGAATCCGGTGGCCGGCGGGGACGCGGAGGCGCAGGTTGACGCGCGCGGCGGGCGGCACAGACGGCGCAACCACCTTGGCCTCGAGTGTCCCGGCTTGCAGATGCGAGTGGAGACTGAACCCGAGGCTGCCCCAGCGGGTCGGCGCGTTGGACACCGCGATCGTCTTTCCTGCCGCCAACCAGTCCCGCGGAGTGGCTTTGGCCAACCACACTACATCGGCGGCCGGTTCCTCGAACACGAGCATCCAGCGGGTCAGCAGGGGCACAGTCATCTGAGCCGGGCTGCAATACGGGGCAGTGAATCGTTGCGGATCCAGGAGCCGCGTCTCCGGCGCCGTCCACGTGCCGCGGGTGTATTGGTGCGCCATGAGGCTGTAGAGCAGCAGGAGATACTGGCGGGTAAAGTCATATTGCACCAACCCGTAGCCATGGCCGTAACTCAGGAAGCCGCCCCACTCGTAGGTGCTGTGCCCATAGACGGCGGGGATGCCAAGGATGATGTCATGGTGCGCGGCGCGGTAATTGACGATCGTCTCGACCTGCTCGCGCGTCAGGTTGCCTGAGTACAGCATCTCCACCCAGGCGCGGTAGGACCGGAATTGCGGATCCAGCCTGTCGCGCGCGACGGCGACATGGAAAGGCTCGGCGGCTCCGGCGATGGCAGGCAGGCACGGGGGCGTCGTGTTGGTGAGCATGGAGCGGGCAACGGCGGTCTGAACATCCTTGGCCAGCGAGCGCGACTCCTGGCGGAGCTGCCGGCCCCACCGGGTCAACTCCGGGAGATGCTTGCTGGCGCCAATCCTTTCCCACACCGCCCCAAGATCCTCGAAGCCACGGGCGGCTTCAGTGCTGTTCGACAGATAGGGCTGCATATAGCGGGGCGGATCGGGGTCGAAGCAGGCGTCGGCCTCGCTCCAGCCGGCGATCATGCCGTAGGCCGGAGCCTCGGGCGGCAGGCGCAGGGCTTGGGTGCGCAAAGAGAGCAGCAGTTTAGCCACACCGTCCAGGCGGCGGCGGTGGCGCAGCAGAAGCTGGTAATCACCGGTGTAATTGGCGTATTCGGCAGCGACGGCGAGCATTCGCCCATACTGTCCCGTTTCCGGCCCGCGATAGAGGATTGAGCCGTCATCGCGCACGAAATACGTGAAGTAGTTGTCCAGGTATTGGCCTGCCAGATCAAACAGGCCCCAGGCCAGCATCCCGGCGGTGTCCACCGTGAAGATATCAGGGAACCCATCATGTTCACTGCCGCCGTAGCTGCGATCAAAGACGCCGTACTTGGGAAATGGGCCCACACGGCTCATCATGTCGCGCACGAGCGAGTGGCGTGCAAGGTCGGCGAGGCGCTGGTCGGGGATGTCAATCTGCATGCCGGGTGCCAGGGCACGTTCCCAGCCCGCGCGCATCGCGAGCATTTCTTCGTAGAAAGACTCCGGGCTTGCCTCCAGCCGGGGCGGGAACGGGTGGTAGGAGTCGAAGTAGCGCGCCCAGCGGAGCGTGTTCCCCTCGACCCGGCACACGCGATACCAAACGGGCTGGACGCGCTGGTTGCCGTTCTCGACGCGCATCGGCGCGTAGATGACCAGCTCCGACCAATCGCCGGGCCCTTCCGGATACACAAACCTGAGTGCCGGAAGCCAGCCGCCGACCAAGCCATCGAGCACCCGGCCCGCATCGCGGACCTTCCGGATTTCGGGAATATAAGCTGCAGGATCGAAGTTGGGCGTGATGCCGCCATAGAACACCCCGACCTTCTCCAGGCAATCGTGAGTGCCCACAAAGCTCCAGGTGTACATTTTCGAGATGGGCGGGACGCAGGCGGCCACTGCGGCGTAGGCCGGGTCGCCCGGCTGGGCGAGAATCTCTTCGCCCAGCAGGTCGCGCTCGCTGTTGAACACGTCTTCAAGCCGATGGCCGCGGTAGAGGGTTTTCGGATCGGCCCAGGTTGGTTCGGAAGACTTGGGCAGGTCCGCCTTGACTCCGCGCTCATCGGCAAAGAGGAGGTGGCCGTTGGTTTGGGAGAAGTCTTCGAAGACCGCCAACCGCCGGCTCGAAGCGGGTTGGACCACCGCCATCAGAACCCATTGACCCAGGCTCTGTCCCTTCTGGAGGGTGGCCTCTTTGCCTTGCCAGCCGGCGAGGACGGTCCCGGTCCTCGAGATGCGGATTACTTTAGGACAGTCAATCGCGGCAGCCGCCACCAGCGAGCCGACCAGGACCAGACAGAAGGCCAGCCAGGGCGGACGGCGGATTTGGGAACGGGTCCAATGCATGCCCTGCATATTCAGCCTTAGGATTGAATTTGCCAAGGCTGGGCTGCCCTTTAGACTGGTGTCATGCGACGATATTTGTGGATGAGCCTGGCAGTACTCAGCCTGACCCAGGCAGGTCTGGCGGGCGCCGAGAAGACGCTGGTCGAAGCCGGCAAGTTTACGGAGGTGTTCGATCCGAAAGCCGGGGAGAAGGATCCCTGGTGCATTAACGACCACACCTTCGTCCGGGGACCGGATGGCACCTGGCACGTCTTTGGCATCACGCACATACTGCCGGTGGACTTCTTTCGGGACCCGGGCAAGAACCTGCTGCACGCGACGGCCAAGACGCTCACCCAGCCAGCCTGGCACAAGGAAGCGTTTGCGGTAATGGCCAACTGGGACAAGCACAAGGAGTGGTTCTTCTGGGCGCCGTATGTGATTCAGCACGAGGGGACTTACTACATGTTCGTCTGCGCCGGCAACAGCCAGGGCCACCAATACAAGATCCATTTGCTGACCTCGAAAGACCTTTGGCATTGGGACCGCAGCCCGGCCAACCCGTTGCTGACGGATGGCTTCGACGCCCGGGACCCGATTGTGCTGCGCTCGGGCAAGGAGTGGATTCTGTATTACACGGCCACGTCGAAGCCGGAGGGAGGCAACCATATCGTCGCCTGCGTGACGAGCCCGGATTTGCTGCATTGGGCCGGGCGCCGGGTAGTCTTCACGCATCCCCGGGAGGGGACATTCGGGGGTCCAACCGAGTCGCCGTTTGTCGTGCGGCGCGGGAAGTCGTTCTACCTGTTTGCCTGCGACGGGGGAACGATCAACGTGTATCTGAGCCCGGACCCTTTTCACTGGGAGCCGAAGAATCAAGTGGGGACAATCTACGCACATGCCTCGGAAGTGGTGCGGGATGCAGACGGAAAATGGTACATCAGCCACGCCGGCTGGGAACGAGGCGGCTTGTCCCTGGCGCCGCTGATCTGGCACGACGGGTTGGACGATGAGGAAGCCTCGTTGAAGCCGGGGGAATAGGGGCGACGGCTGGCCGCCACAGGACACGGACCGCAGAAGCGCCGGGCACCCCAGCCGCGCTCCCGCCGGCCGGCTCGGATCAGGCTGGACCTGCCGCCTGCTCACAAGCTCCACCCCGCGCGGTATTCGTGAGGGAGAAGAATGTCGGCGTCCGGGTCGTTTTTCGCACACATGTCCATACGATCACGAACGAGGCGGAGGCGCTGGGCGGCGTGGTCCCCGCGACGGAGTTGGACGGTATCGGCGCAGAGCTGGCGCAAGCGCCGCCATTGTTCGGGGCCGAGCGGCGGGGGGAGGGCGGAGGCGGCGAGAGCGTAACGGGCGGCGATGGAGTGGGCGAGGGCATCGGCCACCGGGAGGTGCGCAGGGTGGCGGGCGGCGTCCCGGGCAAGCTGGCGGGCGAGAGGCAGGGCTTGCTGCTGGAGGAGCCAATCCTGGTAGCCGCCCTGCTTCCACTCAGAGAGGTTCTGGGGGCGGATAGGTTTGCCGGCGAAAGCGGCGGCAAGGACGGCCTGGACCACGGGGAGGGAGTTGAGCCAGGCGGCGAGGCGTTTGCCCTGCTCGCCGTCGTGGAGGCGGCGGTTCAATAGATTGCGGATGCGGCCGGGGAGGCGGGCGATTTTGCCGGTGCGGGTGGTATTCATACAGGCGTGCTGAGAGCAAAGAGTTGATGGTTGAAGGTTTGAAAGGCCGGATTCAGGCGGATTGGGTCGGATTCTCGGGGGTTTCGGGAAGCATGCCCGACGACTCTCGCAGTTTTACGGCGAAGGCGGCGAAGGCGGCGCGGGCATCGGGGTGACCGGCGAGGTGCTTCCTGAAGATTTCCAACGCCAAGAGAAGCTTTGACTTCCGTTTTTCGTGCGAGTCCGTGATGGCGAGCCGCAGGCGCCTGTATTCGAGGCCGACCCGCTGGCGTTCGAGGCGCAACCACGCGGCATTTTGATCGCCCTTACGCAAGGCGGCCACGTCGCTGGCGAAGGCCGAAAGGGTGCGGGGCTTGAGAGGGCCGGCGGTGACGGCGTTGTTGATGGCGATGGCGTATTGGCCGGCGAGGAAGTGAGAGAGAGACTCAGTGAGCGGCTCGCGCAAGAAGGCGTCGGTCGCTTTAGCCTCGGTGAGTATCTGCGCTGCGGCGGCCCAAGTGGCGCACAAATTGGCACCGACGGGCGGTTTAGGAGTTCGAGGATGCTGGCCGGCGGAGCGGGGCGACGGAGATTTGCGTGGCAGAGGCATAGAGATTAGAGCAGGTAGATTTTGGCAGGGTTTGGGGCAAGCGCGAGCTGGGCGGCTTTTGTGGTATCGGGCGAGGAGGGCAAGACAGTGCCGACCTCGGTGCCGCTGCAGAAGGTGGCGCGGAAAGCGAGGAGTTCGGGGTGTTTGGTCGGAAAGGGGGCAGACTGTTCCGGCTGGAGGAAGGCCTGGTCGCTGAACGGGGACCGGGTGACGGCCTCGGCAGCCCGGGCGAGAATCTCCCCGGGATCGGCGTGAGCGGCAGCGGGGCTGAGGTCCCGCTCGAACCGGGAGATTTTCAGGCTGCGCTGGGTTACGAGGATGAGGGAGTAGGTTCGGAGGGTTACGAACCAGAGGGAAGAGGAAGCGGCGAAGGGGGTGCGGACCCGGATGAAGAGGTTTCGGCCTTGAGAGGTCGGGACGATATGACCGCAGGCGAGTTCCTCGGCGACCCGGGCGAGATAGAGATAAGGCGCGAGTGCAGGCCTTGGAGCTAGTTCGAGATTGGACTCTGAATGGAGGCAGGCGAAGACAAGCCCGTAGCTATGGCAGGTTAGTGCGAGGGCCCGAGCGAAGGCGCGGAGTTCGTCGTGAGTGGTCATAAGCAGTGGTGTTTGTTTGGGGGATGACAGCAAGGGGTGGCGGGCGCGCTCCGACGGGGAGCGGGCACACCGCACCTGGAGATGAAATGTGTTCTCATCACACAAGCAGCTTAGCAGAACGCGTTATCGGCCTGGCGGGTTTTGCAAGTCACTATTAATCAACGACTTACAACAGAGTGTGATTTATGGTATTCTTCCGCAGAGGCGCCGCGGGGGGTTCGCGGGGGCGCCGCGGGGCGATTGGCGGAAAAGGGCCAGTTGGGGCGTGTCAACAGTTTTCTTTCAAAAAAAAGGAAATATTTTCGGGCTGGGTTGTGTTGGAGACACCGCAGGCGGAGCTACGGGTTGATGGTGCCGGGGAAGGCACGGGTCCAGGCCTGGCGGGTAATTTTCCAGCGGCAGCGGGTGCGGCGGCGCGCACGCAAGGCGCCGGTCCGGATGGCAAGGAGGAGGAGGGAGGGGTGGCAGGGGACCAGGGCCGCGAGCTCGCTGGGAATGAGCGCGGGGCGGCGTTTCGGCCAGACAATGCTCGCGGTGGCCAATTTCTTGTAGGGATATGGCAACATCCCGCGGCGGTCGCGAAACCGTTCCACGTAACGAGCCGGAGGGAAAGGCTGCGCGGACTGGGCGAGCCATTGGACGAAGTGGAGCAGGTCATCACGGGTGAACCTGCGGGCGGGGCCGGTGCGCTGCAGATAGCCCGAGGCGAGCCAGTCGCGCAGGGGTTGGGTGGAGAGGCCGAAGAGGCGGGCGGCGGCGCGCAGGGTAACAAAGGGCCGCGGAGCGGCCGCGATATGCTGAAGGATCTCGGCAGCCCGGCATTTCACTTTCCAAGCGGCGGGGCCGCGTTTCCAGGGGAGTCGTGGTTTACCCATTGGTAAGGCTAGACGAGCTTAGCCAAGATGCCGTCGCCGGCGAGGAGGGCTTGGGCGAGAATCCGGTCAACGGCAGCCAATGCGAAGGGGCAGAAGGCGGGGTGAGGTATACTGGGCGTTTTCTGTTTGCGTTTCATGGGAGTGGTCAGGTGCGGTTATGCAGGCGCAGCGTTGATGCAACCCCGTTGGGGTTGGGAAACTATTTTGCGACCGGGGACCCAGGGTAGCTCGTGCCTCGCAACCCTGGGCTGAGAGATGAAATCCCTTCGGGATTACACACAGTTAGCTTTTTACTGAGCATTTAGTTATTTATCAAAATCGGTTGCCTGACGGTTGACACATGGCATCCAATTGGATACTATGGCGACCAATATGAAGGCACCGAGGCAACGGTTCAAGATCTTGAAGTTCGTCAACCCGCGCACGGACACTACGAGCTGGAGGGTCAGCGGGATCAAACGGAACGGAGAACGGATTCGCGAGAACTATGCGGACCCGCAGGAAGCGCAGTTGCGTTATACGGAGCTGGAGGGGGAATACCATGCCGCTAATGGCAGCGCGGCGCTGCGGGCGACGCGACTTACGGATGAGCAAGTGGCCATCGCAGAGGCAGGATTCAAGCGACTGGAGCGGGACGAGGATCTCCTGACGGCTATTGATCACTGGCTCAGGACTGGCAAGCCGAAGATCATCAAGGAATCGCCGCGGCTGGATGACGCGTTCGTACAGTTCAAGTCTTGGCTGGCGACCACGACGGAGTTGCGGGAGTTGACCAAGCGCCACCTGTCCAACTGCGTGAAACTGTTTTTGAGCGGGGTTAGCAACATGCGGGTAACCGATGTGCTGCCGGAGCATATCGAGCATTACCTGGCACAGCGTAATGTGTCGCCGAACACCAAGGACGCCAATCGCCGGGCCATCTCCAGCTTTTTCACCTGGTGCATGAAGGGCAAGCGGCATTGGTGCGTGAATAACCCCTGCTACGCGGTCGAGATCGAGGGGCGGCCAAATGATGATGACCTGGAGCCGGTGGTATTGCCGGTGGATGAGTGCGAGAGGCTGCTGCGCACGGCTGAGGGCTATGAGAAGGGCAAGCTGGTGCCCTACATCGCGCTGTGCCTGTTCGGCGGGTTGCGGCCGTTTGAGGCGGCGCGGCTGACTTGGGAGCAGGTAAACTTGGTGGACAAGGAGATCCGGCTGAAGGGCCAGCAGACCAAGACCGGAAAGGGACGGGTGGTGGTGATTTGCCCTACGCTGCGGGCCTGGCTCAATCGCTACAAGGGGATTGACGAGATCCACCGCCCGACTTTCGGCCTGCAGTTCAGGAAGCTACGCGCCAGCGTTGGTTACGGGGAGCCGACGAAGGAAAACCCGGACCTCAAGCCGTGGGTGTCGGATGTGCTGCGGCACACGGCAATTTCACACTACTTCCGCGTCACCGGAAGCTACGGGCGGACAGCGGAGCAGTTCGGCAACTCGGAGAGCATCATCAAGAAGCACTACCAGAGCCGCGTGAGCAGCAGGGATACGAAACGGTTCTATGCGCTGAGGCCGTTGCCGGCAAAGCCGGGCAAGGCCAAGCAGAAGCGAGCCAAGGCGGCGAAGCAGGCGCCGAAGGCTGCACCAGCGGCAGCGAATCTGGTGCCGCTGCCGGTGCAGGCGGCGGCGTAAGTTGGGCTTAGGGAGAGATCGTGGCAGACGCCGCCTAATGAGGCATCTGGCGGGCCGGATGGGCCTGAGAGCGATTCTGTTTTGGCGGCAGGGTGACCAGGGCGGCGGAATTGGCGGCTCGGCTCAGGTCGTTTTTGACCCCTTTTTACCGCGAGGGCCGCGGGGAACGGCGAGTGTTTTGTCGCCGTCCAGTTCGCGCGAGGGCAATGCGATCGAGCGCTCGGCAGCTAAGGTTTCGAGCAGTCGGCGCAATTTCCACCTGACCAGCAGCGCATCGGAGGCTTCGATGGTGTGCTTGAGCAAGTGGGACATGGCCGCGAGCAACTTTGCATCGGCCGACTCGAGCAGGACCGGGCGGGCCGCATGGACCGCCGCCTTGGCTTGCGGCAGGGAGAGGCGCAGGGATTTCTCCCCAGCCTTTGGGCCCTTCCGGACAACGTCCGCCAGCTCACTTTGTGGAGCCGCGGGCGATTCGTTGTAGGCGCGCTGCCATTCGTAATCCTCGCGGTTGTATGGCCGGTTCGCAGGGCGGACGGCTTGAAGGGCGGCGCCGCGTCGCGGGGGCACGCTGGTGTCGCCCTGGAGAAGCCAGCTTTCATCCACGCCGGTCTCGTGGGCGACGCGCAGGGCGAGATCCTCGCTGAGCGGCAGGTGGCCGAGCTCGATGGACTGGATGGTGCGGGGGGCTCGATCGACAAGGCCAGCCAGATCCTTCTGGGTGAGGCCGATGGTGGTCCGCAATATCGCCAGAGTATGACGCAAAGGTGACGGTCGCATACCGGGAATATACATACCATGTGTATTATACATCAACATTTTTCTTGGTCCGTAATATACAATGTGCTAAGCACATAGGCACGTATGACAATCATTGATCCCCGTTCAGCCCGGCTGGCAACCCTGAACCGGCTTTTACAGACTGTTATCCCGGCGTATCTCACGCCCCCGCCCAGCGCGTTCACGTTGCGCGCCTGGTTTGACGAAGCTCGTATTCCCAGATTCAAGTCCAATCCCAGCGCCAAGCGCGGCGGGGGCACGGTCTTCTACTCGGTTGCGGCCGTGGAGAAGTTCCTGCAGAGCCGCACTCTGCCGTGCCGCCTGGCGGCGGCGCTGCCGGCGGTGGAGTCACAAAATCCGGAGGCCAATTGAAGCTGGAGGCCCCCAAGGAGCTGCCGTCCGTGTTGGCTAGGGCGCGGCTGTATTTGCAGCGGTGTCCGCCGGCAGTGAGCGGGCAGTTTGGGCAGAAGGCCACGTTCCGGGCGGCGTGTCTGCTGGTGCAGGGCTTTGCACTGTCGAAAGAGGCGGCGCTGGGTCTGCTGCGCGAGTGGAATCGGTCGTGCCGGCCGCCGTGGTCCGAGGCAGAGCTAGTCTATAAGGTGACCTCGGCGCTGGCGGCGCGGTCGAAGAACCCGATCGGGTATTTGGTTGATGGGAAGGGCGGCTCTGGCCCGGCGGCTGGGAAAGCTACGGTGGCGCCCACGGTGGCGGGTATCACGCGCCCTGGTCCCGTGAAGGGCAAAGCGAAGTTTCAACCCGAGACATTGAAGCGGGTGGCGGCGTTGGCGCCGAATGTAGATGAGGCGTTCGTAAGGGAGCGGTCGCCGCTGTGTCCGGAGACGCAGACTCCGGCCAGTTTCCTGCAACGGCTGTATCGTCCGGGCGAGTCGTTGATCCTGTTCGACGAGTTGAAGTCACAGGGCATGCTGGTCTGCGAATGCGGGGAGCCGCCGTATGACGCGCGGTGCCTGGACCACGTAGTGAACGGCCACAAAAACGGCGTGTGGTTTCTTTGCAACCCAGTGGACGGAGAATTTCACCCCAACCCGCGCCTGGGCGGGAAACGGTCGCGGCGAAGCGAGGAGTCGGTGACCGCGTGGAGGTACCTCGTTCTGGAGTCGGATGAAGCCGACGCGGCAATGTGGCTGGCGGCGTTGGTCCAGATGCCGTTGCGCATCGCTGCGATATACAAATCTGGAGGGCGGTCCATCCACGCGTTGATACGCGTGGATGCCGAGAGCAAGGCGGACTGGGACGCCAAGGCGCTGGAACTCAAGCCGCTGTTGACGATCCTGGGGGCTGACCCGGGTGCCATCACGGCGGTGCGCTTGACGCGGCTACCTGGATGTTACCGAGGCCAGGAGGGACCTCCGGCACCGACGGAACCGCCGGTGCGGAAGCGATGGGTGGATGAGCGGCTCGAATTTGATGAGGCCGGCGACCCGATTTGGACACCGTCGGCGCATGCCGATGAGGCGTTGGCGAATTTATGGACGGGCGGGCAGTTGCAGGAATTGCTTTACCTGAATCCAGAACCTGACCTGACCCCGATATTCAAAAGGGTGACGCGTCGGGAAATGCACGAGAAGTGGTTGGCGAGTTTCAAGAGGTAATTATGGCAGAGCTAATGACAGCATCGATTGACGCGGCACCCCCGGCAGTTGCGGGCAACGACATCAAGCCGAATGGGAGCGACCTTCAGGTGGCGGGGTTCAAGGCCTGGGCTGAGGGCAACGGAGTGGTAGTGCCCGTGGTGTTGCCGGGGATGCCTGACGCCTGGTTTGACGAGAAGTTCCCGGGACTGCGTGAGCTATACGGCCCCGCGGTTTTGCTTGGCTACCCGCCCAAGCAAAAGGACGAAGAAGAGGGGTTGCCGATCGTCAAGGACCTGAGCGAGGATTTTCTAGCGGCGACGTTGGGAGAGTTGGGCACGCCCGGAGCGCCCACCGTATTTGTCGGCAGCGAGGCACGATTCTACGCGTACAACCCTGACAGCGGGATCTTCGAGGAGGTGCGTGAGGCGAAGTTGGTGGCACGGCTCAGCGCGTTGTTGCTCCAGTGCGCGCGGGACTGCGCCAAAGAATGTGATGCGACGAACCTGGAGTTTCGGTTTCGGGACACCGCGAACTTGCGAGGTGTGGCGCAACGGGCGCGGGGGTTGCTGGAGGTGCCGGCGCAGTATTTTGAATGCGACTTGCAGGAGTATATTGCCTGCCGCAACGGAATGCTGCGGCTGGCCGACCGGGAAGTGCTGCCGTTTGCGGCATCCTACCGCCGACGCAACAAGCTGACGGTGGATTACGCGAAGGGAAGCGCCTGCCCGATGTTCCTTGAGGTGCTGATGCAGCCGGCGCTGAGCCCGGAAGAGTTGGACCTGGTGCAGCGGTGGTGTGGTCTGGCGCTGATCGGCGTCAACCTGGCGCAGCGGATGATGGTGCTGACCGGCACGGCCGGCGGCGGCAAAGGGACGTTCATTCGGGTGCTGCGCGGCATTATTGGGCCGGAGAATCTGGCAACGCTGCGGCCGATGCTGCTGGCGGAGCGATTTGAACTGGGCCGGTTCCTGGCCAAGTCGCTGCTCTACGGCGCGGATGTGCCGGAGAACTTCCTGAGCTGCAAAGGGGCGTCGTCGCTGAAAGCCTTGATTGGCGGCGACCCGATGACACTGGAATTTAAGGGGAGCAACGAGCGCCCGGAGATTGTGTGCCGGTTTAACGCGATCGTGACCTGCAACTCCCGGCTGACGGTTCATTTGGAAGGCGACGCGGAAGCCTGGCGGCGGCGGTTGGCGATTGTCGAATACAAGA
>CAZDOO010000028.1:0-58527 GCA_964507045.1 uncultured Verrucomicrobiota bacterium | reverse complement strand
ACCCCAGTGGCTTACCATGACCCGCTCTTTTTGCAGAACCTTTATGACACTACCACCCTTCCATCATTTCGCCGGTAAAATGGTGCGCGCTGCAGGATTTGAACCTGCGACCCCTTCCGTGTGAAGGAAGTGCTCTTCCACTGAGCTAAGCGCGCGATTCGGACCAAGCGATCCCGCTTCGGCCATGCCTTGAGCGGTGTGCCGCCTGATTTCGAGAGGTTTAAATTCGCTGGCGCCTGAGCGTTTGGCAAGTCGAAAACATCCGAAACCGAACGCCCGAACGCCCCAACATCTTTGGCCCGCCTGTGTCCGGCGGGGGCAGGCTATGCCGCGTTCGGGTCGCGGTGGTCTCCCCCGCGCTTCCAGAACCGAGTCGGCGGTGGAACTCGGCAAGCGAGCCTGAGGTTAGCGCAACCTTTTCAGCAGGGCGAGTTCCCGGCGCAGGATGTCGGCGCGCTGGTTTTCGGGGTATTTGCCCAGTGATTCGTCCTCGACACAGAGATCGCCGCGGTAGTTGGCCCGGCGCAGGATCTTCACAATGCGCTTGAAGTCGAGATCGCCTTCGTAGATCGGGCAATTGTATTTCCCATACTCCCAGCCCATCTCGCGCCGCACGTTCTTCTTGTCGGCAGGATAGCGGATGCTCTTGCAG
The DNA here is from genome assembly GCA_964507045.1 of uncultured Verrucomicrobiota bacterium. Taxonomy (GTDB): domain Bacteria; phylum Verrucomicrobiota; class Verrucomicrobiia; order Limisphaerales; family UBA8199; genus UBA8199. The sequence goes on along the minus strand of CAZDOO010000028.1, from coordinate 57,875 downwards.
TGGGTGTGGACCACGCGGGGGGCAAACTTCTCGTAAATGGGGTAAAGCTCCTTAAGCGGATGCCCCCACCAGTAGAGGTTCGCGCAGTCGAGCGTCAGGCCAAGCTGGTCCGAGCCAACGCCATCGAAGAGCTTATCCAGGAACTGCGGGTCGTTGGTAATCTTGCCGTGGTTCTCGACGCCATAGCGGATCGGCGTGCCCTCGGCGAGGGCGCAGAGGCGCTTGCAGGCGTCCACCGCAAAGGGAAGGAATTTCTCGCTGTCCAGCTTGCGGGGCACGACGTCAATGCGGATGACGCCAACGTCGAGCTGTTGGGCGGCGTGTATGAGGCGGCGGGCACAGTCGAGTTCCTGGTCGAGGCGCTCGTCCAGGCGGTTGGCCATCATGAAGGCTGTAATGCGGCAGCCGCTGGCAGCGAGGTCTTGCTTGAGGGCCTGGATGCCCTCGCGGGTGGCGAGAGTGTAGTTGTGTTGCGGATGGAACAGGTGCGCGCAAGCGAGGTCCAGCTCGACGTTGACTTCGGCGCCTTCCGCCCCCAGCGCCTTCATGCAAGACCAACTGTCCGGCAGGCCGGCGACTTTCAGGTGCAGGTCGCGGCAGCCGACAGGCCATTTCTTCTTCTCCGCGGCCAGCAGCGGGCCGGTTGCAGGCAGTAATCCGGCAGCCAGCGCCAGACCGGTAGTTTTAATGAAGTCGCGGCGCGCGATTGCCGGGCGTTTGGCCAGATTGAGCAGCTTTGCCATAATCGAGATCGCAGCGTTACAGCCCCGCCGGCAGTTTCGGGAACGCCTGATGCGGCTCCTTTTGATACCAGTAAGCCACAGAGGCGATATCATCTTCCAATTGCAGGTAGCGCCGGCCCTCCTGCCAGCCCAGCGCCTGGATAGTGACCTTAAGGTCCTTCTCGAAACGCACCGGGTCGGGGATATGCCACCGATACAAGCCGAACCGCTGGCCCACTTCGTAGATCTGTTCCGGCGGGAGGACTTGCGCCAGGCCGGTGTAGGGCGTGGTGAACACCTGGTACTTCTTCGTCTCACGGTTCTCAAAGTTGTAGGAGCCGCAGAAGTAGTCTTCCGTGCCGGTGCCGCAAATAGTCGGAAACTCCTGGTCGCCGTCCATGAAGAACTTGATCTCGCCCTCGCCCCACCAACCGGGGCTGTGCACTTCCCAGGCGAGGTAAGTGCCGACGTATTGGCCCCGCCCCCGGACGCCATCCAGGATGGTATAGAGGCCCTTCTGCTTGAGCGGCGACTCACGGCGGAACTGTGCATGCAGGTAGCCGGCATCACGGGTCACTTTGGTCAGCGTGTAGTTGACCTGATAGTAGAGCGTCATGTCCTTGTCATCCAGGTTCTCCATGGTGATCCGGGCCTTCTTGCGGAACGGCATCTGCCAGTAGCAATTGAAGGCGCTGCCGGGGTTGACGCAGACCGCCAGCGAATTGATTTGGCAATACTTGCCCCAGCCGCAGGCGAAGAAGTCGCCGACCGGACACTCGACGGAGGGTTCGGTCTCGTCATCCCAATAGAACCGGAGGATAGAATGCCGCCAGTTGCCCGTAGGCGTCATCCAGATCTGCTGGATGCAGCCGGGGCCTTTGATCTCGCCCAGGGTGAAGGTCGTCCTGGCTTTGATGCGAACCGAGGGGGAAACCTTCCAGCCCTGACCCAGGTCACGCGAGGCATTCTTGCCCGTGCCTTCGGTTGCCATGCCAGCCTTGCCTTTCTCGCCGGTGAAATTCTCGGGGCTGATCGAAAGCGATTGGGCCTTGGAGACGCGATAGAGGTTGCCCAAGTTGACATCCAGGCCGCTGAACTGGGCACCCGCAGCCACAAAGTGGGCAAGGAGGCCTCCAGTTACCAGCGGGAACACACCGAGGAAGGACCGAATCATTTTCATAGTAAGATTCTGCAGCTCACGACATGGACTAAACAATCTCCCGCCAGAGCACCCTGCTCCCAACGGGAACAACGGGCTATTCATAATGAACGGTCAAGCACGGCGCAAGCCCGGACTGCCGCCGGCCAAAGCCTGCTCCCCGGGGTATGCAGACAGGCTCCCGCCGCGCTTTTTTGTGTGCTTTAGGCGCCGTTGGGGGCAAATTTCCGGCGTGGAAAAGAAGCAGGCCATTATGGCCGAAGTCCTGGCGACGCACACGCCCGCCCTGTTCCGGGCCGCGGTGCGGCGGGCGGCGGATTTGCTGCGCGCCGGGGAAGTGGTGGCGCTGCCGACGGAAACAGTGTACGGCTTGGCGGCCAGCGCGTTAGACGCCCGGGCAGTGGCGCGCATTTTTGAGATCAAGGGCCGCCCGGCACACAACCCGATTATTGTGCATGTCGCGAGCCTGGAGATGGCCCGGCGCTGTGTGGCGGACTGGCCGGCCCTGGCGGACAGGCTGGCGCAGGCGTTTTGGCCGGGACCGCTGACGCTGGTGCTGCCGCGGGCACAAGCAATCCCCAGCGTCGTCACCGCAGGCGGGCCAACCGTGGGCGTGCGCTGGCCAAGCCATCCGTTCATCCAGGCGGTGATACGGGAATGCGGCTTTCCCCTGGCGGCACCCAGCGCGAATCCGGCCAACCGCGTCTCCCCCACCACCGCCGAGCATGTGCGCAAGCACCTGGGCGACAGGATCCGCCTGATCGTGGATGGCGGGCCCGCCCCTATCGGCATCGAGTCCACGGTGTTGGACATCTCCAGCTCCCCGCCGCGATTGCTGCGGCCCGGCATGGTCCACGAGCAGGCGTTGCTCGCGGTGACGGGCAAGCTGGCGGTGGGCGCCCGCGAAAGTTCGGCGGTGCTGCGCAGCCCGGGCCTGCTGCGAAAACATTATTCACCCAGGGCAAAGCTGGTGTTGTGGGCCTGGCGGGACGAGGCGGACTTGAGAGCGCGGAGTGCAAAGTGCGGAGTGCGGAGTCCCAAAGTGCATGTGGTGGCGCACACGCGAATTCCCGCGGGCGCGGGGTTCGGCCGGGTCTCGGTGATCCCCCACGATGCTGCGGCCTTTGCGCGGGCGATCTACGCGGAGCTGCACGCCTGCGACGAAGCGGGGGCGGAGCTGATCGTGGTCGAGGCGCTGCCGGACGCGCCCGAATGGCGCGCCATCGCGGACCGGCTCGGGCGGGCGGCCGCCTGATGTCGTGAGGCAAGCCCGGTCGCCCGGTCAAAAACCCTATGCAAAGAGATGCAGGACGTTTATTGACGAAGGGCTTGGGATTCCGCACTCTTTCCCCGCGATGAGACTGTTAGGAATTCTGTTGCTGCTGGCCGGCGTGGGCCTGGCGGCCACGGCGCAAACAAATGCCCCCGAGGTGCGGAAGGTGTCGCTGGAAGACTGCATCCAGAGCGCGTTGGAAAAGAACCTCGACCTGCGCATCGCGCGCTATGAACCAACCAAGTCCCTCAGCGACTTGCAGGCCGCCTACGCCGGGTATAACCCGGATTTCTCAATCGGTGGCGTGCACAACTACAACATGTCGGGCGGCGGGTTCAACCCCTCGATCGGCGCCGTGCCCGCCACCACGACCGACCAGAACAGCTTCAACAGCAGTCTGGGCGGACTGACGCCCTGGGGGTTGAGTTATAACCTGAGAGGAAATGTCTCGGAAAGTTACGGCAGCGGCTCCCAGGCTGGCTTAAGCGCGCCCTTCGACACCTCATCCGGCTCGGCGTCCATCAGCCTGAGCCAGCCCCTGCTCAAGAACTTCTGGATAGACCAGACCCGCTTCAACATCAAGGTGGGCAAGAACCTGGTCAAATACTCCGAGCTGGGGCTGAAGCACAACATCATGAGCGTGGCCACCACGGTCGAACAAGCCTACTACGACCTCATCTACGCCCGCGAGAATGTCATCGTGCAGACCAAAGCGGTGGAGTTGGCGCAGCAGTTGGTGGCGGAGAATAAGAAACGGGTCGAGGTCGGAGCCCTGGCGCCGCTCGACGAGCAGCAGGCTGAGGCACAAGCCGCGTCGAGCCAGGCCGCCTTGATCGCCGCCCGCCACAGCTTGGCGGTGCAGCAAAGCACCCTAAAGCAGCTTACCACTGACGATTACTCGAGCACCCAACCGGTTGACCTGCAGCCCACCGCCCCGCTCAGCGCGCCCGTTCGGGTCTTTGACCGGCCCCTCAGCTGGAGCAAGGGGCTGACCCAGCGTCCCGACCTGCTCCAAGCCAAGCTTGACATCGAACGCCAGGGGGTCACCCTCAAGTACAACTATAATCAGCTCTTCCCGGAGCTGGACCTCGTGGGCAGTTACGGCCACGGCGCCGGCGGCTCGGGCGTCTCGGAATTCAGCCAGTCATTATACCAAATCGCCCAAGGCAACCGGCCTTTCTACTCCTATGGCGCCACGCTGACCTTCCCCATCGGCAACACGGGCGCGCGCTCCGCCTATAAGAAAGGCAAGCTGGTAATGGAGCAGTATGTGCTGAACCTCAAGAAGCTCGAACAGACGATCATGGTCACGATTGACAATGATATCGGAGCGGCACGGTCCAGCTATCAAGCGGCGGCGGCGACGCGCGCCGCTCGCGAATACGCGGCCGCCGCGCTGGAGGCGGAGCAGAAGAAGCTCGAGAACGGCAAGAGCACGACCTACACGGTCTTGCAGATGCAGCGCGATCTGACGACTGCGCGCGGCAATGAAATCCAGGCGCTAGCCATTTACAACAAAGCGCTGGCCCAACTCAGCCTCGACGAGGGCTCAACGCTTGAGCGCCTCTCCATCAACATCGAGGTGAAGTAAGGCTCATCCCGGATTTCCGGGGAACGCCCAGACCCCTCGTCGTTACTTTCCTCCGTGCGGGTGCGGATTCCCGACACACGCGAATGACCCGGCCTTGATTTAGCCTCTCCGCAGGGAATGTCTCCCGCTCTGCATGGGGCGCCCTGTCCCATTTTGAGACAAGGGAGAGCCTTCAGCCTCACTCCTGCCGTTCCCCTCGGCGCTTCCTGTCGCCTGCCGTCTCCGCGTCGTTACCACACCCTATCCTCAGGCTCACCTCTCCCTATCCTCACCGTCACCCCTCCCTAGCACCTCTCATAATTTATGAGAGGTGCTAGGGAGGGGAGACGGTGAGGTGACGGTGAGACTAGCGAGTGGAGAGGGGGGTGGCACCAGCCCAAAAGCCTGCTGGTTGGTGGCTGCCGAGCCGAACCGATGACGAAATTTCGTCGGCGTTCCCCGGAAATCCGGGATGAGCGTAAAGCAACTCCCTCGGCTGCTCCCGGCCGGCTAACTTGCTGGCAGTTGGCCGTCTCGCCTCAGGCCCCCGGGCCAAAAACCCAGCTCGGGTCGCCGACAAAATCTGTCGCCATCTCCGTCGCCTCGGCGTGTTTGATGGGGAGATACTTGCCGGTGGCGGTTGCCAGGACCACCCCGGCAGGATTCCGGAGGTCAGCTTTGGCTTCAAACAGTTTGCCGCGCCGATCGGCCACCAACTCCGCCGTGGCCACCAGGGCTTCATCCGGCCGGACCGGGCGGATGAAGCGCACCGCCAATTCGGCGCAGAACGCAAATCGCTTGGTCCGCACCGCGCACCCCCAAACCATGATTTCATCCAGCAAGGTGGCAATCAGTCCGCCATGGACCGTTTGCCGGAAGCCCACATGCTCCGCGCGGGGAATGAACCGAGCCCGGACCACCTGCCCATCCGTCTCGAAGCGCAGCTTCAGGCCGACGGGGTTGGACTCGCCGCAGACGAAACAGGACCGGGTATGAGGCAGGGGCTTCATGCCTGCAATAGGCGACGGCTGGCAGAAACAAGCAAGCTCTTTTGCGCATCCGGGTGCCAGCGGGTGCATCCGTGCTCGCTTGCCCCGCCTCCGGAGCTCTGCTATCCAACAAAGCGATGACTAAAACCGGCTTGGGCTCCGTCTAACGACGATGGCAACTGCGGCCACCTCGGCCCCACGCGTCAGCGTGGATGGCAAGTTTTTCCGGCTGGGCGAGACGAAATTCTACGCCAAGGGTGTGGCGTATGGTCCGTTTGCGCCAAACGCCGCCGGCCAGCCGTTTGCCTCGCCAGAACAGACGGCGCTGGACTTTGCCCAAATCCGCAAGCTGGGGGCCAATCTCATCCAGGTCTATCATGTCCCGGCCAAATGGTTCCTGGACCTGGCCGCCGAGCACACGCTCAAGGTGCTGGTGAACATTCCCTGGAACCAGCACCTGTGTTTCCTGGGCTCGGCCGCCCAGCGGGCGGAAGCGCGCGAGGCGGTGCGCCGGGCCGTCGCCGCCTGCGCACGCCATTCGGCGGTCTTCGCGTTCAGCGTCGCCAACGAGATCGCGCCGGACATCGTGCGCTGGAGCGGGGCGCGGGCGGTCGCTGATTTCATTGATGACCTGGTCCAGGAAGCCAAGCGGACGGACCCGGAGTGCCTGTGCACGTTCGCCAACTATCCGCCGACTGAGTTTCTGCGCCCGCAAGGCGTGGATTTCATCTGCTTCAACCTCTACCTGCACCAGGAGCCACAGTTGCAGAGCTACCTGGCGCGGCTGCAGATGCAGGCGGAGGGCAAGCCGCTGCTGCTGGGGGAGTTTGGCATGGACTCGCTGCGCGAAGGCGAGGCGCGCCAGGCGGAATTCCTGGCGTGGCAGATTGAAAGCGCTTTCCGCGGCGGCCTGGCGGGCGCGGTCGTATTCACTTTCACCGACGACTGGTGGCGCGGCGGGCGCCAGATCCTGGATTGGAAGATGGGACTCACCACCCGCGACCGGCAGCCGAAGGCGTCGTTCTGGGCTGTGCAAGAGCGTTTCCGCGCCGCGCCCCACTTTCCGCTGCCGCGCTACCCGAGGGTTTCGGTGGTGGTCGCCAGCTATAATGGCGGGCACACTCTCAAGGCCTGCCTGGACTCATTAGCGCGGCTCCGCTACCCGGATTATGAAGTGATCGTGGTGGACGACGGCTCCGACGACACGACGGGGCAAGTCGCCCTCGCCCATCCCAATGTCCGTTATTTCCGCCACGAGAAGAACCTTGGCCTCTCCGTGGCGCGCAACACCGGCATCGCCGCCTCGACCGGCGAGATTGTGGCCTTCACAGACTCCGATTGCCGGGCCGACGAGGACTGGCTCTACTATCTGGTGGGCAGTTTGCTGCCCAGCGACTTTGCCGGGATCGGCGGCCCCAATCTCCTGCCGCCGGAAGACTCGCTGGTGGCCGCAGCGGTGATGGCTTCCCCCGGCGGCCCGGCGCATGTCATGCTGACTGACCGCCAGGCCGAGCACATACCCGGCTGCAACATGGCATTTTACAAGGAGGCCCTGGCACAGGTTGGCGGGTTTGATCCGACGTTCCATCAGGCGGGCGACGATGTGGACCTATGCTGGCGGCTGCAGCAGGCGGGGTTGAAGATCGGGTTCAGCCCGGCGGCGTTTGTCTGGCATTACCGGCGCTCGACCCTTGGCGCCTACCTGAAGCAACAGCGCGGCTATGGCGAGGCGGAGGCCCTGCTGGTGCGCAAACACCCGGAGTGTTTCAATTCCTTTGGCGGCAGCCTCTGGCGCGGCCGGATTTACTCCGCCTCCACGCTGGGCAGTCTGGTTCGGCCGCCGATCATCTACCGGGGCCTGTTCGGCAGCGCCGGCTTCCAATCCCTTTATGCCGCCGCGCCGGCGTTCAACCTGATGCTCTGCACCACCCTCGAGTATCACGTGTTGGTCACCCTGCCGCTGTGGGTGGTGTCAGGGATCCTTCACCTGGTCCTGCCGATGGCCATCACCAGTCTGCTGCTCTCCCTCGGCGCGTGCATTGCGGCTGGAGTGCAGGCCTCGCTGCCGCGAACGAAACGGCGCTGGTGGTCGCGGCCGCTTGTAGGGCTGCTCTTCTTCCTGCAACCGATCGTGCGCGGTTGGGCGCGCTATCGCGGCCGCTTGATGCCACGGCTCGCGCCGCTGGCGGCGCAGCCGACGCTCGAATCAATCGCTCTCCGGAACAGCCGGCAATCGCTGCGCGAGCTCGATTACTGGGCTGAGCAGCGCATTGACCGCATCGCCCTGGCCGCTGATATCCTGCGCCGGTTAAGCAACCAGGGCTGGCCGAACCGGCCGGACATTGGCTGGAGCGACTACGACGTCGAGATCTACGACACCCGCTGGAGCAAGCTGCAGTTGGCCACGGTTGCCGAAGAGCATCCCCGAGGCAAACAACTGATCCGCTGCCGCCTGCGCCCGCGCTGGTCGCTGCGGGGCCGGGCCGCTTTCTGGTTGCTGTGCGGCTTTGAGCTGCTCCTGTGCGGATTCTTCGGCGCCCGGTTGCCCTGGCTGTGGCTGCTGCTGCTGACGCTGCCGCTGTTTGCCTGGTTCCTCCGCCGCCAGCAACGGAACCTGCAAAGCCTGATCGCTGTGTTCCTGGACAACCTGGCCAAAGAATGGCGCCTGACCCGGGTGCAGCCCAAGAGCGCCGGGCAGCCTCCGGAAACTCAGGCGGGCGGGCCTTGATTGCGCCCGCCGGGGCAACGCGGTAGTCTGCCGGCATTGCTATGACTCAGTACCTCGACTTGTTGCGCCATGTACTGGAGCGCGGGAAGTTCAAGAATGATCGCACCGGCACCGGCACCTACTCGGTGTTCGGCGCGCAAGTGCGCTTTCCGCTGGCCGAGGGCTTCCCGGTGCTCACCACTAAGAAACTCCACCTCAAGTCCATCATCTACGAACTGCTCTGGTTCCTGCGCGGTGACACTAATATCAAATACCTGCGCCAGCATGGGGTGACCATCTGGGACGAGTGGGCGGACAAGGACGGCAACCTGGGCCGCATTTACGGCGCGCAGTGGTGCGATTGGCGCGTCCCGGACGGGCGCTCCCTCAACCAGATTGACCAGGTCATCACCCAAATCCGGACGCAGCCCAACAGCCGCCGGCTCATCGTCAGCGCCTGGAACGCCGGCGAACTGGACCAGATGGCGCTGGCGCCCTGCCACGCGCTGTTTCAGTTCTATGTTCAGGACGGCGAGTTGGACTGCCAGCTTTACCAGCGCAGCGCGGACCTGTTCCTGGGCGTGCCCTTCAACATCGCCTCCTACTCGCTGCTGACGATGATGGTCGCCCAGGTCTGTGGCCTGAAGCCCGGCACATTCGTCCACACTTTCGGCGACCTGCACCTCTACTCGAATCACCTGCAACAAGCCCGGCTGCAGCTCACCCGCGAACCGCGCCCGCTGCCGCGCATGAAGCTCAATCCCGCCGTCAAGAGCATCCACGACTTTACTTACGCGGATTTCGAGCTGACGGGCTACAACCCTCATCCCGGCATCAAAGCTCCGATCGCAGTCTAGTCCAGCAGCCCCAAGCCTATGCCATTCAAAGCCATCGCCGCCATGTCGCTGAATCGGGTGATCGGCGCCGGCAACCGAATTCCCTGGCACCTGCCGGAGGACTTCAAGTGGTTCAAGAAGATGACCACCGGCCAGGTCATCGTCATGGGCCGCAAGACGTTTGAGTCCATTGGCAAGCCGCTGCCCAACCGCGCCACCATCGTCCTCACGCGGTCGGCGGCGCCGATCCCGGGCGTCCGCATAATCTCCGATTTGCGCCAGCTGGACCCTTCCGACCCCGCGCTCGCCGGACGTGAGATCTTCATCTGCGGCGGCGCGCAGATCTACCAGCAAGCCCTGCCGCTCTGCACGGACCTCTACCTCACCCTGGTGCTGCGCGAAGTCGAGGGCGACACTTTCTTCCCGCCTTTCGAGGACCGCTTCGAGCTGGCAGAGGAAGTCCTGGTGCACCCGGAATTCAAGATTCTGCACTACTGGGTCAGACGCTAGTCTTTGGCCTTTAGCCTTTGGCGTTTAGCCTTTATCTTCCGCGCCCGATGTCGCAGATGTTAAAATCCTCCGGCGCGATGGCCGCCGCAACGCTCACCAGCCGGGTGCTGGGCATGGTGCGCGAAATGGTTTATGCGGCGTTCATGGGCAACACCTGGGTCGCCAGCGCTTTCACGCTCGCGTTCCAAGTGCCCAACCTGTTCCGCCGGTTGCTGGGCGAAGGCGCGCTGACGGCGGCCTTCATCCCGATCTTTAAGCAGAAGGAGGTCAAAGAGGGGGAGAAGGAAATGTGGCGCTCAGCCAACGCCGTAATCTGCGGGCTGACCACCGCCGCGGGCGCGGTCACCGTGCTGGCCGTGCTGGGCATTTCGCTCGCGCTGGCGACCGGGCAATTCGAAGACGAGACGCGGCTCATGCTGCGGCTGTTGCGCCTGATGTTTCCCTACATGCTGCTGGTATGCCTGGCTGCCGTGTTCATCGGCATGGCCAATGCGCGCGGTCACTTCTTCGTGCCGGCGTTGGGCGCAGTCGTTCTCAATGTAATCATGATCGCCAGCGTGCTGCTGCTGGCTCCGCGCATGGGACTCCGCCTGGAAGAGCAAATCTTCGGCCTCGCCATCGGGGTCCTGGTGGCCGGGCTGGCGCAAGCCTTCTTCCAGTTACCAAGCCTCTCCCACGAAGGCTACCGCTACGTTTGGGTCTCGCCCTGGCGCGACCCCACGGTCCGCGAAGTCGTCCGCAAGATGCTGCCCGGCTCGATCGGCGTCGCGGCTTTTCAAATCAACGTGCTTGTCACGCAGTGCTTCTCGTTTTGGTTCGACCCCACCATCGTCGCCACTTTCAACTACTCGGTGCGGCTCATGGAGCTGCCGCAAGGCATATTTGGCATCTCGCTCGCCACCTACATGCTGCCGACGCTGGCCGGCCTGGCCGCAGAGAAGAAATACCCCGAGTTCCGCCAGACCCTCAGCCAGGGCTTGAGCTACCTGTCGTTCGCGAACCTGATCGCCGCAGCCATCGCCCTGGCGCTGGCGGTACCGATCGTGCGGCTCATCTTCGAGCACGGCAAATTCGGGCCCGACGCCACGCAGCGCGTCGCGCTGGCTCTGGCCTGCCTGGCGCCGGGACTGCTGGTGTTCTCAATGAACAACATCCTGGCTCGCGCTTTCTTTGCTCTCGATGACATCAAGACCCCGATGAAGATCAGCATCGTCTGCCTGGTGTTGAACCTCGGGTTCGCCTTCTGGCTGGTGCAACGCTACCGGGAAGCCGGCTTGGGCGTGGCCAACACCTTGAGCGCGACGTTGAACCTGGCGCTGCTGGTTTACGCCTTGCGCCGCAAGCTCGCGCGCGTGGGCCTCACCGGCGTGGTCAACACGCTGCTGGTGCTGGTGCCCGATGCCATCCTGGCGGGCGTGGTGGCGGCGGGGCTCGCCTGGCTCTGGGAGCGCCAACTCGGCCACGCCACGCTGCTGCTCCAAGTCGGAATGGTCTTCGCGCCCGGCGGCATCGCCGCGCTTATCTACTGGCTGGTGGCACTGTGGCTGAAGGTGCCCGCCGCCCAGGAGATGAGCAACCTGGTATGGCAGCGTTTTCGGAAGCTGGTCTAAGCCTCCTCGACGACCTTCCAGCCGGTGGCTTCGGCCAGGGCGTACACCGGCTCCTTCAGGTCGCCGTAGAACGTTACCCGGTGCCACCTCCATTGATCCCACATCCGGAACAACTTCTCCAGGTCCCCCACCGGCTCAGCGCACAGCTTCGTGCGGCAGGCGCGGTCGTCCGGATCGTTGGCCACCGCCAGCGCGCGGTGGAACAGAATTTCCTTGCGGCTCTGCTCGAACTCAAGGGTGGTGGTCATATAGCCCGTCGGCAACAATGACCGGACCGCAGCCCCCTGCCGATCCTCAGAGTGAGTGAGAATCTCGTAGGGATTCGTCTCGCCCGCCGGGCCGAAAGCCTTGTTGTGCGCCACGCAATGCGCGTAGATGATCTGCCGCTTCGAGGTGTCAATTACCGGGTCGGAGATGTAGCCCGGCCGCCCCTGCGTAAGTGTGGTGCCAATGACCATCGTGGCCGCCGACCGCACGTCGCACTCGCAGCCGCCGATCAGCCCGTCGCTGTTGAGCTGGTAAAAGCCCAGGCATGGATAGGCGTGGATGTGGCCCCCGTAGAACCCGCCGAGACAGTTGATAGTGATCCCCGTTGCCCCATGCTTCTTGAGCAGCGCTTTTTCCGCCAAGTACATGGCCGCCGAGTTTTCGAGCTCCGCGTGTGTGACCCCTTCCACCTTCTTCGCCCCTTTCTCCCAACGATCAGCCACCGCCCGGGCTTCATCCTTGTCCGCCTGTTTCCAAGCGTCGTTAAGTTCCGCAAAGGGTATCTGCTCCACCTTAACCCCCATCACCTCATCGCCCGAGCCGGAACTTTGGTCCCGCACAGCGAGAATCTTGGCCTCTTTGAGACGGCGAACGCATTCATCGGGTGACAAGCATTTAACGAGGTCGGTCTTGCCTGCCAGCCGGCCCGCCGCCGGCGTCCCTTTCAGCCGCACCTGCACAGTAGCGGCAACGAAATCGGCCACTGAGCCGCTGTTCTTCGCCGCGCGGAAGCATTTGACCGCTTCCACCAGGTCCTTGCTCCGTGAGGAAGCGACAAAGCCTACGTTCGGGGCCTGGCTGCGCAGGAACGCCGCAGTGTAGACCAGGAAGCCGCCGCTGCCGCCGAACTGGAAATCGGCGTAGAGAACTGGCTTGCCGGAAGTCGCCATTGTCTGCACAACACGGTTCCAGCAGTTCATCTGGTAAACCAGGTAGCCGTCAATCCCGCCGGAGGTCTTGTCCTGTTCCAGCAGCTTCTTCGCCTGCTCCTCGCCAGTAGCCATGGAACTCAAGAACTCGAATCCGGGGCACTCCTTCGACAGCAGCGCGTTAATGCGGCCCATCTGCGGTTTGAAGTCGAAGCCCTGGTTGGGCCAATCCGGCCGGCCCTGCTTCTCCGCGTGCAGGGCATAAACCACGCGGATGCGCATTCTATCCTTCGGCTCGGCCGCATGGAGCCAAGCCGGGGCTGCCAGCGCGCCAAGCGCACCCGCCGTTGCGGCACCCGTCCGGACCAGGAAGTTCCGCCGGTTCATCGGACAACCGGCACAAGCTGAGAGGAGATGGTTTGTATTCATGTTCATCCTTTGTTCACAGGCAAGGTTATAGCAGTGCGCACGCCCGGCAGCCACCCTTGCGGAACCCGCAGTGGGGCTCGGAGAAATGGCGGCGTAGCCGGCTCACAACCGCAAGCCTAGTTGACCGAGGAATCCGGTCAAGCCTGGAACTGCTGAAACCTGGCCTGCCCGCTTGCTTTTCGATTGCGAATTGCGCCAAAGCTGCCGACGATGGTCCCCCGGTGAAGACATTGCACGCATACCTGGTGCGCCAGATTCTGGCGTCCCTGCTGATTACGGTGATGGTGTTCACCTTCGTGCTGCTGCTGGCCAACGCGATCCAGCAGATTCTCCCGCTGCTGATCAACCGTCAGATGACCTTTGCTGTGGTGGCGCAAACAGCCGCACTGCTGGTTCCCTTTGCCTGGGTCTTCGCGCTGCCGATGGGCATGCTGACGGCCACCCTGCTGGTCTTCGGCCGGTTCAGCGCCGACCAGGAGCTGACCGCCGTCCGGGCCAGCGGCATCAGCCTGCTGTCACTGATCAGCCCGATCCTCCTGCTGAGCCTGGCCTTGTGCGCCCTGAGCGCGCTGGTCAACATGGAAATCGGCCCGCGCTGCCGCGCCGCCTACACCAGCATCCTCCAGAATCTACGCCTGGATTTGTCCCGCGCCCAACTGCCCGAGGGCCGTTTCATCAAGGACATCCCCGGTTACATCTTCTACGCCGGCAAGAGCCGCGGCGGACAACTGGAGGACCTGATGATTTGGGTGCTCAAGGACGAAACCAACTACGTGACGTTTGTCCGCGCGGCCCGCGGCAGCCTGGAGGCCGATCCGGAAACCAAGCGCCTAACCCTCCATCTCTATGACGCCAAGACGGTGGATATGCGCGATGGCCGCATGATTCCGGGGGCGTTCTCGCACGTGCCATTCCAGCTTCCCGAACAGAGTCGGCCGCTGGCGTTCCGGCCCAAGATCAGCGACATGACCTCCAGCCAGCTTTTGGACGAGCTGCAGGAGTGGGAGGAGCGGCACAGCGCGCCGGAACCCACCCGGAACCTTTCCCTTGAAGAAATGCGGGCGCGGCGGCTATTTCTGACGAAGCTGGCGTCCAGCCCGACCACCCCCATTCGCTTTCAGATTCATCAGCAGATTGCTTTCTCTTTCGCCTGCTTCGGCTTCACGCTGGTCGGCATCCCGCTGGGCATTCGCATGCACCGGCGCGAGACCAACGTCGGCATTGGCGTCGCCCTAGTGCTCGTCGCGGTCTATTACGGCTTCATTGTGCTCGCGCAATCACTCGACACGCGGGCGGAGTATGCACCGCATCTAATCGTGTGGCTGCCGAACTTCATCTTCCAGGCCGTCGGCGCCGTGCTCCTGTGGCGGGCCAATCGCGGAATGTGAGCGCTCCGCTGCCATCGTCTTTTGAGGTGGGGCGCGCCGCTCCCGCCGGCGCGCTGGCGCGCAAGGCCGAGTGATGTTATTAACACCTGTTGCCATGTGCTACCGTCAGAACCATAGCGAAGACACTGCCAGGCCTTCCTGGCGATTTGCCACAAGACCGGCCGGCCCCTCCGCCAGCGCCACCCCCGCCCCGCTGGTCAGGCTTCTCTCTGGTGTGGTTGCAGGGGTCATCCTGTGCGCCGCCGCAGGGGAATTCGCGATGGCGCAAGCTGAGCCTGCGCCAGCCGGCCAAACGCCGCGCCTGTTCCGCGCCGGCGCGGCCGCCAGCAATATCACGCCGCGCCTGGGCACGTCCATCAACGGCTACTTTACGGACCGCATTGCCGCACACGTCCACGACGAATTGCACGCCCGCTGCCTCGTGCTGGACAACGGCCAGACGCGCCTGGCCATTGTCGTGTGCGACAGTTGCATGATCCCGCGCGAAACCATGGACGCGGTCAAGCGCAGGATTGAGGAGAAATGCGGGCTGGCCGCCGATCATATTCTCATTTCCGCCACGCACACCCATACGGCGCCAACCTGCGCGGCCCTCTTCCAAAGCGAGCCGGACCGGCAGTACCTGGAGTTCCTGGCGACGCGCATCAGCGACGGTGTGGCGCGTGCAATCAACAACCTGGCCCCGGCCAGGATTGCGTGGGGCGCGGGCCGGGAGCCCAACCAGGTCTTCAACCGCCGCTGGAAGATGAAGCCCGGCACCATTCCCCCCAACCCGTTCGGTGACACCAACGAACTGGTGAAGATGAACCCGCCCATCGGCAGCCCCAACCTGCTTGAGCCCGCCGGTCCCACCGACCCCGAAGTATCAGTGGTCTCCGTGCAATCTCCGGAGGGCCGCCCCATCGCCGTGCTGGCGAATTATTCCCTGCACTATGTCGGCACCTCGCGGGGCAATGACATTTCGGCCGACTACTACGGCGCGTTTGCCGATCGCCTCCAGCAACTGCTCGGCGCGGACCGGCTCGACCCGCCGTTCGTCGCAATGCTGGCCAACGGCACCAGCGGCAATATCAACAACATCAACTTCCGCCAGAAGCGGGAGGCTGCAGGTCCTTACGATCAAATCCACGCGGTCGCCGACGCCGTGGCCGCCGAGGCGCACCGGGTCTGCCAAACGCTGCAATACCACGACTGGGTTCCCCTTGGCGTCCGGCAAACAGAAATCAACCTCGGCGTGCGGCTGCCCCGCCCGGAAGAAGTCGCCCGCGCCGAAGCGATACTGGCCCAGGCAAGAGACAAGACACCGACAACGCCCGAGCAAGTATTCGCGCGGGAGACGGTGCTGATGAAGGACTACCCAAACCAGGTGCCGCTGATCATCCAGGCGATGCGCATCGGTGAACTGGGCATCGCAGCCATCCCCTGCGAGGCATTTGCCGAAACCGGACTCGCCATCAAGCAGCAAAGCCCCTTCAAGCGGACCTTCACTATTGATCTGGCCAATGGCTACAACGGCTACCTGCCCACACCCGAACAGCACAAGTTCGGCGGTTACGAGACATGGCGAGCTCGGTCCAGCTACTTGGAGACCGAGGCCGCGCCGAAGATATTCGACACCCTGATGGCGCTGTTTGCGCGGCTGAACTAAGGCTAGAACGAAGTGAAGTTGGACTCAGGATTGCCCAGCCTGAGGCCGGCGCAGGGAAACAATGGTTGCCCCCCAGCCGCCGTATTGAGGATGGTCGAGGCTATAGGACACGACCTCAGGGTGCCGGGAGAGGATCGCGTGAACCGTGCGCTTAAGGTTCCCGATGCCCTTGCCGTGGATGATGCGCACCTGGAAGATGCCGCGCTCCTGGCAAGCCGCCAGGTAATCCGGCACGAGGTCCTTGATCTCGCGCGGGCTGAACGTGTGCAGGTCCAGCACGCCGTCAACGGGAAGTTCAACAGGCTCTTCCATTGCCCTTCAAACTACTCCCACCGCCGTATTTGTCACGCCGCCTCTGCCCCTGCAGCCGCTGGCCACCCTCCTGTGACTCGCCTGGGAGGCTTCGTGTTGCATTCCATGAGGAGGTGCACAGGGATTTCTGCTGAGTTCCATCGCGAAATGGCATAACGTCAGGCATGGACATCAGAATTCGGGAAGCCTTCTTGGCCGATGGGCCGGTGATTGCCGGCTTTAATGTGCAATTGGCGCGGGAGAGCGAAGAGCTGGAGCTGGATGCTGCCCGCGTGCAAGCGGGGGTCGCCGCCATATTGAAAGATCGGGCCAAGGGCGTCTACTACGTCGCCGAAGCCGAGGGCACGGTGGTGGGCCAGACGATGATCACCTACGAATGGAGCGATTGGCGCAACGGCAACATCTGGTGGATTCAGAGCGTTTACGTGAAGCCGGAGTTCCGGCGCGCCGGCGTATTCCGCGCAATTTTCCACCACCTGCGGCACTTGGCACAGGCGCAGAGGGAGGTCTGCAGCATCCGGCTCTATGTGCATACGGATAATACCCGCGCCTGCCATTCCTACGAACGTCTGGGCATGACCCGCACGAAATACGAGGTGTTCGAACTGGACGTGCGAAAGGAAGGCGAGCGGTAACGAAAGGTCCTGCCGCAAGGGCCGGGACGCCTGGCCGAGATGTTCGCATCCGCCCCGGCGCGGACCTTTCGGCGAAAGGTCTCTGCCGGTGTCGGCAAGACCGGGAGTGAGCCCGCTTGAAACACCTCTCCGGCTGAACGGTCGTCAGCTCTTACGCCCCGTAAACGGGCAACGGCGGGGCGGTCTTCCACTTGCCGCGGGTGAAGTCGGGGAACTCGACGAGCTTGCCGCCGTGCGCCACGGACTCGACGGAAAGCCCTACAACGGCTGACCACGTCGCCGCGTCATAGACAGTCTGGGGCGCCGGGGCCTTGCTGCGAACAGCTTTCAGGAAGTCATAAAACATCAGGTACTCGGCCCCTTCATGGCCGCCGCTCTTGGCGGCCTCCGCGCCCAGTGTCTGCCACAGCGGGTGCGCGTATTTCTGCTGGAAAGGCTCGAAGGGTTCCCACTCCTCGGCCCCCTTCCCGGCTTGTTCCAGGCTGATGCTGTGGTTGGTGTCGAGGTAAACGCCTTTGACGCCTTGCAGGCGCAGAATCAGGTCATAGGGCCGGGGCGTCAAGGTGCTGTAGTAGAGAGTCACCGTCATGCCGTTGGCCGTCTTGAGCAGGGTGGTGTTGATGTCGCCCTGCACGTAGTTCAGCCGGGCCAGCTCGTGATCCGGGCCAAACTTTTGCGCCGCGTAGCGCTTCAATCCCCGCGCCGGAGTGCTCAGGCTGACGAGGGACACAAAGCGGTCCCCGCGATTGATGTTCATCCACTGCGCCACCGGGCCGAGGGGATGCGTGGGGTAGAGATTGCCATTCATGGTTACGGAATGGCGGCCGCGCCAGTTCAGCTTGCCCGGGGCATCGAACATCAGCTTCCGGCAGTCGTGCTGGTAGCCGGCCTCGCAATGCAGCACCTCGCCGAACACCCCTTCGCGCACCATGCGCAGCAGGGCCAGCACGCGCTCGAAGTAACATACGTTTTCCAGCATCATGCAGGGGATGCCGGTACGCTCCGAGGTGCGCACCAGGTCCCAGCATTCGCGCGTGGTGACCGCCGCGGGCACCTCAACGCCAGGATACTTGCCGGCGCGCATGGCCGCGGTGGCCATCCGCGTGTGCCAGGTCCACGGGGTGGCAATAATCACCGCATCCAGATCGGCCCGGCCCACCAGTTTCTCCCAGGCCAGTTCGCTGCCAGCGTAAGCCTCCGGGCGCCATCCCCTCCGCTGCTCGATTGTGCGGGCCGCATTCTGCGCGCGCTCGGGCAGCAGGTCGCAAACGGCGCGGACCTCCGCCTTGGGAAACATCAATAATGTATTCAGCAGGCTCTGGCCGCGACTGCCCACCCCGATGATGCCCAGGCGAACGGGCTGGGACGTGACTTGGGCGAAGCCGCGACCCACCGTCCAGGCAGCGGTCGCGATCACACTGGTTTGCAGGAAGCGTCGGCGTGAAACTACCAAGCGGTTGTTCATGACCTCCCTTTATTCCACCGGCCGGGCAAAGTCCATCCGTTTCTCTATCGGCGCTGGCGCTCAGGCGGCCTTGGGTCAGTGGTCGAAGCCGGTTTGCAGGAAGCCCAACTCTACGGCCGCTTCGGCCTTTTTGCCGCTATCGGATTCCAGGCGAATGGCTCGATTCCCTCGCACCGCGCGGATCGCAGTCACCCGGTCAAATCCCGCCGGGATCTTGGCCACCCCCATGATGTAGGGCACCACGAGCGGCTTCCTGGCGTCCAGGGTCAGACAAGTCGGCAAACCTCTCACCGAGATGGGGTTCTTGCGCGCGGACTCCGCCAGGCCCAGATGGAAATAGGAAGTCACTTCTTCCAGCCCCATGACGTTGACGTGCCGGCCGCTCCAGGGCGGATAGTGCCGCCCGCCGTTGGATAGCCAGAAGACGGTTTCGTGCAGGATCCGCGGGTCCTTCAGCCCGAACCAGACATATCGCTCCCTGGGAAAAGTCACTGCGGTCCAGGCAAAGGGCTCCCGGTCATCGCTTACCACCATGAGCAGGTCCTCGAAACCGCGCCGGGCCGGGTAGCAGGTCAGATCAGCGCGCTCGCCCGTGATCGTGGGGACCCGCTTCAGCGAGTCGAACTCCGCCCCCGGCTTCAACCACGAGTAGCCCCCCTTCTCCGCCCGCTCAAAGGGCCGCGGCAGGACCTGACCATACACGAAGCGGCTGGTAGAGACACGCCCGCTGCCCGGCGCCTCCGGAAACTTCAGCATCGCATGGTGCCCCAGGTTCATCGGGCCGCTCATGCCCGACACTGTGTGTTGCACGTAAACAACATTCTGGCCGTCCACCAGCCAGATCCGCTTGTCCACCCGCCCCGGGCGCACCTTCGTCCGCAGACTTAAGTGCAGAGCGTGCCGATCTTGCCTGGTTGCCAACGATTGAAACTGCCACCGCTCATTGGCGGTTTCACCGTGAACCGGGTATTTCTTTCCATGAAACGGAGTCGCGTTGCCCCCGAACGGCAGGCAGAAGAAGTCGCCGCGCAGCACCCGGATGATGGGCGGCATCGGGCCAACGGGCGCCTCTTCGACCCACGGCGCCACCGAGTAGGGCCGCAGCTTGCGGCCCTGCCGTTCGAAGGTGATCGGCCCTAAATGCCCGCCCTTCTCGGTAACAAAGGCTTCCACTGCCGTTGACGCCAGCCGCCAGGAAGGCTGGCCCTGAATTACTCGCTTGGGTGCGCGAGGTCTTGCATTTGACTGCATGGGCGCAGACTAGCCTGAGCTGCCTGGCATGTCCCGAGTTTTGTGCTATGCTACTGTATGAGATTAGAGCTTTACATCATCTCATTCGCGCCCGCCGAATCGCGAGCGAGCGACTGCCGTTTCAGCCGGTCCCGAGCGGGTGGCCTGACGGCGGCCCTGGGGGCAAACCGGAGGTGAAGCATGATCAGCCGCCAACTGGAACTGGGCTTTGAGAACCGGCCGGGCCTGCGGCGGCGGCACCGGCCCCGGAGCCGCTCCTATCGGGCTCATTGGTGGTTCGAGAACATGCGGGGAGTGGTGGATACCGCCCGTGATTGGCCGGCCGCTGACGAAGTCAAGAGGGCGTCGTCCGGCACCCGGGCTGGTGCCGAGGAATCGGGTGGCCTTTTGCAGAGCCAGTCGGGAGGACTGCATGCAGGCGAGTCTTGACGGTGAGAGCCTCGGCGCCCACCAACTGATAGTCTGAAATAACGGGCCGACCTTACGCGCCAGCTTTCAAGCTCACGATAAACCTGGCCCTTTGCTAAACAAACTCGTCTCTGGCGGCTTCTGCTACGGCGAGACCACACGGTAGAACTTCAGGCTAATGGTTGCATTGGGGTCCGTGTAAGTCGCCGGGCTGCCGGCGAAGATGCCGTTGGTCAGGACCTGCCACTGAGCTATCGGCAGCGCCACGTTGGTGCTGCACAGCACATGGTAACCCTGACCGCTCGGCCCGTTGAAGGTCAGCGGGAAGGAACCAGCGCTGAGCGGCCCACAGCCGCTCAAAGTCGGCGGGGTCAGCGCGGCACTTATGGTCAGCTTGACCTCACCGCCAACCACCGAGATGCTGGCGGGACCGCCAATCGCCGTGCCGGTCACTGAAAACGTACCAACGGCGCTAATGCTGCCGGTGGCCTGCCGGATAAGGGTGTAAGTGCCCGGGGCCAGCGGGGAGGCAGCATTGATCGTGAACGCGTTGTTGTTGAGTCTGAGGGTGCCTTGGGAAATAGATAGCGCTGGATTTGAGCCGTCATACGTCAGAGTGATCGGCTGCAAGTAAATCAGATTGACCATATAGCCGGAAGCGCCCGTGATCGTAGCCGAGGCGGTGCCGGTACCACTAGCGCTCAGACTCCCCCAGCGAGGAGTGTAATCCGACGCCAGCGCGGACACATCGAAGGTGCCGCCAGCGGCAAGGTTGAGCTGCGCTGAATTGTCAATGGTGCCGCCGCCGCTCAAAGCGAGCACCCCCTTGTTGACGATAGTGCTGCCAGTGTGGGTGTTGGCATTCGTAAGCGTTAGCCTGCCTGGACCCGCTTGAATTAGCGTGCCATCGCCGGTGATCAGGTTGCCCACCTCGATCGCGTCGCTGCGGTTAAATGCCAGCGTGGCGTTGTTGGCGATGCTAGCAACGCCTGCACCAGGGGCGCTGAGCGCTCCGGCAGTCCCGCCGTCGCCGACCTGCAAGGTGCCGTTGCTGATCGTGAGCGTGTTGGTGGGGTCGATGTAGGTGCCGGTCAGCGTGATTTGGCCCGCGCCCAGCTTTGTCCAACTGCCGGACCAGTTGCTCAAGAGGCACAAGGTTGAATTCGCCGCCACATCGACGTACCTATTAGTGCTCGCCATCAAGGGACAGGCAATCGTGCCCGTGTTGGTACAACTGATCGCAGTATCATTGCCGTTATACCGGACGTAGAACCGGAGCGGACCCTGGCCATTGATCGTGCCGCCGTTGAGGCTGAGAGTGTTGGCATATTGCTCCACGAAAAGCGTGGCGGTGCCATAATCGGTGATGCTGGCCATTCCTTCTCTGTGCCAACCCATACAGTTTGGATTGTTCGCCACAGCCAGCGTGCCGCCCGGCATGATCATAATGGGCATGTTATTCGTGCCAACAGAATCTGTTTGGGTAGCGCAGCTAAACTGGACGGTAGCACCGTTGCTGATGATGATGCCCGACGCTTTCATCATCCAGCCACCGACCCCAAAGATGGTCGTCCCCGCACTGGCGACGAAGTCTCCCGTATAAGCATTTGAGCCCGTCAGGGACAGCGTGCCGGCGCCTGCTTTGGTCATGCCGTTGGTGCCGACGAACATCGCGCCGATGGCGCTGGCCACGCCATTGGCGACAGTGATCGTTGGCGAACCGCTGCTGACGGCCAGCGCAAGGGGTTTTCCGGCGGCCGGGGCCAAGCTCCAATTATGCTTGGTTGCGTTCCGATCATCAAAGGTCATGTGGCCGATCGTATAGGCTCCGTCGAGCGACACCTGACAGTCGTCACCAAGCGCGACTTTGCTGAAATCGGCCGTGACGTCGGCCCCCGCCGCCACAACCATGTTCGACCAATTAAAGGTGTCAGACCAGTTGCCAGAAGACGTGGCTACCCAAACTGGCGTCGCCACCGAGGTGTAAATAACGCTGCCGACCACGCCATCCGGGTAGCCGCTCATCCGGCCAAAGGCCTGGATTGTCAGACCGTTCTGTGGCGGGTACACTGTAACGGGGCCGGAATAAAGGTTGGTCGTTGCCCAGTTGTCTGTGGTGTAATAGACCGTAGCGCCAGTCGGAGGGATAATCGTCACTTGAATCGTCCCGATATACCCCCCCGCCGCCGGACTGAAGACCGGAGCCGGCACGCCAGTTACCGTGAGCTTAACCTCGTTGCCAACCACCGAGATGCTGGCAGAGCTGCCAATCGCCGTGCCGGTCACGGAAAAGGTGCCGCTTGCGCTAATGTTGCCGCTGGCCTGTCGAATAAGCGTGTAAATGCCCGGAACCAGCGCGGAGGCGGCATTGATGGTGAACGCGTTGTTGTTGAGGCTGAGGGTCCCCTGCGAAATAGTTAGCGCTGGATTCGAGCCGTTATACGTCAGGGTAATCGGTTGCCAACTCAGATTGACGTTGGCCCCCGACGCGCCTTTGATTGTGGCCGGGGCGGTGCCGGTGCCGCTGGCGCATAGACTTCCCCAGCCAGGGGTGTAATCCGACCCCAGCGCGGACACGTCAAAGGTGCCGCCGGCAGCAAGGTTGAGTTGCGTGGAACTGTCAATCGTACCGCTGGCGCTCAACGCGAGCACCCCATTGCTAATGATAGTGCTGCCGGTGTAGCTGTTGGGACTTGTCAGCGTCAAGGTTCCAGCACCAACCTTGGTCAGCCCGTAGGCTCCAGCAATCTCACCCCCCAGCGTCAAACTGCCAGCCGCAACCCCGACCGTCGCGTCAGCGCCAAGTGTTATCGAGCCATTGAAGGTGTTGTCACCGGCCAGGTTTTGCAGCGCCCCGACACCCACCCCACCGGACCGACAGCCCGCGCCGTAGAGCGTGAGCGGTTCGAGGTTGGCGTAGGTTCCGACACTATCCAGCGCCAAGGTCCCGCCGTTGGTGACCGCTGTCGAACTCCAACTGTAAGCGGCGCCCAGCGCGGTCGGCGAAGCGGCGATAAGCTTGGTATCGGCATAGACAATGATCGCTCCGTCGAACGTATTGTCTCCGGTCAACCGAAGCGAGCCAGTGGATGTGCCGTTGGTCTGGCTGCCACCCCTGACCGTCCAAGGAACGGCAGTGACCGCAGTTTCGCCCATGTTTCCGGAGATGGTGGCATCATTAGAAGTATCCACCGCGCCGTCCCCGCTATTATCCCCGCGAACGTCCAAACCGCACCCGGCGGACATCATTATCTGTCGGGCGATATTGATATTGGGAGCGTCGAATCGCAATGCCCCAGCGGTGCCCGACTGGTAAGTCTTAAGAACATTCCCTGGGTCGCCCAGTACGCTGTCGGAGGTGATGGCAAGAACGCCCCGATTGACGTGAATGGTGCCAGCCTTGAAATCGTTATCCGCGTTGCTTAGCCGTGCGATTCCAGCGCTTTGCATGTTTCCCATGTCGAAGAAGAAAACCAGTCCTGAACTGCCCCCACTGATCTTGCCCGACAGCCCATACGAAGTGGAACTGCTGTTGCCTTGGATGCCGACCTGGGCTGCTGCCGGGTCGGTGGGCAAGTTGATGGTATTGGTTACGCTCGCGCCGCCTGTTAAGCTGAATTCGATCGCGCGCAAATTAGGCACCGCTCCGATGGTTATCGGGCCGGTGCCCAGAGCGTTTACATTGCTGATTATTACGGCCGCGTTTAACCCCAGCCCGCTGGCGGCGACTGCGGGGCCAGCGCTGATCAGAACCGGACCGCTGAGAGAGGAATTAGTCCCGCTCAACGTCAGGCGGGCTGCGCCGCCTTTGGTGAACCCGTTGGTTCCCGCCAGCGTGGAGGAAATCGTGCCGTTGGTGCCAGTGTTGATCGTCGGTGTTGTGCCAGCGAGGGTCAGGATATTGCCAGAAATCTTGTAACGCACCGAACCTGTACTGTTAGTAAACGTCAGACTGGCGGCGGTGATTGGCGCCCCGAGGGTGATGGTTTTCCCTGTGCCGCCGAAGATGGCGGAATTAGGGGTAGTGGCATCGTTGATCCATGCTACTCCCTCTTGCCAAATCGTGGTGTCCGTGGTGTTCCAGGTGCTGCTGCCCGCGGAAGAGTTCCAATTGTACGTTGCTCCGCTCGTCACCAAAGCGCACATAACCGCGCCAGCGAGGACGGTCGCCTTGAACCAGATTCTCGTTTTGAGGCGGTCGGGGAAGATTGCACTCGTAATGTTAAATGCCTTTGATTTCATTTGTCTTGCTTGTTTGAACTATTGGTTTAGCGTTAGAGTCGGTTCCAGTCGGCGCTCCGATGTTCCGCTGTTGCAGGCGCCTTTTACGCTTGCTCGGCAGGGAAAACAACAAGGAGGAGCTGGATTCGCGGCAGCACGGTTGTTCCTTTTGTTATCCAGTGTTGTGAGTTGGGTCCTGCGCATTTAAATGACTTAGAAATCACGGGGCGGTAACGTTTGCATCTTCGGAGAGATTCCACACGTTCAGAAAGTGCCTTGAGGTAATGAATTGCGCATGTCCGTCGCAGAAAGAAGCGGCCATTCCAGCCGTCCCGTGATTGTTTCCCCGATCCGGCCAGTTGTTATTTGGGTTATTGGGTTGGGAGGGGTCGGGGTCATCTCCGTCCATGACCAAAAAGAACGCGCTCGGCCCCGGCCTGGTGCCAAGGGCGGCGGTGTAATGCGTGATCGGGTGGATTTGCACCTCCTGTTCAGTTTTCTTCTTGCCGCACGACTCGCCCTGTTGGGGGTACCAAACACCGAACACCTCGTAGCTACCCCCGTTTGTCCTAGTGCTGACCGCGTTGTTCATAAGATCTTCCAAATAAGATCCATTGGGCGCGTTGGGATACGAGATCGGCGTGTTCCTGATGGTGTTGCCGGTCGCCGGACAGATAAAGGTGCCCAAGCTCTTTACGTAACTCGGGTAGAGCCAATTCAAGTCGTCATCGGCATCGCTGCGATCGGTATACCCCGAGCAGGACGCTACAGCAGCCTTTAAGATTGGGTACCAGGAAGGCCCGGTAAAGTGACCACGGTAATCCTGCGCATACATGAGGCTGCCGTAGCCGATTTGCTTGAGATTACTGACGCAGCCAATTGTCCTGGCTTTTTGCTGGGCCCGGCTCAGCGCAGGCAGCAGCAGCGCCGCCAGAATGGCGATGATCGCGATGACCACAAGCAGTTCGATCAGTGTAAAACCTCTATGCTGCTGGTGATGACTGCTCCGAAAGCCTCCGGGGCTCTTTTTCGTCTGAAAGCGATTGCTTCTTCTCATACGAGTCTTATTCACAGCGAATATCCTCCACTCTAAATCTCGCCTACCTGCCCCACAATGGCCCAATCTAGCTAGCTACCCTCATTGCCGGCTCGCGGATTCATCCGCTGTCCGCGCCGCACCGGGCCGCTGGATGGTTCGGTGTCCTTCACGCCTCGATCGCAGGAAAGGCGGGGCCGTGCTGACGGTCCTCAAAGCGGCAATCGGCGGGGCCTTGTGGCGTCTCCCGCAGGTTGGGCGTTCTCATGAGAAGGCCTCCTGTGTCGCTGTCGGGCTCCCGCCTCGACATTTCACTCCCGCGCCAGTATACTAATCCATGGTAAATGGCCAAGACATGTCCAAGCACTAAAAACCGGCATACAAGGTCTGAACGCGCGATGCCGCAACGCCTGACCTCGATCTGGCGCCGGCGCGTTTTTCGGAACTCCTTCACGCGCCAGGGCCAGACCTACCGACTAAAGGGCTGGGCCTTCAGGGTCCAGTTCCAGGGGCGTCGGCGAACATACTCCTTGGCGGGACGAACGCGAGCGGAGGCGGCCCAGCAGGCCCGGCACCTCTACGAAACCATCCGCAGCGAGGGCTGGCAAGCGGCCGCACTGCTGCATAGCGCACACCGGGCGGTCCACGTCAATAACGACCTTGCATATTGGGGAGAGCGGCTGGTCCACCGGCGTTACCGGCAGGGACGGTTCGCCGCAGGCCCGGAGTATTCTGCGTGCATCGAACACGAGCGGGCGCAGGTAATCCTGATCGGCGCGGGCGGGGTGAACACGACGGGGCAATCTATACGCGTCGAGCGTGAAGGAGCGCATACCTACTTCCCCCTGGGGACAAACGCCCCGAAACTCGCGGCACGCATGGCGAGAGAGATTCACCAAACGATCCTCACGATGGGGTGGGTGGCCGCCTGCAAACGCTTCGAGCGCGAACTCACGCTGGCCATCGCCTGGTCGGACGATCCGCTGGCTGTCACCTATACCACGCTCTTCACCTTCCCGGGCGCGGCACCGGCCTATTCCGCGACCACCGGCGGCGGCGACCGACTCCGCAAACGGATTGCCGTGGTAGAACCGGACACAACGGTGCACAGTTGCCTGCGTTACTGGCTGGACCAGCAACCCGGGTTCACCGGCACGGCGGTATTCCGCAGCGCAGAGGCTGTGCTCGGCGCGTTGGAGTCGGAGCCCCTGGCGC
This sequence comes from uncultured Verrucomicrobiota bacterium, assembly GCA_964507045.1. GTDB lineage: Bacteria > Verrucomicrobiota > Verrucomicrobiia > Limisphaerales > UBA8199 > UBA8199. Next base: position 31,355 of record CAZDOO010000028.1, on the reverse strand, counting down.
TAGTTCTGATCAACCGGATGCTGCCCGAAGCCGCACAACTGGCCAAGCGCCTCAAGACGCAGCAGCGCGACCTGCCGGTTTTCTTTTACCGGATTCACGACGAAGCCGGTCAGATCTTCACCTCCATCTCCGGCGTGAGGGGAGGCTATATTTTCCGGCGGCAGTTGCCGACACGGCTCTTTGATCCACTCCGCGCCGCCATCCGTTCACGAAAGCTGACGATGTCCCTGGCCAAACAACACATCCAGGATTATTTCCAGAACTTCTTCCGCCAATCGGGGGCACCAACCGAATCCCCTCCGTTGGCGATTCTGACCAGCCGTGAGCGGGAAGTTTTGAGCTATGCCAGCCGCGGCCATCTGGACAAGGAAATCGCTGACCTTCTCACCGTCAGCATCTGGACAGTACACAACCACTTGAAAAGCATTTACAGGAAGCTGGGCGTGCATAATCGCATGCAAGCCGTGCACGAGTATCTCGAGAAGTAACTCGCGGCTTGGAACAGCCGTTAACCCGGATTCTGCGCCACCCCCCGGGCCGGGACGCCCCTGCTGCGAATTACTGATCCGACTCCCCTCTTGCAGAGCCAGGGAGCGGGCGCTTCGTGCACGCCCCAAACACCCAGAGGCGTTTGAGACGTGAGGGTTTCCGCAACCTCCGACGGCGCGCAAGACGATTCGGGCAACCGGCCCTTGTACTGCGCCCTTTTCCTCGTCTGTAACACTGGGCTTGGCCACGCCGGGCAAGTTGTGCCAGCTTCTGAGGATGCGACCTCCGACCACAGCCCGCGCCTGGCGACAAAGTTGGCATCTGCTGGTTCTGCCGGTGTTCCTGTGCCACGCGCATGCGGCGATACCTCTGCAGGTGGCGCTCACGAAGAATGCCGCGCCGGCGGGTTGCGTGGAGGTCTGGGGCGTGGAGGCAGGCACGTTCAACCCGCGAATTTGGCAAGCCGGCACACTCAATTTTGTGCCGGACTTGCGGTCGCCGCTGCTGGCGCCGCAGGAGGGCAAGTTCCGCAACATTTACGCGCCCTCGGCGGTCCAGACGCCGGGCGGCTATCGGCTGTTTTACGGCGCCTGGGACGGCGTGCCGAGCGGCAACGACCGCATTTACAGCGCCACGACCGACGGTGAATTTCAAGGGTTCTTTGACCGGCACGCCATCATTGTGCCGGGCGCTTACACGCACGTGTGTAACGTTAACGCGCTGGGATTTGAAGAGGGGGCTTTCGCCTTGTTTGCGACCGTGTATCCGGTTCGGGACCTGAACAAGCCGGCATTCTTCAGGAGCGACACCACGGGCACGAATTGGAACGGGCTTTGCGGCGAGCCTTACACCGTGCAAGCGCGGGACATCGTCCAGATTGAAGGTTACGCCTATGCCAACGCCGACATCAACGGCATGAACGTCATGCTCAAGGAAGACGGGGCCTATCGGCTCTACTTCGGCGATTTCAGGAACCCAGGTGGCACATTCCGCGCCACCAGCACCAATGGCCAGCATTATACCTTCGACGCCAAAGTCCTGAGCGGGCCCGGAGCCGTGAACGACGTCAAGAAGTTCCGGGCCGGAGCGGACAGCTATTACCTGATGGGATTGCACGGCAACGGCCCGCGCCTGTGGCAGACGGTGTCCACCAACGGCGCGGCATTCCCGCCCGCCCGCCCGCTGCTGACGAATCTCGACAGCGCCGACTCGTTCATCGTGGCGCTGGGCTGGGTGGTGCGCGGCCCGCAGGAATCGCCCGGGCGCAAGCTGCTCGGCGTCCTGTATGGTGCCGGACCGGTTCCCGCGCTCAACCAGAACAGCATTTACGCGCGCTGGCTGCAGAAACGAGTGGTCTTTGTATCCAGCGACGGCACCCGTTATCCGGGAACCAAGGCGCTCGGGCCGGACCGGCAGCTGCTGGCGTTTCCCGGCGCCGGGCCCGTCACCGGCCGGTTCGAGTTCTACGCCGAAGACGGCCTGACCTTACTTGGCACTTCGGCAGCGCAAACCGTGCGGAGCGGCCAGACCTTCCAGTTGCGGTGACCGATGACGTCCACCCGTCCACCCGAATAGCGCAGTCCCGTTTTCCTGCTTTCCTGCCGTCCAAATTCTCGGTTAGGCTTCCCGGATGCGCATTTTATCCGGCATACAGCCTTCGGGCACGTTGCATCTCGGCAATTACTTCGGGATGATGAAGCCCGCCATTGAGCTTCAGGAGAAGGGGCAGGCGTTCTATTTCATCGCTAACTACCACTCGATGACTTCGCTGGTGGACCCCGCCGAGCGGCGGCAGAACTCGCTCGGCGTGGCGCTCGATTTCCTCGCCTGCGGCCTGGACCCGAAGCGAACGGTCTTTTTCCGGCAGTCCGACGTGCCGGAGGTGACCGAGCTGACCTGGATTCTGGGCACGGTCACGCCGATGGGCCTGCTGGAGCGGTGCCATTCCTACAAGGACAAGGTGGCCAAGGGCATTTCCTTCAACTTCGGGTTGTTTGCCTACCCGGTGCTGATGGCGGCGGATATCCTGCTCTACGACTCGAATGTCGTGCCCGTGGGCCAGGACCAGAAGCAGCACGTCGAGGTCACGCGCGACATGGCCATCAAGTTCAACGAGCAGTATGGGGAGACGTTTGTCCTTCCCGAGCCGCAGATTCGCGCCGACACCGCCAAGGTGCCCGGGCTCGACGGCGAGAAGATGAGCAAGAGCTACGGCAACACCATCGAGATCTTCGGCGACGAGAAAGTGCTCCGCAAGAAGGTGATGAGCATCAAGATGGACAGCCGCGCGCCGCAGGAGCCCAAACCGGACGCCGACCAGAACCTGGCCATCCAAATCCTGAAACTGGTCGCCCCGCCCGCGGTGGCAAAGGATTATGAGGACCGGCTGCGCGCCGGCGGGCTGGGTTACGGCGATCTGAAGAAGGCGCTGTTCGAGCACTACTGGAACCACTTTGCCGCCGCGCGCGCCAAGCGCGCCGAACTGGCGGCGAATCTGGATTACGTGCAGCAGGTCCTGGCGGATGGGGCCACGAAAGCGCGGAGTGTCGCCCAGAAGGTCTTGCAGCGGGCGAGGGTCGCCAGCGGCCTGGAATAAGGCCCGCTACCGCCGGTGTTTGAGCAGCCATTCGTAGAGCGCCGGGTCCTGGTAGGCCTCCGTCCACGAATTGTGCTGGGCTTCCGGATAGACGGTGAATTTCACGTCCTGCACGCCAGCTTTCTTCAGGGCATCCACCATGCGCTGTGATTCTTCCAGGGGCACGACCGGGTCTTTGCCGCCGTGGAACGCCCACACGCCCAGGGACTTGAGCGCCGGTCCCTTGTCGCGGCTGCCCAGGATCACGCCGATCATCTGGCCGCCACCGCAAATCGGCACGATGGCGGCGAACTTCTCCGGATACGCGAGGCCAAGGTCCCACGTGCCATAGCCGCCCATGCTCAGGCCAGTGAGGTAAATCCGGCGCCTGTCCACCGCATGCTTTGCCGTGACGTCGTCCAGCAACGCCAGCAGCACGTCCTTGGACCAAACCTGCTGTTCGGGGCATTGCGGCGAGACGACGATGAAGGGGAAATCCGAATTGGCGGTCACATGCTTGAGCGGGCCATGCGTGGCCACTTTCCAGATATTCGTGCCGCGCTCGCCCGCACCGTGCAGGAACAGGATCAGGGGCCAGCGCTGCTCCGCCTTCGCGTCGTAACCCCTGGGCAGGTACAGCAGGTAGTTGACGGTGGCGCTGACGGTCTTGCTGAATTGCAGCTGCTGCGCCGTTTGCGCGGGCGGCGGGGCGGAAGTGGCCGCGGTTTGGGCGGAAGCGAGTGCGGCCATTACCAGCAGGGCCGCCACCGTGAGGGGCAGGGTTGTGTTTCGCATATAGAACATTTCATTGGGTTCAACTGCGGCGCGGGGTTCAGCCGGGCGCCGCCTGCCGGCTTACATCAGCTTGAACTTCGGCAGGTCCTGCGAATCCACCAGGCCCACCGGCTCGCGCTTCGCGTTCACCACGATGAGATCGTCTATGTCCCGCTCATGAAAGACCTTCACGGCTTCCACCGCCAGCGCGTCCTCCCGGATGCAAATCGGGTTGCGCGTCATGACGCTCTTGAGGGGCCGCGCCAGCAAGTTGTCGTCGGCGGCAATATGCCGCCGGAAATCGCCATCGGTGAACACCCCCACCAGCTTGCCGCGGCCATTCACCAGGCTCAAGCTGCCGGACTTCGCCCGAGTCATGATCAACAATGCCTCTTTGACGGTCAGGTTTTCTCCAGCCACGGCATTGCGCGGGCCGCTGCGCATGATGCTGGCCACCCGCGACAGCATCGCGCGGCCAATGGCGCCCCCGGGGTGGTACTTGGCAAAGTCCTGCCGCTTGAAGCCACGCGCCTGCAAGACCGCCATGGCCAGCGCATCCCCCATGACAAGCGTGGCCGTGGTGCTGGCCGTAGGCGCGAGATTGAACGGGCACGCCTCCCGGGGCACGCGCACATTGAGAACCAGATCACTGTGCCGCGCCAGCGAAGACTTGGGCGCGCCGGTGATGGCGATGATCTTGACCAGGAACCGCTTCAGCGCCGGCAGCAGGTTCAGCAGCTCGTCCGATTCGCCCGAATAGCTGAGCGCCAGGATCACGTCCCCATCGTTGACAATGCCCAGGTCGCCGTGCAGCGCGTCCACGCTGTTGAGAACGAGGCTGGTGGAACCGGTGCTGGTGAGGGTGGCGGCGATCTTGTGCCCGACATGCCCCGACTTGCCGATGCCGACCACGATGATCTTGCCGTGCCCGCGCAAGGTTTCAACGATCAGCTCGACGGCGTGTGTGAAGGCATCGTTGAGCTGCGCGCGAACGGTCTTGAGCGCCGCCAATTCGATGTCGAACACTGTCCGGGCCTGAGCCAAGTGATTCACGTACCCAGCATGCCCGGAGCGGCGGCTGGATTCAACCCGGAATCCGGCCTCGCCGCCAGGCGCCGCCAGCGGAGGCTGAAGGACTCAGTTGGAGTATTTCGCCCGCGCGCCCTTCTCGGCCTTGCCGCCCGGGACGGGGACGGGATGCATTTGCTGGAGCAGGGCTTTCATCTGCGCCACGGTGGAGGCGTATTTGGGGAGAGCGGCCAGGTTGTGCAGCTCTTGCGGGTCATTTTCGTGGTCGTAGAGTTCCTCGCCTGCCGCGCCGCGGCGCCACTGGGTGTAACGCCAGCGCTCGGTCCGCACGCTGTGGCCGGGGCCTTCGGGGCGCTGGACCTGCGTGTAAGCGGGCCGCTGCCACGGGGCGGCGGGGTTGAGCAGCAGCGCGCGCAAACTCGCCCCCTGGAGGCCCGGAGGCGGCGGCAGGCCGGCAACGTCCGCGAGCGTGGGATACAGATCGAGCAGCTCGACCGGGCGCGGGCTGGCCTGGCCGGCCGTCTTGAGCCCCGGCACGCTGATGATCAGCGGGACGCGCGCCGCCTCTTCGAAGCAGCTCTGTTTGAACCACAGGCCGTGCTCGCCCAGGTGATAGCCGTGGTCGCTCCAGAACACGATGATGGTGTTGTCGCGCAGCCCCAATCGGTCCACCGCATCGAGCAGGCGCCCGACCTGCCCATCCACAAAGGAAATGGCCGCGTAGTAAGCCCGCTTGCACTCGCGCGCCTGGTCGGGCGTCACCCCGATGTACGGCCAGGGATTGTAGGCGGAAAGCGCCAGCGCCGGGTAATCTTTGGGGGTGTTGGTGGTGATGGCCGGCAGGCTGATCTGGTCCATACGGTAGAGATCGAAGTACTTCTTGGGCGTCACATACGGGCAATGCGGCTTGTAAAAGCCCGCGCCGACGAAGAAGGGTTGGTGCTTGTGCTTCTCCAGCCATTCGATGGTTTGGGCCGCCACTTTGCCGTCCGTGTGCTCCAGGTCGGTGCCGGTCGGGTCGGCCAGGAACGACATGGACGAGCCCAGCCCGCGCTTGGGCGTGTAGTTCATGATGTCCGGCTCCAGCGCGGTCTTGTCCCGGCCTGCCGGGTTGAATCGCTCCATCCAGGAGACCCGGTCATCGAGCCCGTCGGTGCCGATGTCGCCGGGGTTGCCGTAATGATACATCTTGCCGATCCGCGCAACGTTATAGCCGTTCTTGATGAACATCTGCGGCAGGGTGACGACCTCTGGCAGCCCTTGGCGGAAATGATATTTCAGGTCCAGGACCCGCGTTGTGTCCGGCCGCAAGCCGGTCATGAGCGAGGCGCGGCTGGGATTGCACAGCGGGAACTGGCAGTAGGCATGCTCGAAGCGCACCCCGCGGGCCGCCAGCCGGTCAATGTTGGGCGACTTCACCAGCGGATGGCCGTAGCAGCCCAGATCGTTGTTCATGTCGTCCACGGAGATGAACAGGACATTGAGTTTCTGCTGGGCCGCGCCGGCCGGTGCGGCCAGGGCAAGGGCGAGCAAAGCGAGGGGGAGGATTCGTTTCATAGTCAGGTGGTATGCGGAAACATGGGGGATTACTCCGAGTCCGGGAAGGAGCCGAGGATTTTGACGTAGCTGCAGTGCTCGCCCAGCATCGCAATGGCCTTGCTCAGCCGGCGGTCTTCCATGTGCCCCTCGCAGTCCACAAAGAAGATGTATTCCCAGGCCTTGCGCTTGCTGGGGCGGGATTCGATCTTGGTCATGTTGACGCGGTAGCGCCGGAAGGCAACCAACGCGCTGTAAAGGGCGCCGACCCGGTCCATCAGGCTGAACATGAGGCTGGTGCGGTCCTTGCCCGTGGGCGGGCTGCACTGCCGGCCCAGGACCAGGAACCGGGTGGCGTTGGCAACATTATCCTGGATGTCGTAGTCCAGCACGGAGACGTTGTAGCGCTCGGCGGCGAGAAGGCCGGCAATGGCGGCGGCGCCCTTTTCCTTGCCCGCCAACTCGGCGGCCCGCGCATTGGACGAGGCCTCGATGATTTCAACGCGCGGCAGATGGGCCTGCACCCAGGCGCGGCATTGTCCCAAGGCCTGCGGGTGGGCGTAGAGCTTCCGGACTTGCGTCCGCGGGCAATCGGCCAGCAGGCAGTGCTGTACCGGCAGGACGATCTGCGCGACAATCTTCAGGTCGCTGTCCACAAACATGTCGAGGGTGTGGGTGACGGCGCCCTCGGTGGAGTTCTCGACCGGGACCACGCCGTAATCCGCGCGGTGTTTGCTGACTTCGGTGAAGATATCGGCAATGGTCTTGTGAGGCGTGTAGCGCAGGCTGGCGCCGAAGCGCTGGATGGCCGCCTGGTGGGTGAAGGTAGCTTCAGGACCGAGGTAGGCCACCGTCAGGGATTTCTCCAGCGACAGGGCGCTGGACATCACTTCGCGATAGATCGCCCGCAGGGATTCATTGGTGAGGGGGCCCTGGTTCTTGCGGCAGACGCGCTGTAACACCGCCCGCTCGCGGTGCGGCGCATAGATTTCCTCCTTCGTCTTGCGCTTCATTTCGCCGATCGCCAGGACATGTTTGGTCCGCTCGTTCAGCAGCCGGACGATCTGCGTGTCGAACTTGTCAATGGCCTTGCGATGCTCGGGAATGTTCATAGCCACAGAGGGTTGGGGCTGGAATTCAGCCTGGCTGGCTTGCGGGAGGCGGTGCGACTGCCGCGGCCGGGGCCGGGGCCTCGGCAGGCTGGCCTTCGGGTTGCTGCTCCGGCTCCGGCAGGGCGAGTTGCTCGGGCGGCACAGTAGCCAGGCCGGGATCGGCCGTCACCAGCGCCTCGGGTTTCTGGATGACAATGCGGCGCAGTTCGTCCGCCGCCGGCAGGTCTTCCAGGCTGCGCAGGCCGAAGTATTCGAGGAACAGCGCGGTGGTGCCATAGTTCATCGGGCGGCCCACCACTTCGGCGCGCCCGACCTGCTCGACCAGGCCGCGCTCGACCAGCGTTTGCATCACCCCATCCACATTTACCCCGCGCACTTGCTCGATTTCGGCGCGCGTCAGCGGCTGGCGGTACGCGATAATCGCCAGGGTCTCCAGCGCCGGCTGGGAAAGGCGGGGCGGGCGGACTTTGCGGCCCACCAGCGCCTTGAGCCAGGGAGCATATTCCGGCTGGGTGACGAACTGCCACGCCTCGGCCACACAGGCCAGCCGGTAGCTGCGCTGGGCCTGCTCGTGGTCGGCGGCCAACTGTTCGAGCGCGACGGTCAATTCGCTGTCCTTCACCTTCTTGAGCGCCCGAACGGTTTCGTCGCCCTCGGCGTGCTCGACCGCCGCGGCGAACACGTCGCGCAGTTCCTTCAAGCTCAGCGGCTTTTGCGCCGAGAACAGGATCGCTTCCAATATCAGTTTCAGTTCCATGCTTGCTAATCTAAGGCGAAGGGCTGGCTGCCGGCTGCGGCGCGGTATCCGCACCCGGGGCCGGCGCGGGCAGGCTCGGGACGGGGGCGGCCCGGCAGATTTCGATCTCGCCAAACGGCTCGCTCTGGAGCGCGGCCAGCTGCTTGAGGCGGATCAGTTCGAGCAGCGCCAGAAAGGTCACCACCACCTCCGAACGGCTGGTCACGCCCTCGAACAGTTCGGAGAACCTCACCCCCCGCCGCCCGTCCAGCACGCGCAGCAAGTGCTCGATCTTCTCGCTGACCGTCCATTTGTCCTCGAAGATGTCCCGCTGGTCCTCGCGTTTGCTGAGCCGCTTGAGGACGACATTGACCGCGTTGACGAGGTCGAAAATGGAGGCCTCGGCGCGCGGGGCCGCCTCCGGCTCGAATTCGAGCCGGCTGGGTAGGCGCGGAAAAACGTCCTCTTGCCGGACCTCGAACACCTGGAGTTGCGCGGCCGCGTCCTTGAACTTTTTGTATTCGACCAGTTGGCGGATCAACTCCCAGCGCGGGTCTTCCCCCTCCTCTTCGACCTCGACCTGCGCCTGCTGGTCCACCGGCAGCAGCTCGCGGCTCTTGATGTGCATGAGCGTTGCCGCCATCACCAGAAACTCCCCGGCAATCTCGAGGTCCAGCATCCGCATGGTCTCGATGTACTCGATGAACTGGGTGGCCAGCCGGGTGAGGTTCACCTCGTAAATGTCCACCTCTTCCTTCTTTATTAAATAAAGAAGCAAGTCGAGCGGGCCTTCAAAGACCTCGAATTTGACCTTATATTCAGCCATCTTGACCCACGGCGCTGCCGGGCACCGGGACTTCCAAGCATAGGCATGGGGACCGGGCTTTGCAAAGCCAGAACTCCCGCCGCTCCGCCGCGAAACGGGAAACCCTCCCAAGGTGTTACCTATGCGGCGGGGAGCCGCCGGACGCTTGCCCCCCCAAACGGCTCGTGTTCAGACAAGCCCAACATGCGGGTCGGCCACCGGCGGTTCCGGTTAGATTAACGGCCTCGGGATTGAACTTCTGGTTCCGCGGGCCGTAATGCATCCCAATCCAGTGTTGCCGGATGCTGGGCACTCAGCACCTCTGAAGGCTCAAGGCTGAAGTTCTCCGCCGGGTGGATGCATGGCGGCCAGAACGCCACGTGTGAGCCTGCGGCCTACAGGATTACCCCCCCTGCTCACACACCATCCGTCTTTGCCAAGGCTCGGGCGAGCCACGCAGAACCTCGCGACTCCGCAGTTGCCTCGGTCTAATGTTTCGATCATCTTGCTCCTCGTTATGAAGGGACTGGCCACCGTGTTCACACCTGGGGAACTTCCCAGCCTCGCCGTAACCTTCAGCGAAGGCGGGTCACCCCTCCAGTTCACGCCCGGGTCAGGCGCACACCGACACTCTGCACTGGACGCCTGGACGGCGCCTTGTTCGCAGGTCGAAACTCGCTGGCCGGGCGCCACTGACAGCAAGTGTTGGGCGGCCCGAGAGCAACCGAAAGGAGACCACGGTGAAAAATGCACAGGCGGCACCTGAGACGAAAGGTGTCACAGTGAAACTGCTGGCAGCGCTTGACCTTGGGCCTGAAATCGAGGGTCTGGCAGGGCGCCAACTGCGGATGCGTATGGTGACGATCGAACCTGGCGGCGTCTTCGGCCCGATTCACGACCATAAAGAAAGGCCGGGCATGGTCTATATACTGCAAGGAACGATCACTGATCATCGAAATGGAGTGGCTAAGGACTATGGGCCGGGAGTGGGCTGGCCCGAGGATAGGAACACCACGCACTGGCTTGAGAATAGAGGAACAACGCCAGCGGTGGAGATATCGGTCGACATCGTCAGAGCAAGCTGAGCCCGATATCTAAGCAGGTCGCTGCCCAATAGACATGCAGGTTCGCAGTCGGCGCCTCCAGTTGGATTAACGGCCTCGGGATTGAACTTCTCGTTCCGCGGGCCGTAATGCATCCCGATCCACTGTTGCCGGATGCTGGGCACTTCCTGAAGGCAGAAAGTAGAAGCGCTCCGCCGCAGCGACGTGGTGGCCGCCACGGTTTTGCTCCCACCACGCCGCGGTAGTATTTGCGGGCAGACGCCGCAAGTCGCTATATTTACCGCAGTTGTGGCGCTGTCCAGTTCCTCTTCCCGGTGCCTAGTGCAATGCTGCCGACCCCTCGCCGGAAGGCTGGGCGGGGGGGATGGACGGTGTGGGGCCGGTGAGACCACGGAGAGTCCCTGGTGATATCCCGAGGTGGATCTGGCAAGTGGCTATGGGAGCGACACTTGCGAGGCGGATTTGGTATTCTGCGTCTTGACATTGGCCGGGTGGTGTGCAAGGTCTTCACGGACCCGGTATTGGTGGTCGGTTGGCAGACCGGACTGGCCCAGGCGCGGACGGGTGCGCAGCTTCGCCGCCGCCGCGATGCAGGCGTCCCGCTCGGGGTCTGTGGGGGACGAGGCCATGAAACCCGGCGGGGACCAAGGCGTATGCCTGGAGCCGAGGAAAGGTGGACCTTCCTGACCGTCGGCAGGCTTGGGGTTACCGCGCTTCTCAGTGGCTTGCCGTGCCCGCTTCGTGATAGGGCTTGCCCGCGCGATACAACGCGAGCAGTTGGGTATTCTTCTCCGCCACGTCCTTCAGCCCTGCGGCGGCCGCGAGGTCGCGCGCCTTCTCCGCCGTCTTGATGGCCTCGGCAAATCTTCCCGCCTCGGCGTAAGCGGCGGCGAGTGTCCCCAGCAACACAGGTTCGCGATGCTGGCTTAGCTCACACGCGCGTTCCGCCAGACGCACGGCTTCGGCGCCGTTGCGCAGGCCGTCGCCCGGATGCGTCGCCAGAATCCACGCCAGGTTGTTGAGGGCTTCCACCCGGTCCGGCTGGAGCGCCAACACCTGGCGGTATTGGTCCGCCACCTCGCGCTCTTTCCCCTGCAGCGCCAATGTTGTCGCATAGAGGTAGTGCAGGTTGGGGTCATCCGGTTTCTCTTGGATGGCTTGCTCGTATTGGGCGGCCGCCTCGTCTGGCTGGCCAAGGGACACCAGGGCGAAAGCCAGCGCGCTCCGGGCTTCCGGCCAATTTGGCCTGAGCGCGAGGGCCAGGCGCAGCTGGAGCACGGCATTGGTGACATCGCCCATTTCGGCTGCCGCAACCGCCAGCGCTTGATGCAGTGTCGGATTGAACGGATCAACCCGCAGCCCCTGTTCGCAAGCGCTGACAACTTCGTGGTGTTGGCCCATCAGCGCGAGGCAAGCCGCGAGCTGCTGATAAGCGGCGGGATGGTCGGGCGCGGCCGCGAGCGCTTTTCGAAGGTGGTGGACGGCTGCGGGGTATTGGCGGTCGAGTGACAGCAGGATCGCGGCCTGGGTGTGGGCCTGGGCTTCGTCCGGGTGTTGCTGCAGCGCCAGGGCGGTTTGCTGCCGGGCGGCCTCACTGCGGCCGAGCTTGCGCCATGCCTCCGCCAGTCCAACCTGCGCCGGAAGGGAATTCGTATCCAACTGAAGCGCACGGGAGAAGGCCGCCGCCGCTTCCACATGTCGCCCGTCATCCGCCAAGCCCACGCCGCGCGCCGCGTGGGTAAAGGCATCCCCGGACCGAATCCAAAAGGCCGCGTAAACCGTCATGGCCCAAGCCAGGAGCCCGACGCTGAGCAGGAACCGGAGGCGGGCGTTCTTGCCCGCCAGCACATCCCAGCCGACAGCGGCCACCACGCAGAGTGGAAACAAAGCGGGCAAGGCATAGAATGCTTTCACCTGCGCATAAGAGGCCACGCACAGGCTCATGAGCCCGACGGCGGCAGCGAAGCCGAAAATCAGCCCAAGCAGCAGGAACCATTGCGGACTGGGCTGGCGGACAAAGCGCACCAAAGCCACGATGATGCCAGCGGCGAGCCATGCCGTTCCAAGCAACGAGAGGAGGTAGCCCGCATTCATCAGCTCGTAATTCCATTGGGGGCGGAAGTTCATGAGAGCCGAACCGCTGCACAAACCGTCGCCCCAGAGCGTGGCATATACGCCGTCGGCGAATCCCGTAATACTGCTGAAGATGGGGCAGACCAGGGCTTCGCCAAAGCGTGCGTACCAGCCGCCGGTGTGATAACCCGGGTCTTGCCACCAGGCAAACGGGAGCCGGGGATCCCAGTTGCCAATCAGCGGCGTGCCGAACCGGTGCCAGACCCGCGCGAAATGCCAGCCGCAGACCACCAGCAGGCTGATCAGCAGGAAGGTTGCCGAGGACAGCGCCTTGCCCGGCGTGCCGCCCGGGCCCCGCGGCCAGCTCAGGGCCACCAAAACAAACGGGATCGCCACCAGCGCCGAGAATTTGGCCAGCAGCGCCAGCCCCAAACAAGCGCCGGCGGCCATTGCGAAACCCGCGGTGCGCGTCTCCGCTCGCAGCAGCCGCAGCGAGCAATACAGCGCGGCGGTCACAAACAAGGCCGCCAATCCTTCGTTGGTGATGTGGTGCGAGAGGCAGAGCTGCATGGGAAGATATCCCGCCACGAGCAGGCCGACGATCTGCCGCCGCGGCTGGCACGGAAACACCAGGCGCAGGCAGCCGAACACCAGCACTAGATGCACGACTCCGGTCAGCGCCGAAAACGCCCGCAGGGCCAGAACCGCCGCGTCGGCCGACGCCGGCCAGCCGAACGGACCGATAATGCAAGCCGAGAGCACATAGAACAGCGGCGGCTGGTACATTTGCCAGCCCTCGTCCGCCAGCGGCAGCGCGTGCTTTTGGAGGATGTAGTCAATATACTGCTGGTGGCCATCCCGATCGAAACCGAAAAGCGATGCCAGTTGCGGCAGGTTGTTTGCGAAGAGCACAATCCAGGAAAGGATGATCATCCCCAGCACAAGGAAGGGAACCGCCTCGACGCGCCGGGACCACAGGATTCGGCGGCTCGCGGCGAGCGCGACCGAAAGCAGCAGGATCAGCAGTAGTTGCGGCCAGGTCCGCCGCAACGAATCGAGCATCCGCTCGCGTCCAAACAGGGGGTTGCCGGGGCGGATGGCAGGGGGAGTGGCTGCGAGGGCTGCCTTCTGCCACACTGCCCCGACGAGCGAGACCTGCCAATTGGGGTCGCTGTTGAGCGCCGGCATGCCACCGTGCAATGAAAGCCAGAGGGCGGGCGGCCCCAGCGAATTGGTAACCGTCACAGAGATTTCGTTTTCACCCGCCTTAAGGAATCTGGACACCTCGGTCGCGGAGCCGGTTTTCCAGTCCGGCCGGTCCAGGGGGAGTCCTTCCAGCACGTGTCCATTGAGGCGCACGGCTCCAGCCCTGAAAGTGCGCACCTCAAGGGCGGCAGTGGCAGGGGCAGCCGCCAGCGTGAACGAGCGGCGGAACTCCGCCCAGAATGGCACGGCACTATGGGGTGTGGTGTCGGGCGGTTTGGGATAAACAATCCACTCGGCAGGGCCCTTTCTTGGGAGAAAGGGAATGCCGGCGTCGTGCTGGCACAGCCACCAGACCCAACCGCCGCCAAGCAGCAGGATGCCGGCGATGAGCCAGGTGATGGGGCGGTTTAACCAGTTAGTTAGTTTCATGGTAGGCACGACCGGCCCGGTAAAGCTCTAACAACTCCCCATTTTTCCGGGCGATTTCTTGCAAGCCACCGGCAAGCGCCAGTTCGCGGGCCTTTTCGGCCGCACTCACCGCCTCCGGAAAGCGCCCGGCTTCCGCATAGGCGGCGGCGAGGGTTCCGATCAGGAGCGGTTCTTTATAGTTGGTGAGTTTGCAGGCTCGCTCGGCCAACGCCACCGCCTCCGCGCCATCGCGGAGCGAGGCGTCGGGGTTGGCGGCAAGAAGCCAGGCCAGGTTGTTCAGGGATTCCGGCCAGTCGGGCTGCGCCCTGAGCGCCAGGCGAAAGCGCTCGATCGCCGCCCGCGTTTCCTTCCGTTCCTGATGGATGAGCGCGAGCTGATAATTGGCCAGTGAGTTGGTGGCCTGGAGCCGCGTGGCTTGGCGGAATTGATCCACTGCTTCATCAGCGCGGTTCTTGTCCAGCAGAACCAGGCCCAGCACGGTCCGCGTGTCAGCATCCTCGGGCCGGATCTTCAGGGCCAGCTGTAACTGGCCGATAGCCTCATCCGTTTTGCCCTGCGCCACCAAGATGTTCCCCAGGAGACGACGCGGCGTGAACAGCCTCGGATCCAACGCCAGGATTTGGCGATAGTAATCGGCGGCCTCGTCCAGCTTGCCCTGGCTATGGAGAGCGGTCGCCAGGCTGTACATCGCCGGCAGATGCATGGGCGCCAGCTTCAAGGCTTCGCGGCATTGAATCTCAGCCTCGGCGAATTTGCCCTGTTTGACGAGGACGCTGCCCAACCCGTTGCGAGGGTCGGCATACGTGCGATCGGCTTCTGCCGCCGCACGATAGTTGGCGACGGCTTCTTCCAACTTGCCCTGCTTGGCGAAAATGTTGCCCAAGGTGTTGCGCGCCTCGGGATAGTCTGGCGAGATTGCCAACGCCTTCCGGCACTGTGCAATGGCCTCCCCCAGCTTGCCCTGCTCGGCCAGTTCGTTGCCGATGACCGCGCAGGCCACAAAGTTGCGGTCGGTCACGGCGGCGGCGTGTTCGAACAGTGTTATCGTGTCACGCCAGTACGACAGTTGCCGCGCGGTGAGAATTCCGCATCCGACCAGGACCAGCGCGGAGGCAGCTGCGGTGATTTGACGTAACCGCGTCGGACGGTTGACCAGAGCCGCCGCGCCCCACGCGAGGAGAATGAACAAACCGATGTGGGGCAGGTAAGTGTAGCGGTCGGCCATAGACTGCTTGCCCACCTGCACCAGGCCGATTACCGGCACCAGCATGCCCAGAAACCACAGCCAGCCGACCAGTAGATACGGCTGCCGCTTTCGCACTAGCAGGACGCCAGCCGTCACGGCCAACAGCAGCAGCCCTGCGCCCACTACCTGCCAGGAATCAAGGCTCAAGTGGGAGTAGGGATAGAAGACTGCCAGATCGGAAGGCCAGACCGTTTTGCCGAGATAACGCGCATAGGCTACCAGCGCGTTGGCCAGGCGCAGTTCAAACGGTCCCTTTTCCAGCGGGGCCACCGCGCCGCTGGCCCGCTGCACGAGGAACGTCACCACGCAGGAGGCGGCGGCCAGAGCGAAGAAAGGGAGCTTCTCCAGAACCAGGCCGAGGGGTGGAGTGGTGGAGCGATGGCGTATTGCGTGGGGCGTGGCGCGTGGCGCGTAATCCGCCTCCCCATTCTGCATTCGCCCCAACGGCCAGTAATCAAGCAGCAGCAGGACGCAGGGCAGCGTGACGAGCATCGGTTTGCTCATCAGGCCCAGGGCGAAGCAGACGAGGGAGAGGAGGTAGAATGCAGAAGGGTGAAGGATGAATGATGAATGCGGACCGCAGGCCGTCTCCGCATTCTGCATTCTGCCTTCTGCCTTCTGCCTTCTGCCTTCCGCGTAGCACACGTAGGCCCAGAGTGTCAGCAGGAAGAAGAACGCGCTCAGCATGTCCTTGCGTTCCGAGACCCACGCGACTGACTCCACATGCAGCGGGTGCAAGGCAAAGAGCGCGGCCACCAGGGCGCAGAGCCAGCAAGGGGCGAGGGGCGAGGGTCGAGGGTCGAGGGCCAAGGACGTTCGAGGTTCAAGGTTCGAGGTTCGAGGTTCAAGGTTGGACGTTGGATGTTGGATGTTGGATGCTAGATGTTCGACATTGAATCCCCAAGCGGCCCGTCTCAGCACGAGGAACAGCAGCACCGCGTTGGCCGCGTGCAGCAACAAGCTGGTCAGATGATGGCCCGCCGGCTTGAGCCCGTAAAGCTGGCAATCCAGCATGTGTGAGAGCCACGTCAGCGGATGCCAGTTGCTGGCATACATACTCGTGAACGCCCACCGGATATTCTCCACGGAGAGCCCGGCCTGGACGCGCGGGTTGCTGCTCACATAGTCCGGATCGTCGAAGTTGATAAAACCGTGCGTCGCGACCGGCCAATAGACGCCGACAATCAGGAGCGCGAGCCCGATGCAGAGCCAAACCGTTCGCCAGCGCTCCGCTGCCTTCCGGCCTGTGCCGCCCGGTGCAATTGGAGGATTCATGTGGCTCAGAGAGTATCGCGGGCGGGTTGGCCGGCGCGATATAGATCGCGCAGCGCACGGTTGCGCTCAGCCAATGCTGGCAGATTGGCTCCGTCGGCCAGTGCCTGCGCCTGCTCCGCTGTAGCCACCGCCTCGGCAAAACGTCCAGCCTCAGCGTAGGCTGCGGCCAGCGTGCCTATCATGAGCGGTTGCTTAAAGTCGGTGAGTTTGCAGGCACGCTCGGCCAAGTCCACCGCCTCGCGGCCATTGCGGACTTCGGGCGCGGGATTGGCCGCCAGTATCCAAGCCAAGTTGTTGAGCGCCTCGGGGAAGTCCGGCGCGTGCTTCAAGGCGGCCCGGTAATGCTCAACGGCGTCCCGGGCCTTGTGCTGACTGTGTAACAAGCCCGCCAGGTGGCACTGTGCTTCGGCATCGTAGGGCTTGATTCGTACCGCGGCTGAGAAGGCCTCCAGGGCTTCCGCCGGCATTCCCCGTTTGAGGTGGGCGAGGCCCGCCTGTACCCAGGCGGCTTGGCAGTTGGGCTGGAGCCGAAGCACTTCGTTGAACTGAGCCACGGCTTCGTCCAACTTGCCCTGCGTCGCCAGGGTCACTGCCAGGCTGTAATGCGCCTCTGCGTAACACGGTTTTAACTCGATCGCGAGGCGGAATTCATCCGCCGCCGCCGCCAACCGATCCTGCCGCAGCAAGGCGCGGCCCAGGTGATAACGCGCAAAAGCTTGCTCGGGATCGAGTTGGATGGCTGCCCGCAGATGCTCGATCGCCTCGCTGGTTTTCCCTTGCAAGAGGAGCACCGCGCCGAGGTTACTCTTCGTCTCAGGAGACTTCGGATTAAGGCGCAACGCTGTGTCGAACGCGGCGGTTGCCTCGTCGTAGCGTTGCTGGCGAACCAACACCCATCCCAGATTATTCCAGACTGCCGGAAAAGCGGGTGCGACTTTGATGGCCGAACGATAGTGCCTTTTGGCCAGCTCTAATTCGCCGCGCTCGGCGAACCAGAATCCCAGATTGCAGTCGGCAATATAATTATCGCGCGTCACCGCCAGCGCATGCTGGAACAGCGACCTGCTATCCAGCCAGTAAAGCAATTGTACCCCGGTGACCAGTGCACAGGCTGTCAGCACGACCCCTGCGCCCACCGCCAGCGCTGCGCCCCGCGGCGCCCACCGCGCGGTCAGGTCGGCCGCGCCCCAAACCAACAGCACAAACAGCCCGATGGAGGGGATATACATGTAGCGGTCCGCAAATGCGTGGGCCCCCACTTTAACCAGCCCGATCACGGGCACCAGGGTCCCCACGTACCACCCCCATCCCACCAGCATATAGGCTCGGCGGCGCCCTTGCCACAGCGCCATCCCCGTCATGGTCAGCAGCACGGCCGTCGCCAGCAGCACGTGCCACGACGGCCAAACCTTTACGACAGGATAAAGCACTGCCAGGTCCGAGGGCCAGAACACCTTCGTTAGATACCAAACGTAGGAGATCGGCACGTTGATGATGCGGGACGCCAGCGGCAGCGCCGATTCTCCTTCGAGCGGCACCACCGCGCCGCCCTGGCGCTGCGCCATCAGCGTGACTACGCAGGAAGCGGCTGAGAGTGCAAAGAAAGGGAGCTTTTCGAGCAGAATGAAGCGAGCGGAGCGGCGAGCGTGGACCGAGGCTCCTGATGATTCAGTCTGCAGTCTGCCTGCGTCCTTCTGCATTCGTCCCAAGGGCCAGTAATCGAGCAGGAGCAGGACAAAGGGCAGAGTGACAAGCATCGGTTTGCTCATCAGGCCCAGGGCGAAGAAGACCAGCGCGAGAAAGTAGAAGCGGGTTGCGTGGTGCGTGGTGCGTGGTGCGGGTTGCGTATTCCCGGATTCCGCACTCCGCACTCCGCATTCCGCATTCCGAACATAGGCCCAGAGCGTCAGCAGGAAGAAGCACGTGCTGAGCACATCTTTGCGTTCCGCCGCCCACGCCACCGATTCCACGTGCAGCGGGTGGAGAGCAAAGAGGGCAGCCACCAGGGCGCTGCGCCAGAATGCTCCCGTCAGGCCCTTGAGCAATCCGAAGAGCAGCAGCGTGTTGGTTGTGTGGAAGAGCAAGCTGGTCAGGTGATGGCCGGCGGGTTTGAGCCCGAAAAGCTGGCAGTCCAACATGTGGGACAGCCAGGTCAGAGGATGCCAGTTCGCCACGTGGGCGCGCGTGAAGGCCCACCGCACACTTTCCCTGGTCAGCCCCGCTTGCACTCTCGGATTATTGGTGAGGTAGGCGAAGTCGTCGAAGGTAAGGAAGTCCGCCTGGGTCACCGGCAGATACACGGCCATGGTGATCAACGCAAGCAGCGCATAGCACAGCGCCGTCGGCTCGGGCTTCCGTTCGGTCCGCATATCCGCCTAATGGTGCGTTAACCGCGATTTGCGGCTCCGGCAATCGGCGCATAGAAATCGCGTCCCGTCGAAGTATGTCATCCACGGCGGGAACAGGTCGTGGCACTGGTCACACCGCTCATAAATCTCTTCCGGCGGCACCGGTTCCGCCGCAAGCGCAATTCCCTGCGTCTTGTGCAGTTCCTCCAACTGATCCGCCACGCAGTCCGACTGGTAATACAACACCATCGCCGCGGACCGGTTATTGGTAAAGAACAGGCCGTGTTCATCCTGCGCCAGGTAGTTTCCCTGCGCATTGCGGATCATTACCCGAATATCCGAGGTCTCGCGCGGCTTGGGTTTACGGCTTCCCATCGGTGAGTCTGTGCCTGGCCTGTGTTCTTGTCGCTCGTGGCCTCAAGGTGCCGCTGATTCTGCCCCCTCGCTCCCGGCGACACAAGGCAAACCGGTTCCGGCCGGTCAGAACTCCGCGTTGCCGGGCGTGCGCGCGAACGGGATGACATCGCGGATATTCGGCACGCCCGTCAGAAACATCAGCAGGCGCTCGAATCCCAGGCCGAACCCGGCGTGCGGGACCGTGCCGTAGCGCCGCAGGTCGGTGTACCACCAATAATCTTCGGGTTTGAGCTTGTGGAACTGCATATTCTCGCGCAGTTGCTCGAGGCGCTCTTCGCGTTGCGCGCCGCCGATGACTTCACCGATTCCCGGCACGAGCACGTCCATGGCCGTCACGGTCTTGCCGTCGTCATTCAGGCGCATGTAGAACGGCTTGATCTCGCGGGGATAGTTGAACACGGTGGCCGGCGACTTGAAATGCACCTCGGTGAGGAATCGCTCGTGCTCGGACTGCAGGTTCAGCCCATACTCGACCGGGAATTCAAATGTCCGGTCCGACTGCTTCAGAATCGCGATGGCGTCCGCGTAGGGTACCCGCACAAAGGGCCGCTCCACAACAAACTTGAGCCGCTCGTGCAGACCCTTGTCCACGAACTTGGCGAACAGGCCCAAATCCTCGGCGCAGTGCTCCAGGGCGTAGCGC
Organism: uncultured Verrucomicrobiota bacterium; assembly: GCA_964507045.1. Taxonomy (GTDB): domain Bacteria; phylum Verrucomicrobiota; class Verrucomicrobiia; order Limisphaerales; family UBA8199; genus UBA8199. The sequence continues at coordinate 11,598 of CAZDOO010000028.1, read as the reverse complement.
GCCATCGCCTTGATGAACTCCTCGCCCAGGGCCATGTCTCCCAGCAAGTCACAAAACGCCATCTCCGGCTCAATCATCCAGAACTCGGACGCGTGGCGGGCGGTGTTCGAGTTCTCCGCGCGGAAGGTGGGGCCAAAGGTGTAGATATTGGACAGCGCGCACGCAAAGGCCTCTCCCTCGAGCTGGCCACTGACCGTCAGGTAAGCCGGCTTGCCGAAGAAATCCGCCTGTGGGTTCGCGTCAAGGTTGCCTTTGAGGACCGTGACGCGGAACATTTCGCCCGCGCCCTCGCAGTCGCTCGCCGTGATGATCGGCGTATGCACATACACAAAGTCGCGCTCCTGGAAGAACTGGTGGACGGCGAAGGCCAGCCGACTGCGCACGCGGAACAGGGCCCCGAACAGATTCGAGCGCGGGCGCAAGTGCGCGATAGTGCGCAGGAATTCCGGCGTGTGGCCTTTCTTTTGCAGCGGATACGTGGCGTCCGCCCCCCCGATCAACTCGACGCGCGTGGCCCGCAATTCCCACTTTTGCCCCGCCGCCGGCGAGGCCACCAGCTTCCCCGCCACCATGGTCGAGGCGCCCGTGGTCAGATGAGGCAGATGGTCGGCGCCCGGCGTGCCGGCATCCACGACGACCTGGACGTTGGCCAGGCACGAGCCGTCGTTCAGTTCGAGGAAGGAGAATCCCTTTGCGTCGCGGCGGGTGCGGACCCAGCCTTTGACAGTGACAGCTTCGCTTGGTTCAGTGGCTGCGAGCAAGTGTTTGATTAGTGTACGCATAGCAATAACTCAGACGCTTCAATCTCGCGGTTAGCCTAACCGAAAGAGCCCCGACCGCAAGGTTGGACCAGAATGGAAGCGCGACGATCGGGTCGAATGGAATTGTCACCGCAAGCCAGTTCTGGTGAAATTCTGCAGCTCAATGTCTGCGGCATTCCATAGCGCCTTAAATCCGTGGCTCCAGAAGGTCCGGCGCCACCGGGCGTGGCTGTTGGTGGGGCTGACGATTCTATTCGTGCTGGCCGTCCGGGTGCGGCTGCGCGAGATGCCGCTGGAGCGAGACGAGGGCGAATACGCCTACGTGGGGCAACTCATGCTGCAGGGCGTTCCGCCTTACCGGGAGGTCTATGCGATGAAGCTGCCCGGCACTTATGCCGCCTACGCGGTGATCATGGCCGTGTTCGGCCAAAGCGCTTCCGGCATCCACCTCGGCCTGGCGCTCGTCAATATCGCCTCCATCGTCCTGGTGTTCCTGTTGGGCCGGAGGCTGCTGGGAGAATCCTCGGGTGTGACCGCAGCGGTGACCTTTGCGCTGCTGTCGCTAAGCCCCTCCTTGCTGGGATTGGCGGCGCACGCGACGCATTTTGTGGTCCTGGCCGCGCTGGGGGGAGCGCTCGTGCTGGTGCGCGCCTGCGAGGATCAGGACCAAAGGAGGAACGCCGAATCCAGGAGTCGGAACTCAGGAACCGGTTTTGCCTTTTTACCCTCTCCACGCTCGATCTTCGCCCCTCGGCCCTTTTTGGCTGGGCTGCTCTTTGGCCTGGCATTCCTGATGAAGCAACACGGCCTGTTCTTCGGCCTGTTCGGGGCGATCTATCTGCTCCGAGTGCGGGTGGGGGAGTGGCTGGCGGCCTCCGGGGTCAGAAGCCAGCAGCCGGGTGTCCGGAGCCTGCGCGAGCGCACACAGTATGATTTCCGAAGCCCGTTTTCCCGGGCCAGCCGGGTCCGGATGCTCAAGGACCTGAGCCTGTTTGCGCTAGGATGGGTGCTGCCCTACGGGCTGACCTGTGTGGGGCTGTGGTGGGCGGGGGCGCTCCAACAATTTGGGTTTTGGACGATTTCCTATGCCAGTCAATACGCTTCGGCCATTCCGATCGTGCGCGGGGCCGACGTGCTGCGCGCCAGCCTACGGGCGGTGACCGGTCCAAATTTTGTCTTCTGGATACTCCCCTGGGTGGGCGCGCTGGTCATGTGGTGGGAGAGCCGCCTGGATGGCGAAAGGGAACGGGGGGAAGGCAGAAGACTGAAGGCGGAGGGCCGAAGGCCGGCGCCTCAGCTCGGCGGCAGCGAGCCTGCGGGGCGCCAATCGTCAATCCCCCATCCCCGGCTTTTTCTCATGCTCTGGCTGTTCAGTTCCTTCGCCTCGGCCAGCGTGGGGCTCTATTTTCGCGAGCACTACTTCATCCTGGTATTGCCGGCGTTGGCGTTGCTGACCGGCGTGGCTGTCAGCCGCGGCTTGTATTTGATCAAGCACGATCAGACGATCGAACTGTTTCTCGCGCTGGCCATACTCGGCTTGTTTGTCATCGCCGTATGCGCGGCACTGATCGGGCACGGCGCCGTCTGGCTTACCCTGCCGGTGGACCAGTCCATGCGAAGCGTTTTCGGCAGCACGCTGTTCGCGGAGACCGGCCGGGTGGCGGACTACCTCAAGGCCCACACCCCGCCCGACGCGCGCGTCGCCGTGCTGGGCTCCGAGCCGGAGATCTACTTTCATGCGCGGCGCCGCGCGGCCACGGGGCATATCTACACCTATCCGTTGATGGAGGAGACCCCGTGGGCGCTGAAGCTGCAGGAGCAGATGATTGCCGAAATCGAGCGCGCCCGGCCCGCTTATATCGTTTACGTTGATGATCCTTACTCGTGGCTGCAGCGGGCCAATTCCCCGCAGCGGATTTTCGAGTGGTGGCGGGGTTACTGGGCGACGGACATGGACCTGGTCCAGACCATCGAGATCGAGGAGGGACTGCAGCGGGGAACAGACATGGACAAGCCGGCGAGCAATGCGCCGCTGGCCACGCATATCCTCGTGTTCAAGCGCCGGCAGTAATCGGCGGGGCCCGGGAAACCGGTCAGCTGACGGTGAAACCGGGCTACGAAACCGTTGCCAAACGGGCGCCAATTGAGTTACCCTGAAGGGCATGAAAAGGTTCTTAGTCATCGTCGCGCTGTTCTTGGCCGTGTTGGGCACGCGAGCGGAGGGGCCGGATGACCAGTATGTTCGCATCTATAACCTCATCCAGGAGGCGGATAAGCTAAACAGCAATGATCAGCCGAGCGAGGCGCTGTCCAAGTACCTCCAGGCCCAGACCGCGCTGCAGCGTTTCCAGAAGGGTTACCCGGATTGGAACAACAACGTCGTCAACTTCCGCCTGAACTACATGGCGGACAAGATCGCCGCGCTGTCCGCCCGCGTGCCGGCTCCCGCCGCGCCCGCGCCAAAAGCCGCCGCGAAGCCCGGCGAGCCTGTCAGCGCCAGCCCGGCCCAGCCGGCGGCGCCGAAAGATTGGGAGAATCAACTCACCGCGCTCAAAGATCAGGTGCAGCAGTTGCAGGTCGACAAGACGGTGCTCGAGTCGAAGCTCAAAGAGGCGCTCTCCGTCCAACCCGCCACGGTGGACCCGCGCGAGCTGGCCAAGGCGGAAGCAAGGGTCCAGGACCTGTTGAAAGAGAACGATCTGCTCAAGGTCAGCCTGGCACAGGAGAAGGCGAAACCCGCCGCCGCCCCGGACACGAAGGCGCTCGATGAAGCCCGCCAGGCCCTCGAGGAGGCCAATCGCAAGCTCGCCGAGCAGACCCAAACCGCCGACGCGCTGGCGGTCGAAAAGACGACGCTTCAGACCAAGCTGGATAACCTCGCCGCCGGTTCTGCCAGTGCCGCGGACCTGGAGGCGGCCAAGCAGGCTCTCGCAGCGGCCAATCGCAAGCTCGCCGAGCAGACCCAAACCGCCAACACGCTGGCGCTCGAGAAGACGGCGCTTCAGACCAAGCTGGACAACCTCGCCGCCGGCTCTGCCAGTGCTGCGGACCTTGGCGCGGCCAGGCAGGCTCTCGCAGAGGCCAATCGCAAGCTCGCCGAGCAGTCCCGGCTGGCCTCGGAACTCGCCGGCGAAAAGGAAGCTTTGCAAGCCCGCGTAAAGGCCCTGAACACCGATGTGGAAGCCGCCACTGCCTTGCGCGCTGAGAATCAGATCCTCAAACAGCAGGTCGCCGCTTTCCAAAGCGCCCCGCCGCCGATTTCCAGGACGGAGGAAGCCAACCTCCAGTTATCCCAGGTCCAGGCGCAGGTTGCCGCCCTGCAATCTGAGAAGGACGTGCTCCAGCAGGAGAAGGTCGCGCTGGAGGATCGCGTGAAGCAATTGTCCGCCACTCCCGCTGCCAACACCAGAGCCGCGGATCTCGCGCGCATCAAGGAGCTCGAACAGGAGCGAGACGTTTTGAAGAAGTCGCTGGCAATTGCCAACAAGGAGATATACAGCCGCAAAGGCAGGGCGGCGGCGGCTCGGCTGGCGAACCTTGAGAACCAATTGACCATCCTGCGCGCCCGGCTCCAGGTGTACGAGGCGCGCCAGGTGCCTTACACGGCCGAGGAACTGGCTTTGTTCAAGCTGCCGGAACCCCCGCTGGCCCAGCCGGCCAGGAAAGCCAGCAAGGCTTCGGTCCGGGAGCTGCCTCCCGGCAGCGTGGCCCTGGTCGCCGAGGCCCAGCGCCATTACGCCAACCGGCAGTACGACCAGGCGGAGGAAAAGTATCTGCAGGTGCTGCAGCAGGACAAGAACAACGTTCCCACCCTGGCCAACCTCGCCGCCATCGAGCTGGATCTCGCGCATCTCGACGCGGCCGAGACCAACATCACGCAGGCCATCACCCTCGCCCCGGATGACGCTTTCAGCCAGTTCGTGCTGGGTCGCCTGCGGCTGGCCCAGAAGCGATACGATGAGGCGGTGGACGCGCTGAGCCTGGCCGCGAAACTTGATCCCCGCGATGCCCAGATCCAGAATTTCCTCGGCCTCACGCTCAGCGAGAAGGGCCTCCGCGGACCGGCTGAGACCGCCCTGCGCAAGGCCATCCAGCTCGATCCCAGCTACGGCAGCGCGCACAACAACCTGGCGGTGATCTACATCACCCAGCAGCCGCCGCTGCTCGAATTGGCCCGCTGGCACTACCAGAAGGCGCTGGCCGCCGGGCATCCCCGTAACCCGGACCTGGAGAAGATGATCGAGGCCAAGCAGTCCGCCGCCGGCGGGAAATAGCCGCCAGGTCAACCGATCCATGCTCGCCGCCTGACTGCCGACACCATGCTTCGCCAGGCCCGGCATGAGTTCACGATTCCCACGCGGGGCCGCGGCCTTTACGAGTTCACGGGCCGGGTGGCGGATTGGCTCTCGCAAGCCGGCTGCAAGAGCGGCGTGGTCACGCTGCACCTGCGCCACACCTCGGCCTCGCTGCTGATTCAGGAAAACGCCGACCCCGAGGTGCGGCGGGATTTGGAGCGTTTCTTCGCCCGGCTCGTGCCGGACGGCGACCCCTTGTTTCTGCATACGGCCGAGGGTGATGACGACATGCCGGCGCACGTGCGCACTGCCCTGACGGCGGTGAATCTTTCCCTCCCGGTTCACCAGGGGCAGCTTGGCCTGGGCACCTGGCAGGGCCTCTACCTCTGGGAACACCGCCGCTCCCCGCATGCCCGCGCGGTCACAGCCCATTTCATCGGGGAATAGGGCGACGCCGCCCGCACCACACAATGTTCTTTCCAACGTCCCGCTCCATTGGCACGTTGCGATACGCTTGAAAACTATCACTCGAGTCGGACGCGGGATGGGCCGGGTGGTGACGTGGGCCGCCGGGCTGAGTGTCGCCGCGGCCGGCTTGGCCGCCGCCGAAACCAACCGCTTCGGCTTTGCCGGCCGGGAGATATTCCCCATCGAGAACCAGATCAGCCAGTTGCACGCGGCGGATTTGGACGGCGACGGGCTCAACGACATTCTCGTGGTGAACAACGCCCGCTCGAAGATCAACCTGCTCTACAACCAGACCGGCAAGACCAACCTGGCCGAGAAGCGCCCGCCCGCGGTCAAGCGCGAGCCCAACGAACTGCCGCCGGATGCCCGTTTCCGTGTTGACTCAATCGCCTCCGAGAAGCGCATTGCCGGCCTGAGCGTGGCCGACCTGAACGGCGACGGCCGACCGGACCTCGCCTACTATGGCGACCCGCGCGAATTGATCGTGCTCTACAACCAGGGCACCAACGACTGGAGCCCCCCCAAGCGTTGGGCGATTGACGACGGGCAGCTCTCGCAGAACGCCCTCGCCACGGGCGATCTGAACGGCGACGGCCGGGCCGACCTCTTGCTGCTGGCCGAGAACTGCGTCTATTTCCTGCCCCAGCAGGCGGATCACGCGCTCGGCGAGCCGCAGAAGATTCCCCTTTCCGGCTCGGTCAAATCCATCCAGGTGGTGGACGTGGATGGGGACGGGCGCAGCGATTTGCTGCTGGTGAACTGGGAAGACCGCAACCCGTTCCGCTTCCGGCAGCAGAAGCGCGATGGTTCGCTGGGCCCGGAAGTCTACTTCCCGATGGCTCCGATTCGCTCCTACTGGGCTGACAACCTGGAGGTCAGCAACCAGACCCAGGTCATCACCATCGCCCAGAACTCCGGCCGGGCGCAGATTTCCGAGTTCACCCGCAAGCCGGCGGAAGAGCTCACCGGCGCCTTTCGCCAGGGCCAGTTCCAGGTCTGGCCGCTCACCCGCACGGACAAGGCCCGGCGCGGCCTGTTGTGGTCCGATATCAACGGCGATGGCTTGCCCGACCTGCTCGTCGCCGAGCCGGAAAGCGGCCAGCTCTCGCTTTGTTTTCAGCAGCCGGAGGGTTCGCTGTCCGCCCCCGCGACCTTTCCCACCCTGGCGGGCGTCAGCGACCTGGCTGTGGCGGATTGGGACGGCGATGGCCAGCCGGAGGTTTTCATGCTGAGCGCCGATGAGCGCCAGGTGGGCGTGGTCCGGCTGGACAAGCAACAGCGCCTACCGTTCCCAACCTTGCTCCCGCTGGAGGGCAAGCCGCTCGCGCTGGCGGCCGGCAAGCTTCAGAGGGGGGCCAGCCCCAGCCTCGCGCTCATTGTCGAGCTGGAAAGCAAGGGCGACCCGGACGCCCGGCGCCTGCTGGTCCTGCGCGCTGCCGACGGCAAGACCACCACCCGGAAGCTGAGCAAGGACTTCAAAGCCAACCCGACCACGCTGGCTTTCCACGACGCCGACCAGGACGGGTTGACCGACCTGGTGATTCTGATGCCCTATGAGAAAGTCAAGCTGCTGCGCCAGGTGGCCGGCAAGGATTTCGAGGAATTGGATGTGGCCCCCCCGGGCGGCGTGCAGGAGCTGGCTCAGCCGTGGCTGGGCGCCGCCGACATTGACGGCAACGGGAAGCCGGAGCTGCTGCTAACCCAGAAGAACTTCCTCCGGGCGGTGGTCCTCCAGCGCGAGGCGCCGCTAGCGAACTCGACTAACCAGGGCGCCTGGACCTTCACCGTCAAAGAACAGATCAACGGCGCGGGCAGCAACTCGCGGCTCGCCGGCGCCGCCGCCGTCCCGAACGGCACCAATGCCGCAGCCTCCCTCTTTCTCCTGGACGTTGAGCGCAAGGTCCTCACGCTATGCGAACGCGACCGCGCCGGAGTCTGGCAGGTGGCGCGCAACGTGCCGTTGCCCCTTTCTGAGTTCACCAGCCTGCAGCCCATCGCCCTGGGCAACGGCAAGACCAACGCCATAGCCTTCCTGGGGCTGAATGCCGTCGCCTGCCTGCCGCTGGACGGGCGGGTCTGGGACCTGACCGAACTCGACGGCTACGAGACCCCCATCAAGGACGGGCGTCTGACGGACGTGGTGAGCGGCGACCTGGACAACGATGGCCGCAAAGACCTGGTCTTTCTGGAAACCGCCCGGAACTACCTTGACCTGGTGCTGTTCGACGCCCGGCACAAACTGGTTCCCGCCGACCGCTGGCAGGTCTTCGAGGAGCGCACCTTTCGCGGACGCCGCAGCGATCTGCCTGAGCCGCGCGAGGCCGTCGTGGCCGACGTAACCGGCGATGGCAAGAACGACCTCATCATTCTCGTCCACGACCGCGTTATCGTCTATCCGCAGGAGTGACCCTCCGGCCAAGGTTCCCGCAGCCGCCCGCGAAACCACCCTGTCTACCCGCTCGGCTACCCGCCAGGGTATGGCGGGCGTATGGCGGGCGTATGGCCAGGGACCCGCTGATATTCCGCTCGCACTTCTCGCCTCCAGGAGTCGCCGCCCGGGTAGCGCCTGCGGTCCGTCGCGACGCCAGGCCGCCAAAAATTCATTGTCCGCCACCCCGCCTTCCGGCAAACTTTCCGGCTGGTAATACTATGCAACAGGTAAACTTGGGCATGATTGGCGGCGGCACCGTGGGCAGCGGCGTGTTTCACGCGCTTCAGCGCAACGGCGGCCTGATGGCTTCGCGCATCGGCGTGAAGATCGGCGTCCGCAAAGTTGCCGTCAAAGCCTTCAACGAGCCGCGGCCGTACCCGATTCCCAGGTCCGCCATGACCACGGACTGGCAAAGCGTCGTCAACGATCCGCGGGTGGAGGTTGTGGCGGAGCTGGTTGGGGGCACCACCATTGCGCGCACGATGATCCTGGCGGCGCTCAAGCTCGGCAAGCCGGTGATCACCGCCAACAAGGCCCTGCTCTCCGCGCACGGCGAGGAGCTGTTCGCCGCCGCGCGGCAATCCGGCACCAACCTTTACTACGAGGCGAGCGTTTGCGGCGGCATTCCCATCATCAAGGCCTTGCGCGAGGGGTTCGTCGGCAACCGCATCACCCACCTCTACGGCATCGTCAACGGCACCTGCAACTACATCCTCACCCGGATGAAGCTCGAAGGGGCGGACTTCGCCGCGGTGCTCAAGGACGCGCAGGCGCAGGGTTACGCCGAGGCCGAGCCGTCGCTCGACGTGGACGGCTACGACGCCCAGCACAAGATTGGCATCCTGGCCTCGCTGGCGCACGGCTTCTGGGTGAAGCCCCGGGATATCTATGTGGAGGGCATCCGGGGGATTACGCGCACGGATATCCAGTTCGCCAACCAGCTCGGCTACACGATCAAACTGCTCGGAATCATCAAGCGGATCGAGGGACGGCGCGCGTCGCCCGCCCGCATCCAGGTATCGGTTTACCCGACGCTGGTGCCCAACGCTCACGTGCTGGCGAGCGTGAACCATGTGTTCAACGCCGTCTTTGTGCGCGGCGATGTGGTGGGCGATACCCTGTTCTATGGCCGCGGCGCGGGGAAGGATGCCACCGCCAGCGCGGTCCTGAGCGACCTGGCCGACGCGGCGCTGGATTTGAAGTTCGGCACGAAGCACCGCGTGCCGCCGTTTGTCCCGCACGAGCGCAACGGCGCGGTAGCGCCCATTGACGAGGTGGTCTCGCGCTATTTCGTCCGGCTCCACGTCGTGGACAAGCCCGGCGTGCTGGCCCAAATCTCGGCCATCTTCGGCGCGGCTCGGATCGGCATTTCATCCATGATCCAGCCCGAGAGCCGCGAAGGCGCGGGGGTGCCGCTGATCCTGATGCTGCACGACGCGCCGAATGGGGCCGTGAGCCGCGCCTTGAAACAGATTGGCAAGCTGGCGGTGGTGAAGAGCGCGCCGGTGATGATCCGGGTGGAGGATTTATGCTGATTGTTCAGAAGTACGGCGGCACCTCGGTCGGCAACACCGACCGCATCAAGAACGTCGCGGCCCGCGTGGCCAAGTACCGCGCCCAAGGCGACCAGGTCGTGGTGGTCGTTTCAGCCATGAGCGGGGTGACGGACAATTTGATCAAGCTGGCCAAGGACATCATGCCTTTGCCCAACGAGCGCGAGCTGGACATGCTGCTGGCCACCGGCGAGCAGACAACCATCGCGCTGAGCGCCATCGCGCTTCACTCGCTGGGGATTCCCGCCGTCTCGCTCACCGGGGCGCAGGCGGGGATCGTCACCGACGGCGTGCACACCAAGGCCCGCATCCAGAACATCACCCCGAAGAAGATTCACGACCTGTTGAACCAGGGCAACGTGGTGATCGTGGCCGGCTTCCAGGGCCAGACCCGCGAGGGCCAGGTCACCACGCTGGGCCGCGGCGGCTCGGACTTGACCGCCATCGCGCTGGCCGCCGCGCTCAAGGCCGACCTGTGCCAGATTTACACGGACGTGGACGGCGTCTATACCGCCGACCCGCGCATCGTGCCCGGCGCCCGGAAGCTGGAGGAGATCTCCTATGACGAGATGCTCGAGCTGGCCAGCCTCGGCGCCAAGGTCATGCAGTCCCGCTCGGTGGAATTCGCCAAGAAGTTTGGCGTGATCTTCGAAGTCCGCTCCAGCCTTAACGAAAACCCAGGAACGATTGTGAAAGAGGAAACCAGGAATATGGAAGACGTCGTTGTGCGCGGCGTCTCGCTCGACAAGAACCAGGCCAAGGTCACGCTGGTGGCCGTGCCGGACAAACCCGGCGTGGCGGCGCGGATCTTCAAAGCTATCGGCGACGCGAATGTCAACGTGGACATGATCGTGCAGAACATCAGCCACGGCAGCGGCGTGCCCGCCACCGACCTGTCGTTCACCGTGGACAAGCCCGACCTGCTCAAGGCGCAGAAGGTCCTTGACGCTCTCAGGCCGGACATCGGTTTCGGGCAAGTCATCGCCAAAGACAAGATCGGCAAGCTGTCCATCGTCGGCGTGGGCATGAAGAGCCACACCGGCGTGGCCGGGAAGATGTTCGACGTGCTCGCGCGCGAGGGCGTCAACATTGACATGATCTCCACCAGCGAGATCAAGATCTCGGTGGTGGTGGACCTGGCCAAAGGCGAGCCGGCGATGAAAGCGGTGCACGCCGCCTTCCTGGGGTAGAGCCGGCGCGAGCCTGCCCCGGTCCGGGGAGGGCTGCCCGTCAGGAAGCTGTGAGATAGTGCTGGAGCGGCTGGAGAACACCCAGCTTTACCAGCGCCACGATGAGAACGGTGTAGAGCAGGGAGATGCCCACGTCCCGCAGCAGGTCGCGCCACGCATAGCGGCGGGGCTCGTCCGACACGAGTTTCTCGGCGCCTTTGTGCAGGAGGACGAAGCCCAGGACGTTAGTCAGCCAGTAGCCGAGCACCAAAGACGAGGCAAAAGCCGGCGGGTGGAACCAACTGACCAGCCAGGCAAAGGCCAGCGCCAGCGGCACGTTGACGAACAGGTCGTTCCACCAGGAGAGCGGCGACAGCATGAAGCCGAGAACTGCCAGCACCCCGCCCGTGACTTTGCGTTTCCATGCCATAAGCCGAGCGCGCAGTGTCAGCGGAGCCCGCCCGGGGAATCAAGAGCCAACTTCCGGGCTGGTTCCAGAGGGCGCAGGACCGATTTCTTGCGACCCTGCAGTTTATGGGCCTTTTCGGCTTGGAAGTCTATGAGACGCCATATACTGCGCCAGCCAGGTCTCATTAACACCCCGCTTTAGCGGGGTGCCTGGACCGCCGATACCGATGAAACCGTTTCAACGGTTTCATCCTGGCGCCACTCCAGGCCGTGGCATTCCACCAACCGCTGGAGCTCCTCAGAAAAGCTGCGCCGGCGGTGATGTTCCTCCTGCCCCGAGATATACCCGCCCACCGTCTCGACCGCGGAGTGAGAGACCGAGTTCTAGGGCGCACGGCAACCGATGAAACCGTTGAAACGGTTTTCCCGACTCACCGGGCCACGCAACACCCCGCTGAAGCGCTTGTCATTACCCACATCTTGCTCGGTCCTCCCTTAAACGGACTGATGTAT